>NZ_JAINVG010000099.1 GCF_020400725.1 Streptomyces sp. NK15101 | reverse complement strand
GCCGCCCGCCGGCGTCCTCGCCGAGCAGCGGGAGTGGATCGACGCCTGCTACACCGCCCCGACCGTCGAGGAGATCGTCGACCGCCTCTTCGGCACCGGCGTGCCCGCGGCCAAGGAGACGGCCGAGACCCTCCTCTCACGCTCCCCGGCCGCCCTCAAGGCGACCCTGGCCACGCTCCGCCGCTCCCGCGCCCTCGCCACCCTCGAAGAGGTCCTCGACCTGGAGTACCGCGTCTCCTGCGCGGCCCTCGCCACCCCCGACCTCGTCGAGGGCATCCGCGCCCAGGTCGTCGACAAGGACCGCGACCCCCACTGGACCCCGGCCACCCTCGCCGAGGTCACGGAGGCCGACGTCGCCCGCTACTTCGCCGTGCCGGCCGGTGGCGACCTCGGCCTGGCCGCCGCGACCGCCGGACACGGGACGCGGGGCGGCGCGTGACCGCGAACACCTCCTTCCAGCCCGTCCTCGACCGCATCGCCGAGGAGATCGCGGAGCTCACCGACCGGGGCACCCCGGCCGACTACATCCCGGCCCTCGCGGCGGGCGACCCGCGCGACTTCGGCATGGCCGTGGCGGAGCTCGACGGCACGGTCTACGGAGTGGGCGACTGGCGCCGCCCCTTCTCCACGCAGTCCGTCACCAAGGTCTTCACCCTCGCGCTCGCCCTCGCCGGGGAGGGCGAGGCGCTCTGGGCCCACGTCGGCCGGGAGCCCTCCGGCGACCCGTTCAACTCCCTCGTCCAGCTGGAGTACGAACACGGCATCCCGCGCAACCCGTTCATCAACGCCGGCGCCCTCGTCGTCACCGACCGGCTGCACCGCCTGACCGGCGACGCCTCCGGAGACCTGCTCGCCTTCCTGCGCGCCGAGAGCGGCAACCCGGACCTCGGCTTCGACACCGCCGTCGCAGCCTCCGAAGCCGCCCACGGCGACCGCAACGCGGCCCTCGCCCACTTCATGGCCTCCTACGGCAACATCACGGGCCCCGTCCCCGAGCTGCTGCGCGAGTACTTCCGGCAGTGCTCCCTGGAGGCGTCCTGCGCCGACCTGGCCCTCGCCACCGGTTTCCTGGCCCGGCACGGACTCCGCGCCGACGGCAGCCGTCTGCTGACCCGCAGTCAGGCCAAGCAGATCAACGCCGTCATGCTCACCTGCGGCACCTACGACGCGGCCGGCGACTTCGCCTACCGCGTCGGGCTCCCCGGCAAGAGCGGCGTCGGCGGAGCCGTCGTCGCCGTCGTCCCGGGCCGCTGCACCCTGTGCGTCTGGAGCCCCGGCCTCGACAGCCGGGGCAACTCGGTGGCGGGCGTGACCGCGCTCGACCGTTTCACGACCATCACGGGTCTCTCGGTCTTCTGACCGCGCGGCCCCCGGCGGCCGGCGGGGCCGGCCGGGGGGCCGGGCCTCGTCGAGGAGGGGCCGGAGGGCGCCCACGACCGCGCCGCCCCACACGTCGCGCAGCTCGGTGCGCGTGCAGGTCTCGTGGGCCGGCCGGTCCACGCACAGCACCTGCACGAAGACGAGCCGGCTCTTCGGGACGCGCCGGCCGCACTGGTTCCAGCCGACGCTCGCCGCCCTCGAACTCGCCCCCTCCCCGCTGCTGTTCCGGCCGGCGGGCGCGGAGGAGCGGGCCGGGGCCGAGACCGCCGCCCGACGGAGGGGCGGGGACTCAGCCCCGGCGCCGGGCCCCGCGCGAGGCCGCCGGTCCTCCGCCGCCGAGCGCCGCGGGCTCGCCCAGGGCCCCGGCCGCCGTCCGCCAGGCCTCGGTCACGGCCCCGTGGGCGAGCGCGGTCGCGGCGGCCACGTCGTCGGGCAGCCGCAGCGGCGCCCCGATGTGGACGTGCAGGCCCGGCCTGCGGACGGGCGCGGTCAGCACTCCGGCGAGCTGCTTCGCCCGCCCGCCCGAGGTGATCCGCCGGGCCCCGGCCTGGCCGATCGGCACGACCGGAGCGCCCGTCGCCCGCGCGAGCCGCGCGAGGCCGGTGCGGAACATCTCCGGCGCGTTCTCGGCGGCGTCCCGGCGCGGCGGGATGCGTCCCTCCGCGTACAGCATCACGTGCCGCCCCGACGCCAGCGCGACCGCCGCGTGGTCCAGCGCCGCAGCGGCGTGCGCCGAGCCGCGGTGGACGGGAACGTGCCCCTCGCGGGTCAGCGCCCGGCCGAGGACCGGGATCCGCCAGAGGCCCGAGGTGGCGAGCAGGACGGGCTCGACGGCCAGCCGCCTGCGGAGCGCGGCGAGCACGAGCGCCGGGTCGGCGAGCGACGTGTGGTTCACGACGAGGATGCTGCCCGGCTCGACACGGGCCCCGGGGTCCGAGGTGACGGTCAGCCGCCCGAAGAACGGGACGACATGGGCGGCGAGACGACTGAGCACGGGAGGCCCCCTGGATCCGAGGCTGAACGGTGACGGAACCATCGTCCGGGGACCCCGCGGCCCGGACATGAGCATCCGTACTCAACCGCCGGACGCGCCCCCGTACTCAACTGCCGTGCGTACCCGGTGCTCCGGCGCCCCGCCGGCGCGCGGGAGCCGTGGTCGGACGGGGGCGGCCCGTCACCCCTCTCCGTACGAGGAGGGGCGGCGGGCCGCCGTCGGCCGGTCAGGAGCGGTCGAACCAGGAGAAGGCCGAGATCCGCCAGCCGTCCGGCGTCCGGACGAACTGGAGCGTCTTGGTGCCCTCGCCCCCGTAGGGCTTCCCGTCGAGGACGCCGGACTTGCGGTAGGTGCCGAACCGGGAGGCGAGGTCGCCCTCGATCCGCGTCTCCTCGGAGGTCTCCCACTCGGAGAACTCGACGAGCCGTCCGCCGGAGAGCAGCCGCTCCCGCGGCACGACGAACTCCTCCACGGAGTGCGCGGTGAACGTGGGCGCGGTGCAGACGACGACCCCCTGCGGCAGCATCAGCCGCCGGATCCGGTCCACGTCGGCGGCCTTGCCGTCCCGGTTGTCGAACGCGCCGTAGAACTCGGCGGTCAACCGGTCGATCTCGGTCTTGGACATGACGCGACCCTACGCCCCGCGGGGCGGCCCTCGGCGGATCCGGTCACGGCACCCAGTAGTTGTGGACCCGGTGGACCTCGGGCCGGGAGCCCTGGGGGAGGCCGAGTTCCTGGGCCACGGGCATCACCAGGCCCATGAACTTCTGCATGGCCTGCTCCGACTCCCACAGGTCGTGGATGACCAGGCCCGAGTCCGTCGGGACGCAGACGTGGGACAGGCAGCCCTCGAAGGGGTTGCCGGGCAGCGCCTGGAGCTTGCTGTTCAGGGCGTCGTACTGGTCGGTCGTCACGCCCGCCATCTCGGCCGTCACCAGAATCGCCATCGAGATCTCCTTCGTGCGTCCAGCCCCTCGTGCCGTCTTCGTGACGGTGCGTGCCGGGGTCAGGACGCACCGTACCCGCGAGGGTGGCGGCAGGAGGCGCGACCCGCCCCCGCGGGCTCCCGTGTCGCCTACTTCTCCGGGGGCAGGATCGGCGGTGTCCAGTCGGCGTGCCGCAGGATGGCGCGCAGGGTCGCCCGGTCCGGCGCCGCCCGCAGGGCCGTGTTGCGTACGGAGACGGCGACCGGATGCGAGAGCTGCTGGCCCATCCGGCCGGCCCGGCGGGCGGCGAGGGCGACGGCCTGGCTGCGGGGACGCCGTTCGGAGTCGTACCGGGCCAGTGCCGTGTCGAGGTCGGGCGCGGCGGCGAGCGCGGCGGCCAGTGACACCGCGTCCTCCAGGGCCTGGCAGGCGCCCTGTCCGAGATTCGGGGTCATGGCGTGGGCGGCGTCGCCGAGCAGGGCGACCCGGCCCGCGGTGAAGGCGGGCAGGGGAGCGGTCAGTTCGTGGACGTCGTGGTGCAGCACGGCCTCGGGGCGGGTCGCCGCCAGGAGGGCCGGGATCGGTTCGTGCCAGTCCCGGAAGCGGCGGCGGAGCACGGTCAGCGGGTCGGGATGGCGCACGCCCGGCGGGGAGTTGAGCACGGCGTGCCACTCGGCCCGCCCGTCGGCGAGGGCGATGTGCCCGAACTCGGCGCCCCGGCCCCAGGTCAGCTCGAAATCGGACGTCAGCGGCAGCGGGGCGTCGGTGATGGCGCGCAGGACGGTGGATCCGCTGTACGCCGGTCCCGGATGGCCGGGGAACAGCAGTGCGCGCAGTGCGCTGTTCACGCCGTCGGCGGCCACCACCAGCTCCGCTTCCCGCACCCCCTCCGGGGTGACCACTCCCACCCGGTCGGGAGCGGTCGGGTCCAGGGAGGTCGCCTCCGCCCCGACGGCCAGGCACTCGGCGGGGAGCGCCTCGCGCAGCAGCCGGTGCAGGACGGCGCGCGGGATTCCGACGATCGGCGTGCCGAGCGTCCGCTCCAGGGCGGCCCCGTCCATCCGGGCCAGCCAGCCGCCGCCCGGGACGCGGGTGCCGCCGGTGTACTGGGGCCGGGCGGCCTCGCGCACCTCCGCGCCGACCCCGAGCGCGTCCAGGGCGCGGATGCCGTTGGCGTGGAGGGAGATGCCCGCGCCGGCGTCCCCGAGGGCGGCGGCGCGTTCGAGGACGACCACCTCCCAGCCGACCCGCCGCAGCCCGATCGCCGCCGCGAGGCCGCCGATCCCGCCGCCGACCACCACCGCGTTGCCGCCGTCCATGCCGGATGTCCCTTCCACGGTTCTTCTACGGATGTAGAAGAACCGTACTCCTCCCCTCTACAGGTGTAGAAAGGGGGGATGCCCGCCTCCTCCGCCGCCCGACGCGCCCTCCTCGCCGACACCGCCATCGACGTCCTCGCCGAGCACGGCATGCGCGGGCTCACCCATCGCGCGGTCGACCGGGCCGCCGGCCTGCCGCCGGGGACGACCTCCGCGTACCACCGCACCCGCCAGTCGCTCCTGGCCGCGCTCGTGGGCCGCCTCGTCGAGCGCGACCAGGCCGAGATCCAGGAGGCGGGACGGCGGGCCGGTCCGCCGCGCGACGCCGAGGAACTCGTCGCCGGGCTCACGGCGTTCACCGCGCTCCGGCTCACCGGGGAAGGCCGCCGCCGTTCCCTGGCGCGCTACGCGTGCGCCCTGGAGGGCGTGCACCACCCCGAGTTGCGGGAGATCCTCGTCCCGCGCGACAACGCGGCCCGGCGGTCCGTCGAGGAGTTCCTCGCCGCCCGGGGCCTCGAAGACGCCGGCGAGCGCACGGTCACCCTGCTCACCTGTGTGGACGGCCTGGTCTTCGACCGCCTGGTCAACGGCGGGGCCGTTTCGGTCGAGGAGGTGCGCCGCCTGGTGGCGGCCGCGCTGCGGTGAGGGCGGGGCCGGGGGCGGCCGGCCGGCAAGGCCCTGCCGGGGTCCGGCACCCTCGCGTTATTGGGGTGTGCATGTCAAGCTTCGGTCGGTCCATGCCCACCGACCCTGGGGGACGCAGTGAAGACACAGGCGTACGCCACGAGAGGCGCGCTCGCCCTCGCCGGAGCCCTCGCGCTGATCATCGCCCTGCCGGGCACCGCGCTCGCCGCACCGCCCACCGCCCTGCCCGCCAACGCCGACGTCCTGGAGCAGACCTTCCAGCCGGCCTACGACTACGACACCGACGGCTGCTACCCCACCCCGGCGATCGGTCCCGACGGGACGCTCAACGGCGGCCTCAACCCGTCCGGCGCCCTCAACGGCCAGTGCCGTGACGCCTGGGACCTCGGCAACACCAACGGGTACGCGCGCGCGAAGTGCAACAACGGCTGGTGCGCGATCATCTACGGCCTCTACTTCGAGAAGGACCAGGCACTGGCCGGCAGCAGCCTCGGCGGACACCGCCACGACTGGGAGCACGTCGTGGTCTGGGTGCAGAACGGCCAGGCCCAGTACGTCTCCACCTCCGCCCACGGCGAGTTCGACATCCACGGCCGCGACCGGATCCGCTGGGACGGCACCCATCCGAAGGTCGTCTACCACAAGGACGGCATCGGCACCCACTGCTTCCGCCCGGCGAACTCCAACGACGAACCGCCCGAGAACCACCAGCACACCTGGCAGTTCCCCAGTCTGGTCGGCTGGAACGGCTACCCCGCGGGCATCCGCGAGAAGCTCGTCCAGGCCGACTTCGGCAGCGCGCACTTCGGCCTCAAGGACGGGAGCTTCGCCTCCCACCTGGCCAAGGCGAAGCCGGCCGGCATCCCCTTCGATCCGTACGCCTGACCGGGCGGTCCCACCCGTGCGGGGAGGACTGATCACGAAGGGATGAACATGCCCCGATGCCGCCCCGCCGCCGTCGGCGGGGCGGCACTCTGCTGACGTGCGAAAAGAAGACGAAAAGGTCGTACCCCGGCAGCGGGGAGCCGCACAGGGAGCCGGCCCCGGCCGGACCGAGGAGACCCGGACCGCCGACGAACCGCCCGCGCACCGGACCCACGCCCCCTCCGGGACCCGGTCCGGTCACCGGAGCGGCCCGGGACGCCGTGTCCGTCCCGTCGAGCAGCGCTTCCACTACTGGTTCGACACCACCCTCACCCGCGGCACCGCCGCGCTCTGCGGCTGGCTGGCCCTCGTCTGCCTCGCGCTCGTCGTCCCCGTCAGCACCGTCCTCGTCTGGACCGACCGGCACACCCCCGCCTCCCTCGGCTCCCGGATCGCCGCGGTGTGGCGCAACACCGGCCAGACCATGCGCCTGGGCGGCGAGGTCGGCCCCCCGCTGCGCGTCGCCCTGTCCGTGCTCCTCGCCCTCATCGCGCTCATCTACGTCTCCACCCTGGTCAGCCTCATCACCACCGGCCTCACCGACCGCCTCATCGCCCTCAACCGGGGCCACGCCAGG
Source organism: Streptomyces sp. NK15101 (assembly GCF_020400725.1). GTDB lineage: Bacteria > Actinomycetota > Actinomycetes > Streptomycetales > Streptomycetaceae > Streptomyces. The sequence continues at coordinate 18,058 of NZ_JAINVG010000099.1, read as the reverse complement.
ATCCTGGAGAGCGGACACACCGTCGTGCTCGGCTGGTCCGAACAGATCCCCACCGTCGTCTCCGAACTCGTCGCCGCCCGCACCGACCGGAGCCGCCGGATCATCGCGGTCCTCGCCGACCGCGACAAACCCGCCATGGAGGAGGAGCTCCGCGCCTCCGTCGGCGCCACGGGCCGCACCAGGATCGTCTGCCGCACCGGCCGGCCCACCGACCCCGCCGCACTCGCGCGCGTGAGCCCGACGACCGCGGACTGCGTCCTCGTCCTGCCCCGCGACGACCCCCGCCACGACGCCGAGGTCGTCAAGACGCTGCTGTCCCTCTCGGCGGCCGTGGGAGGGACGGACCCCGTACGCGTCGTCGCCGCCGTACGCGACGACCGCCACCTCGGCGCCGCCCGACTGGCCGGAGGGCCCGGCGCCACCGTCCTCGACACGGACGACATCGCGGCGCGCCTCCTCGTCGACTGCGCGCGACAGCCCGGACTCTCCCTCGTCCACCAGGAACTCCTCGACTTCGCCGGGCACGAGTTCCACACCGTCCGGCGACCGGAGGCATCCGGCCGCACCTTCCACGAGGCCGCCCGCGCCTGTCCGGTGTCGACCGCCGTCGGCATCGTCCACGGCGACGGCACCGTCGCGCTCAACCCGCCGCGCGCCACCCCGCTGCTCGCCGACGACACCCTCCTCGTGATCGCCGAGGACGAGCACGCGACCCGCCTGTCGGTCACCCCCGTGCCCTACGACCCGACCGCGCTCACCCACGCCCCGCCCGGGACCCCCGGACGCCCCGAGCACGTCCTCCTCCTCGGATGGAACCGCCGCGCCCCCCGGATCGCCACCCGGCTCGCGAGCCTCACGCCGCCCGGTTCGGCCCTCGACGTCGTGGCCGAACCGCACGCCGACACCCTCACCGGCATCCGGACCGCCACCGAAGCCGTCGACGGGCGCATGACGGTGCTCCACCGGCCCGGCGACCCCACCCTGAGCGAGACCACGGACGCGCTGGATCTCGGCCGCTACGACGCGGTGATCGTGCTCGGCCCCGACCACCGGCCCGGCCACCCCGATCCGGACGACCGGACGCTCGTCACCCTCCTCCACCTGCGGGCCGGGCAACGGGCGAGCGGCCGGCGCATCCCTGTCGTCACCGAGATGACCGACGACCGCAACCGGCTCATCGCGCCGCAGTTCCCCGGCGCCGACTTCGTCGTCGGCGGCAGGCTCATCGGGCTCCTGATGACGCAGATCTCCCAGAACCCCCATCTCACCGCCGTGTTCGAGGAACTCCTCGCCCCGGACGGCAACACCCTCCGGCTCCGCCCGGCGGCCCACTACGTCCGCACCGGACGCACCACGTCCTTCGCCACCGTCGCCGAATCGGCCGCCCGCCAGGGCGCCTGCGCCATCGGCTACCGCTCCGCGACCGCCCCCGACCACGGACTGCGCGTCAACCCGCCCAAGGCGCACGTCCGGCACTGGCATCCGGACGACCAGGTCGTGGTCATCGCGCCCGGATAGGGGCGCACGGCGGCAACCTTCCCGGGGCCGGCGGCGACCAGGGGATGCCCGCCCGGCCCCGGCCGGGCGCCGCGACCGCACCCGAGTGGGCCGCGCGGTCGCCGACGGCTTCGCCTCGGTCGACGCCCTCGGCCGGCAGGGCACGTACGGCGGACGCGACGGCGCCACCGTACGGAACCCCGCCGACCTCGAGAAGTACGCCACGGCCCCGGCGTCCACAACGTCATCATCCGGAACCTGACGATCCGGGACGCCTGCCAGGGCGTCCGGAACGACAAGGACCACGACTTCGACGCCGTCCAGATGGACGGCGCGCACCACGTGTGGATCGACCACAACGACCTCCGGCACCACGGGTCGCAACGAGAGCGGCGGCACGGCCTTCGACCCGAAGGCGTACCACCCCTACACCCCCGACCCGGCGGCCGACGTGCCCGCCCCGCTCAAGTCCGGCGCCGGGCCCCGGGGTTCCATCGGCACGACGGCGGCTGCACCGGCGGCACGCCCAAGCCGGACGGCTCCGGCACGTACGGCACCGGCACGTACGGCACCGGCGGCAGCACCACCGTCGCCGTCGAGGCCGACGACTTCCAGGCCCGCGACCTCGGCATCTCCAACGACTTCGACGGGGCCCGGAACCAGAACGTCAACGGCCACCAGGCGGTCGCCCCGCGCACCGCCGCCGACCGGATCCTCCTCGACGGCGTCATCGTCAGCGGCGACCAGGACACCCTGCCCCTCGACACCGCCACCAAGGACAGGACCGGCCGCGTATACGTCACCGGCTCCTGCGGCATCGGAAACGTCGACTTCGTCTTCGGGCGCGCCACGACCGTCATCGACCGGTCCGTCCTGACCCTGAAGAAGCGCTGGGACGGCACCTCCGCCGGATACGTCACCGCGCCGAGCACCCCCGCGTGACGCAACGGCTTCCTCATCACCCGCTCCACGGTGAACGGCGACGTCACCGCGGGCGGCTTCTTCCTCGGACGCCCCTGGCACGCGGGCGGCGACGCGACGCCCGACCCCCGGACCACGGTCCGCGACAGCGTGCTCGGCGCCGCCGTCAAGGCCACCCCGTGGACGGACACGGGCGGCTTCTCCTGGAAGTCCGACCGCTTCGCCGAGTACCGCGACAGCGGCCCCGCCGCCGGCCCGGCCGGCACCGAACGGCCGCACCTGACGGACGCCCAGGCCGCCGTCCAGGACACCGCGCACCGGCTCGGCGACTGGCCCCCACCGCGGGCTGACGGACCTACACGGCCGGCACGGCGGGCTTCCTCGCCTCGATCAGGGTCCGCGCGGAGTGCGCCACGAACGGCCCCTCCGCGCGGATCCAGGCGTCGAGCTCGCGCAACCGGGGCAGCTGGTCCTCCACCGTGAACCCCGGCACGATCCAGATGACCTTCCGCAGGAACCAGACGACGGCTCCGATGTCGTGGAACTCCATGCGCAGCCGCTCCGAGCGCAGGTCCACGACGTCGAGCCCGGCGGCGCGCGCCCCGGCGGCCTCGTCGTCGGGACGACGGTGCCGGGCCGCCTCGGGCTGCGGCCCCAGGAACCACTCGACCAGCTCCCACACGCTGGCAGGGCCCACGTGCTGGGCGAAGTAGGCGCCGCCCGGCCGCAGGACGCGCGCGATCTCCGCCCACCACACGGTGGCCGGGTGCCGGCTGGTGACGAGGTCGAAGGCGGCGTCGCCGAACGGCAGCGGCGGCTCGTCGGGATCGGCGACGACCACCACCCCCCGGGGATGGAGCCGCGCGGTGGCCCGCGCGACGTTCGGCGGCCACGACTCGGTCGCCGCCATCGTCGGCGGCAGCACCGGGACCCCGCCCAGGACCTCGCCGCCGCCCGTCTGGATGTCGAGCCCGGCCGAGACGGCCGCCAGCCGCTCGCCGAGGAGCCGCTGATAGCCCCAGGAGGGCCGCTCCTCGCTCGCCCGCCCGTCGAGCCAGGAGAAGTCCCAGCCGTCCACCGAGGCTTCGGAGGCTTCCGCGACGAGCTCTTCGAAGGTGCGTGTCATCCCCCCATGATCACGGGAACGGGCGGACACCGCACCCCTGTTCCACCCGAACACGCTCCGACACCGCCCGCGCCTTCATCCGGGCTCCCGCGCTCCCGGACTCGACCCGGCCGGCCCGAGGACACGATGCCGATCCGGTGGACCTCGCGCCACCTCGGAGCCCCGGCCGGCCCCGGGGCACGCCCGGCGGCGGAGGAACGACCGGCTGACGCCCGTACACCACCGTCGGACTCGTCCGGGGCGGCAGAACCCGGCCACGAACTCCTGGAGACCGCTCCATGGTCACGCGCGCGCGTGACGGGCACGCCGGGGGCGCCGGGGGCGAGTCCAGTGCCCCGGACGCGGAACCGGAAGGGACGACACCCCCATGCCCCAGCAGTACGGCGACTACCAGAACGAGATCTACCTCGACGGGCTCTTCGGCGTCACGCCCACCCTGCCGATGACCTTCGCCGAGCTGGAGACGAAGGCGCGCGCGGCGCTGCCCCCCCTCGCTCTGGTCGTACGTGGCCGGCGGCGCGGGCGACGAGCACACCCAGGAGGCCAACGTCACCGCCTTCCGGCAGTGGGGGCTCGTCCCGCGCATGATGGTCGCCGCCGCCGCACGCGACCCCTCCGTCGACCTCTTCGGCCTGAGACTGCCGTCCCCGCTGTTCATGGCGTCCGTCGGAGTGATCGGGCTCTGCGCCCAGGACGGGCACGGCGACCTCGCGACGGCCCGTGCCGCCGCCCGCACCGGCGTCCCCATGATCGCCTCCACGCTCACCGTCGACCCCATGGAGGAGGTCGCCGCCGCCTGCGAGGACCCCCCTCCTTCCAGCTCTACACCCCCACCGACCGCGCCCTCGCGGAGAGCCTGGTGCACCGCGCGGAGGCAGTCGGCTTCCGGGGCATCGTCGTCACCCTGGACACCTGGGTCACCGGCCGGCGCCCCCGCGACCTCGCCACCGGCGACTTCCCGCAGCTGCGCGGGCACTGCCCGGCCAACTACACCTCGTACCCGGTCTTCCGGGCGCGCCTCGCCAAGACCCCCGAGAAGGACCCGCGCGCCGCCGTCGCGGAATGGGCGGGGATCTTCGGCGAGCCCCTCGTCCGGGACGACCTCGCCTGGCTGCGCTCCCTGACCGACCTGCCCATCCTCCTCAAGGGCATCTGCCACCCGGAGGACGTCCGCCGCGCCAGGGACGGCGGCGTCGACGGCGTCCACTGCTCCAACCACGGCGGACGCCAGGCCAACGGCGGCCTGCCCGCGCTCGACGCCCTCCCCGGCGTGGTCGCCGCCGCCGAGGGCCTGCCCGTCCTCTTCGACTCCGGCGTCCGCACCGGTGCCGACGCCGTGAAGGCCCTCGCCCTCGGCGCCACGGCGGTCGGCATCGGCCGCCCGTACGCGTACGGCCTCGTTCTCGGCGGCGAGGACGGCGTCGTCCACGTCCTGCGTTCCCTCCTCGCCGAGACCGACCTGATCCTGGCCGTCGACGGCTGCCCGACCCCGGAGGCCCTCCGGGAGGAGGGCGCCCTGCGGCCCGTCACCGCCTACGGCGCGTCCGGGCCGCGAGGGAGGTGACGCGGCGGCGCCGCTCCGCACGCATGCGCGTGTGCCGGTCCAGCTCCTCCATCAGCCGGTGGCCGCGGTGATCCGGATCGAGTTCGTCGAGGACCCGGTCGATCTCGGCGAGCAGCGCGCCGTACAGCTGCCAGCGCTCCGGGTCACGCGTCGCCTCGTCCTTCAGCAGTCCGGCGGCGTGGTCACGGGCGGCACGGGCCGCCCCGAGCTCCTCGCCGAGGCGGTCCTCGGCCGTCTCCGCCCCGGCGCTCGAATGCGAGGTGACGAGGTCGGCGAAGCTCACGAGCGTGTCCGCGAGGTGCCGCAGCGTCTCCCGGAGCGCCAGACCCGCCTCCCGGCGCACGAGCGGGGCCCCCTGCCGCTCCTTGGCGAGGTCGGTCAGGGAACGGGCGAGGACGCGCAGCACGACCGCGCAGATCTCCAGGGTGTCGAGGCCCGTGCGCAGCACGATGCGGTGGAGCAGGCCCTCCTTGACCCGCGGGTTCAGCCGGAGGCTGTCCTCCGCCTGCCGCAGCGCGGCGTCGACGTCGGCGACGTCGTTGTCGAGGCGCCGCGCCTCGTGCAGCCGCGCCGCGGCCCGCTGGAAGGGGGCGGGGGAGCCCGCTTCCGCGACCGGCGCCGGCTCGTCCCGCGCGTCCGGGTCCGCGAGCTCCTCGCCGATGTCCAGGAGCAGCCGGCGCATCCGCCGGGCCAGGTCGACGATCGAGTCCCCGGCGGTGTCCACCCAGACCGGCGGGACGAGCACGACGTTGAAGAGCAGGCCCACGACCGCGCCGATCAGCGTCTCCAGGACGCGGTCCCAGGCCGTGTCGGTGACCTGGGTGACGCCGAGCACCAGCATCGCGCTGATGGCCACCTCGGGGACGAACTCCTCCACCTTGACGAACCGGCCCACGACCAGGGACGCCAGGATGATCAGCCCGAGACTCCACCAGGTGAGCCCGACGAGCACGCTGAACGCGATGGCGATGAGGACGCCGACGACGACGGAGTTCACCCGCCGGAGGCTCGTCGTGAGCGTCGAGTAGAGCGTCACCTGGACGACGAGCAGCGCGGTGAGCGGGGCGGTCAGCGGGGCCGGCTCGGAACTGAGCCGGAGCGCGACGACGTACGAGAGCGTCGCGGCGGCGGTGGAGCGCAGCGTCTGCACCATCACCGGGTCCCGCCCCCAGCGCTGCCACCATTTCCATCGGCGCCACGGGTGCGGCATGGCGTACTCCTCCTCCGGTGGTCGGGACCTGTGGACGCCTGCCCGCCCCGAGGTCATCGAATCGCGATGCCACGCCCTGAGGGCACGTCGGCGCGCCGGGGATCCCGGTGAATCCTCGCGGAACCGCCTTTTCGTACGACGCGGTGCGGGCACCCGCTCCGCCCGCCCCGGAAACCGGCTTCGCACCGGCCCCGTGACGATCCGTCGGAGGCCCTCGCACGACGCCGTCCCCGAGGCGTTGTCAGTGGGCGGGGATACGTTGTCGATGTTCCGCCGCTCCGGCGTGAACATCCCCTTTGACGTGCATGGGAGAAGTGCGTTGCCGGTCTGGGAGAGGTCGAGCGCGGCGCGGGTGGTGCCGCCCGCGCGACCGCGGAAGCTTGCCAAGGTGCCGTTCGTCGAGCTGGCCGACGGACGCTTGCAGGGCGTGGTGTCCAGCGGGTCCGACATCGGGCGCGTGTACGTGTCCTCGATCGCCGCCGGGACGTACGCGTTCGCGTGCAGCACCAACAACAACCGTCCCTGCGGCGGCGCGCGCGGTTCGTTCTGCAACCACATCCGCGCCCTCGTCACCGAAGCCGTCCTCCAGTACGGCGCACAGCGCGTCGCCCGCTACCTGAAGGCCGACACGCCCGCCGGGGAGGCCGACGCCCAGACGCTCCTCTCCGCGATGACCGCCACGCGTCCCGCGCAGGGCGACACCTCGGCCGCGGCCCCCGTCTTCAGCCGGTTCCTCAGGCACCTCGCCTACCTCGAACTGGAGCCGGTCACCGCGCCGCTGCCCGAGATGCAGTGGTTCCCGCCGACGAGGGCGGTGGCCTGATGCGCACGGACCTGCTCGACGACCCCGTCGACGGACTCGACGAGGCGCTGGCCGCCGTGGACGCCTTCGACGACGCACTCGTCGCCGGTCTGCTCCGCCCGCAGCCCGCGCAGACCGACGGCCTCGCCGCGCTCGCGGACGCCCTCGCCGGCACGCCGCTCGCCTCCCTCGTCGCCGAGGCCGCCGACAAGACCGCGGCCGGCGCCGCCGGCGAGGACCACTTCGTCGCGCTCGCCGCCGCCCGCACCGCGCTCATGGGCTCCGTCCACGACGCCCTGACGGCCCGGGTCGCCGACGTCACCGGACGCCCGGCCGCAGAGGACACCGCGCCGCCCGCCGGCGGCGAGGAGCCCGCCGCGAACGTGCTCGCCGGCGCCCGCGCCTGGCTCTGCGACCTCGCCCGCGCGGGCTGGCAGGGACTCGACCACGAACTCGTCGGCGGCGCCGCGCCCGTCGTCTCCGCGATGCTGCGGGACCCCGTGCTCCGCCGGCAGGCGACGCTGCTCGACGGCTTCTCGGCAGAACTCGCCGCCTCCTGTCCGGGGGCCACCCTGGAGCGGATCCCGGTCCGCCGCTGGGCCGACCTGTGGTCGCGCGCCCTGCTGCTGACCCTGCCCGGAGCCGCCCGCACCTCCGACCGTTCCACCGCGACCGGTCGCCTGCTGCCGCTCGGCGTCGACGTGCAGGAGCACGCGACCGCCGTACAGGCCCAGGTGCACGCGGTGTTCGAACCGGCCGACGGGGCGCCGCCGCGCCTGGTCCGGGCGGCGGTGTCGGCGCCCAAGCCGGACACCGTCGTCGGCGCCGGGCTCTGGCAGCTGCTGCGGCCGCGCATGTCGCTCCTCACCGCCGTGAGCGAGGGCCGCGCCGTGGAACTCGACGCCATGCCCGTCACCGCCGAGGGCGACCTCGTCTGGGACGACGAGCACGCCCGCCCGGGGGAGCCCGCCGACCCCTTCGCCACGGCCCGGGTCGCCCTCGCCGCCGCGACCGATCCCGTCACCGCTCCACTCGACCGCCACCCGGCCCGGATCGCCGTGCCCGTCCTCCTGGAGGGGTACGCGGCGGAGCGCGAGGACGACGGGCCTGTGACGTTCACCGTCGCGGGCCGCCGACTGGCCGTCGACACCGACCGCGTACCGGCCGCGGGCCCGCTCACCCCCGAGGCGATCGCCGCGTCGGGCGCGTGCCTGGGCCTGCTCCGCTGGGACGCCGGACGGTTCCTCCTGCAGCCGCTCGCCGTCGAGACGACCGTCCGGAAGAAGACCGTCGCCGTCCACGCGGGCGCGTGGGCCGGCGGCACCGCCGACAAGGCCGGAGCGCGCGCGGAGAAGGCGGCCACGGACGCGGTCGCCGTCCTGCGCGAGCGAGCGGGAAGGCTGCTGCGCTCATGACCGAAGCGACCTTCCCACCCGGCCCCGCCGCCTCGCCCGGCCCCGTCCCCACGACCGGCCCCGTGCCGCCGGCGCCGGCCGGCCCCGACCCCGACGACAACAGGCGCCAGGTCCTCTACTGGCGGCTGCTCGCCCGGCTCTTCGACCCCGAGGAGCAGGCCGCCCTGGAAGCGGCGAGCCTCGCCGTCGTCGAGGACATCGGCCTGCCGTCCGCGCTGCTCGACCCGGGTGCCTCCGTGGACTCCGTCGTCCAGCGCCACCCGGAGCTGGCCGACGAGTTCGACGGTCTGATGACCCCCGGACCCGAGCCGGACGGCGCGCGCGACCGGGCCGCCGAGGTGCGCCGCGCCGCGCTCGCGTCGAAGCTGCTGCTGAACGTCTTCGCCACCGGCTCCGGCACCGTCTCCGCCGGGCAACTGGCCCGCTGGCAGTCGGACGCGGGCTGGCTGGAGCGCGCGCTCGGCTCCCCGCCCGGCGGACTGCGCGGCGGACGGGCGGCGGGAGCGGCCCTCACCGGCGGCGGCCTCGGAGCCGAGCTCGGCGCCGTCGAGGCCGACCTCGTCCACCGCATGCACCTGCGGGAAGTCCTCGCCGATCCCGCGCTGGCCGCCCGGCTCACGCCCAGCATGTCCCTGATCGAGCAGCTGCTGCGCGACAAGGGCAACCTCTCCGGAGTGGCGCTGGCCAACGCGAAGGCGCTGATCAGGCGGTACGTCGACGAGGTCGCCGCAGTGCTCCGCACCCAGGTCGAAAAGGCCACCGTCGGCGAGCTGGACCGCTCGGTCCCGCCCAAGCGGGTCTTCCGGAACCTCGACCTCGACCGCACCATCTGGAAGAACCTGACCAACTGGAGCCCGGAGGAGGAGCGGCTCTACGTCGACCGCCTCTACTACCGGCACACCGTCCGCCGCACCACGCCCCAGCGGCTGATCGTCGTCGTGGACCAGTCGGGCTCCATGGTCGACTCGATGGTCAACTGCACCATCCTCGCCTCGATCTTCGCCGGGCTGCCCAAGGTGGACGTCCACCTCATCGCGTACGACACCCGTGCGATCGACCTCACGCCCTGGGTGCACGACCCGTTCGACGTGCTCCTGCGCACCAACCTCGGCGGCGGCAACGACGGCCCGGTGGCGATGGCCATGGCCCGGCCGAAGATCGCCGAGCCGAAGAACACCGTGATGGTCTGGATCTCCGACTTCTACGAGTTCGACCGCTCACAGCCGCTGTTCGAGGGCATCGAGGAGGTCCACCGCTCCGGGGTGCGGTTCATCCCCGTCGGCTCGGTGACCAGCTCCGGACGGCAGGAGGTCAACCCCTGGTTCCGGGAGCGGTTCAAGGCGCTCGGCACCCCCGTGATCTCCGGCCACATCGACAAGCTCGTGCACGAACTCAAGACCTTCCTCACCTGAGACCCGAGACCCGAGACCCGGGACCTGAAACCCGAGATCCGGGACCCGGCACCCGAGACCGAAAGGCCCTTCGCATGTCCGACCTGCTCCGCGCCCCCGCCGAGATCAAGTACGCCGAGGAGCTCGACTGGCTGGAATCGATCGACGACAACCCCAAGCCCTTCTCCTGGCGCCTGTCCCCGAAGATGGTCCGCCTGTTCGTCCTCGGCTCCGAGCGCGCCGACGGCCTGGACCGGGAGGTGTCGCAGAAGTGGTTCGGCGACCGCAGCTTCGTCGAGCGCTCCATCGTCACCCTGGCCTCCGACCGCGGCCTGCTCCTCATCGGCGACCCCGGAACAGGCAAGAGCTGGCTCGCCGAGCTCCTCGCGGCCGCGATCAGCCGCAACTCCACCCAGGTGGTCCAGGGCACCGCCGGCACGACCGAGGACCACATCAAGTACTCCTGGAACGTGTCGATGGTCATCGCCAAGGGCCAGTCCCGCGAGTCGATGATCCCCTCGCCGATCATGACCGCGATGGAGACCGGCACCATCGGCCGCTTCGAGGAGCTGACCCGCTCCACCAGCGACGTCCAGGACGCGCTCATCTCGATCCTCTCCGAGAAGTACATCTCGGTCCCCGAGCTCGACGGCGCCGACGGCGAGAACATCGTCTTCGCCAAGCCCGGCTTCTCGGTCATCGCCACCGCCAACAGCCGCGACCGCGGCGTCAACGACCTCTCCTCCGCGCTCAAGCGCCGCTTCAACTTCGTCCGCATCCCGGTCGTGACGATCAAGAAGAGCGAGGCGGAGATCGTCCGCTTCCGCACCGAGGAGCTGCTCCGCCGGCACGCCATCGAACTGGACGTGCCGCCCACCCTCCTCGACGTCCTCCTCCAGAGCTTCGCCGACCTGCGGGCCTCCGCCGCCGCGGCCGGCAGCGACGACGAGAAGCTGGAGTCCGCCCTCTCGACCGCCGAACAGATCGGCGTCCTCGAGGACTCGATCCTGCACAGCAACTTCTTCGGCGAGCGGACCCTGACGGCCCGCGCCCTCGCCGCCTCCCTGGTCGGCACGCTCGCCCGGCGCGAGCCGGAGGACCTGGCCATCCTCAACAAGTACCTGCACGGCGTCGTCGAACCGCGCGGCAAGGAGGAGGGCGGGTCCTGGCCCGAGTTCCTCGAGGGCGGCCGCGAAGCGATCGCGAAGCTGTCGTGACCGGGGCCCCGTTCACCGCGCTGCGCGGTCAACTGCACCAGGCGGCGGCGGAGTTCGCCGGCGGGGCGGACGCCCTGGAGGGCATCCTCCTCGGTCTGGTCGACGACGTCGACCGCGCCGTGGCGGAACCGCTGGAGATCTTCCCCGTCTGCCACCACTCGCCGGCCTCCGCCCTCGCCATGGCCCGCCGGCTGCGCGAGAAGCAGCCCAAGGTCGTGTACCTGGAGCTGTGCGAGGACATGGCGCCGCTCCTGACCGAGCTGCGCAACTGCCGGCTGCCGGTGGCGGTGCAGGCCTTCGCGAGCGACATCGACGGCTTCCCGCCCGACTGGGCGCCGCTGTCGGTCGTGGCCCCGATCACGGAGGCCTCCGCCGAGTACCAGGCCGTCGCGTACGCCCTCGACACCCCGGGCGTCGAACTGGTCCTCGTCGACCGCTCCTCCGACCACGTCTTCCAGTGGGACGCGCGGCACGACCGTGCCGACGCCCCCGCACAGGACGACGCGGCCGGGACGACGACCGGCACCGAGGCCGGGACCGCGCTCCACGGCGAGGCCGTCGGCGTCGAGATCGGCGACCTGCGGCCGCGCTTCGCCGAACTGGAGGAGCACCTGCTGCGCCACGGCAAGGTGCGGCACTGGTCGGAATGGTGGCACCAGTACGTCGAGGTGCCCCTCGGCGACAGCGACCACGACACCTACCGTCAGGTCATGTTCCTCATCGGGAGCCTGTTCCGGCGGCTCGCGCCGGGGAACGGCGACCGCGTCCGCGTCGACGAGGACCGCGAGCGCCACATGTGGACCCGGATGCGCGAGCACCTGGCGGCGACCGGCACCGACCCGGCGGACTGCCTGTACGTCTGCGGCGCCTTCCACGCCGCCAGCCGCGTCGAGGAGTTCGGCGTGCGCGGCAGCGACACCTTCACGATCCCGCCGCGTACCGCCACGACCTGGCAGTACGGTCTGATCCCCTCCAGCAACGCGGCCATCGAGGCCCAGTTCGGCCTCGCCTCCGGCTCCGTCTCGATCGCCACGACGCAGTGGACGAAGAACCTCAAGCGCACCCGGGTGAAGCCGTACCGCCTGGAAGGACAGGCCGGCACGAAGAAGACGGCGGCGAAGCCCACCGCGCCGGCCGCCGCCCTCCCCGCCGCGGCACCGGCCGAGGACCGCCTCTCCGGCTTCCTCCAGCGGCCGCCGGTCCTCGACACCCTGGACGAGACCGAACTGCTCGGCTGGTCCGTGGACATCGTCCGCGCCGCCCGCCGCAACGGCTACCTGGCCTCCACCGCCGACGCGATCGCCGTCTTCGAGACGTCGATCCTGCTCGCCGGGATGCGCGACCGGGCCAAGCCCACGCCGTACGACTTCCAGGACGCCGCGGTCACCTGCATCGAGAAGGACAGCGTGCCCGGCCGCCGGGACGTGCGCCGCCTCGTCGAGATCATGATGGGCGGCGACCGGATCGGCCAGGTCGGCTACGAGGCACTGCCGCCGCTCGCCCGCGACGTCCACGACCGGCTGGCCCCCCTGGAGCTGAACCTCCAGCAGCGCGGGGTGCGCCGGGCCCTGCTCGACATGACCTCCCGGCCGGAGCTGCGGGCCTGCTCGGACGTCCTGTGGATGCTGCGCCGCCTGCTGCCGCACGGCGCCGCCCGGCCCGTCATGGGGGAGCGGCGGCTCGGCGAGCGGTCGATCCAGGAGTCCTGGGACCTCGCCCTCGGCACCCACCAACGGGCGCTCATCGAGCTCGGCTACGAGGGCGTGAGCCTCGAACAGGTCCTGGAGCAGCGCCTGCGCCGCACCGCGTACGGGCCGCGGGCGACGACCGCCGAGGTCCTCGCGGCCGTCGAGGACGCCACGCTGTACCTGGGCGGCCGGCGCCTCGCCGACGAGCTCGGCACCCGGGCCCTCGAGGTCCTGGCGGGGGAGCGGACGGTCGACGGGGCGCCGGAGGTACTGCGCCGGGTGCGCGGACTCCTCGCGTACTACCGCACCGGCGAGCCGGCGCTGCCGCCGTGGATCGAGTCCTTCGTCAGAACCGGGTACGCGCACTACTGCACGCTGCTGCCGACGGCCTTCCGCGACGAGGACGCCACGGTGGGGCAGGTGGCGGCCATGCTGGGCTTCCTGTTCAGCATGGAGAGCCTGGCGCTCTCCCTGGGCTGCGACAGGACACAGCTGGAACTGGCCGTCGCCCAGGCGCACCCGCGGGACCCTGCGAAGACGGCCCTGCTGTGGGCGGCGCAGGTCCAGCTGGGCACGCTCTCCCGGGGCGAACTGCGGGCACGCTGCGACGAACTCCTCGCCGACCCCCTGGCCGTGCCCTCCTACCCGCGGCACCTCAGCGGCTTCGTGCACGCGCTGGAACCGGTGCCGGGCCTCGCGGACGTGGTGGTGGAGGCCGTGTCGAACGCCTTCGGGCGACTGCCGGACGCCGTACTGCTGCCGTGGCTCCCGGTCCTCATCACGACCCTCCGCTCGAGCGCCGCGGAACTGGCCCCGCTGCTCATCCGCGAGGCGGGACGGATCTTCCCTGCCCGGCTCGCGGCCCTGGACACCTGGGTCCCGCCGTGGCACCGGCGGCCGGCCGCCCCGGGCGCCCTCCCGGCGGCCGGCGCCTCTCGGGGCGTGGCGCTCCTCCCCGCCCATCCGGCGACCTGCGACGCCCTCGCGGAGCTCCTGGGCCGCGCGGACGGCTGGACCACGACGGACACGCCGGCCCGGGCCGGAACCGGCGCCGCGCTCCTCGCGACCCACCCGGCCACCGCCGACGCGCTGGCGGGCGTCCTCGCGGCCCGATGAGCACCCCCGTCCGGCCGACGGAGCCGGGACGGGGCACGGCCCGCGCCCACCCGAGTGCGCCGTGCCCCGCCCCCGGCCGCCGGGTGCTCCGCAGCCGCTACTGGCCGACCCTTCCGTCGACGCACTCGCGCAACAGGTCGGCGTGCCCGCAGTGGCGGGCGTACTCCTCGATCCGGTGCACCATCAGCTCCCGTACCGCTATCCCGTCCTCGGGGAGCCGCTCGCCCAGGTCCGGATGCCGGGCGAGGGCGGCGTCGGCCGCGGCCTGCTCGCGCTCCAGATCGGCGTACGCGGCGTCGACCACGGCCTGGTCGGCGACGGCCTCGTCGAAGTCCGCGTCCCGCCTGCCGTACACCTTCGGCAGCGGCTCGCCGGTGATCCAGGTGATCCAGTCCCGTTCCACCTCGGCGAGGTGCCGGATCAGACCGAGCAGCGACATCGTCGACGGCGGGACCGAACGGCGGGCCAACTGCTCCGGGTCCAGGCCCTCGCACTTCATCCGCAGGGTCAGCCGGTAGCCGGAGAGGAAGTTCAGCAGCGTCGCGAGCTCGCCCTCCGGAGACGCGCCGTCGTCGCGGGGGTCGTCGGCAGGGTCCGCCCACATGTCGGGGTGGACGGTCGCCTGGCTCCATCGCTCGGGTTGATCGTTCATCCGCCCATCCTCGTGCGCGAGGAGGCGGGTTCGCCACGGAATTCTCCGGCCCCGCGCGTGCGGCCGCCGTCGCACCGGCGGCCTTCGGCCGGAAGGGGATGCCGCGGCCGGCGAGCGCCGGACACCCCCCGGGCCTCCCCGGGATCGGCTCGATCGTCTCCAGGCCGAGGGCTCCGCACCGTCCCGGACGAGCGGGATGATCACGGAGGAGCCCCCGGTGCGGGTGATCCGGGACAGCCGCGGCTGCCCGGACCTCTTGCGTCGCGCACGACCAGGGCGTTCCCCCCGTTCCCGTCCGCCGTACGTCCCTCGTACGCCATGCCGCTGACGCCGCTTCGGGAGTCGCTGCCCACCTTGTGCCCCTTCGTCGGCCGCTCCGGCCGGGGCGGTGCCGAGCACCGCCGGCAGTCCGGAGACGGCTGCGCCATCCGCCGGAGCGTGAAGTCGTACGGAGGGCGCGCGGCCGGGTCGCACGCGACGGCACCGCTCCGTCCGCACACGGCGACGGTTCACTCGTCACGGTGACCCGGGCCCGGCCGCCGTCCGCACGCGCCGGGGCTCGGGCACGGTGACTCCATGCACGCCCGCCGCACGACGTTCCTGCTGCTCGTCGCCCTCCTCGCCACCGGATGCGTGGCCGTCCCGCACGGCTCCGCCCCGACGCCGGCGGCCCGCCCCGGCGGACTCGCCCCGGCCGCGGACCGAGCCCCCGCACCGCTTCCCACCTGGCCCGCGCCCACAGAACCCGCCCCGCGCGAGGCCCTCACCACCACCGGCCCCCGCCCGGCCCCCCAGCCGGCCCGGGCTCCCGGCCGGAAGGCCGCCGAGGAACCGGCCGCCCGCCGCCCGCGTCCCCACGAGGCGGCCGGGCACCGCCCGCGCCCCCCGGCGGACGAGCCCGGGGAGTCCGTGAACAGGAAGCGCACGAACGGCAAACGCGCCGACGAGAAGCGCACGAACAGGAGGCCCGTGAACAACGGGCCCGGTACGACGCGGACCCCGTCCCACCCCCGGCACGACCGGCCGGCCCCGGCCCGCCCGCAGCCCCGGACGGACGCCCGGCCGCAGCCCCGGACGGACGCCCGCCCGCCCGAGATGCGCCGCCTCTGCCACCAGGCCGAGTCCATCCGGGCCCCCATGGGCGCGGCCGCCCTCTGCCGCGATCTGTACGGCCGCTGACCCGACCGGGCCTCCGACCCGGTGGAAAACCGCTTGTACCGGCCCTTCGGACCGGATACAAGACGATCATGTTCACACCACGGCCGTTCCGCCACTCCGACATGCCCCGCCTCCAGGAGACCGTGGCGGAGTGGATCGCCGTCGCCGGCCGCGACGCCTACGACCACGTGGGCGAGCTTCCGCACCGCGTCTACGACAACCTCCGCGACGGCCCGCCCCTCGACGACCTCGTGCACGTCTGGGAGCACGAGGACGACGGCCGGATCGGCGGCGTCACGATCTGCCTGCGGTTCGGCTCGGCCTTCGACGCCCTCTGCGCGCCGGAGCTGCGCGGCGGCGACACCGAGCGCGCGATGCTGACGTTCGCGGCCGACACCACCACCCGGCACATGGCGGAGGACGAGGAGTACGTCCTCACCGACCTCTTCGAGACCGACACGACCCGCGCCCGGCTGCTGAACGGACTGGGCTTCACCCGCTTCCGGGTCTGGGACGACGTGAACACCCGCGACCTCACCGGTCTCCCCGCCGTCGAGGTGCCCGACGGGTTCACCGTCCGGGCAGCCACGCTCGACGACGCCGAAGCCCTGGCCGAGGCGCGCAACGCCTCCTTCGGCTCCGGCTGGACGGGCGTGGCCTACCGGGACGGGATGATGACCCGGCCCGGCTACGACCCGGCGCGCGAGATCGTGGCCGAGGCCCCGGACGGGCGCATCGGCGCCTACGCCGTCCACTGGACCGACGAACGCAACGGCCTGGGCCACTTCGAGCCCGTCGGCACCCACGAGGCCTTCCGCCGCCGGGGCCTGGCCCGCGCCGTCATGGCCGAGTCCATGCGGCGCATGGCCGAACTCGGCCTCCGGCGCGTGACGGTCAACCACGACGCCGAGAACGCCCCGGCGGCCAGGCTGTACGGCTCGCTGGGCTTCACCCGCGAGTGCCGCACCCACGGCTACCGCCGGGCGAAGGCCCAGGCCTCGATGTCGCGATAACGGATCGGGCCCGGGCCGCGGCCGTAGTTGCTGCCGACGAGGTGGAGGCGCTCGGCCGCCCACGGACGGCCGGTGAAGCCGGCGAGTCCGGCGGCGGCCTCCAGCACGGACGTCGGATCGTCGCGGCGGGCCCGGGCGAGCGTCAGATGGGGGCGCAGCGGCCGGTCCTCGAAGGGGATGCCGCACTCCTTGACGACGGCCCGGACCTCCGCGGCGAGCCGGTGCAGCCCGTCGAGGTCGCCGTCGATCCCGCTCCACAGCACCCGGTCGTCGAAGTGCCCGCCGCCGCGCAGCGCCAGCTCCACCGGTTCCCGCGCCGCCGCGATCTCCGCCAGCGGCGGCCGCAGCAGGGGGACGGTCTCCACCGGGAGCTCCCCGAGGAACGCCAGGGTGATGTGCCAGTCCTCGATCCGGTTCCACCGCATGTGCGGGTACGCCTCGTACGCGGCGCCCAGCTCGCGCGCCAGCTCGTCCTTCGCGTCGTCGGGCGGGGCGAGCGCGACGAACACGCGCACGGTCGCGGCCCGTGCCCTGTCGCCGTCACCGGACTCCGTACCCTGCCCGGGCGCCTCAGCCATCTTCCGTACCCTGCCCACCGTCCGTCCCGCAACCGTCGGAGGCGAGGGTACGCGGTGAGCGGGAGGCCGCCGGCGCCGGGACCACTCCGGTACGGCCCTGCGGCCTCCCTGACGTCACATCAGGGGCGCCCTCGGCCCGCGCGCCCCCTCGCGCTCCCCCGAGGGGGTGGTTCCCCGGAGCCAGTGGGGCGCAGTGCGGCACGGTCCGCGCGGGTGCGGGAGGGGTGGGGCCGAAGCTGTCGCCCGTTCCCTGTTCACCTGCGAAGACGGAGGTTCGTCCACCCATGACCCACGCACTTCTCAGACCCGCGGCACGCCGCCGCGGGCCGGGCGGGAGGGCCGGGGCGCCGGTCGCGCTCGGGCTCGCGCTCGTCCTGGCGCTGCCCGGCACCGCCTTCGCCGCGCCCGGCGACCTCGACCCGACCTTCGGGTCCGACGGCCGGGTGACGACCCCCGTCACCGGCTACGCGGAAGGCAACGACATCGCGCGGCAGGCCGACGGCAAGCTGGTCGTGGTGGGGGCGAGCGAGGCGGGCTTCGCGCTCGCCCGCTACGGCACCGACGGCGCCCCGGACCCGGCCTTCGGCGGCGACGGCACGGTGACCAGCGACTTCGGCGGCGGCTTCCACTCGGCCAACGCGGTGGCGATCCAGCCCTCCGACGGCAAGATCGTCGTGGCGGGCACCACCGAGGTCGTCGCGGAGGAGGGC
>NZ_JAINVG010000098.1 GCF_020400725.1 Streptomyces sp. NK15101 | reverse complement strand
AACCACCAGCTTCTCGAAAGGAGACAGGCCGTGACCCTGAAGATCGCTGTCTGTGTGAAGTACGTCCCCGACGCGACCGGCGACCGCGGTTTCGCCGACGACCTGACGACCGACCGCGAGGCCGTCGACGGCCTGCTGTCGGAGCTCGACGAGTACGCGGTCGAGCAGGCGCTCCAGATCGCCGAGGAGGCCGACGACGCCGAGGTGACCGTCGTGACGGTGGGCCCGGACGACGCCAAGGACGCGCTGCGCAAGGCGCTGTCGATGGGCGCCGACAAGGCCGTCCACGTCAACGACGAGGACATCCACGGCTCCGACGTCATCGCGACCTCCGCGATCCTGGCCAAGGCCCTGGAGAAGACCGGCTTCGACCTGGTCGTCTGCGGCATGGCATCCACCGACGGCACCATGGGCGTCCTGCCCGCGCTGCTCGCCGAGCGCCTGAGCCTGCCGCAGGTCACCCTGCTGTCGGAACTCTCCGTCGAGGAGGGCCTGGTGAAGGGCCGCCGCGACGGCGACGCCGCCACCGAGCTCCTGGAGGCCCCGCTGCCGGCCGTCGTCTCGGTCACCGACCAGTCCGGCGAGGCCCGTTACCCGTCCTTCAAGGGGATCATGGCCGCCAAGAAGAAGCCGGTCGAGGAGCTGGACCTGGACGACCTGGGGATCGACGCCGAGGAGGTCGGCCTCGCCGGGTCCTGGACCCTGGTCGACGCCGTGGCCGCCCGCCCGGCCCGCACCGCCGGCACGATCGTCACGGACGAGGGCGACGGCGGCAAGCAGCTCGCCGCCTTCCTCGCCACCCAGAAGTTCATCTGACCCACCGTCACCCCACCTCAGGAGCAAGGAAACATGGCTGAGATCCTGGTTCTCGTGGACCACGCCGACGGTGCGGTCCGCAAGCCGGCCCTCGAACTGCTGACCCTGGCCCGCCGCATCGGCGAGCCCTCGGCGGTCGTCCTCGGCGCCGGCGAGGGCGCCGCCCCGGTCGGCGCCCCCCGCGGCGGGGGGGGGGCGGGGGCCCCCCCCCGGGCCCCCGCCGGCCACGCCGCGCCCCCGCCGCGACCCGCAGTACCGGCGGGGTCGCCGGCCGGACCGGGCCCCGGTGCGGGATCGCCGACCACAGGTGGTCGCCGGCCGCCGTCAGGGGACCGGCGAGGACCTCGGCGGTGTCCGTCGCCGTCCGGTACGCGTGGTCGCCGTCCCGTACGCATGGAAGAGCCGGGACCGGTCGGTCATCGCCGGGCCCCCGCCAGCAGGGCCGGGAGCTCGCGCATGTCGTCGAAGACGACCGTCCGCTCGCCCATGAGGCGGTCCGCGCGGGTCAGGCCCCCGCAGTAGCCGAAGGCGCGCATGCCGGCCGCGCGGGCGGCCCGGACGCCGTACGGGCTGTCCTCGACGACGGCGCAGCGCTCCGGCGGGACGCCCATCGTGGCGGCGGCGTGCAGGAACAGGTCCGGGGCGGGCTTGCCGCGTGCGACGTCACGGGCGCTGAAGATCCGGCCCTCGAACCGGTCGAGCAGGCCCGTACGGCCCAGGTTGCGCCGGATCGAGCCGTGGCTGCCGTTGGAGGCGAGGCAGTACGGCACCTCCAGGGCGTCCAGGACGGCCGTCACGCCCTCGACGACCGTGAGCTCCGCGTCCAGCGCCTCCTCGTACAGCGGCCGGAACGGCTCGTGCCAGTCCGCGGGCAGCGGCTCGCCGCGCCGCTCCTCGACCAGCGCCGTCCAGATCTCGGTCGGGGAGCCGACGAAGTGCTCGACCAGCTCGGCCTCCGAGAACTCGGCGCCGAGCCGCGCGAACACCTCCCGGTCGACCCGGCAGTAGATCCGCTCGCTGTCCACCAGAACACCGTCACAGTCGAAGATCACCAGTTCGACGCGATCATGAGTCATGGCCCGAGCCTAGCGATGCCCGGCGATCCGGCGGTCGGGTCCCGGAGGCCGCCGGTCCCGCCGCGGGCGAGGTGCCCGGAGGAAACCCCGCCCTTCCGCGCGGGGACCGGACGGCACTGCGCCGGCGCCCGGATCCGCGCCTCCGCCCGTGATCACGGAGCCCCGGATCCGACCCGGCGCATCCCGTCCGATGAGTTACGGGCGCCGCGCCGGTCTCCCCGTCGTGGACACCTCTCGCGCCCTCGAACTGCGGCTCTCCGGGCCCCCCGCGCCCGACGACGTCGGGCGGCTCTGCGCCCTGCTCGACGCCGCCGAGCCCACCGTCGTCGTCTGCGAGATCGGTGGCCTCGCGCCGCCCGGCCTCGCCGCCGTCGACGCCCTCGCCCGGCTGAAACTCGTCGCCCGACGGCGAGGGCACGACCTCCGTTTCGAGGGAGCGGGACCCGAGCTGCGGGCCCTGCTCCTCCTCACCGGTCTGGCCGGACCCCTAGGAGACGTCTAGGGCCTGGGCGTCCAGCCGCGCCGGGAGGTCGAAGAGCGGGAACCAGCGCTCGGTGTCCAGGAAGAAGTCCATCCCGGCGACCTTGCCGTCCCGCAGCTCCAGGACGATCAGCGCCCACGGGCTGAAGCCGCCCGCCGGATCCGGGTGGTAGTGGGCGAAGGCCGGGGAGCCGTTCGCCACGGTCGCCACCAGCTTCGAGCCCCGGCACACGTCGCCGACGCCCAGCATCCAGCCGACGATGTCGTCGTGGCCCTGGAGCCACAGGTCGTACGGCGGCATGGACATCGTCGCGTCCTCGTGGAGGAGCGCCGTCAGCGCCTTCATGTCGTAGCCCTCGAAGGCCGCGACGTAGCGCTCCAGGAGCGCCTGCTGCTCCTCGTCCAGCGGGTTCGCCGGGTCGGAGGCGGCCGGCGCCTGCTCGGCGAGGGTCGCGCGGGCCCGCTGGAGGGCGCTGTTGACGGAGGCGACGGAGGTGCCGAGGAGCTCGGCGACCTCGCTCGCCTTCCACGCGAGGACCTCGCGCAGGATGAGCACGGCCCGCTGCTTGGGCGGCAGGTGCTGGAGCGCGGCCACGAAGGCGAGCCGTACGGTCTCGCGGGAGACGGCCGTCTCCGCGGGGTCGCCGGCCGAGGGCAGGACCCGTCCGTCGGGGACGGGCTCCAGCCAGGTGATCTCCGGCTGCTTGACGAGCTGCGCCTGCGCCACCGGCGTGGGGGAGGTCAGGTCCATCGGCCGTGCCCTCCGGTTGCCGGCGCTCAGCGCGTCCAGGCAGACGTTGGTGGCGATCCGGTACAGCCAGGAACGCAGTGAGGAGCGGCCCTCGAAGGAGCCGATGGACTTCCAGGCGCGGACCATCGTGTCCTGCACCGCGTCCTCCGCCTCGAAGGAGGATCCGAGCATCCGGTAGCAGTAACCGGTCAGCTCCCTGCGGTACTTGTCGAGATCGTCGGTCGTCGCGGTCGCGGTCTCACTCATCGGGCCCACACCCCACTCACCCCTCACCGGCCCCCGTTCGGAGCCGGTGAGAGGGAAGCTACCGCAGGCGACTGACAGCCGGGGTCAGGTTCCCGGCTTGCGTCCGTAGACGAAGACGTCGTCGCCGTTCCTGAGCAGGTTCCAGTACGCCTTCGCGTCCGCCGGGCGCATGTTGACGCAGCCGCCGGAACCCGGCGGGTTCCACATGGACTTGGTGGTCGAGTGGAAGGCCTGGCCGCCGTCGAAGAACTGCGAGTACGGCATGGAGACGTGGTAGATCGTCGACCAGTGGTTGATGTTCCGCCAGTAGATCTTCTTGGCGCCGGTACGGGTCTCCGTGCCGTCCTTGCCCGTGCGGACCGGCACCGGCCCGTACTTGAGGCGCGAGCCGTCCTGGATCCAGCTCAGCTGGCGGGTCAGGTCGACGCAGGCGATCCGGCCCTTGTTGGTCGGGCACTTGCCGGCCCTGTTGGGGTTGGTGCCCGCCGCCCTCTGCTGGATCATCGTGTTCATGGTGCGCCACGTGACCGGCCCGGCGTACCCCATGGTCGGGGTGATGCCGTGCTTGCGCTGGAAGGCCTGGATGGCCTGACAGTCGGCGAGCGACTGGCGCCCGTCGACCGTCCGTCCGAGGAACTTCTCCACCTGCTTCTGGTACGGCCCCGTCGTCACGTTGCAGGACGCCGCCTGCGCCGGGGCCGCACCGAGCGCGATCGTCATCGGCACCACGAGTGACGTGATGCCGGCGGCGATGCCCGCCCTTCTGGCCATGTGCCGCGCGATTCGTTTCATGATCGTCAACTCCCCCTAGAGTCCCTGCGTTTGAGGACGTACGGGGGAGTGTGACGGTTGCGGTGCGGCTTGGGGAGACCCCGACGGGTACCGGTGGCCGGTTCCTACGCCGCCGCCGGGCGCAGCCGCCGCGCCTCGACGCGCGCGCTGTGCGAGCCGTACAGCGTGACCGAGACGACCCCGAGGACCGCGACCAGGCCGATCAGGACCGTGCCCGCCCAGCCGCCCGCGTGGAAGGCGATCGCGCCGAGCGTGCCGCCCGCGCTGCTGCCCAGGTAGTACGCGGACTGGTACAGCGCCGAGGCCTGCGCGCGGCCCGTCTTCGCGGTGCGGCTCACCGAGGAGGAGGCGACCGCGTGGCCCGCGAAGAAACCGGCCGTGATCAGGACCAGGCCCACCAGCACGGGGACGAGCGCGTCGGACAGCGAGAACAGCAGGCCCGCCGCCGTGGTCGTGACCGCCAGGTACAGGGCCCCGCGCCGGCCGAGCCGCCCGACGAGCCTGCCGGCCGCCGCCGAGGAGACCGTGCCGACCAGGTAGATCAGGAAGATCGAGCCGATCACGCCCTGCGGCAGCGAGAACGGGGCCTCCACCAGGCGGTAGCCGATCACCGTGTACACGGCGCCGAAGACCGTCATGAACAGGGCGCCGATCACGTACAGGCGCATGAGCAGCGGGTCGGAGAGGTGGCCCCGGACGGTCCGGGCGAGCGCCTTCGGGTTCAGCGTGCCGGGGGTGAAGTGCCGGGCCCTCGGGAGCAGCGCCCGGAAGGCGAGCACGCAGGCCAGGGAGGTCAGGCCGACGGCGGCCAGACCGGCGCGCCAGCCCCACAGCTGGGCGACCCAGCCGGTCACGAGCCGCCCGCTCATGCCGCCGATCGAGTTGCCCGCCACGAACAGGCCGATCGCGGCGATCAGCGCCCTGGGCCGCACCTCCTCGGCGAGGTACGCCATCGCGGAGGCCGGGAGGCCGGCCAGCGCGGCGCCCTGCACGGCACGGAGCACGATCAGGGACGTCAGGTTCGGGGCGAGCGGCACCAGGAGCGCCACGGCGACCGCGACCGAGAGGGAGGCCGTCATCATCGCGCGCCGCCCGAAGCGCTCCGAGAGGGCGCTGAGCGGCAGGACGCAGAGGGCGAGGGCGCCGGTGGCGGCGGAGACCGTCCAGGAGGCGGCGGAGGCGGTGGCGCCGAACTCGGCCGAGATGGCCGGGAGGAGGGCCTGCGTGGAGTAGAGGAGGGCGAAGGTGGCCAGTCCGGCGGCGAAGAGCGCGAGGCTCATCCGGCGGTAGCCGGAGGCGCCGGGGGCGAGGCGGGTGTCGGCGGACGCGGTGGTGGCGGCCGCCTTGGTACTGGCGGAAGGCATGTCACGAACGTAGGCCGGTCCGTTTCATGCGTCCAATGCACGGAACTGCTGTAATCGTTCCTATGGTGCATGAGTACAGGTCACAGCCTCGCCTGTCACCGAACAGTAACGAAGAAGACATGGGACTGCTGCTCGCGCCGCGACTCGCGTACTTCGCCGCCGTCGCCCGGCACGAGCACGTGACCCGCGCCGCCGCCGAGATGGGCGTGCCGCAGTCGACGCTCTCGCGGGCCATGGTCCGGCTGGAACAGGACCTCGGCGTCACCCTCTTCGCCCGGCGCGGCCGCACGGTCTCCCTCACCCCGGCCGGCCGCCGCTTCCTCACCGCCGCCGAGCGGGCCCTCGCCGAGGTGGAACGGGCCGCCGAGACCGTACGGGCCGACGCCGACCCGGCCGCCGGACGCGTCGCCTTCGGCTTCCTGCACACCATGGGATCCGAGACCGTCCCCGGCCTCATCCGCGCCTTCCGCGTCGACCACCCGAGGGTCCGCTTCACCCTCGTCCAGAACTACGGCGAGGCCATGATCGAGCGGCTGCGGGCCGGTGACCTCGACCTCTGCCTGACCTCGCCCGTCCCGGACGCCCCCGACCTGGTGGCCCGGCGCCTCGACGAGCAGCGGCTGCGGCTGGTCGTCCCGGACGACCACCGGCTCGCCGGCCGCAAGCGGGTGCGTCTCGCCGAGGCCGCGGACGAGACCTTCGTGACCCTGGAGCCGGGGTACGGGCTCCGCCGCATCACCGACGACCTGTGCGCCGAGGCCGGCTTCAAGCCCCGGGTCGCCTTCGAGGGCGAGGAGGCCGAGACCCTGCGCGGCCTCGTCGCCGCCGGCCTCGGCGTCGCCCTGCTGCCCCCGCCCGCCGTCCCCCGCCCCGGCGTCGTGGAACTCACCGTCACCGCGCCGCGGGCGGTCCGCGAGATCGGCGTGGCCTGGCTCGACGGCCACCCGGACACGGCCCCGGTGGCCGCCTTCAAGAAGTTCCTGCTGAGCAGACGCGGCCACCTGCTTCCGAAGGAGCCGCTGGAGCCCTCGCCGCCTGCGTGAGCCCTTCAGGGAGGCCTCACCTCCGGCGCGAGTTCCCCGGGAGGTCCTCACCTCCGGCGTGAGCTCCCCGGGGACCTCACCGTCGGCGCGAGCTCCCGAAGCCCGCCGCCAGCGGCATCCGCAGGCCCAGCGGCGGGGGAGCGGCCATCGCGTCGGTCACCGGCCGGGCGACCGGCCGGCAGAAGAGGGCGCCCAGCACGAAGTCCGCGGCCAGCGCCCGGACCTCGTCCGCGTACTGGCGCAGCCCGTGGCCGTCCGAGTGGACCTCGAAGCGGCAGGTGTCCCGGTTCGCCTTCTTCGCCCGCTCGGCGAACCGGAACGACAGCTCCGGGTCCGTCCGCGCGTCGTTCGTGCCGTGCACGAGCAGCACCCTGCGCCCCACCAGCTGCCGCACCGGCTCCGGCTCCGCCGCCACGTCGTCCTCGGGCAGCCAGGGCGCGAGCGCGAGCACCGCGCCGACCGCCGGGTGCCCGGCCGCCCGCAGCGCCGCCCGCGCCCCCATCCCGTGGCCGACGAGGCCGACCGGGACGTCGCCGTAGCGCCGCACCACCTCCGCGACCGCCCAGGAGGCGTCCGCCGCGAGGTCCGCGTCCGTCCCGTTCCAGCCGCGCGCCCGGTAGCGCACCACGTGCGCGGCGAGCTCCTCGGAGCGGCCCGCCCGGACCAGGCCGCGCCCCAGCGGAAGCATCGCCGCGTGCGCCCGCGCGGACGCCTGCCGTGCCGACACCGGCTCGCCGTCCGGCAGGAGCAGCACCACACCGCCCACCGCCGCCGACGTGCGGGAACCTCCAACAGGCCGTCCGAGCCGGGGTCTCCGTGCCGCGGGCGGCGCCACGAGTGCGAAGTGCGCCATGACAGAACAGTCTCAGAAGGCGAGGTGTACGCAAGCCGTACGCGCGGTCTCTGTTACGTATCGCCGGGCCGCGGTCCGAACGGCCCTTCTCAGGGCGTCCGTTCGAAACGGGCCACCGAGCCGACGCGCGCGAAGCCCTTCCGGCCGTACCAGGTGTGCGGCCAGTCGCCCGAGAACGCGGTGAGGAAGCGGGTCCCGCAGCCCGCGTCGGCGGCCTCGCGCAGCGCCGTGTCGAGGACCTTCCCGGCGTACCCCTGCTTCAGATGGGCCTCCACGGTGACCAGGTCCTCGATCTGCGCGATCCCGGTCTCCGGGGTCATGTACAGGTCGACCCACGCGGCCACCTCGCCCTCCGGGGTGTACGCGGCGAAGAACCGCACGTCGTCGGCGCCGCGCCGCCGTGCGAGGCGCCGCTCCACCAGGTGCTCGATCTGCTCCGGCGTCGCCTGCGGGGCGAACCGCGGCCAGGAGGCGGCGACCGGCCCGCGCAGCTCGTCGAAGTCGACCTCCCGCGCCCCGCCGTGCTCCGGCACCGGTCCGGTGTGCGCCATGAGCAGCGTGGTGGCCTGCCGGAACCCGGCCCGCTCCATGGGCGCCGCACAGGCGGCGGCGACCGACTCGTCGAGGACGTACGCGAAGCGGTACGGGAGATGGCCCTGCGCCTCCTCCGTGTACCCGGCCAGCGCCTCCGGGTCCACGGCCCCGTAGGCGAGCACGTGGTTGTTCCCCCGGGAGTGCCGGTAGGCGTCGTCGAGCACCGCGACGGCACCGGGGAACTCGACGGTACGGGCCGCCTGGCGGCGGTGGAAGTCGGACAGGAAGCCGTGGATCCGCTGCAGTTCGGACGCGGGGGCGGTGGAGGTCATGGGCGCAGGCTAGGCGGACCGGCACCAGGCCGCCACGAGAAATCCGGCGCCACGACAGGTGTTCTACGCGCGTAGGGGCTAGAGTGCGGAAATGACGAGCCAGACCCCCAACGTCCCCACCGCGGACCAGATCCGCCGTGCCCCGAAGGTGCTGCTCCACGACCACCTCGACGGCGGACTGCGCCCCGGCACGATCATCGAACTCGCCCGGGAGCAGGGCTACGAGCAGCTCCCCGAGACGGAGCCCGACAAGCTCGGCATCTGGTTCCGCGAAGCCGCCGACTCCGGCTCCCTGGAGCGGTACCTGGAGACCTTCGCGCACACCTGCGCCGTCATGCAGACCCGGGACGCCCTCTTCCGCGTCGCCGCCGAGTGCGCCGTCGACCTCGCCGAGGACGGCGTCGTGTACGCCGAGGTGCGTTACGCCCCGGAGCAGCACCTGGAGGGCGGACTCACCCTCGAAGAGGTCGTGGAGGCCGTCAACGACGGCTTCCGCGAGGGCGAGCGGCAGGCCAGGGCCGCCGGCCACCGCATCAGGGTCGGCGCCCTCCTGACCGCCATGCGGCACGCCGCCCGCGCCCTGGAGATCGCCGAACTCGCCAACCGCTACCGCGACTCCGGCGTCGTCGGCTTCGACATCGCGGGAGCCGAGGCCGGCTACCCGCCCACCCGGCACCTCGACGCCTTCGAGTACCTCAAGCGGGAGAACAACCACTTCACGATCCACGCCGGCGAGGCCTTCGGGCTGCCCTCGATCTGGCAGGCGCTCCAGTGGTGCGGCGCCGACCGGCTCGGCCACGGCGTCCGGATCATCGACGACATCGAGGTCGCCGACGACGGCTCCGTCCGCCTCGGCCGCCTGGCGGCCTACGTCCGCGACAAGCGCGTCCCGCTGGAGATGTGCCCCTCCTCCAACCTCCAGACCGGCGCCGCCGCCTCGTTCGCCGAGCACCCCATCGGCCTGCTCCGCACGCTCCACTTCCGGGCCACGGTCAACACCGACAACCGGCTGATGAGCGGGACGAGCATGAGCCGGGAATTCGAGCTGCTGATCGAGGCATTCGACTACACGCTCGACGACATGCAGTGGTTCACGGTCAATGCGATGAAATCAGCGTTCATTCCTTTCGATGAACGACTCGCCATGATCAATGAGGTGATCAAGCCCGGATATGCCGAGCTGAAGTCCGAATGGCTGTTCCAGCAGACCGCCACGACCAGCGAGTCTTCCCGTAAGACGGGCTGAAAAGCGTCCCGCGAAGGGGGCGGAAGCGGCCGGGCCGGTGCGACACCCGGCCGCTTTCCGGTGTTTGCGAAGGCGACGTTCGCTGGTTAGGTTGCAGAGCCGCTCTCGATTCCCAGGATTTCCCCTCCCGGCTTTTTTCGAAGCCCCCGGATTCCCCAAGGAAGATTTTCTGATGAAGCAGTCTGCCGCCAAGAAGCTCGGTGTCGCCGCTCTCGGTGCCGCTTTCGCCGCTGCCGCCGCCGGCACGGCCTCCGCAGCACCGTCCCTGCCGCTCGACGCCGACGCGCTGGGCACGGTGACCCAGGCCGTCCCGCTCGGTGACGGCCTCACCACGCTCCCGGACGGCGCCGCCGAGTCCCTCGGTGCCGGCCAGGGCGCCCTCGGCCAGGGAGTCGAGCAGGGCGTGAAGACCCTCCCGGCCGCCGCCGGCCAGGCCACCCAGAACGCTCCGCTCGGTGCCGCGACCGGCGCCCTCGGCTCCACCCCGCTCGGCGGCCTCCTCGGCGGCCTCCCCCTCAACGGCCTTCCGCTCGGCTGACCCCGGCCGTACACGCCGAAGGGGCGCGCACCCGGGGATCCGGGTGCGCGCCCCTTCGGCGTGCTCGGCCGGTGACTACCAGGCCGTGCGCGCGCTCTTCTCCGCCGGCAGGAAGATCCACAGGCCCAGGTAGATCAGGAACTGCGGGCCCGGCAGCAGGCACGAGGCCAGGAAGATCAGACGCATCGTCGTCGCGGAGGTGCCGAAGCGCCGGGCCAGCGCCGCGCACACTCCGCCGAGCACGCGTCCGTCACGGGGGCGGGTCAGTGCGGCCATGGTGGGCTCCTTCGGAGTCGGTCCGGGAGCCGCTCCTCCGGGCTCCCGATGACTCCATACTGCTGCCGGGCAGGGGGACGAGGCGTCGGTCTACGGGGCGATCGGGACCCTGGAAATCGTCGGGGTCGCACCCTGAGGGGCCTCGTTCCGCAGCAGGGCGGAGCCGCCGTCCGGCGTGGTCCCCGCGGAGGAGGACGGCCTGCCCGCCTCCCACCTGCGGCGCAGCCGGGTCCGGCCGGCCGGGACCACCAGGAGGTGCGCGAGCGCGACCCCCGCGGTGTTCAGGAGGACCGAGTCCACGTCCACCACCTGGCCCGGCACCGCGGTCTGCAGGAGCTCCACGGCCAGCGACACCAGCGCGCCCGCGGCGGTCGTACGGGCCAGGGAGGCCCACCCCGAGACGTGGAGCCGTCCGTCGGCCATCGGGAACAGCACCCCCAGCGGGGCCAGGAGCAGCAGGCCCTCGCCGATCAGCCGGGCCGCCTCGGTCCCGCCGAGCGCGAGGACGGTCCGCAGGCCGTGCAGCGGGATCGTGTTCGGCGCGGTCACCCAGGCCACGTCCCGTGGGCGCAGGCTGACCCAGGCGACGAGCAGCAGATGCGCGAGGAGGAGGGCGAACCCCGCCACGCGGACGACCACGGCGGCACTGCCGCCCGAACCTTGACGCTGCACGCCCTCCAAGACGCCCCCGACAGCGGAATCGGTTCCGCCGCCCGCTACGGCCGACCACTCCGCCGGGACGGCACCCCCCGTTGTGGGCGGTCGCTCCGCCGGGACGGCGCCCACCCCCGCTCCCGCCGCCCCCCGTTGTGGGCAGGCGTTCCGCAAGGGGCGGAACGGGTGGGCACAACGGAACGGCGCCCCTGCCGGCGCCCGAGGCTCATGGGCCTGAACCTGCACCGACAGGTACGGCGCACACGTGGTGCGGGTCAAGGCGCGGAACGCGGAGGCGCCGCTGAAGGGCGCCGTCCCGTGTGCCCACCCGCCCCGCCCAGCGGGACGCCTGCCCACACGGGCGCGGGCGGGGGCACCGCCCAGCCGGGCGCGGGCCCGCACGGGCAGGTGGGCCGGGGCGCCGCCCGCACGGCGCGGGGCCGTCGTACCGGCCGGTCGGGTGCGGGGGCTCGTGGTGGGGTCAGGGTGCCGACGGCCCGGGAGTCGGGGCCGTCGGCGGGGCGGAGCCGGGACGTTCACGCAGCTCCGTCGTGCAGCGGTACCGCTTCGGCGGGTACGCCCCCGGCCCGCCGAGCAGCACCGTGTGCCCGCCCGCCCCCGCCGAGCTCTCCGCGAAGGTGCAGACGAGCTGCGAGAGCGCCGTCGGCGCCAGGTCCTCCGGCTGCCGGCTGAGCCGCAGCGTGCCCGCGGGGTCGCCCCGGCGCCCGTCGCCCACGGTCAGCGGCCCGCGCACCTCGGTCGTGAAGCCGGCCTGCCGCTCGCTCTCGGAGGGCTCGGCGAGCAGCTGCGCGAGCAGCCCCCCGGCCGTCCGCACCGGGTCGCCGCCCGCCTTCTCCTCCGGCAGCGGCGACCGGCGGTCCACCGCCTCCAACTGGGAGCCGCAGACCAGGAACACCCGGACCGGCACGCCCTGCGCGGCCGTCTCCGTCGCACCGTCCTCGGTCACGCTGCACGGCACCCGCGACGGTGCCGCGCCCGCGTCCACGGGAACCGACGTGGTCCGGATGCCGCAGCCGGTGACCAGCGCCGTGAGCGCGGCCGCCAGGACAAAGACGCGACGCCTCACTCTTCCTCCACCTCGCCCTGGCTGCTGCGGGTCCGCACCTCGCGCGTGATCCCCGAGGCGTCCAGCGGCAGCCGCAGCACGAACACCGCGCCGTCGACCTTCCCGTCCTCGCCGACGGAGTTGGACGCCGTGATGGAACCGCCGTGGATCAGCGCGTTCTCCATGGCGATCGACAGGCCGAGCCCGCTGCCGTCGGACCGCGGCCGGGACGCGCTCGCCTTGTAGAAGCGGTCGAAGACGTGCGGCAGCACCTCCTCGGGGATGCCCGGGCCGTGGTCGCGCACCGCGATGACCAGCTCGTCGTCGTCCGTGCGGACCGAGACCCGGACCGGCGAACCGCCGTGCTTGAGCGCGTTCCCGATGAGGTTCGCCAGGATCACGTCGAGGCGCCGCGGGTCGAGCGGCGCCACGATCCCGCGCTCCGCGTCGAGCTCCACCGCGTCGAGCCAGGCCCGCGCGTCGATGCACGCGGTGATCTGGTCCGCGATGTCCACGTCGTCGAGGACGAGCCGCGCGGTGCCCGCGTCGAAGCGGGTCACCTCCATCAGGTTCTCCACCAGGTCGTTGAGGCGCCGGGTCTCGCTCACCACGAGCGCCACCGCCGGGGCGATCATCGGGTCCAGGGAGTCCTGCTCGTCCTCCAGGACCTCGGTGACGGCCGTCAGCGCGGTCAGCGGGGTCCGCAGCTCGTGCGACATGTCGGCCACGAACCGCCGCGAGGACTCCTCCCGCGCGCTCATGTCCGCGACCTTCTTCTGCAGCGACTCGGCCGCGCTGTTGAACGTACGGGAGAGGTCGGCCAGTTCGTCCGCGCCGGAGACCCGCAGCCGGGTGTCGAGCTTGCCCTCGCCGAGCTGCCGGGCCGCCTCGCCCAGCCGGTGCACCGGGCGCAGCACGGTCGTCGCCGCGACCTGCGCGAGCAGCACCGAGCCGACCACCGCGAGCGCGGTGGCGATCCCCAGGGACCAGGCGAGCGAGTTCAGATCGGCCTTCTCCGCGGCCAGCGACTTGAACATGTACCCGGCGGGCCCGCCGCCGTCGATCCGCGTCCCGCCGACCAGGTACGGCGTCCCGTTCCGCTCCGTACGCTGCCAGAACAGGTGGTACGGATACGGATTGGCGTCCGTCACCGTCCGCTTCGTGTCCACGGCCTCGCGCAGCGAGCGCGGCACGTCGGCCAGGGTGAAGTCGTCCGGGTCCGAGGCGCCCACGATCGGCTTGCCCGCGGCCCGCTCGCCGAGCAGCAGCACCTGGTAGTTCGCGGAGCTGTCGGTCGCCATCTGCTCGGCGGTCCGCCGCAGGTCGTCCTGGGTGGGCCGGAGCGGCAGCGCCGCCGCCCGGTTCTGCATCTCCTGCCGGAAGTCGCCCAGCGCACTGTCCTGGGTACGGGTCAGCACCGCCTCGCGGTTGAGCCAGTACGCGATGCCGGAGGCGGCGACGGCCGCGGTGAGCGCGACGAGGGCGAAGACGACGACGAGCCGCAGCCGCAGGCTCGAGAACCGCAGCCGCGCGTAGATCCCCTTGCTCACGCAGGAACGTCCAGCCGGTAGCCGACGCCGCGCACGGTACGGATCAGCGTCGGCGAGGACGGCACGTCCTCCACCTTGGCGCGCAGCCGCTGGACACAGGCGTCGACGAGCCGCGAGTCGCCCAGGTAGTCGTGCTCCCACACGAGCCGCAGCAACTGCTGGCGGGACAGCGCCTGTCCGGGCCGCCGGCTCAGCTCCAGGAGCAGCCGCAGCTCGGTCGGGGTGAGCTGGAGGTCCTCGCCGTTCTTGGTGACCGTCATCGCCGAACGGTCGATCACCAGGGAGCCGTACGTCGCCGAGTCCGTCGACTCGCGCTCCCCGCGCCGCAGCACGGCCCGGATGCGGGCGTCGAGCACCCGCCCCTGCACCGGCTTGACCACGTAGTCGTCGGCACCGGACTCCAGCCCGACGACCACGTCGATGTCGTCGCTGCGCGCGGTCAGCAGGATGATCGGCAGCTGGTCGGTCCGGCGGATCCGCCGGCAGACCTCGAAGCCGTCGATGCCGGGCAGCATGACGTCGAGCACGACCAGGTCCGGCCGCTGCTCACGCAGCAGCTGGAGTCCGTCCTCGCCCGTCGCGGCGGTGGCCACCCGGTGGCCCTGCCGGGACAGGGAGAGTTCGAGGGCCGTGCGGATGGCGTCGTCGTCCTCGATCAGCAGCAGAAAAGGCACGGCGTCATTCTGTCGCATGGGCCGTCCGAGATCGACCGCTCGTGGACCCGCTTCTGTTCCGTCGCCTGTGACACGGCTGTGACAGTCGGCGGACAACGCCATGAAGTCCGGGGGGCAAGCTTCTTGGCACACGGACCGAAACACACTCCAACCGACGGGGGGCGCGAGATGAACGCACTGCACAGCACCACCTCAAGCGCAGTTGTCACGCGTCTCCACGACGTCGCGCGGAGCACGGAGAAGTCCGGCGGTGTGAACGGGCGGGGGTGCGTTCGCAGCGTCGGGCGTCAGCGCAAGGCGCCGTACATGGTGGCCGTTGCTGACGGGGGAGCGGCGTACGGGGAGGTCACGGGGGAGCGCACGAGCTGCTCGGAAGCCGAGTTCACGGCTTACGTGCAGGAGCGTCGTGCCTCCCTGTACGCCACCGCCTACCACCTCACCGGTGACCGTTTCGAGGCCGAGGACCTGCTCCAGAGCGCGCTGTTCTCCACGTACCGCGCCTGGGACCGGATCAGCGACAAGGCCGCCGTCGGCGGGTACCTGCGTCGCACCATGACCAACCTGCACATCAGCGCCTGGCGCCGGCGCAAGCTCAACGAGTACCCGACCGAGGAGCTGCCGGAGACGGTCGGCGAGACGGACGCCATGCGGGGCACGGAGCTGCGCGCGGTCCTGTGGCAGGCCCTGGCCCGTCTGCCCGAGCTCCAGCGGACGATGCTGGTGCTGCGCTACTACGAGGGCCGGACCGATCCGGAGATCGCGGAGATCCTGGACATCAGTGTCGGCACGGTGAAGTCGAGCATCTGGCGCTCGCTGCGGCGACTGCGCGAGGACGAGGTGCTGAGCTTCGGCCGTGACGAGGAGGAGTCCTTCGGCGAGCTGGTGGCCTGAAGGTCGGGGGAGCCCGGGGCCGACGGGGAGACGCGGTCCGGGGCGTACGGGGGAACACGGGGGACCGTACGGGGGTACGGGGAAACGACGCGGGTCGTACAAGCCGGGGGGCTTGTACGACCCGCGTCGTTCGTCGTGGCTCAGACCGCTGTCGGCAGTCGTTCCGCTCCCGCGCCCCCGTTGTGGGCAGTCGTTCCGCTGGGGCAAGGGGGACCCCCTTGCCCCAGCGGAACGACTGCCCACACGGCGGGTGGCGGGGGGCACCGCCCCGCAGGGCGCAGCGCCCGCGCGGCGGTCGGTCAGCTCGCTGCCGGTGTGCGGTGGCGGCCCGCCGCCGCTGCCGCCAGCCGCCCCAGCGCCTCCGGCTTCGCGCAGGGGTGCGCGCCCAGCGCGGTCTGGCGGGCGACGATCGCGCGCTCGGCGCGCATCAGGCGCCAGCCGCGGCGCAGCAGGAACGGCACGGACTTGCGGCCCTCGCGGAGGTCGCGGACGAGCCGGCGGCGGAAGGTCGTCGAGGGGCGGCCGCGCAGGCAGAGCGCGTCCGCGAGGACGTCGAGCTCGCGGCAGCGGGTCACGATCTCGGCCGCGAAGATCCCCTCCGCCACGAAGAGCGGGGTCCGCCCGATGTCGAGCCGCTCGCGGTCCACCCGGGAGCTGGTGGCGATGTCGTACACGGGGACGTCGGTCCGTCCCGTACGGCACAGTTCGACGATCGCGGCGACGGCGGCGTCCGCGTCCCAGGACCGTGGGGAGTCCCAGTCGATGTCCGTGCTGCCGTCGACGAGCGGGAGCGACGGGTCGTCGCATTCCTTGTAGAAATCGTCGAGGCGCAGGACCGGGAGGCCGGTGACGGCGGCGAGGGACGACTTGCCGGAGCCGGAGGGGCCCGCGAGCAGGACGACCCGGGTCGGGATCGGTTGGGAACTCACGGAACACCAGTGTGAGGCATTCCCCCGTCCAGGGGACCACCGAGGGAGGCCGTTGGTATCGAGCATCACACCTCGACTACTGTCGGTGCCCGTTCGCTCACCCGCTGGAAGGACCTCCATGGCGCGTCACACAGAACCCCGGGCCTCTCGCCGCAGTGCCCTGCTGAGGGCCGGTCTCGGCGTCACGGCGGCGGGCGCCGCGGTGTTCGGTGCCGGCGCCGCGGCCCAGGCCGCCGCCCCCGTGCCGCTGCCCGTCGACTCGCTGAGCAGGACGGACGCCGGAGCGGCCGGGGCGGGCGCGCTGGAGGGCGTCACCCACGGCGTGGGCCCGCTGACCCGCCTCCAGCTCGACCCGCTGGCCAACACCGGCGTCGACCCGCTCGACAACGGCCTCGGCACGCAGGTCGCCGACTTCAAGCCGGTCGGCACGAACCTGGTGACCGACCACGTCACGAAGGGCGGGGCCGTGGCCGACCTGCCGGTGGCGGGTCCGCTGACGCAGCAGCTGCTTCCGTAACGGGAAGGGGCCGACTCGGCCGGGCGCTTCCGGCGGGGTCACCCGCGGGAGCGGCGCAGCCAGCTCAGGGCCCTGCGGGGCTCGGACGGCTGCCCCGGGGCGCCGAAGCTCCCTCCGCCGCTGTGCGGCTGTACGTCCTTGAGGCGCGCGCTCCACGCCCCCTCGCCGTGGACCACCACGACGAGGACCGGGCCCTCGGGCATCGGGACGGTGTCCCGGCGTTCGCCGATCTCGCTGATGACCGAGCCTCCGGAATTCGGCAGCGTGGTGGTGTCCGTGTGCCCCGCCAGCTTGTGGAAGCGGACGATGAAGTTGCTGTCGCCTCGGTAGTGGAAGGCGACGTCCGCCGTCCCCCCGGTGTGGAGCAGGATGTCGGGGCCCCAGGTCTCCAGGCGGCGCTCCGACAGCCGCCGGGCCTCCGACAGCGGCAGGACCCGCAGCTCCCACGAGCCGCTCGCCTGCAGCCGCAGGCGCAGCCGCCCGTGCGCGGGCACGGAGGTGAGCACCCGGCCCCGGAAGCCCTTCTCGGTGGTGCTGACGAGGGACGACCCCTTGGCGTTGGAGTCGTCGAGGGGCCACAGGCCCTGGTACCCCTCGCCCTTCAGCGTCACCTCGACCATCACGGGACCGGGCGGCAGGTCCTTCTCGGTGATCACGTCGCTGTCCCGGCCGGTGACCGTGCGCGGCTTGAAGACCGGCCCGCACGACCAGGCCGACGCGTCGGGCCGCGGCGCGGCCTCGGGAGGCGTCGCCGGGGCCGCCTCCGCGCGGGCGCGGGCGTGTTCCGCCGCCAGGGCCCGGATCTGGTCCGGCGTCATGTCGAGGAGCTGCTCCCGGGTAGGACGCAGGGGAGCGGGCGGCGCGGACGGCTGCGCCGGGGCCGGGGGGTCCGGCACCGGGGCGGGCGCGGGGGCCGGTGCCAGGCCCTGTGCGGCGGGCGGGGCAGGAGCTTGCACCGGGACCGAAGCCGGGGCCGGGGCCGGGGTCGCGACCGGGGCCTGGATCGCGGCGGGGTCCTGCGCCTGGGCAGGCCGCGGGGCCTCCCGCGGTTCCTCGCTCACGTCCACCCCGTGGTCCGCCGCCAGGCCGGTCAGCCCGTCGACGTACCCCTGTCCCACCGCGCGGAACTTCCAGCCGCCCGAGCGGCGGTACAGCTCCGCGAGGACCATCGCCGTCTCGTCGCCCGCGTCGGTCACCTCGTACGCCACGACCGTCGTGCCGTCGGGGCCGAGGACCTCCACGGAGAGCCCGCGCGCGTCCCGCAGCGCGCCCTCCTCCGTCGACGCGACCAGGAGGACGCGGGCCACGGCCTCCTCGACGCCCGTGAGGTCGGCGTCGAGCCACACCGTGCCGTCCTCGTCCTCGGCGAGCCGTACCGCGCCCGACGCGTGGACGGGCGCGCCGGGGAAGACGATGTCGGCGTCCCCCCGGACCCTGCCCGTCTCCGTCACGAGCAGTGCCGCCACGTCGATGCCGCCGCTCCGGACGGCGACGCGCAGCGCGGCCGTCGGGACGAAGGCGTTGTCTCCCTTGATCAATCCCCTCATCATGAGCGGATCCTGTGGCCTGCCGCGTCCCTGGGGCAAGCCCCTCGCGGGGGAAGGGGGGCCGGGAACGCGGAACGGCCCCTGGGCAGTGCTGCTGCCCAGGGGCCGTTCCGTGCGGCGGCTAGTACGAGGAGCCGCTCGCGCCCAGCGAACCCGTGGGGTGCCAGACCGTCTTCGTCTCCAGGAAGGCGGTCATGCGGTCCGTGCCGGGGGACTCCGCGAAGTCCTCGGTGCGGGGGCGCAGGACGCGCTTCAGGTTGTCCGCCGCCGCGATCTCCAGGTCGCGGGCCAGGTCGGCGCCCGCGCCCGTCAGGTCGATCGCGTTGACGTCCTGGTGGGCCGCGAGGTGCGGGCCCATCTCGGAGGCCTTGCCGGAGAGGATGTTGACCACGCCGCCGGGGAGGTCGGAGGTGGCCAGGACCTCGCCGAGCGAGAGCGCCGGGAGCGGGGCCTTCTCGCTGGCGATGACGACGGCCGTGTTGCCCGTCGCGATCACCGGGGCGATCACCGAGACCAGGCCCAGGAAGGACGAGTCCTGCGGGGCCACGATCGTCACGACGCCCGTCGGCTCCGGGGTCGACAGGTTGAAGTACGGGCCCGCCACCGGGTTGGCGCCGCCCACGACCTGGGCGATCTTGTCGGTCCAGCCCGCGTACCAGACCCAGCGGTCGATCGCGGCCTCGACGACCACGGCCGCCTTGTTCTTGGAGAGGCCCTCGGCGTCCGCGACCTCGTGCACGAACTGGCCCTTGCGGCCCTCCAGCATCTCGGCGACGCGGTAGAGGATCTGGCCGCGGTTGTACGCGGTGGCGCCCGCCCAGCCGCCGAAGGCCTTGCGCGCGGCGACGACCGCGTCACGGGCGTCCTTGCGGGAGGAGAGCGGCGCGTTCGCCAGCCACTTGCCCTTCGAGTCCGTCACCTCGTACACCCGGCCGCTCTCGGAGCGGGGGAACTTGCCCCCGACGTACAGCTTGTAGGTCTTGAAGACGCTGAGGCGATTCACATCAGACATCGAGGTAGGCCTCCAGACCGTGGCGGCCGCCCTCGCGGCCGAAGCCCGACTCCTTGTAGCCGCCGAAGGGCGAGGTCGGGTCGAACTTGTTGAACGTGTTGGCCCATACGACACCGGCCCGGAGCTTGTTGGCGACCGCGAGGATGCGGGAGCCCTTCTCCGTCCAGATGCCGGCCGACAGGCCGTACTGGCTGTTGTTGGCCTTCGCGACGGCCTCGTCGGGGGTACGGAAGGACAGCACCGACAGGACCGGGCCGAAGATCTCGTCGCGGGCGATGGTGTGCGCCTGCGTGACGCCCGTGAAGAGCGTCGGGGCGAACCAGTAACCGGCCGAGGGGAGCTCGCAGGCGGCGGTCCAGCGCTCGGCGCCCTCCGCCTCGCCCTGCTCCACCAGCGAGGTGATGCGGGCCAGCTGCTCGGACGAGTTGATCGCGCCGATGTCGGTGTTCTTGTCGAGCGGGTCGCCGAGGCGGAGCGTCGACAGGCGGCGCTTGAGGCTGTCGAGCAGCTCGTCCTGGATCGACTCCTGGACGAGGAGGCGCGAGCCCGCGCAGCAGACCTGGCCCTGGTTGAAGAAGATGCCGTTGACGATGCCCTCGACGGCCTGGTCGATCGGGGCGTCGTCGAAGACGATGTTGGCGCCCTTGCCGCCCAGCTCCAGGGTCACCTTCTTGTCCGTGCCGGCGACCGAGCGCGCGATGGCCTTGCCGACGGCGGTCGAGCCGGTGAAGGCGACCTTGTTCACGCCCGGGTGCTCGACGAGGGCGGCGCCCGTGGCGCCGTACCCCGGGAGGATGTTGACGACGCCCTTGGGCAGGCCCGCCTGGCGGCAGATGTCCGCGAAGAACAGGGCGGAGAGCGGGGTCGTCTCGGCCGGCTTGAGCACGACCGTGTTGCCGGTCGCGAGCGCCGGGGCGATCTTCCACGCCAGCATCAGGAGCGGGAAGTTCCACGGAATGACCTGGCCGGCCACGCCCAGCGGGCGCGGGTTCGCGCCGTAGCCCGCGTGGTCGAGCTTGTCGGCCCAGCCCGCGTAGTAGAAGAAGTGCGCGGCGACCAGCGGGAGGTCCGCGTCGCGGGTCTCCCTGATCGGCTTGCCGTTGTCCAGGGTCTCCAGGACGGCCAGCTCGCGGCTGCGCTCCTGGATGATCCGGGCGATCCGGAAGAGGTACTTGGCGCGCTCGGAGCCGGGCAGCGCCGACCACTTCTCGAAGGCCCTCCGCGCCGCCTTCACCGCGCGGTCCACGTCCTCGGCGCCCGCCTGGGCGACCTCGGAGAGCACCTCCTCGGTGGAGGGGGAGACGGTCTTGAAGACCTTGCCGTCGGCGGCGTCGACGAACTCGCCGTCGATGAAGAGGCCGTAGCTCGGCGCGATGTCGACGACCGAGCGCGACTCCGGTGCCGGTGCGTACTCGAATGCAGATGCCATGTTGATCAGTCCACCGTCACGTAATCGGGGCCGGAGTAACGGCCGGTCGCCAGCTTCTGACGCTGCATCAGCAGGTCGTTGAGCAGGCTGGAAGCGCCGAAGCGGAACCAGTGGTTGTCCAGCCAGTCCTCGCCCACGGTCTCGTTGACGAGAACCAGGAACTTGATCGCTTCCTTGGTGTTGCGGATGCCGCCGGCCGGCTTCACGCCGATCTGCACGCCGGTCTGGGCGCGGAAGTCGCGCACGGCCTCCAGCATGAGGAGGGTGTTCGCCGGGGTGGCGTTGACCGCGACCTTGCCGGTCGAGGTCTTGATGAAGTCCGCGCCGGCCATCATGCCGAGCCAGGAGGCGCGGCGGATGTTGTCGTACGTGGAGAGCTCGCCGGTCTCGAAGATCACCTTGAGGCGGGCGCGGTCGCCGCACTCCGCCTTGATCGCGGCGATCTGCTCGTACACCTCCATGTACCGGCCGGCGAGGAAGGCGCCACGGTCGATGACCATGTCGATCTCGTCGGCGCCGGCGGCGATGGCATCGGCGGTGTCGGCCAGCTTCACGGGGAGCGCGGCGCGCCCGGCCGGGAAGGCGGTGGCGACCGAGGCGACCTTGACGCCCGAGCCCGCGACGGCGGCCTTGGCGGTGGCCACCATGTCGGGGTAGACGCAGACGGCGGCGGTCTTCGGGGTCGTGCGGTCGGTCGGGTCGGGGTTGACGGCCTTGGCGGCGAGCGCCCGGACCTTGCCCGGGGTGTCCGCGCCTTCGAGCGTCGTCAGGTCGATCATGGAGATGGCCAGGTCGATGGCGTACGCCTTGGCCGTGGTCTTGATCGAGCGGGTGCCGAGGGACGCGGCGCGCGCCTCCAGGCCGACGGCGTCGACGCCGGGCAGCCCGTGGAGGAAGCGGCGCAGCGCACTGTCGGACGCGGTCACGTCGGCGAATGCGAGAGCTGCGGGTGCAGTGGTGGGCATGGTCACCAGTCGAGCATATCTACGCGCGTAGCGACCTGTACAGGGGAGCGCGTTCCGCAGAGCGCGAGGTCACACAGGAGCGAAAGGCCCAGTGACGGCTGTCACATGCCTGTGACGCGGAGCGGACGGCTCCCCCATACAAGATCTTTAGATTCTTCATCAGCAGCCAGCGAGAACTCACCGGCCCTCCCCGAAGAGATGTCAGCGGCATGCGGCTCTTCTCCATCCGCCACCGAACCTCTTCGGGAGTCGTTATGCGCACCGCCCTTCGCACCGCCCTCGCCACCGCGCTCGTCGCGGGCGTCGTCGCCACCCCGGTCCTCGCGGCCGGCAGTGCCTTCGCCACCGGTACGGCCCCGGTGCCGGTTGAGAAGCCCGCCGAGCAGCCGGTGGAGAAGTCGGTCGAAAAGCCGGCTGCCGCTGCCGCCGCGCCGTCCCCGAGCGCCTCGGCGCCGGCTGCCGCTCCCGCCACCGCCGACCCCGCGAAGGGCACGCTGGTCCGCACCCAGACCCTCGTCACCGGCACCGTCGCCAAGATCTACAAGGTCAGCGCCCTGCACCACCGTGCGGAGCTCTTCTGGCAGGGCAACCCCGTCGGCGTCCTCGACGCCAACACCCGCAGCACGGCCGGCCAGAACAACGGCGAGTTCCTCGTCCTCAACCCGGACGGCACCACCCACAACTGGACCGGCAACACCGCGCCCGGCACGCCCGGCGTCTACCGGCTCGCCGACGGCACCCTCGTCCAGCTCGCCAAGAAGGACGGCCGCTTCGGCCTCCAGGTGATCGAGAACGGCACGGGCCGCGGCTACACCTACGTCACCGGCGTCCGCTCCGTCTGGAC
Organism: Streptomyces sp. NK15101; assembly: GCF_020400725.1. GTDB lineage: Bacteria > Actinomycetota > Actinomycetes > Streptomycetales > Streptomycetaceae > Streptomyces. The sequence goes on along the minus strand of NZ_JAINVG010000098.1, from coordinate 3,814 downwards.
CTTCGGCAAGGCCGTCGTCGTCCTTGAGCAGAATGGTTCCTTCTCCGCGTACGTCCCCGGCGCCGCCCGCCAGGCCGCCCCGCAGCCCGTCGCCACCGACGGCTACGTCCGCACCGAGAAGCTGGAGGGCGGCGGCGAGGCCAAGATCTTCAAGGTCTCCGCCGGCCACCACCGCGCCGAGCTCTACCAGCAGGGCAAGCACGTCGGCACCCTCGACGCCGACCACTGGTCGGTCGCCGCCAACAACAACGGCGCCTTCTTCGTCCTCAACTCGGACGGCAGCAGCCACGACTGGGTCGGCAACTACCTCCCGGGCGCCAAGCCCGGTCAGTACAAGCTCGCCAACGGCGTCCGTCTGGAGATCGTCCACAAGGACGGCCGCTGGGGTCTCCAGGAGATCCGCCTGGGCCACGGCACCGGCGTCTCCTACCTCAAGGGCGACCGCCAGGTCTTCCACCTCACCGGCGGCGGCCTCGTCGTCCTGGAGCGCGACGGCGGGCTCGCCGCCTACATCCCGGGGTCGTCCCGGCAGTCCGCCCCGATGCCGTTCACCCGTGACGACGAGTGCACCGTCATCACCACCGTCAGCATCGGCGCGGGCACCGAGGCCGAGCTCACCATGTCCCCGAACGGCCCGACCGCCACCTTCCACGACGCCGGCGACGACAAGCAGGTCTTCTCGAAGCTCGACCGCAAGCACCCTTCGCTCCCGACGAGCGCCGGCATCATCGCCCGCATCGACAACCCCTTCAGCGCCACGCCCACCCTCTACACCAAGGTCGAGGGCGGCGTCGGCAGCAAGGGCGGCTCGCACGCCTTCCCGAAGATGCCGAAGGGCTGCACCCTCAACCCGGTCACGGGCGGCACCACCGTCCCCACCGGCAACAACGGCAGCAACGGTTCCACGGGCACCACCGGCGGTCAGACCTCCGTCGTCCCGCAGGGCGGCGTCGCGGCCGGTGCCGAGCTCGGCACCACCGAGACCGACTCCACCGCCCTCTACGCGACGGGCGCCGGCGCGGCCTCCCTCGCCGCCGCGGGCCTCGGCTTCGTCGTCCTCCGCCGCCGGGCCGGCGCGCGCGGCTGACCCACCGCCCCGAGCTCACCCCGCCCCGGCCGGCCGCCGCGTCCCCACGCGGCGGCCGGCCACACCCCGTCACCCCAGCCGTTCGCCCGGAGCAGCCATGAACACCCGCACCCGTACCGCCGCAGCCCTCCTCCTCGCGCTCGTCGCCCTCACCGGCTGCTCCACCGGCGCCACCACCCGCGACACGACCCTTCCCGCCCGGGTCGCCGAGGCCGCCGCCCCCGCGTCGACGAAGAGCGCCGCCGCGGTCGCCCCGCTCGGCCGCTCCCTGCCCGTCCGGGTCACGCTGCCGTCCGCCGGGGTCGACACCGGCCCGATCCTGAACCTCGGCCTCAACGCCGACGGCACCGTCGAGGTGCCCTCGGTCGCGGACGCCGAACGGATCGGCTGGTACGACAAGGGCGTCACGCCCGGCGAGACCGGCCCCGCCGTCCTCATCGGCCACTTCGACACCGCCCGCGGCCCGGCCGTCCTCAAGAACGTCTCCCGGGTCCGGGTCGGCGACGAGATCACCGTGACCCGCGCCGACGGCACGAGCGCCGTCTTCCGGGTCCGGGAGCTGGAGCAGGTCGACAAGGACGCCTTCCCGACGGCCAAGGTCTACGGCGACACCACGCGCCCCGAGCTGCGCCTCGTCACCTGCGGCGGAGAGCTGGTCGACGGCCACCGGCCCGACAACATCATCGTGTACGCGGATCTGGTGGCCGCGCGGGCCGCCTGAGCCCCCGCCCGCCCTCCTGAGGCACAATCGGCGGCATGACGACCCCCGAGCCGACCCCCGAGCCCAGCCACGAGCCGAGCCGCGAGTCGACCCCCGAGCAGCCGTCCGCAGGGCAGACCCCCGCCGGGCAGGGCTCCATCGCGCCCGCCCCCGCCGACAAGGTCCACCGGTCGCCCCTCGGCATCGCGAGCGGGATCTTCCTGCTGCTCCTCGCCGCCCTGTTCGCCGGGGACGCCATGGCCCGCGGCGAGGGCCGCACACCCTGGTTCGCGCTCGCGGGCCTCGTCCTCGCCGTCCCGCTGATCGTCGCCTTCACGATCCGGCCCGCCGTGTACTCCAACGAGGACCGGCTCCGCATCCGCAACCCGTTCCGGTCGATCGTGCTGCCCTGGGCCGCGGTCGCCGACGTCCGAGCCGGCTACTCCAGCGAGGTCATCACGCAGGAGGGCGCCAAGTACCAGCTGTGGGCGGTCCCCGTTTCGCTGCGGCAGCGGAAGAAGGCCGCCCGCGCCGCCGCCCGCGCCTCCCAGGACGATCCGCACGGCCGTACCTCCGTCACCGCCGACGTACGGGACAGCGCCTCCCGGATCGCGCCGAGCGACAAGACCGTCGCCGATCTGCGCGAACTCGCCGAGCTGCGCGCCACCGCCCCGGGCGCGCAGGGCGAGCCGCAGGTGCGCTGGGCGTACGAGATCCTCGGCCCCGCCCTGGCCGGGCTGCTGCTGCTCGTCATCCTGCTCGCGACGGGCTGAGCCGGGTCCCGGGTCCCGGGTCCCGGATCCCGGATCCCGGGTCCCGGGTCCCGGGTCCCGGGTCCCGGATCCCGGATCCCGGATATTGAATCCGGATATTGGATCTGGGATCCAAAGCCGCACAAGCCGAAGGGCCGGTACGGAATCGCTTCCGCACCGGCCCTTCCGCGTGCCCCGTCCGTGGCGTGTCCTACAGCCCGGCGGCCTCGGACAGGTCCCGCTTGATCGCGGCGAGCAGCTCCGCGCCCGTCGCGCGGGCCGCCGCCAGCTCGCTCGCGTCGGCGACCGGGACGACGACCTCCAGGTAGCACTTGAGCTTGGGCTCGGTGCCGCTCGGGCGGACGATCACCCGGGCCTTGTAGTCGCCCTCCAGGTGGTAGCGCAGCCCGTCCGTCGGCGGCAGCGACTCCGTGCCCTTCGTCAGGTCCTCGGCCGAGACGACCGTCAGACCGGCGAGGGAGACCGGCGGCCGCTCGCGCAGCGCGGCCATCGCGTTCGCGATGATCCCCAGGTCCTCGACCCGCACCGACAGCTGGTCCGTGGCGTGCAGCCCGTGCGCCACCGCCAGGTCGTCGAGCAGGTCGGTCAGCGTCCGGCCCTGCTCCTTCAGCACCGAGGCCAGCTCGGTGACGAGCAGCGCCGCCGTGATGCCGTCCTTGTCGCGGACGCCCTCCGGGTCGACGCAGTAGCCGAGCGCCTCCTCGTAGCCGTACCGCAGGCCGTCGACGCGGGCGATCCACTTGAAGCCGGTCAGCGTCTCCTCGTAGCCGACGCCCGCCGCCTCGGCGATGCGGCCGAGCAGCGAGGACGACACGATCGACTCGGCGAAGACGCCGGTGACGCCCTTGTGCACCAGGTGCGCGGCGAGCAGCGCGCCGACCTCGTCGCCGCGGAGCATCCGCCAGCCGCCGTCGGCGGAGGCGTCCGGGACGGCCACGGCGCAGCGGTCGGCGTCGGGGTCGTTGGCGATCACGATGTCGGGGTCCACGGCCCGGGCGGCCTCGAAGGCCAGGTCCATGGCGCCCGGCTCCTCCGGGTTCGGGAAGGCGACCGTCGGGAAGTCCGGGTCCGGGTCGGCCTGCTCGGCGACGAGCGCGGGCGGCGGGAAGCCGGCCCGGGCGAACGCGGCCGTCAGGACCTCCTTGCCGACGCCGTGCATGGCCGTGTAGACGGTCCGCGCGGTGCGGGGGGAGCCGGGGGTCAGGACGGCGTCCGTGCGCTCCAGGTAGGCGTTCAGGACCTCGTCGCCCAGCG
>NZ_JAINVG010000097.1 GCF_020400725.1 Streptomyces sp. NK15101 | reverse complement strand
GGTGAGGCGGCCCGCGAGGACGGAGGTCGGGGCGTTCCAGGAGACGGCGGTGAACGCCTTCTTCTCGGCCGACTCGTAGGACTGCGGGCCGGCGCCGTCGCCGCGCAGGGTGACGATCGTGTTGCCGTTGCGGTCCACGACCGCCACGGAGACCCGCTGGTTCTCCGCCTCGGCGGCGTCCAGGGTCGCCTGCGCGGCCTTCGTGGCCGCCTCGATCGTCAGGTGCGTCGTCTGCATCGTGTTGCCGTTGTCCGCGTCGGCCATGACGGCGGCGGGAGCGGCGGCCGGGGCGGCGGCGTTCGCGGAGACCACGCCGAAGGTACCGGCGGCGACGACAGCGGCGGCGGTGGCACCGAGGAGGATCTTCTTCATCAGGGGCTCCGTAGAGGTGAGGAGGAGGGGGAGGGAGAAGCTGTCGAGCGGTTCGTTCGTCCTTCGCTCTGCATCGATCCTCCGGCCGGAACCCGGGCCGGACGGTCCACGGTCCGGCTGCCCTCCGCGCGCGCACCGGACGACGGGCCTGTCAGCCGATCGGTTGATGCCCGCCTGGTCCCTCCGGGCCACCATGGACGGGTACACCCAGGTCAGGACGGCAGGGAGGCGGCACGGTGACCCGGCCCACGGAACACGACCCGGACGCCCGCTGGCTCGCGCGGGTCATGCACATCGCGTTCTTCCTGCTGCTCGGCGCCTCCCTCGCCCGCTTCCTGCTGCGACACGAGTGGGAGGCCCGCAGCCCCTGGATCATCGCCCTCACCGGCGCCCTCGCCTCCCTCTACCTGCTCGGCCCGGTGCTCGGCACCCGCGCCACCCCGCGCCGGATCGCCTGGCTCGGCACGGTCGTCGCCGTCTGGGTCCTCCTCGTCGTCCTCGCGCCCAGCTTCGCCTGGTGCGCGGTGCCGCTCTTCTACACGGGCCTGCGCACCCTCCCGCCGCGCGCCGCGCTCGGCCTGGTCACCCTGCTCACCGCGTTCGTGGTCTTCGCCCAGGTCCAGCTCTCGCACGGCGGCTGGGACCCGAACCTGATCGTCGCCCCGCCGGCCGTCGCCGCCCTCGCCACCGGCGTCTTCGTGTACTCCGACCGGCAGGCCGCCCGGCAGCGGGCGCTCATCGACGACCTGATCCGCACCCGGCGCGAACTCGCCGCGATCGAGCGCCGCGAGGGCACCCTCGCGGAGCGCCAGCGGCTGTCCATGGAGATCCACGACACCCTCGCGCAGGGCCTGTCCAGCCAGCAGATGCTGCTGCAGGCCGCCGACCGGCTCTGGGACGGCGACCCCGGCACCGCGCGCCGGCACGTCCGCACCGCCGAGTCCATCGCCGAACGCAGCCTCGCCGAGGCCCGCCGCTTCGTGCAGGACCTCGCCCCCGCCGACCTCGCCGGGGGCGGCGGCCTCGAAGAGGCCCTGCGCTCCCTCGCCGCCCGCGAGTCGGCGGCCTTCCGGGTCGACGGCACCCCGGTGCCGCTGCCCGACCGGGCGCAGTCGGCGCTGCTGCGGATCGCGCAGGGCGCCCTCGCCAACATCCGCGAGCACGCCGGCGCCGACTCCGCCGCCCTGACCCTGACCTACCTCGACGACCAGGTGGTCCTGGACATCGCCGACGACGGCCGCGGCTTCGATCCGGCGCTCGCGCGCGAGCAGGCCGAGCGGGGCCACGGTCTGCCCGCGATGCGGGTGCGCGCCCAGCAGCTGGGTGGCACCCTGACGGTCGAGTCCACCCCGGGCGAGGGCACGGTGCTCTCCGCCGCGATCCCGCTCTCCCTGGAGTCCTGATGTCCGTACGGATCCTCCTCTGCGACGACCACGTCGTCGTCCGCGCCGGACTGCTCGCCCTGCTCGGCAGCACCCCCGACATCGAGGTGGTGGGCGAGGCGGGCAGCGGCGAGGAGGCCGTCGCGATGGCGGCGAAGCTGAAGCCGGACGTCGTCCTGATGGACCTCCAGCTCGGCGCGGGCATCGACGGCGTGGAGGCGACGCGGCGGATCGCGCCCACCGGCGTCCACGTCCTGGTCCTCACCACGTACGACACGGACGCGGACATCACGCGGGCGATCGAGGCGGGCGCGACGGGCTACCTGCTGAAGGCCGAGCGGCCCGAGGAGCTGTTCGCCGCCATCCACTCCGCCGCCCAGGGCCGCACGGCCCTCTCCCCGCCGGTCGCCAGCCGGGTCATGGACCGCATGCGGGGCGCCGCCGGGCCGAGTCTCACCGACCGGGAGCGGGACATCCTCGGCCAGCTGGGGCGCGGCCTCGGCAACCGGGAGATCGCGCGGGCGCTGTTCATCAGCGAGGCGACGGTGAAGACGCACCTCGGCCGGATCTACGCCAAGCTCGGCGTCGACACCCGCGCGGGCGCGGTCGCGGTGGCGAAGGAGCGCCGCCTGCTGCCGTAGCCCGTTGGGCTGGTCCCCGGTGCCGTTCCCCGGCACCGCCCGGCCCCCCGCTGCTACCGTGCGTCGTCATTCGACCGCACGGTGTCATGTCTCAGTGGGAGCGCACGTGAAGCTCGCGATCGTCGGCGGCGGACCCGCCGGCCTCTACCTCTCGATCCTGCTGAAGCGGCAGGATCCGTCCCACGACGTCGCCGTGTACGAACGGAACCCCGAGGGCTCCACGTACGGCTGGGGCGTCACCTACTGGGCCGGCCTCCTCGACAAGCTGCGCGCCGGCGACCCCGAGTCCGCCGCCGCCGTCGCCGAGGCGTCCGTGACCTGGACCGACGGGGTCGCCATCGTCCGCGACGAGCGGACCGTCCACCGCGGCGACGCCGGCTTCGGCATCGGGCGGCGGCGGATGCTCGCGCTGCTCGCCGACCGCGCCGGGGAGTTCGGCGTACGGGTCGGGTTCGAGCACGACATCCCGGGCCCGGACGCCCCCGAGCTGGCCGGCGCGGACCTGGTCGTCGCCGCCGACGGCGTCAACAGCGTGCTCCGCGAGGCCCACGCCGACCACTTCGGCAGCGCGGTCACCAGCGGCCGCAACCGGTACGTCTGGCTCGGCACCACCAAGGTCTTCGACTCCTTCAGCTTCGCCTTCAAGGAGACCGAGCACGGCTGGATCTGGTGCTACGCCTACGGCTTCAGCGGCGAGCGGTCCACCTGTGTCGTCGAGTGCTCCCCGGAGACCTTCACCGGCCTCGGCCTCGACACGCTCGGCGAGGCCGACAGCCTGAACCTCCTGGAGAAGCTCTTCCACGACCTCCTCGACGGGCACGAGCTCATCGGCCGCGAGCGCGCCGACGGCGCCGCCCAGTGGCTGACCTTCCGCACCCTCACCAACCGGGTCTGGCACCGCGGCAACCTCGTCCTCCTCGGCGACGCCGCCCACACCACGCACTACTCGATCGGCGCGGGCACCACCCTGGCGCTGGAGGACGCGCTCGCCCTCGCGGACGCCCTGCGCGCCCCCGGCGACCTGGACGCCGCCCTCACCGCGTACGGGAAGCGGCGGCGCGCCGAACTCGTCTCCGCGCAGAGCGCCGCCCGCTACAGCGCCCAGTGGTACGAGAACCTGCCGCGCTACATGAGCCTGGAGCCGGCCAAGATGTTCGCGCTCCTCGGCCAGCGCCACTCGCCGCTGCTCCCGCACGTCCCGCCGCAGCTGTACTACCGGATCGACCGGGCCGCCGAGCAACTGGAGGCCCTGCGACGGCTCAAGCGCTGGCTCGGACCACGGGTGGCGCGAGCGGTGCACGGCCGCCGCTGAGCTGCTAGACGTCCCGGCGGTGGACGGCCGCGAAAGCCACCGCCACCGCCCCCACCGCCCAGGCCGCGTACACGGTCCACGCCCCGCCCGCCGTCCACGGATGGTCCACCGGCACCGGCGACTCCCCGATCTCGGTGAGCCGCTTCCACGCGCCCTGCGGCAGGGCGTGCAGGAACGTCGCACCCCAGCGGTTCCGCTCGTCCATCAGGGCCGGCAGCAGGAGCAGCACACCGGTCAGGGAGACGATCGTCGTCGCCGTGTGCCGCAGCAGCGCCCCGAGGCCGAAGCCTGCGAGCGCGCACACCGGCGCGAGGAGCGCCGACGCGGCGACGGCCCGCGGCACGCCCTCGTCGCCGATCGCCATGCCGACGCCCCGGCCGTCGAGCACGGCCTGGGTGGCGACGAAGGAGACCCCGGCGACCAGCGCCCCGTACACCAGCATCACGGCCGCGAGGACGAGCGTCTTCGCCGCGACGACGGACCGGCGGGCCGGGACGGCCGCGAAGGTCGTACGAATCTGGCCCGTGCCGTACTCGCCGACGATCACCAGCGCGCCGATCGAACCGGTCGCGAGGACGAACACCATGGCCCCGCCGAGCGTGAACGCGTCACGCATCGCCCAGATCGGCACGAAGAGCTCCTTGATGCCGTCCGGGTAGTTCGGATAGTTGCGGTAGTCGGCGAGGGTCGCGTTGAGGTTGACGCCGAGCGCGGCGACCGCGCCGACGGCGAAGGCCCAGGGCGTGGAGCGGAGCGACCACAGCTTCGCCCACTCGGCGGCGAGCAGGTCGCGGAAACGGGCGCTCGGCATCAGCGGTACTCCACGCTGTCGGCGGTGAGCTCCATGAACGCCTCCTCGAGGGAGGAGGCGTGCGCGGTCAGTCCGGCGAGCGGAACGCCGTGCCGGAAGGCGAGGACCCCGATCCGGTCGGCCTCGATCCCGGTCACGGCGAGAGCTCCGTCCTCCGTCCGTACGGTGGCGCCCTCGCTCCTCAGGGCATCGGCGAGGCCCGGGGCGGCGGCCGGGTCGGCCGTCCGCACGGTCACGCTCCGACGGGTGCCGCGCGCGGCGAAGGCGGCCGCGCTCTCGGCCGCGATGAGCCGGCCGCGGCCGATGACGACGAGGTCGTCGGCGGTGTGCTCCATCTCGCTCATCAAATGGCTGGAGACGAACACCGTCCGCCCCTCGGCGGCGAGCCGCCGGAACAGCCCGCGCGCCCACAACACGCCCTCCGGGTCGAGGCCGTTGACCGGCTCGTCGAAGAGGAGCACGGGAGGGTCGCCGAGCAGCGCGGCGGCGATGCCGAGACGCTGCCTCATGCCGAGCGAGTAGCCGCCGATCCGGCGCCGTCCCGCCTCGGCGAGCCCGACCTCGTCGAGGACCTCGGCGGCCCGGCGGCGGGGGATGCCGTTGGTGCGGGCGAGCGCCGCCAGATGGGCCTCGGCGGTCCGGCCGCCGTGCACGTCGTGCGCGTCGAGCAGCGCCCCGACGTGCCGCAGCCCGCGCGGCAGGTCCCGGAACCGCCGCCCGTCGACGGTGGCGGTCCCGGACGTCGGCTCGTCGAGCCCCAGGATCAGCCGCAGGGTCGTCGACTTCCCGGCCCCGTTGGGCCCGAGGAAACCGGTCACCCGCCCGGGCTTCACGCTGAAACCGAGCCGGTCGACGGCGAGGCGGCCGAAGGCGGCGGGGCTTGAACGGGCTGCGGGGAGGCGGGAGGCGGGGCCTGTGCCGGCCGCGGGACGATCGGCGGCGGTTCCCGTGCCGGCCGCGGGGCGACGGAGTCGGCCCGCGAGCCGGAACAGGCCAGGACCCGGGCGGCCATAGCGCTTGGTCAGTTCGTGGACTTCGATCATGCGGTCCACGGTCGCCGTCCGGCGCCCCCGGCACATCGGCTCGGCGGCCACAACCCACGCGAGGGGGTGGCCCGGGGGCGTACGCCCGCAGGCCGATGTCCCGTCGGACGGCCGCGCCTACGATCGGGGCCATGCCCGCCACCCCGACCGACCGACCGCCCCAGGGGCGGGTGTCGGCGGCCCTCGCCTGGGGCGCGGCCGTCGCACAGCCCTTCCTGTTCCTCATCGCGATGCGGACCGGCCCGTACCGCTCGACCGAACTGCGGCTCTTCCTCACCACCGTCGCCGTGAGCCTGAGCCTGCCCCTGGCGCGCCGCAACCCGCTCGCGGCGCTCGGGCTGCTGCTGGCCGGGGTGTTCGCGGCGGCGACGAGCCGACCGGAGGCCGTTCTCCTCTACCTCCCGGTGCTCGCCGCAGACGCCGTCGTCGGCCGGATCGCCGCCCTGCACCCGCTCCGGATCCTGCTGCCCACGGCCCTCGGCGCGCTCGCCGCGCAGATCGCGACCGCGACCTACATCACCTCCGGGCAGGACGTCTTCGTCAGCACGGTGGTGGCCCTCGCGCTCGCCCTGCTCACCGCCGGGCTCCTCGGCCGGTCCGTACGCGAACGGCGCAGCCACGCTGCGGAGTTGCGCGCCGCGACCGCGGCCGAGGCCGTCGCCGCCGAACGGCTCAGAATCGCCCGTGAACTGCACGACGTCGTCGCGCACAGCATCGGCGTCATCGCCATCCAGGCGGGCGTCGGCCGCCGGGTCATCGACACCCAGCCCGCGGAGGCCCGCAACGCGCTCGCCACCATCGAGACCACCAGCCGGGAGACCCTCGCCGGTCTGCGCCGCACCCTGGGCGCGCTGCGCGGTGCCGCCGCCGACGGCCGTCCCGCACCACGCGACCCGGCGCCCGGCCTCGCCGACCTGGAACGGCTCGCCGCGTCCACGGCGGACGCGGGGGTACGGGTCGAGCTGCGGCACCTCGGCAACCCCGACGTGTCGCTCCCGCCGGAGGTCGACCTCGCGGCGTACCGGATCGTGCAGGAGTCCCTGACCAACGTCGTCCGCCACGCGGCCGCGCCCACCTGCCGGGTGACGGTGGAGCGGCGCGCCGACACCCTGCTCGTCGAGATCACCGACGACGGCCGCGGCGCGCCCGGTGCGGAGCCCGGGGGCGGCTACGGCCTCGTCGGGATGCGCGAGCGCGCCGCGCTCCTCGGCGGCAGCCTCACCACGGGGCCCCGGCCTGGCGGCGGCTTCCACGTCACCGCGCTGCTGCCGCTGCCCGCCGACCTCCCGGAAGGAGCCCGCACCCCGTGAGCCCGAGCATCCGCGTCCTCCTCGTCGACGACCAGCCCCTGGTCAGGGCCGGGCTGCGCGTCCTCATGACCGACACGCCCGACCTGGACGTCGCCGGCGAGGCGGGCACCGGCACGGAGGCGGTCGAACTGGCCCGGGACCTGCGGCCCGACGTGGTGGTGATGGACGTACGGATGCCCGGCATGGACGGCATCGAGGCCACCCGGATCGTCACGGCCGGCCCCGGCGCTCCCCGGGTCCTCGTCCTGACCACCTTCGACGACGACGAGTACGTGTACGGCGCGCTGCGCTCCGGCGCGAGCGGCTTCCTCGTCAAGGACATGGCCCTCGACGACATCCTCGCCGCGATCCGGGTGGTGGCCTCCGGCGACGCCCTGATCGCACCGGGCGTGACCCGCCGCCTGATCGAGGAGTTCGCGGCGCGCCCGGAGCCCACGCGTCCACCGTCGCGTGGCCCGGAGGGGGTCACCGAGCGCGAACGGGAGGTCCTCACCCTCGTCGGCCGGGGCCTGTCGAACAGCGAGATCGCGGAACGGCTCCACATCAGCGCGGCCACCGCGAAGGCGCACGTGGCGCGGCTCTTCTCCAAACTGCACGCCCGCGACCGGGTACAGCTGGTGATCCTCGCGTACGAGACGGGGCTGGTGCCGTGAGGGCGCGGCTGGTGCTGCTCGTGTACGAGACGGAGCCGGGTCGCGAGGGGGCGGCCGGTGGTCCTCGCGTACGGGACGGGGCCGGTGCCGTGACACCATCGGTCCCGTGCTCGACATCGGCTACTCCCTCTCGCGTCGCTTCCCCGACCCGCCGCAGACCGACTACCGCCACGCGGACGTCCACGCCCTGCGCCACGACCTGTTCTGCGGGGACGTGTACCTCGCCGACACGGAGACCGACCGCGAGGTGTCCACGGCCTGGGGGTGGGTGCCGGTGCTCGACTTCGCGTGGGCGCTGTGCGACATCGTCGAGCAGCTCGACCAGGACCCGCGCGGCAGCCGCGCCGCGCAGCCGCAGTACGCGGAGATCGACTTCACCGAGTCCACGGACCGGATGCTCTTCGAGCGCCGCTTCGGGTGGGTGGACGTCGAGGCCGACTGGATGCCGGGGGACGAACCGCCGGTCACCTTCAACCACGCCGAACTGCGGCGTGAGGCGCGGGACTTCCTGCACGATCTGATCGCGGACCTCACGGACATGCACGAGGGCCTGGCCGACAACCCCGCCATCTGGACCCTCCAGTCCCGCTTCCCCCGCGTGCCCTAGCCCGGCCCCCGCCCGTCCACCCGCCGTGCGGGCCGCGGCCCGGCCGGGCGGTGTCCACCTGCCCGTGTGGGCAGTCGTCCCGCGGGGCGGGACGGGTGGCACACGGGACGGCGCCCTCCAGCGGCGCCTCCGCGTCCCGCGCCTGAACCCGCACCACGTTGTGCGGCGCGCATCCGGTGCGGGTCCAGGCCCGGCAGCCTCGGGCGCCGGCAAGGGGCGCCGTCCGTTGTGCCCACCCTCCCCCGCGCTCTCGACTTCGCTCGAGCAGGGGGACCCCCTTGCCCCAGCGGAACGACCGCCCACGACGGGGCGCGGGAGCGGGGGCAGCGCCCGGCGGAACGGGCTCCGCAACGGAGGTGCGGGGTGGGCACCGCCCCCCTGGAGCGGAGGCCCACAACGGAGGCGGGCGCCGCCCCCGCAGGGGTGCCGGGCCGTGGGCCCGGGCTCAGTCCTCCACCCGCACCCCCAGCCGCGCCGCCAGCACCGGCGCCAGGTCCAGGAGCTGTCCCGCGGAGATCACCGCGCCCGCCAGCGACTCCACCCCCCGCGCGATCTCCAGCCGCTGCACCCCGCGCAGGTCCACGTCCGTGAGCCGAGCCCCGGTGAAGTCCACGCCCGTGAGCACGCAGTCCACGAACTCGACCCGCTCCAGGACCGCGCCCCCGAAGTCCGGCTCGCTCAGCACGCACCCCTCGAAGGCGACGTCCCTCAGCTTCGCGCCCCTCAGGTTGAGGTAGTCGCTCTTGCCGCCCCGGACGACGACTCTCTCCAGGACCGCCCCGTGCAGCTGCGCCCCGCCGAGCCGTGCCTCCACGAGCTCCACGTCCCGCAGCTGTGCCCCGGCGAGCTCCGTGCCCACTCCCCGCACCCCCGTCAGCACCGAGTCGAGGAACCGCGCCCCCGTCAGCCGCGTCCCGTCGAGCCCGCACTCCCGCAGCGCGCAGTCCAGGAACCGGGCCCCCTCGCCCGACTGGCCCGCCAGGTCGAGGCCGGCCAGTTCGAGGCCGTCGTAGTCCCCGTCCGGTCCGAGCCCGCCCCCGTACGCCTCCAGGGGCGGCAGCCGGACCTCCGGCCGCCGCGCCCCCGCCACCCTCTTCCGCCGATTCCGATCCGTACCCGTCGCCATGACCCCATCGTGACGTACGCCACTGACAGCGCCCCGATGTCACATCCGCGGCCCTTCCCCCCGTCCCCCGTGTGAGACCGACACGAGGAGACGGACATGCGGAAGCTCACGATCATCGGCGGCGGCTTCGCCGGACTGACCGCCGCCATCACGGCAGCCGAGGCCGGCACCAAGGTGACCGTCCACGAGGCGCACCGGACGCTCGGCGGCCGGGCGCGGACGGCCGACGGCCCGTACCGGACCAACGAGGGCCCGCACGCGCTCTACAGCGGCGGCCCCCACTGGACCTGGCTGAAGCAGCGCGGCCTCCTCGGCCCGCTCGCCGCGCTGCCGCCCGCCGAGGCCCTCCGGTTCCGCGTCCACCGCGACGGCGCCCTGCGCCGCACCCCTCCGCTCGGCCTGCTGCGCCAGGCCCGCCGTACCGCCGAACAGGCCCCCGTCGACCTCGACTTCCGCACCTGGGTCACGGGGCTCGCGGGCGAGCGCACCGCGCGCGTGGCCGCGGCGTACAGCGGGGTCGCGCTCTTCCACCACGACCCCGGCTCCCTCTCGGCCCGCTTCGTGCAGGAGCGGCTGCACCGGGCCGCCGCCCTGCCGCCCGAGGCGCACTACGTCCGGGGCGGCTGGGGCGAGCTGATCGACCGGATGGCCGCGCGCGCGTGGGAGCTGGGCGTACGAATCGAGACCTCGTCCCGGGTCGACGCCCTGCCGCTCGGCGGAGGACCGGTGATCGTCGCGACCGCCCTGCCCGCCGCCGCCCGGCTCCTCGGCGACCCGTCGCTGGCCTGGGAGAGCGGCCGCACGGTCCTGTTCGACCTGGCGCTGCGCACGCGCAAGGGCGACCCGTTCGTGGTCTCCGACCTGGACGCGCCCGGCTGGATCGAGCGGTTCACGGCGCAGGACCCCTCGCTGGCCCCGGCGGGACAGCAGCTGGTCCAGGCGCAGTTGCCGATCGGCCCCGACGCGTCGAAGGCGGACGGCGTCGCCCACGCGGAGCGGCTGCTCGACCTCGGCTTCCCGGGCTGGCGCGAGCGGACGGTGTGGCGTCGGGAGTCCGTCTCCCAGGGCCGTACGGGCGCGGTGGACCGCCCGGGCACGACCTGGCGCGACCGTCCGGCCGTCGACCGGGGCGACGGGGTGTACCTGGTGGGCGACGAGGTGGCGGCGCCGGGCGTGCTGTCGGAGGTGTCGTTCACGAGCGCGGTCGAGGCGGTGTCGCTGGCCCTGCGCGCGGAGCACCTCGACCGCCTTGACCTCAAGCGCGCTTGAGGTTGGAGGCTGTACACGCCCGCCCACCCGGACGACGACAGGGGAACGTCATGCACGCCATCCGCCTCCACGCCTTCGGCCCCGCCGAGAACCTCACCTACGAGGAGGCGCCCGACCCCGTGCCGGGCCCCGGCCAGGTCCGCATCCGGGTCGCGGCGGCCGGCGTGCACCTCCTCGACACCGCCCTCCGCGAGGGTGCCGCGGGCCCCTTCCCGGCGCCCGCCGCACTCCCCACGATCCCCGGCCGCGAGGTCGCCGGCACCGTCGACGCCCTCGGCGAGGGCACCGACCCGGCCTGGCTCGGCCGGCGGGTCGTCGCCCACCTCGGCATGAACCCCGGCGGCTACGCCGAACTCGCCGTCACCGACGCCGCCCGCCTCCACGCCCTGCCCGACCACCTGGGCGAGGCGGAGGCCGTCGCCATGGTCGGCACCGGCCGCACGACCCTGGGCATCCTGGGGTTCACCGAACTCGGCCCCGACTCGGTCGCGATCGTCCCGGCCGCCGCCGGCGGCGTCGGCACCCTGCTCGTCCAGTACGCCAAGAACGCCGGCGCCACCGTCATCGGCCTCGCCGGCGGTCCCGCGAAGGTCGCCCTCGTCGAGGCGAACGGGGCCGACCTGGCCGTCGACTACAAGCTGCCCGACTGGCCGGAGAAGGTCCGCGCGTACCTGACCGCCGTGAACCGCACCGCCACCGTCGTCTTCGACTCGGTCGGCGGCGCCACCGGCCGCGCCGCCGTCGACCTGCTCGGCAAGGGCGGCCAGCACCTGGTCTTCGGCTGGTCGGGCGCCGGCCTCCACGACGGCGAACCGCTCGCCTTCACCGAGGAGGAGCTCACCGCCCGCGGGATCACCTCGGAGTCCGTCCTCGGCCCCGTCATGATCCAGAAGGCGGGCGGCGACATCCGTACGCTCGAACTCGCCGCCCTCGACGCCGCGGCGACCGGCACGCTGCGCCCGGCGGTCCACCGCTTCCCGCTCGCGCGGGCGGCGGAGGCCCACCGCGCCCTGGAGAACCGGGGCACGACGGGCAAGGTCGTGCTCGTCCCCTGAGGACTCCGGCCGTCAGACCCCCAGCACGTCCCAGGAGTGCGCCTTGAACTCCTTCGTGAAGTCGGGGTGGTCCTCCCACATCCGGGCGACCGAGCGCAGCACGTCCCAGTTGTGCTCCAGGGCCTGGTCGACGACCTGCCGCAGCTCCGGCGCCGTCTCCCGCTTCTCCACGAGCCCGTTCACCGCCGACGCGGCCTGCACGGTGTAGCGCAGGGCCCGCAGCGCCCGCGACGTGTCGTCCATGCCGAACCCGTGGTCGCTGCCGTTGGCGGGGTCGAAGAGCGGCGTCAGCCGCGCCTCGATGAAGCCGGTGATCCGCTGGAACCGCTGCTCAATGTCCATGCCCCCTTCCTACACCGTCGCTCCGCCCAGCTTCGCCAGGGCCCCGTCCGTCAGGCGGTAGACCGTCCACTCGTCCTGCGGACGGGCGCCCAGGGACTCGTAGAAGTCGATCGAGGGCCGGTTCCAGTTCAGTACGGACCACTCCAGGCGCTCGTAGCCGCGCTCGACGCAGATGCGGGCCAGCTCGCGCAGCAGGGCCTTGCCGTGGCCGCCGCCCCGGGCCTCCGGGCGGACGTACAGGTCCTCCAGGAAGATGCCGTGGACCCCACGCCAGGTCGAGAAGCTGAGGAACCAGAGCGCGAAGCCCACCGCCTCGCCCGTCTCCGTCTCGGCGATGTGCGCGAAGGCGGCGGGACGCTCGCCGAACAGGGCCTCGTGGAGCTGCTCGGGGGTCGCACGGACCTCGTCGAGGGCCTTCTCGTACTCGGCGAGGTCGCGGATCAGGGCGTGGAGGACGGGGACGTCGGCGGGCGTGGCTGTACGGATCATGCCCCCACCCTGCCCCGGCTCAGGCCCTTCTGGCCAGCAGGATTCGCGCGGCGGCCACCTGCTCGGCGTCGAGCGCGGGCTCCCCGTCCCCGACGTCCCACAGCCCGTTCTGGAGCACCCGCCCCAGGGTCCACGCCACCGCCCGCCCCCGGTCCCCGACGACCTCGGCGAGCAGGTCGAACCCCCACAGGAACCCGTCGGGATCGAAGCGGTCCATCAGCGCCGGAAGCAGCTCGAAGCCCGGGTCACCGGCCAGCGGCTTCGGATCGATCGCCAGCCAGGGTTCCCGCCGGCCCGCCAGGACGTTCCCGAAGTGCAGGTCCCAGTGGAGCAGCCGGTCCCCCGGCTCACCCGCCACCTCCCGTACGGCCGCGGCGCAGTCCCGCAGCAGGGCGGCGTCGTCCGCGCCGAGCCGCGCGGCGGCCGCGGGCGCCCCGGCGAGCATTCCGGCGGCGATGTCGCCGAGCGTCCGGAGCCCTTCCGGCGCGGGGACGGCGGCGAGCCGGGAGAGGAGCCCGGCGACGGTCCCGAGGGCCTCGCGGGTGTCCGCGACCGTGGACAACGGCCTTTCCTCGTCGAGCCGTTCGAGGAGCATCGTGCCGGTCGCGGCGTCGTGATCGAGCAGCCGCACCACGCCGTCCCCGTCCCAGACGCGCAGCCCGAGGGGCTCCCCCTCCGTCTCGTCGTCGAGGAGCTGCATCTTCAGGGCGGCGCGCACACCGTCGGCGGCCCGCTCCACGGGCAGCACCAGCGAGGCCATGCCGTACATCGAGGGCCCGGTGACCCGCAGCCCCCACCGCCCGAGGAACTCCTCGGCCCGTCCGGGCAGCCCGTCGACGAACGCCCGTCCGGCCTCGCCGTTGTACTTCGCCTGGGACCGGGCCAGTTCCTCCGGTACGTGAATCACGCGGCGAGCGTAGCGACCGGCCCGCGCCCGGCGCCTCCGGGTCTCCTCCCGTATCCACAGACCCCTGGCCAGGGGTAATCTCCGGCCACGCACCCGGAAGAGGGATAGAGATGAGCACGGTCAACGGCACCGTCAACGGCGGAATATCGTTCTGGTACGCGCAGGAGGGCGCCCCCGCGCCCCGCGAACCGCTCCCCGGCGACACCGGCGCCGACGTCTGCATCGTCGGCGGCGGATACACGGGACTCTGGACCGCCTACTACCTCAAGAAGGCCGTCCCCTTCCTCAACATCACCGTCCTCGAAGCCAAGTTCTGCGGCTACGGCGCCTCCGGCCGCAACGGCGGCTGGCTCTACAACGGCATCGCCGGCCGCGACCGCTACGCCAGGCTCCACGGCCACGAGGCCGCCGTCCGCCTCCAGCAGGCCATGAACGCCACCGTCACCGAGGTCCTCGACGTCTGCGACGCCGAGAAGATCGACGCCGACCAGCACCGCGGCGGCGTCCTGGAGGTGGCGCTCTCCCCCGCCCAGCTCGCCCGCCTCAAGGCCTTCCACGCCGCCGAGCTCGCCTTCGGCGAGACCGACCGCGAGCTCCACGGCGCCCGCGAGACCGCCGAGCGCATCCGCGTCGCCGGAGCCGTCGGCTCCTCCTGGACCCCGCACGGCGCCCGCCTCCACCCGGTCAAGCTCGTCCAGGGCCTCGCGGCGGCCGTCGAGGCGCTCGGCGTCACGATCCACGAGTCGACCCCCGTCACCGAGATCAAGCCGAAGCACGCGGTCACCCCGTACGGCACGGTCCGCGCCCCGTACGTCCTGCGCTGCACCGAGGGCTTCACCGCCTCCCTCGCCGGCCAGCGCCGCACCTGGCTCCCCATGAACTCGTCGATGATCGCCACCGAGCCGCTCACCGAAGCCCAGTGGGAGTCCATCGGCTGGGACGGCCGCGAGACCCTCGGCGACATGGCCCACGCCTACATGTACGCCCAGCGCACCGCGGACGGCCGCATCGCGCTCGGCGGCCGGGGCGTCCCGTACCGCTTCGGCTCGAAGACCGACAACGACGGCCGCACCCAGCCGCAGACCGTCGACGCCCTCCGCGAGATCCTGATCCGCTTCTTCCCGCAGCTCGCGGGCGTACGGATCGAGCACGCCTGGTCCGGCGTCCTCGGCGTCCCCCGCGACTGGTGCGCCACGGTCACCCTCGACCGCTCCACGGGCCTCGGCTGGGCCGGCGGCTACGTCGGCTCCGGCGTCGCCACCGCCAACCTCGCGGCCCGCACCCTCCGGGACCTGATCCAGCAGGACTCGGGCCAGGCGGGCCCCACCGACCTCACGGCCCTCCCCTGGGTGAACCACAAGGTCCGCAAGTGGGAACCGGAGCCCCTGCGCTGGCTCGGCGTCCAGACCATGTACGCCGCCTTCCGGGGCGCCGACCGCCGCGAGACCACGACCCACACGGCCCGGACGGACCGGGTGGCGATCCTGGCGAACCGCCTGAGCGGCCGCTGAGAGCACGTCGGGGGAGGGCCGCCCACCGCGCGCTCCCCCGTAACGCACAGGTGTCCCGGACCAGAGCGGTCCGGGACACCTGAACGATCAGAGCCGCCTGTCGGAATCGAACCGACGACCTCAAGATTACAAGTCAAGCGCTCTAGCCAACTGAGCTAAGGCGGCAGCGAGTGAAGTGTAACCAACCCGGCCCCGGGGACGGTCGGAAATCTCACGGGCCCGTGAGTGCTGACAGATCGGGCCCCGCCAGGTAGCGTCGCCTGGAGTTCACCCTGGTGGACTAGACCTCAATCCTTCCTTTACTCGGATCGTCCGGCACGTTCCTGCCGGTGAAGGGACGCATCACCATGGCTTCCGTCACGTTCGACAAGGCCACCCGGATCTACCCGGGTGCCACCAAGCCCTCCGTCGACCAGCTCGACATCGAGATCGCGGACGGCGAGTTCCTCGTCCTCGTCGGCCCCTCCGGCTGCGGCAAGTCGACCTCCCTGCGCATGCTCGCGGGCCTCGAGGACGTCAACGCCGGCTCCATCCGCATCGGTGACCGCGACGTCACGCACCTGCCGCCGAAGGACCGGGACATCGCGATGGTGTTCCAGAACTACGCGCTGTACCCGCACATGACCGTCGCCGACAACATGGGCTTCGCGCTCAAGATCGCGGGCGTCAACAAGTCCGAGATCCGCGCCAAGGTCGAAGAGGCCGCGAAGATCCTCGACCTCACCGAGTACCTGGACCGCAAGCCGAAGGCGCTCTCCGGCGGTCAGCGCCAGCGTGTCGCGATGGGCCGCGCCATCGTCCGCGAGCCGCAGGTCTTCCTCATGGACGAGCCGCTGTCGAACCTCGACGCCAAGCTCCGCGTCTCGACCCGTACGCAGATCGCCGGTCTGCAGCGCCGGCTGGGCATCACGACCGTGTACGTGACGCACGACCAGACCGAGGCGCTCACCATGGGCGACCGCGTCGCCGTCCTGAAGGACGGTCTGCTCCAGCAGGTCGACTCGCCGCGCAACATGTACGACAAGCCCGCCAACCTCTTCGTCGCCGGCTTCATCGGCTCCCCGGCCATGAACCTGGTCGAGGTCCCGATCACCGACGGCGGCGTGAAGTTCGGCAACAGCGTCGTCCCGGTCACCCGTGACGCGATCGCCGCGGCCTCCGCCAACGGCGACACCACGGTGACCGTCGGCGTCCGTCCCGAGCACTTCGACGTCTCGGGCCCGACGAGCAAGGACGGCCTGGCCGTCACGGTCAACGTCGTCGAGGAGCTCGGCTCGGACGGCTTCGTGTACGGCACCACCCGCGTCGGCGGCGAGGACAAGGACCTGGTGGTCCGCGTCGGCGGCCGTGACGTGCCCGCCAAGGGCTCCACGCTGCACGTCGTCCCGCGCGCCGCCGAGCTGCACGTCTTCTCCACCTCCACGGGCGCCCGCCTCAGCGACTGAGACCGCCCCTGAGGCTCTGCCGTACGGCCCCGCGTCTGTTGCAGATGCGGGGCCGTTCGTTTAAACGGGCTTACCCCGGAAAACCCCGGCATTCGGGGCCCCGACCGGACCCCCGCGTCAACACGGAATTCGAAAAGCCGCCTCGAACCGTCCCTCGCGAGAGTGACTAAATGTCGCCATATCACTACCGGCCGCTACGCTCGCCTGCGTGACGCACACTGCCCGCCGAATCGGCCGCTCTCTCGCCCTCGTCCTGCCCGTCGTCCTGGTGCTCTCGGGAACGCTCGCGGTGTCCGCCGTTCCGTGGGCCGGCCAGGACTCCGGGACCCAGCTCACCGCGTCCTCCACGGACGTCTCCACCCGGGCCAAGTCCCGTGCCCCCCAGGATATTCTCCGCGACCAACTCCTCGCAGAGCTTCAGGAGAAGGACCCCGGCACGGCCCTCACCCACCTCCAGCGCGAGGTGGAGAACCGGCCCTCCCTCGCCCAGCACTGCTTCTCCATCGCCCGCGCCCTCGGCCGCGCCGCCGTCGAGCACTACGGCCCCTCGCGCGCCCAGTCCTTCTCCCGCCCGGTCTGCGACACCTCGTACGCGACCGGCGTGATGCGCGCGAGCTGACCGGTTCGCGTGGGAAGGGCCGCGAGCTGAACGGCCGAGCACGTACGGGGCCCCTATCGTTCCCCGTATGCACATCACTCCGACGCAGGCCGTGGTCCTGGCGGGCGGCCAGGGCTCACGGCTCCGCCCGTACACCGACGACCGCCCCAAGCCGATGGTCGAGATCCCGGGCACCGGGACCCCGATCATCGGCCATCAGCTTTCCTGGCTGGCCGCCGAGGGCGTGACGGACGCCGTCGTCTCCTGCGGCCATCTCGCCGAGGTGCTCCAGGAGTGGCTGGCCTCCGCGGACCTGCCGCTGAAGGTGACGACGGTCGTCGAGACCGAACCCCTCGGCCGCGGCGGCGGCCTCAAGTACGCCGCCGCGCACCTGCCCTCCCCCGACCAGCCCTGGTACGCCACCAACGGCGACATCTGGACCCGCTTCTCGCTGCGCGAGATGGCCGCCTTCCACACGGAGCGGGACGCCCTCGCGACGCTCGCCCTGGCCCGCCCCCGGATCCCGTGGGGCGCCGTCGAGACCGACACCTTCGGGAACATCACCGACTTCATCGAGGCGCCGCCGTCGCCGTTCCTGATCAACGCGGGCGTGTACGTCTTCTCCGCGGCCTTCACCGAGCTCCTCCCCGACGTCGGCGACCACGAGCGGGCCACCTTCCCCCGCCTCGCCCGCGAGCGCCGCCTGGCCGGCTTCCCACTGCCCCACGGCGCGTACTGGCGGGCCATCGACACCGCCAAGGACCTCACGGAGGCGGCCAAGGAACTGGCCGCCCAGAAGGCCTGACCCACGGGCACACGGGAAGGGCGGCACCGCTTCCTCGCGGTGCCGCCCTTCCCGTTCCCGTACCGGCGTCAGCCCAGCAGGCCGCCGATCGGGTTCTGCGCGCCGCCCGACGTCGTGCCGCTCTCGGACGGGGTGCTGGTGGAGCCCGTCGAGCCGCCGCTCGTCGTGCCCCCGGTGCTGCCGGCCGGACTGTCGCTCGTGGTCGGCGGGGGCGCGGGCTTCGACTCCGCGGGCGTACGGCTGGTGGTGCCGCCGGTGCTCGTGCCCTGGGTGGCGGTCGGACGCTGCTCCTGGGTCCGGGTGGACTCGCGGGTCGTCTCGGTGGGCCGGGCGGCCTCCTCGGTCTCCTCGCTCCGGGCCGGCGCCTCGCTGGTCGCGGTGGCGGGCTCGGGCGCGGTGGAGGCGGCCTTCGACGGGGCGTTGTGCGTCGGCTCCGCGGGGAGCGGCTGGCCGGGCAGGTGGTTGATCGGGTCGTCGTTGGGGCCCGGGACGGTGACCATCTCGGTTGAGCGGACGGCACCGCCGAGGACGGAGCCGACGAGGAGGGTGAGGCCGACGACGACGGCGGCGAGGAGGGTGCTGCGGCGGGTGACGCGGCGGCGCAGGTCCCAGAGTTCGGCGCGGGGGCCGAGGGTGCGCCAGGCCTCGCCCGCGAGGCGGCCGTCGAGGGAGTAGACGGGGGCGCCGGCGATGATCAGCGGGGACCAGGCGGCCAGGTAGATGATGTCGGCCGAGTCGTAGACCGGGACGGTCTTCCAGCTGACGGTCAGGAGGAGGGCGGCGGAGAGCAGGCCGCCGACGACGGCGGCGACGCGCTGCCAGAGTCCGAGGACCGTGAGGACGCCGACGACGACCTGGAGGAAGGCGACGGTGAGTCCGGCGCCGACGGGGTGCTGGAGGGCGAAGTCGCGCAGCGGTTCGGCGAGCGCCCAGGGGTGCAGGGAGTTGAGCCACTTCACCATGGAGCCGCGCTCGCCGCCGTCGAAGTAGACGGGGTCGCAGAGCTTGCCCATGCCCGCGTAGACGGAGATGAAGCCGAGGAAGACGCGGAGCGGGAGGAGGACGACGCCGAGGTTCATCCGGCGCCCGGGGTAGTAGGCGTGCCGGACGTTGTCCTGTCCGTGGCGCTGCGCGGCCCGGGCGCCCGGCCCCTCGTTCCCGTACGGCTCGTCGTTCCCGTACGGCCCGGCCGCCTCGGGCCTGAGGTCGTACAGCTCGTCGTAGGCGCCCTCGGCGCGGCGCATCGGCGGCAGCAGGGGCGCGGCCTCGGCGGGCACCACGGGGGTGGGCATGGTGGTGTCGACGCGCGGGATGGCCTGGGTGTCCCCGACGCCGTGACCGCCGTGGCCGACGCCGGGTTCGAGCGTGGAGACGGACGACTCGCGCACGGCCTGGAGGAGGCCGGTCGCGCCCGGCGTGGACTTTCCGGTCCACACGACGGGGCGACGGCGCGGGCCGCCCGCGCCCACTCCGGACAGGGCGGCGGTACGGGCCGCGAACTTCGGCTGCGGAGCCGGCGCGAGCCGCACACGGAAGCTGGCGTGGTTCACGATCACCTGGGCGGGATCGGAATCCACCTTGACCATGCTCAGCGCGGGCTGATCGTCGAACCCCGGCCGGGGCGTTCTGGTGTCCACACTCATCTAACCGAGTGATGTGCGGTTAGGACACTGCCTTGACGGTTGCCAAATGTCCGAGGCCCGTCAAGATCACGGCCGGGGCGCGTCCCTCGTTCGGGTCAGCCCATGCGGCGGCGGGCCGCCTCGTAGAGCACGACACCGGCGGCGACACCGGCGTTGAGCGACTCGGCGCCGCCCGGCATCGGGATGCGGACGAGGAAGTCGCAGGTCTCGCCGACGAGTCGGGAGAGGCCCTTGCCCTCGGAGCCGACGACGATGACGACCGGGCCGGCCAGCTCCTCCAGCTCGTGCACCTCGCGGTCGCCGTCGGCGGCGAGGCCGACGACCGTGAGGCCGGCCTTCTGGTACTGCTCCAGGCAGCGGGTCAGGTTGGTGGCGCGGGCGACCGGGGTGCGGGCGGCGGTGCCGGCCGAGGTCTTCCAGGCGCCGGCGGTCATGCCGGCGGCGCGCCGCTCGGGGACGACGACGCCGTGGCCGCCGAAGGCGGAGACGGAGCGGACGACGGCACCGAGGTTGCGCGGGTCGGTGACACCGTCGAGGGCGACGATCAGCGGGTCCTCGTGGTCGTCGAAGGCGGCCGCCGCGAGGTCCTCGGGGTGCGCGTACTCGTACGGCGGGACCTGGAGGACGAGGCCCTGGTGGTTGAGGCCGTTCGTCATCCGGTCGAGCTCGGGGCGCGGCGCCTCCATGATGTTGATGTTGCCGCGGCCGGTGGCGAGGTTCAGGGCCTCGCGCACGCGCTCGTCGTTGTCGATGAACTGCTGCACGTACAGGGTCGTGGCGGGCACGCCGTCGCGCAGCGCCTCGAAGACCGGGTTGCGGCCGACGACCATCTCGGACAGGCCCTTGCCGCCGCGGCGGGCGACGGGCTTGCGCTTGGCCGCGTTCCGGGCCATCGCGTTGGAGACGCGGTACGCCTTGTGGCCCTTGCGGTTCTCGGCCTTGGGCGTCGGGCCCTTGCCTTCGAGGCCCTTGCGCCGCTGGCCACCGCTGCCGACCGTCGCACCCTTCTTGTTGGACGTGCGACGGTTCCTGCGCTGGCTGTTCCCGGCCATGACTACCTGATTTCCTCTGCTGACGTACGAAGTCTGTAACTGAAGTGTGCCGCCCGGGGTCCCGAGCGGCACTTCTTCTAACGGTTGCCCAGCGTCCAGCGGGGGCCGTCGGGGCTGTCCTCGATGGCGAGGCCGGACTGGCCCAGCTGATCGCGGATCGCGTCCGCGGTGGCCCAGTCCTTGCGCTCGCGCGCGGACTCGCGCTGCTGGAGCACGAGGCGCACGAGGGTGTCGACGACGCCGTGGAGCTCCTCGCCGCCACCGGTCTCCTCGGCCCAGTGCGGGTCGAGCGGGTCCAGGCCGAGGACGCCGAGCATGGCGCGGACCTCGGCGAGGCGGGCGATGGCCTCGTCCTTGTCGTCCGCGGCGAGGGCGCTGTTGCCCTGGCGGACGGTGGTGTGGATGATCGCGAGCGCGTGCGGCACGCCCAGGTCGTCGTCCATGGCCTCGGCGAAGGCCGGCGGCACCTCGGCGGCGGGG
This sequence comes from Streptomyces sp. NK15101, assembly GCF_020400725.1. GTDB lineage: Bacteria > Actinomycetota > Actinomycetes > Streptomycetales > Streptomycetaceae > Streptomyces. Next base: position 6,116 of record NZ_JAINVG010000097.1, on the reverse strand, counting down.
GCGACGGTCGTCCCGGCCTTCTCGGTGGCGCGCTGGACGAAGCCCTCGATGCGGGCGAACGCCGACTCGGCCTCGCGCAGGGACTCCTCGCTGTACTCGATCATCGAGCGGTAGTGCGGGGTGCCCAGGTAGTAGCGCAGGACGATGGGGCGCCAGTTCTTCACCATCTCGGACACCAGCACGCTGTTGCCGAGCGACTTCGACATCTTCTCGCCGCTCATGGTGACCCAGGCGTTGTGCACCCAGTACCGCGCGAACTCGTCGCCGAAGGCCTTGGCCTGGGCGATCTCGTTCTCGTGGTGCGGGAAGATCAGGTCGAGGCCGCCGCCGTGGATGTCGAAGGCGGAGCCCAGGTACTTGTGGGCCATCGCCGAGCACTCCAGGTGCCAGCCGGGACGGCCGCGGCCCCACGGGGTCTCCCAGTCGGGCTCGCCCGGCTTGGTCGCCTTCCACATGGCGAAGTCGCGCGGGTCGCGCTTGCCGGAGACGCCCTCGTCGGGCTGGCGGAGGTCGTCGATGTCCTGGTTGGACAGCTCCAGGTATCCCGGGAAGGAGCGCACGTCGAAGTAGACGCTGCCGTCCGCCTCGTAGGCGTGGCCGCGCTCGATCAGGCCCCGCATCATCTCGATCATCTCGGGGACGTGACCGGTGGCGCGGGGCTCGTAGGTCGGCGGGAGGCAACCGAGGGCCTGGTAGCCGTCGTTGAAGGCGCGCTCGTTCTCGTAGCCGATGGACCACCAGGGGCGGCCCTGCTCGGCGCCCTTCCTGATGATCTTGTCGTCGATGTCGGTGACGTTGCGGATGAACGTGACGTCGTAGCCGCGGTACGCGAACCAGCGGCGCATGATGTCGAAGTTCAGCCCCGACCGGATGTGGCCGATGTGCGGGGCCGCCTGCACGGTGGCACCACAGAGGTAGATCGAGACGGAGCCCGGCGTGAGCGGGGTGAAGTCACGGATCTGCCGGGCGCTGGTGTCGTACAGGCGAATAGTCACCACTCCAGGGTAGTGGGCGCGTGGTGGTGCCCTGCGACCGATTCCCGGCGGCGGGGCACGTTTTTCACCGCCGCCGGGACGTCACGGCACCGCTACCGGGGCGATACGGGGTAGACGAGGGCGGTCGCGAGGGCGGCGAGGCCCTCGGCGCGGCCGGTGAGGCCGAGTCCGTCCGTGGTGGTGCCGGAGACGGAGACGGGGGCGCCCGCCGCCTCGCTCAGCGCCTTCTGGGCCTCGTCGCGCCGCTTGCCGATCTTGGGGCGGACGCCGACGACCTGCACGGCGATGTTCCCGATCTCGTACCCCTCGGCCCGGACGATCCGGGCGGCCTCGGCGAGCAGGGTGACGCCGGAGGCCCCGGACCATTCGGGGCGCGAGGTGCCGAAGTGGGCGCCGAGGTCGCCGATGCCGGCGGCGGAGAAGAGCGCGTCGCAGGCGGCGTGGGCGGCGACGTCGCCGTCGGAGTGCCCGGCCAGGCCGTACTCCTCGTCCTCCCAGTGCAGGCCCGCGCACCAGAGTTCGCGGCCCTCCTCGAAGGCGTGGACGTCGGTGCCGATGCCGGTGCGGGGGATGAGCGGGGTCTCAGAAGCCATCGTTGGCCCTCCTGCGGGCGAGTACGGCCTCGGCGAGGACGAGGTCGAGGGGGCGGGTCACCTTGAAGGCCTCTTCGTGGCCGGGCACGACGACGACGGGCGCGCCGAGCTTCTCGACCATGCCGGCGTCGTCGGTGGCGCCCTCACCGGTGAGGGCGACGGTGGCGTGGGCGTTGACCAGGGTGTCGTGGTCGAAGCCCTGCGGGGTCTGGACGGCACGGAGGCGGGCGCGGACCGGGGTGGCGACGACCTGCTCGGGGTCGCCGGGCCTGCCGGCCGGCTCGACCTCCTTGACGGTGTCCGCGACGGGCAGCGCGGGGACGACCGCGACGGCCCCGTCCCGTACGGCCTCGATGACGGCGTCCACGGTCTCGACGGGGACCAGCGGGCGGGCCGCGTCGTGGACGAGGACGGTGGTGACGCCCTCGGGGAGCGCCTGGAGGCCGAGGTGGACGGACTCCTGGCGGGTCTCGCCGCCGGGGACGACGAGGTAGTCGGTCCGCTCGGGCAGGGCGTGGGTGTCGAGGAGGTTCTTGACCTCGGCGGCGCCGTCGGAGGGGGCGACCACGACGACGAGCGAGACCGCGCGGGAGGCGGCCATCGCACGGACGGCGTGGATCAGCATGGGGGTGCCGTTCAGCGCGCGGAGCGCCTTGGGGGCGCCCGGGCCGAGGCGTACGCCCCGCCCTGCGGCCGGGATCACCACGGCGGTACGACGGGGACGCGCTTCGTCTGACATCGGTTGCACTCCGGCAGGTTTGTTTCCGCGGCCGACATGGGTATGGCCTTCACCGTGCCGGACGCTCCGCCTTGACCGGGCCCTTTCCGTGACGACGGTCGAGGCGTGGCCGCGTCGGCACAGGGGCTCGGGGCATGGAGAAGTTCTAGGGGGTGCGGGTTACTGCAGCGGTGCGGTCACATGGACGAGCCGCATACGTATGCGAACATGCCGCAGCGCCCGGCGACAGCACTGTGTGGATCACAGTACGCCAGCGGGCACCGCGGCATCGCTCACTACTTCGCTACTTCACCGTGCTTCACCGCGGAGTCGCGGCTCAGGACGCGAGGACCTCGTCGAGGAGAGCCTCGGCCTTGTCCTCGTTCGTGTTCTCCGCGAGGGCCAGCTCACTCACCAGGATCTGCCGAGCCTTGGCGAGCATGCGCTTCTCACCCGCGGAAAGTCCGCGCTCGCGCTCACGACGCCACAGGTCGCGCACCACTTCGGCGACCTTGATGACATCGCCGGAGGCGAGCTTCTCGAGATTTGCCTTGTAGCGACGGGACCAGTTCGTCGGCTCTTCGGCGTACGGCGCACGCAGCACCTCGAAGACCCGGTCCAGCCCGTCCTGCCCGACCACGTCGCGAACACCGACGAACTCCGCATTGTCCGCCGGCACACGAACCGTCAGGTCGCCCTGCGCGACCTTGAGCACCAAGTAGGTCTTGTCCACGCCTTTGATCTGGCGAGTTTCGATGGCCTCGATCAGCGCGGCCCCGTGATGGGGATAGACCACGGTGTCGCCAACCTTGAACGTCATGTGACAGGTACCCCTTCCGTGGCTATCCAGGGTAACACGGATTCGGCTTCTTCTGAATGGCGTTTTCGCAGGTCAGGGCATATCTCGGGGCTTGACAACGACGACACGGACGTGCTGCGGAGGGCTTCCGGAAGGCGGTATTCGCAGGTCGGAGCGGCTGCGTGGACGGAGAGAAACGCGCACGTTACACATACCCGGAGGCCCTCCAGGGAGGGATGATGTCCCGTTTTGTCGGGTTCGGAGTGGCCTTCTTCACGTACTCCGTTCGAGGATCGACCACCCGTACGGACGCATGTGGGGGTGATTCCCGAAATTGATCAGTGGACATCAACCGACATCGGCGCGGGATTTTCCGCGGGAGCGGCTGCGGGGAATGCGGGGGCGTCTCCGAATTGATCAAGGCGGTTATGTGAACAACAGGTCAATGGGTCGTGATCCGGCCAAACGGGCCGGTGCACGAGGGGCACGCGGGCGCTCGGGCGGGCGCGCGGGCGCCCGGGCTGGCGCGTGGGGGCTCGGGCTGGCGCGCGGCGCAAGCGAAGGGCCCGCACAGCCGCCCCCGGCGGCACCCCCGGGACGGCCGTGACCGGTTAGGGGCGGGTCGGGTGCGGGACGCGGAGTGAGGCTCGGTAACCTAAGCGCGCTGACACATCCTTAGCTGTCCCTTGGTTCCCACACCCGTCCGTACGTCCTAGGAGATGCCGCCGCCGTGAGCCGCAGCCTTCGACGCGGCGCCCTCGCCGCCACCGCCATCGTGTTCTCCGTCGCCGCGCTGTCCGCCTGTGGTGCGGGCAACGACGCGCAGACGCTGGGAGTGCGGCCGGACAACGCCGCCGTCACGGTGGACGACGTCAAGATCCAGAACGCGCTGGTCATCACCCAGCCCCTGCCCGGCACCAAGGGCCCGGCCGCCGTCTCTGCCACCGTCTTCAACAACGGCCGGCAGCCGCAGACCCTCGAGTCGATCAGCCTGCCGGGCACGCGCGCCACGGTGACGCTGAAGGCCGCCGGGGGCACGGGCCCGATCGTCGTCCCGGCCCAGGGCTCGGTCGTCATCGGCGGCGCGGGCAACGCCGCCGCCATGATCGAGAACGGCTCCGAGGCCGCCCGCGACGGCGACGCGCAGAAGCTCGTCTTCAAGCTCAGCGGGACCGGCGACGTCGCCCTGAGCGCCTTCGTCGTCCCGGCGAAGGGCTACTTCGAGGAGTACGGCCCGGAGGTCGTCCCGGCTCCCCCGGGCGCCTCTCCGACCGCCACCGCGTCGCCCTCGGGCGAGGCCGGGCACGGCGCCGAGCACGGCACGGAGGCCCCGGCGTCGGGCGAGCCCACGGGCGAGGCGAGCCACGCGGCCGGCCACTGACCGCGCACGGACACACGCCGAAGGGGCGCCCCCGTCGGGGCGCCCCTTCGGCGTGTCCGCGGTCTTCGGAACGCTGCGCCGGACTCCGTCCGGCCTCGGCGGGCCGGCCGCTCTTTACGGCTCGAACTTGTACCCCAGGCCCCGCACCGTCACCAGGTACCGGGGGGCGCCCGGGTCCGGCTCGATCTTGGCGCGGAGGCGCTTGACGTGGACGTCGAGGGTCTTGGTGTCGCCGACGTAGTCCGCGCCCCACACCCGGTCGATGAGCTGCATGCGGGTCAGCACGCGGCCCGCGTTGCGCAGCAGCATCTCCAGGAGGTCGAACTCCTTCAGCGGCAGGTCGACCTTGCCGCCGGAGACCGTCACCACGTGCCGGTCGACGTCCATGCGGACCGGGCCGGCCTCCAGGGCCGCCGGGGTGACCTCCTCCGGCTCCCCGCGGCGGCGCAGCACCGCGCGGATGCGGGCGACCAGCTCGCGCGAGGAGAAGGGCTTGGTCACGTAGTCGTCGGCTCCTATCTCCAGGCCGACGACCTTGTCGATCTCGCTGTCCTTGGCGGTCACCATGATCACCGGGACGTTCGAGCGACCGCGCAGCTGGCGGCACACCTCGGTGCCGGGCAGGCCCGGAAGCATCAGGTCGAGGAGGACGAGGTCGGCTCCGTTGCGCTCGAACTCGTCGAGGCCGTCGGGCCCGGTCGCCGCGACGGCGACCTCGAAGCCCTCCTTGCGGAGCATGTACGACAGGGCGTCGCTGAAGGATTCCTCATCCTCGACGACGAGCACTCGGGTCACGGAAGGACCTCCGGGGAGGGAAGCGGTTCGGTCATGAGATCTGGGGTGGAGGAAGAGGCGGGCCGGCGGTCCCGTACGGCGCCCGCCTCGGGCAGCCGCAAGGTGAAGGTGGAGCCCTGGCCCTCGGTGCTCCAGACGGTGACCTCCCCGCCGTGGGAGGCGGCCACGTGCTTGACGATGGCCAGGCCGAGCCCCGTACCGCCGGTGGCACGGGAGCGGGCCGGGTCGACGCGGTAGAAGCGCTCGAAGATCCGCTCCCGGTCCTTCTCCGAGATGCCGATGCCCTGGTCGGTCACGGCGATCTCGATCAGGTCCCCACCGGGCGCCGACACCCTGCGGGCGGCGATGCCCACCCGCGTACGGGCCGGTGAGTAGTTGACGGCGTTCTCGACGAGGTTGCCGAGGGCCGCGGCGAGCTGGCCCCGGCTGCCCCACACGTACAGCCCGGCGGCGCCTCCGGAGACCATGCTGATCTGCTTGGTGGAGGCGGGCTGCCGGGAGCGGTCGATCGCCTCGGCGACGAGCTCGTCCACGGAGACCGGCTCGGAGTCCTCCAGCGGGTCGTCGTTCTGCACGCGGGAGAGGTCGATGAGCTCCTGTACGAGGTTGGTGAGGCGGGTCGCCTCGATCTGCATCCGGCCGGCGAAGCGGGTGACCGCCTCGGGGTCGTCCGAGGCGTCCATGACCGCCTCGGAGAGCAGGGAGAGCGCGCCCACGGGGGTCTTCAGCTCATGGCTCACGTTGGCGACGAAGTCGCGCCGCACCGCTTCGATGCGGCGGGCCTCCGGGGGGGCCTCGACCCGGAGGAGCAGATCGGGAGGGGGGCGGGGTGGGG
>NZ_JAINVG010000096.1 GCF_020400725.1 Streptomyces sp. NK15101 | reverse complement strand
TCGCCGACGACGACGTCCTGATCCCCGTCGCGGGCATCCTGGACATCCTCGACAACTACGCGTTCATCCGGACCTCCGGCTACCTGCCCGGCCCGAACGACGTGTACGTCTCCCTCGCCCAGGTCCGCAAGAACGGCCTGCGCAAGGGTGACCACGTCACCGGCGCCGTGCGTCAGCCGAAGGAGGGCGAGCGCCGCGAGAAGTTCAACGCGCTGGTCCGCCTGGACTCCGCGAACGGCATGGCCGCCGACTCCGGCCGCGGCCGCCCGGAGTTCAACAAGCTGACCCCGCTCTACCCGCAGGACCGCCTCCGCCTGGAGACGGACCCCGGTGTGCTCACCACCCGCATCATCGACCTGGTCTCGCCCATCGGCAAGGGCCAGCGCGGTCTGATCGTGGCCCCGCCGAAGACCGGCAAGACCATGATCATGCAGGCGATCGCCAACGCGATCACGCACAACAACCCCGAGTGCCACCTGATGGTCGTCCTGGTCGACGAGCGTCCGGAAGAGGTCACCGACATGCAGCGGTCGGTCAAGGGCGAGGTCATCTCCTCGACCTTCGACCGTCCGGCCGAGGACCACACCACCGTCGCCGAGCTGGCCATCGAGCGCGCCAAGCGCCTCGTGGAGCTGGGTCACGACGTGGTCGTCCTGCTCGACTCGATCACCCGCCTGGGCCGCGCGTACAACCTCGCGGCGCCCGCCTCCGGCCGCATCCTGTCCGGTGGTGTCGACTCGACCGCGCTCTACCCGCCGAAGCGCTTCTTCGGTGCCGCGCGCAACATCGAGGACGGCGGCTCGCTGACCATCCTGGCCACCGCGCTGGTCGACACCGGCTCGCGCATGGACGAGGTGATCTTCGAGGAGTTCAAGGGCACCGGCAACATGGAGCTCAAGCTCGACCGGAAGCTCGCCGACAAGCGCATCTTCCCGGCCGTCGACGTCGACGCCTCGGGCACGCGCAAGGAGGAGATCCTCCTCGGCAGCGACGAGCTCTCCATCACCTGGAAGCTGCGTCGCGTGCTCCACGCGCTCGACCAGCAGCAGGCGATCGAGCTGCTGCTCGACAAGCTCAAGTCGACGAAGTCGAACGGCGAGTTCCTGCTCCAGATCCAGAAGACCACCCCTGGAGCCGGCAACAACGACTGACGCGAGAGCTGCGTCACACGACGAGAGCCGGACCCCGGTCCCGTAATCCCGCCGTGACCTGCGTGAACCACTGCGCCCACCGTGCCCCGCACGGTGGGCGCAGTGCCGTTTCCGGGCAGAGGCCCTCCAAACCTCACGGTCCCGTGTGCAACCCTTTCGGGTGCATCGCCGTCACAGAAGGTGAATCCAAGGGCCGAGGGAGCGAAGGCGATGGCCGAGCAGGGCGAGAGCGGGCGCGCGCGGAGCGCGGGCGGCGGGCGGCGCCGCAAGCAGCCGGCCAAACGGCGCAGGGCGCCGATCCTGATATCGGGGGCCGCCGCGGTCCTCGTCCTCGGCGGCGCCGGACTCGGCTACGCGTACCTCAGACTCGACGGCAACATCCAGGGCGTCGACATCAACGCCCAGCTCGGCACCGAGCGCCCCGACGACGTCGACAACGGCTCCCTCGACATCCTCGTCCTCGGCTCCGACTCCCGCTCCGGCGACAACGGCGCCTACGGCAAGGACGAGGGCGGCGCCCGCTCCGACACCGCGATGGTCGTGCACGTCTACGAGGGCCACAAGAAGGCGAGCGTCGTCTCCATACCCCGCGACACCCTCGTCACCCGGCCCTCCTGCACCGACGGACGGGGGACCGCCGTCGCGGGCGAGCGGCGGGTCATGTTCAACACCGCGTACGAGGTCGGCGGCCCCGCCTGCGCCGTCAAGACCGTCGAGTCGATGTCCGGCATCCGCATGGACCACTACATCGAGGTCGACTTCACCGGCTTCAAGAAGCTCATCGACGAGCTGGGCGGCGTCGAGATCACCACCACGCGGCCCATCGAGGACGACAAGAGCCACCTCGACCTCGCCCCGGGCACGCACACCCTCGACGGCGAGCAGTCCCTCGGCCTCGTCCGCACCCGCAAGAGCGTCGGCGACGGCAGCGACCTCGGCCGCATCCAGCTCCAGCAGGCCTTCATGAAGGCCTTCATCGACCAGGTCAAGGACGTCGGCGTCCTCACGAACCCGACCAGGCTGTACGGGCTCGCCGACGCGGCCACCAAGGCCATCACGCCCGACTCCGAACTCGACTCGGTCCAGGAGCTGATGGGCTTCGCCAAGGGCCTCTCCGGCATCGGCGCGGGGAACGTCAGGATGGTCACCCTGCCCGTCGAGTACGACCCCCGGGACCCCAACCGCGTCGTCCCCCTCGAAGCGCAGTCCCGGCAGGTCTGGAAGGCCCTCAAGGGCGACCTGCCGATCCCCGCGTCGGCGACGGAGGACACCGCCACCGGTCAGGCCGACGGCGTCGTGAGGTAGCCCGGGAATACCTGCGGACCGCCCCCCGTTTTGGGAGATGCGGCCGGTCCTGGCAGACTGGTACGTCGGCCCCGGTTCACGCTGTCCGCAACCCGCGGCGGCGACCCGGCGCCCTCCCGAAACTAGGAGACACCTTGAAGCGCGAGATCCACCCCGAGTACGTCGAGACCCAGGTCAGCTGCACCTGTGGCGCCTCGTTCACCACCCGTAGCACCCTCACCGAGGGCACCATCCGTGCCGAGGTCTGCTCCGAGTGCCACCCGTTCTACACGGGCAAGCAGAAGATCCTCGACACCGGTGGCCGCGTGGCCCGCTTCGAGGCCCGCTTCGGCAAGGCCGGCTCCGCCAAGTAGCGAGCCCCTGCGCCGGTCCTCGGCCGCCCCGCGCGGGTGGCCGGGACCGGCGCTTTGCCGTCCCGTAGCAACTGACGAAAACCCCAGGAGCCCCCGATGTTCGAGGCGGTCGAGGAACTGGTCGGCGAGCACGCCGACCTCGAGACGAAGCTCGCGGACCCGTCGGTCCACGCCGATCAGGCGAACGCGCGCAAGCTCAACAAGCGCTACGCCGAGCTGACCCCGATCGTCGCCACCTACCGCTCCTGGAAGCAGACCGGTGACGACATCGAGACCGCCCGCGAGCTGGCACACGACGATCCGGACTTCGCGGCCGAGGTCAAGCAGCTGGAGAAGGACCGGGAGGAGCTCACCGACAAGCTCCGCCTGCTCCTGGTCCCGCGCGACCCGAGCGACGACAAGGACGTCATCCTGGAGATCAAGGCGGGTGCCGGCGGCGACGAGTCCGCCCTCTTCGCCGGCGACCTCCTCCGGATGTACCTGCGGTACGCCGAGCGCGTCGGCTGGAAGACCGAGATCATCGACGCCACCGAGTCCGAGCTCGGCGGCTACAAGGACGTCCAGGTCGCCGTGAAGACCAAGGGCGGCAACGGCGCCACCGAGCCCGGCCAGGGCGTCTGGGCGCGACTCAAGTACGAGGGCGGGGTGCACCGCGTCCAGCGCGTGCCCGCCACCGAGTCCGCCGGCCGCATCCACACCTCCGCCGCCGGCGTGCTCGTCACGCCCGAGGCCGAGGAGGTCGACGTCGAGATCCACGCCAACGACCTGCGCATCGACGTCTACCGCTCGTCCGGCCCCGGCGGCCAGTCGGTCAACACCACCGACTCCGCCGTCCGCATCACCCACCTGCCGACCGGCATCGTCGCCTCCTGCCAGAACGAGAAGAGCCAGCTCCAGAACAAGGAGCAGGCCATGCGCATCCTGCGCTCCCGGCTCCTCGCCGCCGCCCAGGAGAAGGCCGAGGCCGAGGCCGCCGACGCCCGCCGCAGCCAGGTCCGCACCGTCGACCGCTCCGAGAAGATCCGCACGTACAACTTCCCGGAGAACCGGATCTCGGACCACCGCGTCGGCTTCAAGGCGTACAACCTGGACCAGGTCCTCGACGGCGACCTGGACGCCATGATCCAGGCGTGCGTCGACGCCGACTCGGCGGCGAAGCTCGCCGCAGCGTAAGGCCCCCCCTCAAGCCAGCCCCACCCCCGCACCACGGAGGACCAGCGTGAACCTGCTGCTTGCCGAGGTGGCCCAGGCCACCCAGCGGCTGGCCGACGCCGGCGTTCCCTCACCGCGTTTCGACGCCGAGGAGCTCGCCGCGTTCGTGCACGGCGTCAAGCGGGGGGAGCTGCACAGCGTCAAGGACGCGGACTTCGACGCCCGCTACTGGGAGGCCGTCGCCCGCCGCGAGGCCCGCGAGCCGCTCCAGCACATCACCGGGCGGGCGTTCTTCCGCTACCTGGAGCTCCAGGTGGGGCCCGGCGTCTTCGTGCCCCGACCGGAGACCGAGTCGGTCGTCGGCTGGGCCATAGACGCCGTACGCGCCATGGACGTCGTCGAACCGCTCGTCGTCGACCTGTGCACCGGCTCCGGGGCCATCGCGCTCGCGCTCGCCCAGGAGGTGCCGCGCTCGCGGGTGCACGCCGTCGAGCTGTCCGAGGACGCGCTTGCGTGGACCCGCAAGAACGTCGAGGGCTCCCGCGTCACGCTGCACGAGGGCGACGCGCTCACCTCGCTGCCGGAGCTCGACGGCCAGGTCGACCTGGTCGTCTCCAACCCCCCGTACATCCCGCTCACCGAGTGGGAGTACGTGGCGCCCGAGGCCCGCGACCACGACCCGGAGATGGCGCTCTTCTCCGGCGAGGACGGCCTCGACTTCATCCGCGGCCTGGAGCGCACGGCGCACCGGCTGCTGCGGCCCGGGGGACTCGTCGTCGTCGAGCACGCCGACACGCAGGGCGGCCAGGTGCCGTGGATCTTCAACGAGGAGGTCGGCTGGGTCGACGCCGCCGACCACCCCGACCTGAACAACCGGCCGCGGTTCGCGACCGCCCGCAAGGCGATGCCATGACTGCCATGACGAACCACGTGTACGAGGAGGACGGGAACTGATGGCACGGCGATACGACTGCAACGAGTCGACCGACCGCGCGACCGGTCTGCGCGAGGCCGCGTCCGCCGTCCGCCGGGGCGAGCTCGTCGTGCTGCCCACCGACACCGTGTACGGGATCGGGGCGGACGCCTTCGGCAGCGAGGCCGTCGGGGACCTGCTCGCCGCCAAGGGCCAGGGCCGCAACACGCCCACGCCCGTCCTCATCGGCTCGCCGAACACCCTCCACGGCCTGGTCACGGACTTCTCCGAGCAGGCCTGGGAGCTCGTCGACGCCTTCTGGCCCGGCGCGCTCACCCTCGTCGCCAGGCACCAGCCGTCCCTCCAGTGGAACCTCGGCGACAGCCGGGGGACCGTCGCCATCCGGATGCCCCTGCACCCCGTCGCGATCGAGCTCCTCACCGAGGTCGGCCCGATGGCCGTCTCCTCGGCCAACCTCACCGGCCACCCCGCGCCGGAGGACTGCGACGCGGCCCAGCAGATGCTCGGCGACTCCGTCTCCGTCTACCTCGACGGCGGCCCGACGCCCGGAATCGTTCCTTCTTCCATCGTCGACGTCACGGGCAGGGTGCCGGTGCTGCTGCGCGAGGGCGCGCTCTCCCCGGAGGAGCTCCGGAAGGTCGTACCCGACCTCGAGGTGGCCAGTTGACCGCCCCTGAGGGGCGTGGCATAGCGGGGCACGAAGAGAGCGACACCTTCCGCATCCTCCACGTCAGCACCGGCAACGTCTGCCGCTCGCCGATCACCGAGCGGCTGACCCGCCATGCCCTGAGCGACCGCCTCGGCGACCCCCTCGGCGGCGGCCTGATCGTGGAGAGCGCGGGCACCTGGGGCCACGAGGGCGCCCCCATGGAGGCCAACGCGGAACTGGTCCTCGCCGACTTCGGCGCGGACTACAGCGGCTTCGTGGGCCGCGAGCTCCTCGACGAGCACGTCATCCGCGCCGACCTGGTCCTGACGGCGACCCGCGACCACCGGGCGCAGGTCATCTCGATGGGCCACTCGGCGGGTCTGCGCACCTTCACCCTGAAGGAGTTCACCCGCCTGGTCCGCGCGATCGACCCGGCCACGCTCCCGGACCCGCGCGACGAGGGCATGGTGGAACGCGCACGCGCCCTGGTCCGCGCGGCCGCGGCTCTACGCGGGTGGCTCCTGGCCCCGTCGGTGGACGCCGACGAGGTCAACGACCCGTACGGCGCCCCGATCACCTTCTTCCGCTCGATCGGCGACGAGATCAACCAGGCGCTGGATCCGGTGGTGACGGCGCTGACGGGGGTCTCGGCCAAGCGCTGACGTTCAGGAGGCGGGGCGGGGTGCGGCTGCCTACATTGGTGCTGACATCCCTCCACGTCCGGAGTCAGCCATGTCCGTCACCGCGCCACCCGATGAGGAGCTCGACGTCCTGCGCCGGCAGGACCCCGAGGTCGCCGACGTGCTGCTCGGCGAGGCGCGGCGGCAGGCCGACAGCCTGCAGCTGATCGCGGCCGAGAACTTCACCTCGCCCGCCGTCCTCGCCGCCCTCGGCTCCCCGCTCGCCAACAAGTACGCCGAGGGCTACCCGGGGGCCCGGCACCACGGCGGCTGCGAGTACGCCGACGCGGCCGAGCGGATCGCCGTCCAGCGGGCCACCGCGCTCTTCGGAGCCGACCACGCGAACGTGCAGTCCCACTCCGGCTCCTCGGCCGTCCTGGCGGCGTACGCGGCCCTTCTCAGGCCCGGTGACACGGTCCTGGCCATGGGTCTCGGCCACGGCGGGCACCTCACGCACGGTTCGCCCGCGAACTTCTCCGGCCGCTGGTTCGACTTCGTCCCGTACGGCGTCGACGCCGACACCGGACTCGTCGACTACGAGCAGGTCGCCGCCCTCGCCCGCCACCACCGTCCGAAGGCGATCGTCTGCGGCTCCATCTCGTACCCCCGCCACCTCGACTACGCGGTCTTCCGCGAGATCGCCGACGAGGTCGGCGCCTATCTCATCGCGGACGCGGCCCACCCCATCGGCCTGGTCGCCGGGGGAGCGGCCCCCAGCCCCGTCCCGTACGCCGACGTGGTCTGCGCGACCACCCACAAGGTGCTGCGCGGGCCGCGCGGCGGAATGATCCTGTGCGGCGAGGAGCTCGCGGGCCGGGTCGACCGGGCGGTGTTCCCGTTCACGCAGGGCGGCGCCCAGATGCACACGATCGCGGCCAAGGCGGTGGCCTTCGGCGAGGCGTCCACGCCGGCGTTCACGGCGTACGCCCATCAGGTGGTGGAACACGCCGAGGTCCTCGCTGCCGCGCTCGCCGCCGAGGGCTTCGCGGTGACCACCGGCGGCACCGACACCCACCTCATCACCGCGGACCCGGCCCCCCTCGGCGTCGAGGGCCGCGCCGCCCGCGCCCGGCTCGCCGCCGCCGGCATGGTGCTCGACACCTGTGCCCTTCCGTATGGGGAGGGCCGCGGGATCCGGCTCGGCACCGCGGCCGTCACCACCCAGGGCATGGGCGCCCCGGAGATGGCGAGAATTGCCGCACTGTTCACCGTCGCGTTGCGAGATGACCCGGGGGAAACGGCCCGGGCACGCGCCGAGGTACGGGAGTTGACCTCCCGATTTCCCCCGTATGGGCGCTGACGGGAGCCCGAGCGCAACCGTTCGGACGCCCCCGGTGTCTCAGACCACATGGACGGCACGGCTAGGGTGTGGGGCTGAGATGGCCAGCGATTCCTGTGGGGCAGCCCGTGCGTGATTACCTGCTGACGCTCTGTGTCACGGCTGCGGTGACCTATCTGCTCACCGGTCCGGTGCGGAAGTTCGCCATCGCGACCGGGGCGATGCCGGAGATCCGCGCCCGCGACGTGCACCGAGAACCGACTCCGCGGCTCGGTGGCATCGCCATGTTCTTCGGGCTGTGCGCGGGACTGCTCGTCGCCGACCACCTGCAGAACCTGAACAGCGTCTTCGAGCAGTCCAACGAGCCCCGCGCGCTGCTCTCCGGCGCCGCCCTCATCTGGCTGATCGGCGTCCTCGACGACAAGTTCGAGCTGGACGCGCTCATCAAGCTGGGCGCGCAGATGATCTCGGCGGGCGTGATGGTCGCGCAGGGTCTGACGATCCTGTGGCTGCCGATCCCCGGCGTCGGCACGGTCGCCCTCACCCCCTGGCAGGGCACGCTCCTCACGGTCGCCCTGGTGGTCCTCACCATCAACGCCGTGAACTTCGTCGACGGCCTCGACGGTCTCGCCGCCGGCATGGTCTGCATCGCCGCCGCGGCCTTCTTCCTGTACGCGTACCGGCTCTGGTACGGCTACACGATCGAGGCGGCCGCCCCCGCGACCCTCTTCGCCGCGATCCTCATGGGCATGTGCCTGGGCTTCCTGCCGCACAACATGCACTCGGCGCGCATCTTCATGGGCGACTCGGGCTCGATGCTGATCGGCCTGATCCTGGCGGCCTCCGCGATCTCGATCACGGGCCAGGTCGACCCCGACGTGCTGCGGCTCTTCGAGGGCTCGACCCGTGAGGCCACCCACGCCGCCCTGCCGGTCTTCATCCCGCTCGTGCTGCCGCTGACCATCATCGCGATCCCGATGGCGGACCTGGTCCTCGCGATCGTGCGCCGCACGTGGAAGGGGCAGTCGCCGTTCGCGGCCGACCGCGGCCACCTGCACCACCGGCTCCTGGAGATCGGGCACTCGCACAGCCGCGCGGTGCTGATCATGTACTTCTGGTCGGCGCTCATCGCCTTCGGCACGCTGGCCTACTCGGTCCACTCGACCTCGATGTGGATCGTCCTCGGCGTCGTCGCGCTGAGCGCGATCGGTCTGGTGCTGCTCCTGCTGCCGCGCTTCACGCCGCGCGCTCCGCGCTGGGCCCAGTCCGTGGTGCCGCCCCGCTACCGGCGCCGCAAGCCGGCCGCCGTGACGACGGAGCCCCTCGGGTCCGTCGGCTCCGCCGAGCCGGTCGAAGAGGAGCGGGAACCCGTGCCCGCGGGGGTCAACGGGGCGACCGCCATCGGTCACCGTTCGCGCTTCACCGACAGGAGTAAGGCCGGGGCACGCGGTTGACGAAAGCCTCAGCGGGGGCCAATAGCAGACAAGGTGCCCCGCTGTCGCGCACACACGCGCGGGGTAACTCTCATGTGTGACCGTTGGCACACCTTCTGGGTAAAGACCTATTCAAATAGTTTGTGATACGGTTCACGAGACCCGGCGACAGTGCCGAAAGACCGTAGTGCGACGGTCTGTTGGCCCCGAGACCCACCTCGGACCGGGCTTACGCTCGTCCATGACGACACCATCGCCCCCTCCAGAGCAAGCGGAGACACCGCCATGCCGTCGAACGACGCACGCATCCTTCTGCACACCGCCGTACCCTCCGCAGCCGTCGGCGCCGTCGCCACGGTCGTCAGCGGGGTGGTCGCCGGTGGCAAGGGTGCGATCGGCGCCGTCGTCGGCACCCTGGTGGTCATCCTCTTCATGGGGATCGGGCAGGTGGTTCTCCAGCGGACGGCCAAGTCGCTTCCGCACCTCTTCCAGGCCATGGGGCTGATGCTCTACACGGCCCAGCTGCTGGTGCTCTTCATCTTCCTGGCCTTGCTGAAGAACACCACGCTGTTCGACTTCAAGGCCTTCGCCTTCACGCTGCTCGCGACGACCGTGGTGTGGGTCGCCGCACAGGCCCGGGCCTACATGAAGGCCAAGATCACGTACATCGACCCCGGAAACACGGGGTCCAAGTCGTGAAGGGTAGGGCCGGGATAAAGCCGCGTTCGGCTTCCTGCTATCGTCCGGTTCCAACTGCGGCACTGCGGACGCGGGCATCCGAAACGGCGCCTGTCCCAGCGAGAGGCTCGACGCCGAACCGCCGCCCCCTTATTCGTAAGACCAGTCCAGTGCCGACCCGCGGCTGTGCGCCGCGCCGACACAACGAGGTTGCCGTACCTATGCGCCACGCTGAAGGAGCCCGCGGTGAGTGCTGACCAGACGCTTGCCTTCGACCCGGATTGCCACATCTTCAGTGGATGTGGCTTCCCGGCTCCGGGCCTGCACACGTTCATGTACGAGCCCATCGCCACGGTGGCCGGCATCGAGATCACCAAGCCGATGCTGCTCGCTCTGCTGGGCTCCATCGTGGTCGTCGGGTTCTTCTGGGCCGCCTTCAACAAGCCCAAGCTGATCCCCGGCAAGATGCAGATGGTCGGCGAGGCCGGTTACGACTTCGTGCGCCGCGGCATCGTCTACGAGATCATCGGCAAGAAGGACGGCGAGAAGTACGTCCCCTTCATGGTGTCGCTGTTCTTCTTCGTCTGGATCATGAACCTCTGGTCGATCGTTCCGCTCGCCCAGTTCCCGGTCACCTCGCTGATCGCCTTCCCGGCTGGTCTCGCGCTGATCGTGTACTTCATGTGGATCTCGCTCACCTTCAAGAAGCACGGCTTCGTGGGTGGCTGGAAGAACATCGTCGGTTACGACAAGTCCCTCGGTGCCATCCTCCCGATGGTCGTCGTCCTCGAGTTCTTCTCGAACCTGCTGATCCGGCCCTTCACGCACGCGGTGCGACTGTTCGCGAACATGTTCGCCGGTCACCTGCTGATCGTGATGTTCTCGCTGGCCACCTGGTACCTCATGAACGGCCTGGGCTTCGTCTACGCCGGCGCCTCGTTCGTGATGGTCCTCGTGATGACCGCCTTCGAGCTCTTCATCCAGGCCGTCCAGGCGTACGTCTTCGTCCTCCTGGCCTGCAGCTACGTCCAGGGCGCGCTCTCCGAGCACCACTGAGCCTCCCCGGCCCCGTAGCTCCACCCCCGAAACCAATCAGTCGTCCGGTGGCCAACCCCCACCGGGTCATTGAAAGAGAAGGAAGTAACGGCATGTCCGCTGCTCTCGACATGGTCAACCTCGCCGCCGGCGCCAAGGAGAACGTCGTCGGCAACGTCGCGTCGATCGGTTACGGCCTCGCCGCGATCGGCCCCGGCGTCGGCGTCGGCATCATCTTCGGTAACGGTACGCAGGCGCTCGCCCGCCAGCCCGAGGCCGCCGGTCTCATCCGTACCAACCAGATCATGGGCTTCGCCTTCTGTGAGGCGCTCGCCCTCATCGGCATCGTCATGGGCTTCGTCTACCAGTAAGCCGGACCGACTGCCCGATTCTTTTTACGGAAGGCACTGATGTGAACGCTCTGCTTCTTGCGCAGGGTGAAGAGGCGCAGCCTCCTCTCATCCCGCATCTCGACGAGCTCGTCATCGGCCTGATCGCCTTCGTCATCGTCTTCGGCTTCCTCGCCAAGAAGCTCCTCCCGAACATCAACAAGGTTCTGGAAGAGCGCCGCGAGGCCATCGAGGGTGGCATCGAGAAGGCCGAGTCGGCCCAGATCGAGGCTCAGAGTGTGCTGGAGCAGTACAAGGCCCAGCTCGCCGAGGCTCGCCACGAGGCCGCGCGTCTTCGCCAGGAGGCCACGGAGCAGGGCACCGCGATCATCCAGGAGATGAAGGCGGAAGGCCAGCGCCAGCGCGAGGAGATCATCGCGGCCGGCCACGCGCAGATCGAGGCCGACCGCAAGGCCGCCTCCGCGTCGCTGCGCCAGGACGTGGGCAAGCTCGCGACCGACCTGGCCGGCAAGCTGGTCGGCGAGTCCCTCGAGGACGCCGCCCGCCAGAGCCGCACCATCGACCGCTTCCTCGACGAGCTCGAGGAGAAGGCCGAGGCTGTCCGATGAACGGAGCGAGCCGCGAGGCACTGTCCGCCGCCCGTGAGTCCCTCGACGCGCTGACCGACAACACGCCGGTCGACGCGAAGAAGCTCGCGGACGAGCTGGCCGCCGTCACCGTGCTGCTCGACCGCGAGGTGTCGCTGCGCCGGGTCCTGACCGACCCCGCCCAGTCGGGCGAGGCCAAGGCCGAGCTCGCGCAGCGACTCCTGCGCGGACAGGTGGGCGGCGAGACCGTCGACCTGGTCTCGGGCATGGTCCGCTCCCGCTGGTCGCGCTCGCGCGACCTCGTCGACGCGGCCGAGGAGCTGGCGAACACCGCCGACCTCACCGCGGCGCAGAAGGCGGGCGCCCTGGACGACGTCGAGGACGAGCTGTTCCGGTTCGGCCGGATCGTGTCCTCCAGCAACGAGCTGCGCTCGGCGCTGACGGACAAGGCCGCCACGGCCACCGCGAAGGGCACGCTGCTGCGCAGCCTGCTCGGCGGCAAGGCCCACGCGACCACCGAGCGTCTGGTCGTCCGTCTGGTGACCCAGCCCCGGGGACGTAGCCTGGAAGCGGGACTCGAGTCCCTGTCCAAGCTCGCCGCGGCGCGCCGGGACCGGATGGTCGCCGTCGTCACCTCGGCGGTGCCGCTGTCGGATCGGCAGAAGCAGCGCCTCGGTGCCGTACTGGCGAAGCTGTACGGCCGCGAGATGCACCTGAACCTGGACGTGGACCCCGCGGTCCTCGGCGGGATCACGGTGCGTGTCGGCGACGAGGTCATCGACGGTTCCATCGCGGAGCGCCTCGGCGAGGCGACCCGTCGACTGGCCGGCTGACGGCAGCGACCACAGCAGCACCAAGGCAGTACAGCTACACAGCATCACCAGCGGCCCGGTTGGGCCGTGCAGAGATTGCAGAAGATTCCTGGGGGTCGGCCCCCAGACCCCTTAAGAAACTTCGGGCCCAACAAGGAGAGCAGGGAACCCAGATGGCGGAGCTCACGATCCGGCCGGAGGAGATCCGGGACGCACTGGAGACCTTCGTCCAGTCGTACCAGCCGGACGCGGCCTCGCGCGAGGAGGTCGGCACGGTCAGCCTGGCCGGTGACGGTATCGCGAAGGTCGAGGGTCTTCCCTCGGCCATGGCGAACGAGCTGCTGAAGTTCGAGGACGGCACCCTCGGCCTCGCCCTCAACCTCGAGGAGCGCGAGATCGGTGCCATCGTCCTCGGCGAGTTCAGCGGCATCGAGGAGGGTCAGTCGGTGCAGCGCACCGGCGAGGTCCTCTCCGTAGGTGTCGGTGAGGGCTACCTGGGTCGCGTCGTCGACCCGCTCGGTAACCCGATCGACGGTCTCGGCGAGATCGCGACCGAGGGCCGCCGCGCCCTCGAGCTGCAGGCCCCGGGCGTTATGGCCCGTAAGTCGGTGCACGAGCCGATGGAGACCGGCTACAAGGCCGTCGACGCCATGACGCCGGTCGGCCGTGGTCAGCGTCAGCTGATCATCGGTGACCGTCAGACCGGCAAGACCGCGCTCTGTGTCGACACCATCATCAACCAGCGCGACAACTGGCGCTCGGGTGACGTGAACAAGCAGGTCCGCTGCATCTACGTCGCCATCGGCCAGAAGGGCTCGACCATCGCGTCCGTTCGCGGCGCCCTGGAAGAGGCCGGCGCGCTCGAGTACACGACGATCGTCGCCGCCCCGGCGTCCGACCCGGCCGGCTTCAAGTACCTGGCGCCGTACACCGGTTCCGCCATCGGTCAGCACTGGATGTACCAGGGCAAGCACGTCCTGATCGTCTTCGACGACCTGTCGAAGCAGGCCGACGCCTACCGCGCCGTGTCGCTGCTGCTGCGCCGCCCGCCGGGCCGTGAGGCCTACCCGGGTGACGTCTTCTACCTGCACTCCCGTCTCCTCGAGCGCTGCGCGAAGCTCTCGGACGAGCTGGGTGCCGGTTCGATGACCGGTCTGCCGATCGTCGAGACGAAGGCCAACGACGTCTCCGCGTTCATCCCGACCAACGTCATCTCCATCACCGACGGCCAGTGCTTCCTGGAGTCCGACCTGTTCAACGCCGGCCAGCGTCCGGCCCTGAACGTCGGTATCTCGGTCTCCCGAGTCGGTGGCTCCGCCCAGCACCCGGCCATGAAGCAGATCGCCGGTCGCCTCCGCGTGGACCTGGCCCAGTTCCGTGAGCTGGAGGCCTTCGCGGCCTTCGGTTCCGACCTGGACTCGGCCTCGAAGGCGCAGCTGGAGCGTGGTCAGCGCATGGTCGAGCTGCTCAAGCAGGCTCAGTACCAGCCGATGCCCACGGAGAACCAGGTCGTCTCGGTCTGGGCCGGCACCACCGGCAAGATGGACGACGTCCCGGTCGCCGACATCCGTCGCTTCGAGGCCGAGCTCCTGGCGTACCTGCGCCAGAACCACTCCGGTCTCATGACCTCCATCCGTGAGGGCAAGAAGATGTCGGACGACACGCTGACCGCCGTCGCCGACGCCATCGCGGAGTTCAAGCAGCAGTTCGAGACCTCTGACGGCAAGCTGCTCGGCGCGGACGCTCCCGCCGTCAACGTCTCGAAGTGACGACGGAAGGGACCTGACTCATGGGAGCGCAGCTCCGGGTCTACAAGCGTCGCATCAAATCCGTCACCGCGACGAAGAAGATCACCAAGGCGATGGAGATGATCGCCGCCTCGCGTGTCGTCAAGGCGCAGCGCAAGGTGCAGGCGTCGACTCCGTACGCGACCGAGCTCACGCGCGCGGTCACGGCGGTGGCCACGGGTGCGAACGACAAGCACCCGCTGACCACCGAGGCGGAGAACCCGAGCCGTGCCGCGGTCCTGCTCCTCTCGAGCGACCGCGGTCTGGCCGGTGCCTTCAACTCCAACGCCATCAAGGCGGCGGAGCAGCTCATCAAGAAGCTGGAGGGCGAGGGCCG
Organism: Streptomyces sp. NK15101; assembly: GCF_020400725.1. Classification (GTDB taxonomy): domain Bacteria; phylum Actinomycetota; class Actinomycetes; order Streptomycetales; family Streptomycetaceae; genus Streptomyces. The sequence goes on along the minus strand of NZ_JAINVG010000096.1, from coordinate 13,524 downwards.
CACGGTCGACATCTACGTCGTCGGCCGCCGTGGTGTCGCGCACTTCAACTTCCGTGAGCGGAAGCTGAGCGACACGTGGACCGGCTTCACGGACGAGCCCACGTACGCGGACGCCAAGAAGATCGCGGCACCGCTGATCGAGGCGATCGAGAAGGACACGGCCGAGGGTGGTGTGGACGAGCTCCACATCGTCTACACCGAGTTCGTCTCGATGATGACCCAGACGGCGGTCGAGGCCCGGCTGCTGCCCCTCAGCCTCGACGAGGTGGCGAAGGAGGCCGGCGAGCCGGACACCCTCCGTCCGCTGTACGACTTCGAGCCCTCGGCGGAGGACGTCCTCGACGCCCTTCTGCCGCGCTACGTCGAGAGCCGGATCTACAACGCGCTGCTGCAGTCGGCTGCCTCCAAGCACGCCGCCACGCGCCGCGCGATGAAGTCGGCGACCGACAACGCGGGAGACTTGATCAACAACCTCTCCCGACTTGCCAACGCGGCCCGCCAGGCCGAAATCACCCAGGAAATCAGCGAGATCGTCGGTGGCACCGCAGCCCTGGCCGACGCGACCGCGGGGAGTGACAAGTAATGACGACCACTGTTGAGACGGCCGCCGCCACGGGCCGCGTCGCCCGGGTCATCGGCCCGGTCGTCGACGTGGAGTTCCCCGTCGACGCGATGCCGGAGATCTACAACGCCCTGCACGTCCAGGTCGCCGACCCGGCCGAGGAGGGCGCGCTCAAGACGCTGACCCTCGAGGTCGCGCAGCACCTCGGTGACGGGCTCGTCCGCACCATCTCGATGCAGCCCACCGACGGTCTGGTCCGCCAGGCCCCCGTGGTCGACACCGGCGACGGCATCACGGTGCCCGTCGGCGACGTCACCAAGGGTCGCGTGTTCAACACGCTGGGCCAGATCCTGAACGAGCCCGAGGCGGAGTCGGAGGTCAGCGAGCGCTGGTCCATCCACCGCAAGGCCCCGGCCTTCGACCAGCTCGAGTCGAAGACCGAGATGTTCGAGACCGGCCTGAAGGTCGTCGACCTCCTCACCCCGTACGTCAAGGGTGGAAAGATCGGTCTGTTCGGTGGCGCCGGTGTCGGCAAGACCGTTCTGATCCAGGAAATGATCATGCGTGTGGCGAAGCTGCACGAGGGTGTCTCCGTGTTCGCCGGTGTCGGTGAGCGCACCCGTGAGGGCAACGACCTCATCCACGAGATGGCCGACTCCGGCGTTCTGGACAAGACCGCCCTGGTCTTCGGCCAGATGGACGAGCCCCCGGGCACCCGTCTCCGCGTGGCCCTCGCCGGTCTGACCATGGCGGAGTACTTCCGCGATGTGCAGAAGCAGGACGTGCTGTTCTTCATCGACAACATCTTCCGCTTCACGCAGGCCGGTTCCGAGGTGTCGACCCTGCTCGGCCGCATGCCCTCCGCGGTGGGTTACCAGCCGAACCTGGCCGACGAGATGGGTCTCCTCCAGGAGCGCATCACCTCGACCCGTGGTCACTCGATCACCTCGATGCAGGCGATCTACGTCCCCGCCGACGACCTCACCGACCCGGCGCCGGCGACCACCTTCGCCCACCTCGACGCGACGACGGTTCTCTCCCGTCCGATCTCCGAGAAGGGCATCTACCCGGCCGTGGACCCGCTGGACTCCACGTCCCGGATCCTGGACCCGCGCTACATCGCGCAGGACCACTACGACGCCGCCACGCGCGTCAAGGGAATCCTGCAGAAGTACAAGGACCTCCAGGACATCATCGCGATCCTCGGTATCGACGAGCTGAGCGAGGAGGACAAGCTCGTCGTCCACCGCGCCCGCCGTGTCGAGCGCTTCCTGTCCCAGAACACCCACGCGGCGAAGCAGTTCACCGGTGTGGACGGTTCGGACGTTCCGCTCGACGAGTCGATCGCCGCGTTCAACGCGATCTGCGACGGTGAGTTCGACCACTTCCCGGAGCAGGCGTTCTTCATGTGCGGTGGCCTTGAGGACCTCAAGAACAACGCCAAGGAGCTCGGCGTCTCCTGAGCCCCGTGCTCGCCCGAGGGGGACGGGATCCGTCCCGTCCCCCTCTCCACGCCCCCTAGAATTGACCCCAACACCCGGCACGACCGCCGGGTGGTGACCCGAGGAGCCACCCTTGGCTGCTGAGCTGCACGTCGAGCTGGTCGCCGCGGACCGGAGTGTCTGGTCCGGCGAGGCCACCCTGGTCATCGCGCGTACCACCTCCGGCGACATCGGCGTCATGCCCGGCCACCAGCCGCTGCTCGGTGTGCTGGAGTCGGGCCCGGTGACCATCCGTACGAGCGAGGGCGGGACGATCGTCGCCGCCGTCCACGGCGGATTCATCTCGTTCGCCGACGACAAGCTGTCTCTGCTCGCGGAGGTCTGCGAGCTGGCGGACGAGATCGACGCCCAGCGCGCCGAGCGCGCGCTGGAGCGTGCGAAGACGGACTCCGACGCCGCCGCCGAGCGGCGCGCCGAGGTCCGGCTGCGCGCGGTAGCGGTCCGCTGACGGTCCGCGCCGAGCAGGAGTGCCCTCAGCCGCGGCACGATCCGGAATTTTCCGGACCGTGTCGCGGCTGAGGCGATGCAGATGCAGGTTGTATTCGGTTCTGCCGGCCGTGCCGGCTACGGGACGCAGCGAGGAGGTCGGTGAAGATGTTCCTCGCTCTGCTCGTGTGCGGCCTGGTCGTCGCACTGGTGGTGATCGGGCTCTTCGTCTTCGGCTTGCGCCGGAGACTGATCCAGCGCGCCGGCGGCACCTTCGACTGTTCGCTGCGCTGGGACGTCCCCGACGAGCCGGATCCGACCGGCAAGGGCTGGGTGTACGGCGTCGCCCGCTACAGCGGTGACGAGATCTCCTGGTTCCGTGTCTTCTCGTACTCCCCCCGTCCGCGCCGGGTGCTGGAGCGCTCCTCCATCGTGGCCCTGGAGCGCCGGATGCCGGAGGGCGAGGAGGAACTCGCGCTGCTCTCCGACGCCGTGATCCAGCCCTGCATGTACGAGGGCGTCCGCCTGGAGCTCGCGATGAGCGAGGACGCCCGGACGGGCTTCATGGCCTGGCTGGAGGCGGCGCCTCCCGGGCAGAGGGTGAACGTCGCGTAGGGCATGAAGAAGCGGGGACGGCGTGCTGCGCCGTCCCCGCTTCTCCGTTCCGTCTAGCTCAGGCCGCTGTTGATGGCGCCGACCAGCTCGCCGTTGCCGGTGTCACCGCTGAACTCCCAGAAGAACGCTCCGCCGAGGCCCTGGTTCTTGGCCCAGCTCATCTTCGAGTTCACGGTGGCGGGGGTGTCGTAGCTCCACCAGTTGGTGCCGCAGTGGGCGTACGCGGTGCCCGCGACGGTGCCGTTGGCCGGGCAGGAGTTCTTGAGGACCTTGTAGTCCTCGATGCCCTGCTCGTACGTGCCCTGCGCCGGGCCGGTCGCCGTGCCGCCGGGGGCGGACTGGGTGACGCCGGTCCAGCCGCGGCCGTAGAAGCCGATGCCGAGCAGCAGCTTGTTGGCGGGGACTCCCTTCGCCTTGAACTTGGCGATCGCCTCGGCGGAGTTGAAGCCCGCCTGCGGGATGCCGGCATACGAGGTGAGCGGGGAGTGCGGGGCCGTCGGACCCTTCGCCTCCCAGGCGCCGAAGAAGTCGTACGTCATGACGTTGAACCAGTTCATGTACTGCGCGGCGCCCGCGTAGTCGGCGGCGTCGATCTTGCCGCCCGCGGAGGCGTCGGCGGTGACGGCCGCGGTGACCAGGTTGCCGGCGCCGAACTTGGCGCGCATGGCCTGCATCATGTTCTTGAAGGCGGCCGCGCCGCTGGTGTCGCAGGACAGACCGCAGGCGTTGGGGTACTCCCAGTCCAGGTCGATGCCGTCGAAGACGTCGGCCCAGCGCGGGTCCTCGACCAGGTCGTAGCAGGACTGGGCGAAGGCGGTCGGGTTCTGCACGGCCTGGCCGAAGCCGCCGGACCAGGTCCAGCCGCCGAAGGACCACAGGACCTTGATGTGCGGGTAGGCCTTCTTCAGCTTGCGGAGCTGGTTGAAGTTGCCGCGCAGCGGCTGGTCCCAGGTGTCGGCGACGCCGTCGACGGACTGGTCGGCGGTGTAGGCCTTGTCGTAGTCGGCGTAGGCGTCGCCGATGGTGCACTTGCCGTTCTGGACGTTGCCGAAGGCGTAGTTGATGTGCGTGATCTTCGACGCGGAGCCGGAGGTCACGATGTTCTTCACGTGGTAATTGCGTCCGTAGACGCCCCAGTTGGCGAAGTAACCCATCTTCACGGCGTTCGGGAGGGGCTGGCCGCCGCCTCCGCCGGTGGTGCGTACGGCGACCGGGCCGGCGGCGGGGCCGGTCTGGTCGATCGTGTCGCGGGCGACGACGGTGTACGAGTAGTCGGTTCCCGCGGTGAGGCCGCTGTCGGTGAAGGTGAGGCCGGTGGTGGTGGTCACCTTGGTGCCGTCGCGCAGGACGTCGTAGTTCTTGACGCCCTTGTCGTCGGTGGCCGCGGTCCAGGTGAGCTTGGCCGAGGTGTCGGTGACGTTCGAGGCGACCGGGGTGCCGGGGGCCGAGGGCGGGTTGTCGCCCGGCTGTGTGGTGCCGTCGCAGGGAGCGCCGTTGATCTTGCAGCCGGTGGGGGCGCCGGAGCCGGTGCCGTTGTAGCCGAAGGAGACGGAGGCGCCGGGGGCGAGGGTGCCGTTCCAGCCGACGTTCTTGGCGGTCCAGTGGGTGCCGGAGCTGGTGACGGTGGCGTCCCAGGCGGAGGTGACGGCGGTTCCGGAGGGGTAGTCCCACTCCACGGTCCAGGAGCTGATGGTGGTGGTGCCGGTGTTCTTGATGGTCCAGTTGGCGCCGAAGCCGGTGCCCCAGTCCTGGGTCTTGGTGTAGGTCGCGGTGGCCGAGGTGGCGGCTTCGGCGGGGGAGGCGAGGCCGACCATGGCGGCCAGGGGCAGGATCAGGGCGGTCAGTCCGGCGGCGGTCCGGTGTCTGAACCCTGCTCTGCGCGTCGGTGCTTGAGTGCTCAACGGTGCTCCTCAAGTTGCGGACGGACAAGGTGGGGGTGGTCCGAAAAGGTGCGCGCGCCCCGCGAGCGTAGGAAGGTCTGGACCAATCGTCAAGAGGTCCAGACCAACGCCGGCGAATACCCGCTAGACCCCCAACTCCTGCGCCAGCACCGCCGCTTGGACCCTGCTCCGCAGCTCCAGCTTCCCCAGCACCTTGCTGACGTGCGTCTTCACCGTCGCCTCCGCCATGTCGAGGCGCACCGCGATCTCCGCGTTCGACAGACCCAGACCCAGCGCCGAGAGCACCTCCCGCTCCCGGGGCGTCAGCACGTCCAGCACGGCGGAGTCCGCCGCCGGACGGCTCGGGGCCGCGAACTCCGCGATCAGCCGCCGTGTCACCGCCGGGGCGATCAGCCCCTCGCCGCGCCCCACCGTCCGCACCGCCGTGATCAGGTCCTTCGCGTCCGTGTTCTTCAGCAGGAAGCCCGAGGCCCCGGCCCGCAGCGCCCCGAAGACGTACTCGTCCAGGTCGAAGGTCGTCAGGACGAGCACGTCGGCGAGACCCTCCGACACGACCAGACGGGTCGCCGTCACCCCGTCCATCCGGGGCATCTGCACATCCATCAGGACCAGGTCCGGCCGCAGCTCCCGGGCCAGCTCCACCGCCCGCTCGCCGTCCGCCGCCTCGCCGACCACCTCGATGTCCGGCGCGCTGCCCAGGATCAGCACGAGCCCCGCCCGCACCGCGGACTGGTCCTCGGCCACGACCACCCGGATCGTCATGCGTTCCCCGCCTTCTCGTCCGCGGGCAGTACGGCCCGCACCTGCCAGACCGCTCCCGCGGCCGCCGCCCGGAACTCCCCGCCGAGCAGCTCCGCGCGCTCCCGCATGCCCACCAGACCCGAACCCGTCCCGGGCGCCGACGGCCCCGGCCGCTTCCCGTACGGCGAGTCGACGGCCACGGTCAGGACCCCGTCGCCGCGGCCGACCCGTACGGTGACCGTACCGGGGGAGGCGTGCTTCACCGCGTTGGTCAGGGACTCCTGGACGATCCGGTACGCGGCCAGCTCCACCGGTGCCGGCAGCGCGGCTCCGTCCGCGGGCCGGGTGTCCTCGAGGACGAACCGCAGACCCCCGGACGAGCCGTTCGTACGGGCCCGCGCCAGCAGCGCGTCCAGGGCGTCCAGGCTCGGCACGGCCCCCGGCTCCGACTCCCCGCCGCTGTCCCGCAGCAGCCCGATGAGCCGCCGCATCTCCGCGAGGCCCGCCACGCTGTTCTCCCGGATCACCGTCAACGCCTGCCGGGTGGTCGCCGGTTCGTCGAGGGAGAGCGCGGCCGTGGAGTGGATCGCGATCGCCGAGAGGTGGTTCGCCACCATGTCGTGCAGCTCCCGCGCCATCCGCGCCCGCTCGGCCACCACCGCCTGCGCCCGGTCCATCTCGGCGAGCAGCGCCGTCTGCTCGGCCCGCAGCCTGGCCGCGTCCGCCGCCTCCCGGTGGTTGCGGACGATCGCTCCGGTGATCGCCGGCAGGAAGGAGATCATGCCGGTGATCACGCCGACGAGCAGGGCGTACGCGTTCTGCCACCAGACCAGGAAGCCGATCGTCACCCCCACCGTGACGAGACCGGTGGAGTACGGGAGGCGGCGGGCGTGGGCGGGCGACCCGTACACGACGGCCGCGTAGACGACGTCCGTGAACATCAGGACGGTGGCCAGGTTCCCGTACGTGAACTGGTCCGCGACGATCGCCACCGTGCCGACGGTCAGCGCCGTCCTGGGCGCCGTACGGCGCAGCGCCTCGCACCCGGCCATCACCGCGAGCGGCACCAGGGTCGCCCAGCGCTGGGTGAACAGCCGGTCCAGCTGGGTGTGCAGTCCGAACGACCACAGGATCAGGCCGCCGACGAGGCCGACGGCGGCGATGAACAGATCGACGCGGTGCGGGCGGGGGAGTGTCACGTGCTCATCCAACATGCCGCACCGGGCCGGGACCTCCTCGCCCGGGCCGATCCGTCCCTCCGCCGAAGGATGTAGACGCGGTTCCTCACCGGCGACGACGAACCGGGCCCGGCCCCACGGGACGCTGAAGGGGACCGAAAGGGGAACCACCGTGATCGTCACGCTGATCGTGCTCTGCGAGGTCGGCTTCTGGGTCCTGCTGGCCGCCGGCCTCGCCACCCGCTACCTCCTGAGGATGCCCCGGACGGGTCTGGCGCTGCTGCTCTGCGAGCCGCTCCTGGAGGCCGTGCTCCTCGTCGCCACCGCGATCGACCTCAAGAACGGCGCGGACCCGAGCTGGGAGCACGGTCTCGCCGCGCTGTACATCGGCTACACCGTCGGTCACGGCCACCGCACCGTGAAATGGCTCGACGGCCACGCCGCCCACCGCCTCGGCGGCGCCCCGCCGCCCCCGAAGCCACCCCGGTACGGCACGGCCAGGGCCCGCCACGAGGGCAGGATCTGGCTGGGCTCGCTCGTCGGCGGCGCCGTCGCCACCGCCCTGCTGCTCCTCGCCATGGCGTACGTCGGCGACGACGGGAACACCGAAGGCCTGCGGAGCTGGATGTACGGCGCGTGGCGGGCCGTCGGCATCCACGGTCTGATCGCGCTCAGCTACCTCGTCTGGCAGAAGAAGGACCCGGGGGCCGGTTCAGCGGTCCCCGCCCGGGACCCAGAGCACGTCCCCGACCTCCTTGTTCGCCGTCCGGGCAAGGATGAAGAGCAGGTCCGATAGCCGGTTGAGATAGGTCGCGGTCAGGGCGTTCATCGTCTCGCCGTGCACCTCCAGGGCCGCCCACGTGGAGCGCTCCGCCCGCCGGACGACCGTGCACGCCTGGTGCAGCAGGGCCGCGCCGGGCGTGCCGCCCGGCAGGATGAAGGAGCGCAGCTTGTCGAGCCGCTCCAGGAAGCGGTCGCAGTCGGCCTCCAGCTTGTCGACGTACGCCTGCTCGACGCGCAGGGGCGGGTACTCGGGGTTCTCCACCACCGGCGTGCAGAGGTCGGCGCCCACGTCGAAGAGGTCGTTCTGGATCCGGACGAGGACCTTCACGACCTCCTCGTCGAGCTGCCCGAGGGCGACGGCCGTCCCGATGGCGGCGTTGGCCTCGTTGGCGTCGGCGTAGGCCGAGATCCGCAGATCCGTCTTGGCGGTCCGGCTCATGTCACCGAGCGCCGTGGTGCCCTTGTCGCCGGTGCGGGTGTAGATGCGCGTCAGATTGACCATGGGCCCAGCCTAGTTACGCACCGGCGCTCCGGAACGTGCGTGTGCCGACCGTCACGGCGAGCCCGGTGAGTCCGAGGGCGACGAGCACCCCGTACAGCATGGTCGGCGTCGTGTAGTGGCCGACGTACGCCTCCCGCACCGCGTCCACCAGATAGCGGAAGGGCATGAGGTGCGAGACCACGTCGAGCCAGCCGGGGGCGAGGGTCATCGGCAGCATCAGGCCCGACAGCAGCATCGCCGGCATCGCGAGCGTGTTGACGGCGGGCCCGAACTCCTGCGGGGTGCGCAGCTTCAGGGCCAGGGCGTACGAGAGGGAGGCGAGCGCGGCGGAGAGCAGGGCGACGAAGCCGAAGCCGATGAGGACCCCGGCGACCGGTGCCCGCAGGCCCATCGGGATCGCCACGAGGACGAGCAGGACCGCCTGGAGGACGAAGAGCGCGGCGTCCCGCAGGACCCGGCCGAGCAGCAGGGCGAGCCGGCTGACCGGGGTGACCCGCATCCGGTCGAGCACGCCCCAGTTCTTCTCCATGATGATCGAGAAACCGGCGAACGAGGCGCCGAAGAGGCCGAGCTGGAGCAGCAGTCCGGGGACGAGGATCTGCCAGGAGTCGCCCTCGCGGCCCAGCGGGAGGCCGGTGAGCAGCGGCCCGAAGAAGAGCAGGTAGAGCAGCGGCATCAGCGCGCCGAAGAAGATCTGGAACGGGGAGCGCAGGGTCTGGCGGGCGTAGCGCCCGAAGACGAGCGCGGTGTCGCGGAGCAGCATCACGGGTCTCCTAGACCGCTACGGGGGTGGTGTCGGCGGGGGCCGGAGTGCGGCCGGTGGCGGCGAGGAAGGCCTCCTGGAGGGTGGTCACGCCGTGCGCGGCCTTGAGGCCGGCGGGGCTGTCCTCGGCGACGACCGTGCCCCTGTCCACGATCACGAGCCGGTCGGCGAGCGCGTCGGCCTCGTCGAGGTAGTGCGTGGTGAGGACGACGGTGGTGCCGTACTCGTCGCGCAGCCGCCGCACCAGGGCCCACAGGTCGGCGCGGCTGCCGGGGTCGAGACCGGTCGTCGGTTCGTCGAGGAAGAGGACCTCCGGTCGGTGGGTGAGCCCCATGGCGAGGTCGAGCCGGCGGCGCTGACCGCCGGAGAGCGCCGGGGTCTTCCGGTCGAGGAGTTCGGTGAGGCCGAGGTCGGCGGCGAGCTCCCGGGCGCGGGCGGTCGCCCGCGCCCGGTCCAGACCGTAGAGCCTGCCCTGCGTGACGAGCTCGGAGCGGACGGTCTCCTGGGGGTCGAGGCCGCCGGACTGGGCCACGTACCCGATGCGCCGGCGTACGGCGGCGGGCTCCTTGACGAGGTCGTGGCCGGCGACGGTGGCGGCGCCGCCGGTGGGCGGGAGGAGGGTGGTGAGCATCCGGAGGGTGGTGGTCTTGCCGGCGCCGTTGGGGCCGAGGAGTCCGAGGATCTCGCCGGGCCGGACGGTGAGGTCGATCCCCCGGACGGCCTCCACGGGGCCGTTCCTGGTCGGGAAGGTCCGGGCGAGCCCGGCCGTGCTGATGACGGTCATGACGACCACGAAAACAGAGTCACTGAAATTTTGCAATGCCACCAAAGTTTCAGAGGCACTGAAATTTCAGGGAGCCTAGGATGAGGCCATGGCCGAGGGACTCAGGGAACGCAAGAAGCGCGAGACGAAGCAGCGGATCTCGGACATCGCGACCGGGCTCTTCCTGGAGCACGGCTTCGCGGGCGTGACCGTCGCGGACGTCGCCGAGGCGGCGGACGTCTCCGTCAACACCGTCTACAACTACTTCCCGGCGAAGGAGGACCTCTTCCTCGACCGGATGGACGGCGTCACCCTCCGCCTCGCCCGGATGATCCGCGGCCGCGACCGGGGCGAGTCCGCCGCCCGGGCCGTCCTGCGCGAACTCCGCCAGGACATCGGAGCCGTGTCCCCCGCGTACGGACTCATGGACGGCTTCGACGCCTTCATGAACGTCATCGAGCACGCGCCCACCCTCAAGGCCCGCCTCTTCCACCTGCGGGACCAGGTCCAGGAGGCCGTCGTGACCACCCTCCGCGAGGAGACCGGCGCGGCCGCCGACGACCCGCTGCCACTGCTCGTCGGCGGCCAGCTCACCTGGATCGAGAACACCGTGGTCGGCTACATCACCCGCGAGATGACCGCCGGGCGCAAGGCGACCACCGTCTCCCGCGAGGCCCTCGTCCTCCTCGACGAGATCGAGGAGCTGCTGAGCGAGAAGGTCCTGACGTACGCCGTGCGCGAGGGCTGAGCCCGCCGCCGGCCGCGCGGGGGGTGTCGCGAGTGTGACGTCCGTCAAAGAGGGCGTGACGCGCATTACTTCACGGTCACATGGCGCCCCGCGACCGCTAATCTCCGCCGGAGAGCCAGAAGTGAACAGGCGTTAAAGGGGTGGAACATCGTGGCCAGGAAGCTCGCCGTCATCGGGGCCGGACTCATGGGATCCGGCATCGCGCAGGTCTCGGCACAGGCGGGCTGGGACGTCGTCCTGCGTGACGTCACCGACGCCGCCCTGACCCGCGGCACCGACGGCATCAAGGCGTCGTACGACAAGTTCGTCGCCAAGGGCAAGCTCGCCGCCGGGGACGCCGAGGCGGCCCTCGGCCGGATCACCGCCACCACCGAGCTCGACGCCGTCGCCGACGCGGACGTCGTCGTCGAGGCCGTCTTCGAGAACCTCGACGTCAAGCACGAGATCTTCCGCTCGCTCGACAAGATCGCCAAGGACGGCGCCGTCCTCGCCTCCAACACCTCCGCGATCCCGATCACCAAGATCGCCGCGGTGACCGAGCGCCCCGAGGCCGTCGTCGGCGTCCACTTCTTCTCGCCCGTGCCGATGATGCAGCTCGTCGAGCTGGTCCGCGGCTACAAGACGAGCGACGAGACCCTCGCCACCGCCCGCGCGTTCGCCGAGTCCGTCGGCAAGACCTGCATCGTCGTCAACCGCGACGTCGCCGGCTTCGTCACCACCCGCCTCATCTCGGCCCTCGTCGTCGAGGCCGCCAAGCTCCACGAGTCGGGCGTCGCCACCGCCGAGGACATCGACATCGCCTGCAAGCTCGGCTTCGGCCACGCCATGGGCCCGCTCGCCACCGCCGACCTCACCGGCATCGACATCCTGGTGAACGCCGCCAACAACATCTACACCGAGTCCCAGGACGAGAAGTTCGCGCCGCCGGAGCTGATGCGCCGGATGGTGGACGCGGGTGACATCGGCCGCAAGAGCGGGCAGGGCTTCTACAAGTACTGAGCCCGGCCCGCCACCCCGCCTCACTCCGTGGGGTGAATTTCGGTATCGGTTCGCTGACAAGGCGCAACGTATCTGCCAGTGCGGCAGTCAGTTGTTGCGAAGACGGAGCACTCTCGGGGAGCGCATATGCACATCAGGGGCGACCATGTCGAGCTGGTCGTCGGGGGCCGCCTCGACGTCCGCAGCGCGGCGGACGCCCGTACGGTCCTGCACTCGGCCGTCGACGACGGAGTCGGCGACCTGGTGCTCGACCTGACCGGCCTCGACTCCTGGGACGCGACCGGACTCGGCGTCATCATGGGCGCCCACCGGAGGGCCGGCCGCTGCGGCCGGCGCCTCGTCCTGCGCGGGGTGCCGCCCCAGATGCAGCGGCTCCTCGTCGCCACCCGGCTCCACCGCATCCTCGCCATCGAGGGCGGCCTCGCCCTGGAGTCCCTTCCCCGCGTGTGACCCCCGGGGCTCCCGTGATCTGTGAAGCAGCTGTGTGAACCAGGCGTCACGCTCAATCCTCACAAGACCGTGACGTCTTGGTCTCGGGGGCACCCCGCCTGTTCCCGAGCCGCTGACCACGGTCTAGGGTTCGGTCGCCCGCACATTGACGGACCCGCCTGCACATGGGGCGGACCCACCGGCGGGCACCGGACACCGCTTCTTGGGGGCTTGGACCATGGACCCGATCAACCCTGGGTCGGAGGAGTACGGTCACGACACCGAGGGCGAGGAGGCCCGCCAGGGCCGTGGCGTGCCCGCGTCGACGCCCGCGCGCGCCCGCGTCGTCCGGCTCGTCTCCGGCGAACTGCTCCTCACCGTCAACCCCGTCGACGGCAGCGAGATCGAACCCTGCCCGCCCGGGCAGGAACCGGAGGCCCCCCGCCCCCGCACCCCCGAGGAGCGCGCCGAGGCCGCCCGCGCCGTCGCCCCGCCCGTCCCGCCCGGCCCTCCCGCACCCGAGCTGCCGCTCCTCGAACGCCAGGAGGAGCGCGAGCGGCTCACCGACATCCTCCGCCAGGGCCGCTGCGCCCGCCTCGTCGGCGCCCCCGGCTCCGGCCGCACCGCCCTCCTCGACGCCGTCGCCGCCGACTGCGCGGACCTCGCCCCCGACGGGGTCGTCCGCCTCTCCGGCCGCCACCGCACGCCCACCGAACTCCTCCGCGAGCTCTTCACGGCCGTCCGGTACGCCCCCGGCCAGCGCCCCGACCGGACCGCCCTGCTCGGCCGGCTCCGCGACATCGGCGCCGTGGTCGTCGTCGACGACCTGGAATTCGGCGGCGCCGCCCTCGACGAGCTCCTCGCCGCCGCACCCGAGTGCGCCTTCCTCCTCGCCGCCGGCCCCGACACGCCCGCCCCCTCCGCCGACGCCCACGTCGAGGAGGTCCTCCTCGCCGGCCTCGGCCGCGCCGCCGCCCTCGAACTCCTGGAGAGCGCCGTCGGCCGCACCCTCACCGAGGAGGAGACCAACTGGGCCGGCGACCTGTGGTTCGAGTCCGAAGGCCTCCCGCTCCGCTTCGTCCAGGCCGGCGCCCTGCTCCGGCAGCGCGACCGGCTGCGCGTCACCCCCGCCGAGTTCGACGCCTTCGGCGCCCTCGAAGAGGCCTTCGGACCCGCCGACCCCGCGGCGACGGCCACCGTCGCGGCCGCCGCCTTCGACGGCATCGACGACCCCGACGTCGAACTGCGCGAGATACCGCTGCCCAGCCTCGGCGAGGGCGCCGCCCCCGCCGCCCTCCTCGCCTCCCGGCTCAGCCGCGCCGCCCAGTCCGCCCTGCGCTTCGCCGTCGCCCTCGGCGGAGAGGTCCCGCACCAGGCCCACCTCCCGGCCCTCGTCGGCGACACCCACGCCGACGCCGCCCTCGGCGAACTCATGGCCTGCGGACTGCTCTCCCCGGTCGGCCCCCGCTACCGGCTCGCCGCCGGCGTCCTCACCCAGCTCCTCGCCCACGGCTACGACCACGAGGCCGTCGACCGCGCCCACACCCTCGCCCAGCACTACGCCTGGTGGGCCGCCCACCCCTCCGTCACCCCCGAGCGGGCCGCCGCCGAG
>NZ_JAINVG010000095.1 GCF_020400725.1 Streptomyces sp. NK15101 | reverse complement strand
CGCCCGCCACGACGGCGGCCAGGGCGGCGAGCAGGGTTCCGCCCTGATAGAGCAGACCGCGCACCGGGTCGCCCGCGCCCAACAGGCGCCGGGTGTCGAGGGCGTACGTCGAGAAGGTGGTGTACCCCCCGCAGAAGCCGGTGCCGAGGAAGGGCCGGAGCAGCGGGTGCGGGGCGGTGGTGGTCTCGGTGAGCAGGACCATGAGGACGCCGAGCGCCAGGCAGCCGGTGGCGTTGACCGTGAGGACCGTCCAGGGGAAGGCGCCCTCGGGGGTGGGCCAGGCGAGTCCGGCGCCGTAGCGCGCGGCCGCGCCGAGGGCGCCGCCGACGGCGACCACCGCGACGACCGGCAGTTCCTTGCGCAGCCCCATGCGCCCAAGGTTACGAGGACGGGTGGCCCGGCCCGGCCGTCGGGGGTGCGGGGCGGGACGACGGGTCGGGGCGAGGCGCACGGACGCGGATCCCGGCCTGGGGCATTAACCGGGATCCGGCCCGTGCAGCCTCGCTCTGCGATGGTCCGGCCACGCCGTGCGACGGGTCAAAGCCGGGCCGGCGAATCTGTCAGATCCCCCCGGGAGTACTCCGGAGTGTCGGCCCAGGGGTCCGCGACGAGGTGGCGGCGACGCCTCTGACCTGCGGAGACACGGCGGGCGGTGGCCGGGTCACCATCCGGCGGCCGATTCGGGTGCCGGGTACACCTCGTCCCCACGGGCGGCTCCGGGTGAGGGTGGTGGAGCAGCGGGAGGGAGCTGCGCAACCTGAGGGCAGGAGTGTCGTGAGTACATCCGTCGCAACCAAGCGCAGGACCACCGCCGGTGCCGTCGCCCCGGCCGTGCCCCTGGGCGTCGTCAGGTCCTCCGGCGGCGCGGCCGACTCGCGCGAGGACGTCTACGCCGAGCTGTGTGCCGCGCTGTTCTCCGGCTTCCCGCGCCGCGACCAGCGCCTGAAGGCCGAGCAGTACCTGCACGGCCTGCTCACCGCGCAGGGCCGCAAGTCGATCCGCAACATCGCCGCCCAGATCGGCGGGCCGGCGGCCGAGCAGAGCCTGCACCACTTCGTCTCCAGCTCCACCTGGGACTGGCAGCCCATGCGGGCCGCGCTCGCCCGGTACCTGGAGCGGCACAGCTGCCCGCAGGCGTGGGTGGTGCGGCCGATGCCGATCCCGAAGGCCGGGGAGCACTCGGTGGGCGTGGACCGGCGCTTCGACCCGGAGCGCGGGCAGGTCTTCCACGGGCAGCAGGCGTTCGGGGTGTGGTTCGCGAGCGACGAGCTGAGCGTGCCGGTCAACTGGCGGCTCTTCCTGCCGGACCCCTGGGTGAACGACCGCACGCGGCGCGACCGCGCGGAGGTCCCCCAGGAGGCCGGCGAGGAGACCATGGAGGAGTGCGCGGTCGCCGCGGCGCTCGACACCGCCCGCTGGTCCGACGTCACCCGCAAGCCGGTGCTGCTCGACATCCGGGGCGGTGCGGGGCGGGCCGCCCTGACGCGGCTCGCCGGGGCGGGGGTGCCGGTGGTGGCCCGGATCAACCCGGGCTCGCGGCTCGCGATCGCCGACCGCTCGCTGCCGGGCTTCGGAGCGGGCCCGCTGTCCGCGGTCCAGATCCTGGATTCGCTCAAGGGGCTGCGCCGGCCGGTGAGCTGGGTCGACACGGTCGCGGGGGCGCGGACCTCGCGGACCTCGCTCGCGACGGCCGTCCGGGTCGCGCTGCCCACGCCCGGCGGGGAGCGGATGCGTCCGCTGGTGCTGCTCGGCGAGTGGGACGACCCGCGCCGGGCCCCGGCCCGGGTGTGGATCAGCGATCTGACGAACTCTCCGGTCGGTTCGCTGCTGCGGATCACGAAGCTCGGCCGGCGGGTGGAGCGGGACTTCGCGGAGGTCGGCGAGGGGGCGGGGCTGCGGGACTTCGTGGGCCGTTCGTTCCGCGGCTGGCACCGTCACATCACGCTGGCGTCGGCGGCCCACGCGGCGACGGTGATGGCCGGCGGCTGGGACGCGGCGTACGACACGGGCTACGGGCCGGGTTACGGCTCGGGGCGCTCGGCGAGCTGAGACTCCCGTCCGGTCACGTGGTGCGCTCCGGCGGGCCCGGCTGCCGGGCCGGGTCCGCCGTCGCGCGTCCGCGGGCCAGGACCTCCCGGGTGCGCTGGAGGCGCAGCGCCAGCTGGACCTCCAGGACCTGTCCGGGCTTCTGCCACTCGGGGCCGAGGAGTTCGCCGATCCGTTCCAGGCGGCGGGAGACCGTGTTGGGGTGGACGTGGAGCGCCTCGGCCGCGATCGAGGGGCTGCCGCCCGAGGCGAAGTACGCCTCCAGGGTGTGGGTGAGGTCGGTGAACCGCTCGGCGTCGTAGTCCAGTACGGGTCCGATGGCCGACTCGACGAAGCCGTCGACGTCGGTGTCGTCGGAGAGCAGCAGCCCCAGGAAGCCGAGGTCCTGCACGGAGGCGGCGGAGCCGGTGCCGCCGAGCGCGCTCATCGCGTCCAGGCAGCGGCCGGCCTCCTGGTGCATCCGTCCGACGCCGTCCGGGCTCTGGGCGGGGCCGGCGGCGGCGACGGATACGGGGTGCCCGAGCAGCGGGGACAGCTCGGCGGAGACGGCCTTGGCGGCGGCCGAGGCGTCTATGCCGGGGAGCAGCAACACGATGCAGCCGCCCTGCACGGTCTTGAGGCCTGAGAGGCGGTACGCGTACGAGGACGCCCACACCACCGCCCGGCCCTGCTCGCCGCCCTCGGGCCGGGCGAGCACGAGGACGTGCGGCCGGCGCAGGTCGACGCCGAGGCGGCGGGCCCGCTGGGCGATCTGCTGCGGGGCGTGCGGCGGGTCGGCGATGAGGTCGTCGAGGAGTTCGTCGCGGACGGGGCCTTCGGCGACGGCGGTGGAGCGGCGCATCAGGAGGAGGAAGGCGACGCACTGGGCGGCCAGTTCGAGGAGGCGTTCGTCCTCGCCGGTGAGTCCGCCGGCGGCGCGGATGACGAGGCCGCCGAGGTCCTCGGAGCCGGCGATGACCGGCGCGACCCAGGTGTCGCCGTCGGTGAGGACCGGGCGGCGGCGGGCGTGGGCGTCGAGGGAGGCCTTGGCGACGGCCTCCTCGTCCAGGCCGGGGATGTCCCCGGCGGCGGCGAGGGGCCGGCCGCCGGGGTCGCGGATCAGCACGGTCGCGTCGAGGGCGTCGGCGGCCGCCTTGGCCACGTTGCACAGGTCGCCGCCGGCGAGGACGAGGTTCATGATGCGGCCGTGGGCCTCGCTGACGTGCCGCATCCGGGCGAGGCTGGTGCGCACCCGGGAGCTGTCGCGCTCCAGTTCGATGACCTCGGCTCGGGTGCGGTCGAGGAGGCCGGCCTTCTCGACGGCGAGGGCGGCGAGGTCGGCGAGGCCCGCGAGGAGCCCGATCTCCTCGGGGGTGTGGTGGCGGACGCGCCGGTCCGCTCCGTAGAGGGCGCCGACGACGGTGTCGCCGCTGCGCAGCGGGGCGGCCGCGATCGCGTGGATCCCTTCGGCCCGCAGGGCGGATTCGGCGGCCTCGTCGAAGGCGGGGGCGTGGACGCCGGCGTCGAGGGAACCGGAGGGGGCGAAGCGCTCGTCGGCGAGGTAGTCGGCGGTCCAGACGGGCCCGCCGTGGAGCTGGACGGCGCCGCCGAGTCCGTACCCCTCGGCGATCCGGAGGCCGGGGGTGAGGCGCGCGCCGGGGCCGGTGGCGGGGCGGGAGCCTTCGGAGGTGTGGACGTAGCTGGCGCCGTGCGGGCCGCGCAGGGTCACGTAGGCGAGGTCGAGGCCGAGGAGCCGCCGGGCGCGGCGGATGACGACGCGCAGCAGGCTGTCGAGGTCGTAGGAGAGGGTGAGGTCGCGGGCGGTGTCCGTGAGGGCGGCGAGTCCGGCCTCGCGGCGGGTGTCGCGCTCGCGTCCGGCGTGGACCTCGCCGGCGAGGTCCACGGCCCGCTCCAGGCGGCGGAGTTCCTCGCCGGTCAGTCCGGTCCGCCGGGCCTCGTCGAGGAGGGAGTCGAAGCGGGCGGGCGGGTCCTGCCGGGCGAGCATTTCGAGGACCGTGAGCAGCGCGTCGGCACCACCGGCTCCGTCCGCGCCGTGCAATGTCATGGCCCCTGCCCCCGTGGTCGAGCGAAATCGGGCACCTGGGAGGAAACCCGTACTGCTCGCCGAAAATAATTCGGCTTCGGGAGTCGGTCAACGGTGAGCTGCCGCACTTCATTCCCGCTGATGGGCGGTCACATCGCCGGACGGCCGGCGCACCGCCGCCGTCGGCCGGCCGGCGGGACCCGCCGTTCCTCAGCCGACGGAGCCCGCCGGGACGAGCCGGGGGCGTGCGGGGCCGTACTGCGCCGTGCCGTACTGGGCGGGGACGTACGGGGCCGGGACGTGCCGGCTGGAGATGTACTGGGTGGGGATCCGGGGGCCGTACGCGGGCCGGCCGGCCGTGTCCCGCACGGCCAGGACCGAGCGCTGGAGCCGGCGGAGCCGCGCCGAGGGTTCCATGCCGCTCTCGCCCTTGAGGGCCGCGCGCAGCCGCTCGTACACGAGGAGGGCCTCGTCGTGCTGTCCGCAGCGCAGCAGCGCGACCATGAGGTGGGCGTGGAGGGGCTCGTTGGTGCGGTAGCGGGCGACGAGTCCGGTGAGTTCGGAGACGAGTTCGGCGTGCCGGCCGAGGCCCAGCTGTGCTTCCAGCCACTGGTCGAGGACGCTGAGCCTGGACGTCTCCAGGCGCTCGATCTCCCGGCGGAGCCGGGGGCCGGCGGCCACGCCCGCGTAGGGTTCGCCGCGCCACAGGGCGAGCGCCTCGCCGAGCCGGAGGGCGGCCCGGGACAGGTCGCCGGCCTCCATGGCCCGGTAGCCGGCGCCGGCCGCGCGCTCGAACTGCCAGACGTCGTTGGGGCCGCCGCCGGTGTCGAGGCGGTAGCCGCCGGGCTGGGAGACGAGGATCGCGTCGGCGCTGCGCCGGTCCGACCAGCCGGGGCGCGGCTCCGCCGGGGCGGCGCCGCGCAGGGCGCCCGCGATGAGGGCCCGCAACTCCGCTATGTGCGCCTGCAGTTCGGCGCGGGCGCCGCGGGGCGCGCCGGACGGCCAGAGCTCCTCGGTCAGGACCGTCACGGGGACGACCTGGTCGGCGCTGGCCGTGAGCAGGGCGAGCAGCTGCCGGGGCGCGGCCGCTGTCGGGGTGATCGACACCCCGTTCTCACGTACCGACAGTCCCCCCAGAATCCGGACGTCCACCTTGCCCCCTCAGTGCCTGTGCGGTGTCTGCGCGCGGATGACTCTCGATGATTAGAAAAGACCCCCGTAGCCATGTCAATAAGAAACCGGAGGGTACGGAATGACACTCCGGGATATCGGGGTGATTCACCACCTTTGCCCGGTTATCTAGGAGTGGGGTTCTCGTCACTGGCGCAGATCTTACGTACGCCGAAAGACGGTTTCCGGACTCGCAGGTACGCTTTCGAGGGGTCCTCGTGGATGCGGAGGGGGTCGCCACCCGCGAGTTCACGCCAGAAACCGGCACGGGGGTACGGTTTCCCTAGAGCACCGCGGCGGCGGTGAGCAGTCCGAACGCGAGGACGATCAGGGCCGTACGGACGCGGTGGAAACCGTTCCAGCGCCTCTCGAAGGCGGCCCGGACCGCGGACGGATCGCCCGCGGGGTCGCCGGCCGGCGCCTTCTCCGACGCCGCGAGGGCCGTGTTGAGCGGGACGTTCCCCCCGATGGTCACCGCGTGGTTGAGGACCGCGGCCACGAGCCCCGCGAGCACCAGCCACTTCTGCGTGTCCGTCCGCCCGTCGACGGGGACGAGGAACGCGGCGGCGGGGAAGGCCGCCACACCGAGGAAGACCGTGAGGAACACGGCCCTCGGCACGCGTTCGTTGATCCGGCGCATCGCCGTGACGAACTCCGGGTCCGCCAGGCGGGCGAGGGCGGGCATGATGCCGGTCTGGAAGATCAGCAGGAAACCGGCGTAGAGCCCGGTGCTTCCGACGGCGAGGGCGAGCAGCAGGGTGGCCATGCGGCCATTGTCGCCCGCTGCCCGCCGCGCGCGTCAGCTGTAGGGGTCTCCCGACCTCGACTCCCCTTCCCCGGAGGGCTCTTCGTCCTCGGGGGCCAGCAGCCCCGAGGCGTGCCGGATGGCGTCGGCCAGCTCGGTGACCACCGCCGAACCGGACCGGTCGGCGATCGCCCCGGCGCGGTTCACGAGCACCGGAAGCCCCGGGGCGCCCGGCAGGTCGCCGCCGCGCAGGGCGTCCGCGAAGTAGGCGGCGATCGCGGTCAGCTGGAGGCTGTCGTGGCCCTCCCCCCAGATGTCCCCGGTCAGCGCGGCCGTCCCGAGGGCGCCGGACCGCTCGTGCGGCGCCCGGGTGGCCGGGTCGAGCCAGCGGACCGTCGCGGTGGCGAGCGGACCGGCGGCCCCGGGGCGGGTCTTGACCGCGTACAGCGCGGTGACCGTGTGTCCGGCCCCGATCTCGCCGCCGTCCACCCGGTCGTCGCGGAAGTCGTCGTCGGCGACCGCCCTGTTCTCGTATCCGACGAGCCGGAACTTCTCGACGGTCCTCCGGTCGAAGGCGACCTGCGCCTTGGCGTCCCGGGCGCGCAGCTCGACGTGGGAGGGCAGCTGGTCGACGAAGACCTTGCGGGCCTGCGCCGAGTTCGAGACGTACGTGGTCTGCCCGTCGCCCTTGTCGGCGAGCCGCTCCATGAACTCGTCGCCGTACTCGCTGCCGACACCGACCCCGAAGAGGGTGATGCCGTACTCCCTGCGTTCCTCGTCGATGCGCGCGAGGATCGGCTCGGCCTCGGTGTCACCGGTGTTGGCGAGCGCGTCGGAGAGCAGCACCACCCGGTTGGTCGCGCCCTTCCGGTGGCCCTCGACGGCGACGTCGTAACCGGTGCGGACGCCCGCCCCCACATTGGTGGACGAGCTCGTCCCGAGCGAGCCGACGACCTCGCGGATCCGGTCGCGGGCACCCCCGACCCGGGTCATGGGCAGCCGGGTCTCCGCCTCGGAGCTGAAGGTGACGAGCGCGATCGAGTCGTCGTCGCGCAGTTGGCCGGCGAGCAGCCCGAGGGACTCCTTGACCAGGTCGAGCCGGCCCGGCTCGTCCATCGAGCCGGAGACGTCGACGACGAAGGTGAGGGCGGCGGGCGGACGTTCGGCGTTCCGGTCCGCACCCCGGGTGGCGAGCCCGACCCGGAGCAGGGACCAGCCCTCGGCCCCGGCGCGGGCCCCGTCGAGGGTCACGCTGAAGCCGTTGTCCTCCGGGCGCGGATAGTCGGGCCGGAAGCTGTTGACGAACTCCTCGGGGCGCACGGTCGTGGGGTCGGGCAGCCGCCCCTCGGCGAGGGTGCGGCGGGCGTAGCCGTACGAGGCGGTGTCCACGTCCAGGGCGAAGGTGGACAGGTAGTCGGGGGCGGGCGCCGGGGAGCGCTGTTCGCCCTCCTGCGGCGCGGCGGTCCCGGCGCGGCCGCCGTCGGGGGCCGCGGGCGCGGTCCGGCCGCCGCTCTTCAGGCCTTCGTCGGAGCTGCTGCGCCCGCCGCCCGCGCCGCAGCCGCCGACGGCGAGTCCGGCCGCGAGCAGGGCCGCGACCACGGCCGGGAAACGGGCCCCGCGGCGCCGGTCCCGGCCCTCGTGCTGTCGTTCCATCTCATCTCCCCCTCTTCGTCGGTCACTTGTGAATGTGACGAACGGGAGGCCCGCGGGGAGCAATCGAAGGAGTTGCGGATGGATCTCGATGCGGCAACGGCGACACGGGTGAAGCGGCGTGGCATGGATTCGCCATCCTTTTCAACAGGGGTTGTCACCGTGTGCAGTCACATGCGTACATGGAGTGGACATCGATCGGGCGGGGGTGGTCAGCGGTGGCAGAGAGCGCGGGCTCCGTGATGCTCGCCCGTTCGGCGATGAACCGGGCCGCGACCGAGGGACAGCGGCCCGCCGGGCGGCCGGTCCGTGGTGCGCGGCGCATCAGTGCCGCGCTCGCCGGGCTGGCCGCCTCCACCCGGCACGAGCTGCTGACCTTCGACGACCCGGTCGCGTCCGAGGGCTTCGCGATCCCCGAGCCGTTCCTGGAGCTGGCGGGAGCGTGCATGCGGGCCGCGGTGGAGCGGGCCGAGGAGGTCAGACGGATCGTCCCGAGGCATGCCCTGCCCCGGCTCGAAGACGGGCTCCGGTTCCCCGGCCGGGCCCGCCTCGCGGAGGCCATCCCGTTCAAGATGATCGTCGTCGACCGGACGGTGGCCGCGGTCCCGCTCGATCTGGAGCTGCTGTACAACGGGCTGCTGCTGATCCGGGACCCGGTCGTGGTGCAGGCCCTCGTCCGCGCCCACCACGCCTTCTGGGCGGCGGGCGAGGAGCTGACGTGCCCGGCGCCGTCCCCGCCGCCGCCGTGCGATCTGCCGCCCCAGCTGCGCCCGGTGCTCGACGCCCTCCTGTCGGGGGTCACGGACGAGACGGCGGCCGCCCGGCTCGGCATGTCCGCGCGGACGTACAGCCGCAGGGTGGGCGAGCTGATGGCGGCCCTCGGCACGACGAGCCGCTTCCGCGCGGGCGCGGAAGCGGCTCGGAGGGGGTGGGTATGAGAAGACCGCAGGGCCCCGGGGGCTACGACACGATGTCCTTGCGGGCGAAGCCGCGGAAGGCGAGCGCGAAGAGGACCAGGGCGTACGTCACGGAGATCGCCGTGCCCTTCACCATGCCGCCCCACTCCAGCTGGGGCTGGAGCGCGTCGATCCAGGCGAACTGCCAGTGCGCGGGCAGGAAGTCGCGCCAGTCGCCGAGCGCCGTGACGGCGTCCAGGACGTTGCCGACGATGGTCAGGCCGACGGCGCCGCCCACCGCGCCGAGCGGGGCGTCGGTGCGGGTGGACAGCCAGAAGGCGAGGCCCGCGGTGACCAGTTGGGAGGCGAAGACGAAGGCGACGGCGATCCCGATCCGCAGCAGGGCGTCCCCGGCGGGGACCGAGCCGCCGGTGGGCAGTCGGAGCGGCCCCCAGCCGTAGGCGACCGTGCCCGCGGCCAGGGCCACGAGCGGGAGGAGGACCATGGCGGCCGCGCTGTAGCCGAGGGCGACCGTCAGTTTGGAGGCGAGGAGCCGGGAGCGCGGGACGGGCGCGGCGAGCAGGTACCGCAGGGAGGACCAGCTCGCCTCGGAGGCGACCGTGTCCCCGCAGAACAGCGCCACCGGAATGACGAGGAGGAAGCCGGCCGAGACGAAGAGGCAGGTCGCCGCGAAGTTGGCGCCGGAGGCCGTCGCCGTGTCCATCAGGGTGATGCGGCCCTCGCGGCCGCCGCCCCCGGGGTCACCGATCGCGAAGGCCGCGATCAGCACGAACGGCAGGGCGACGAGGATGCCGCCCATGACGAGGGTGCGGCGGCGCTTCCACTGGCGGAGGGCTTCGACGCGCAGGGGCAGGGTGCGCCCGGGCCGGTAGCCGGGGGCGCTCGTGGGCGTGGTGGCCGTGGCGGTCACGCGGCTCCTCCGATCAGGGTCAGGAACGCGTCTTCCAGACGCCGGTGGGGGCCGACGCCGGTCAGCGGCACGTCCAGGCGGACGAGTTCGCCGATGAGGGCGGTCGGGTCGGTGCCGTCGAGGCGGACCAGGAGCCCTCCGTCGGCGCGGGTCGCCGCGCCGACGCCGGTCAGGGCGTCGATCTTCGCGACGAGGGCGTCGTCGATCTCCTCGGCCAGGCTCACGAGCAGGGTGTCGCCGGAGCCGGTGATCTCGGCGACCGGCCCGGCCTGCACGAGCTGTCCCCGGTCCATGACGACCAGGTGGGTGCAGGACTGTTCGACCTCGGCGAGGAGGTGGCTGGAGACGATCACGGTGCGGCCCCCCGCCGCGTACCGGATCATCACCTCGCGCATCTCGCGGATCTGCGGCGGGTCGAGCCCGTTGGTCGGCTCGTCGAGGATGAGCAGGTCGGGCAGGCCGAGCATGGCCTGGGCGAGGGCGAGGCGCTGCCGCATGCCCTGCGAGTAGGTGCGGACGGCGCGTTCGAGGGCGCCGCCCAGGTTCGCGATCCGCAGGGCCTCGTCGACGTGGGCGTCCTCGGCGGGGCGGCCGGTGGCCTTCCAGTACAGGTCCAGGTTCTCCCGGCCCGACAGGTGCGGCAGGAAGCCGGCGCCCTCGACGAAGGCGCCGACGCGGGAGAGCACCGGGGCGCCCGGCCTGACGGCCTGGCCGAAGACCCTGATCTCGCCCTCGTCGGGGCTGATGAGGCCCATCAGCATGCGCAGGGTGGTGGTCTTTCCGGCGCCGTTGGGGCCCAGCAGGCCGAGGACCTGGCCCTGTTCGACGCGGAAGGAGAGGTCGCGGACGGAGTACCGGTCGCCGCCCTTGTACTTCTTCGACAGGCCGGTGATCTGGAGCGGTACGGCGGCGAGTCCGGGGTCGGACACGGATGCGGTCGCCTTGCGGCGGGCGGTGAGCAGCAGGGCGGCGGCGCCGGTGAGGCCGAGGAGCGGCAGGCCCCACACCCACCAGGGCAGGGCGGCGGCCTGGGTGGAGAGGCCGGGCGCGGTGGGGACGGTGAGCGGGCCCTCGACGGCGACGGTGTAGCCGGCGGGGACGACCGGGGAGGCGTAGCCGAGGTCGGTGGCGGCGACGACCAGCCGCAGCCGGTGTCCGGCCTCCACCTCGTGGTCGATCGCGGGCAGGGTCAGCGTGACGCTCTTCCCGGCCTTGGCGCCGTCGACGCGGACGGGGGTGACGAGCTGGGCGGGCAGCACCTGCTGCCGTCCGTCGGGCCCCACGTCGTACACCTTGGCGAAGAGGACGGCGGAGCCGTCGGCGGCGGTGGAGGCGACCTTGACGCGGACGGTCGGTGTGCCGGTGATCCGCAGGGCCTCGGCCTGTGGCTTCGCGTCGAACCGGGCGTGCTGGCCGGGGAAGTCGAGGGAGAGGCCGACGCCGAGGGAGGAGAGTCCGGAGAATCCGCCGCCGAGGCCGGGGACGGCCGACACGGCGGGCGGTGCGGCGCCCGGCGGGTTGGTGAAGGTCCCTGGCGCCCCGCCGAGGGCGAGGCGCGTGGTGCCGGAGGTGAGCCCCGGATAGCGGTCGGCGGTCGCGGCGCGGAGGGTGGCCTGCCCGTCCGTGGAGTCGACGCCGCCGGTGCGGCTGACGCGGAAGGCGGGGCCGGTGTCGACGGAGGCGTCGCGCTTCAGCCAGCGGTCGAACCAGGTGGTGATGCGACGCTCGACGCGCTCGGTCTCGCGGTCGCCGCCGTCGTGGCCGCCGGCGATCCAGTCGACGGCGACGGGGGCGCCGTTGGCGGTGAGTGCGCGGGCCGCCGCGTCGGACTGGGCGAGGGTGAAGAGCGAGTCGGACTGGCCCTGGACGAGGAGCGCGGGCGCCTTGATGCGGGAGCCGACGGCCGAGGGGCTGCGGGCTTCGAGGAGGGCGCGGGCCGCGGGGTCGGGCTTCCCGGAGACGGCGACGCGCTGGTAGAGCGAGCAGAGTTCGGCGGTGAACCGGCCGCAGGAGCCGGCCTTCGGGGCCCCGGGGCGGCCCCCGGCGGCCTGGCCGGCCGCGGGCGACTCGCCCGCCGAGAAGAAGATCCCGGCCCACAGCTTCTTGAAGACGCCGTTCGGGAAGAGGGCGTCGGCGAGGTTCCAGTAGGTGATCTGGGGGGCGATCGCGTCGACGCGCGGGTCGTGGCCGGCGGCGAGCAGGGAGATCGCACCGCCGTAGGAGGCGCCGGTGACGCCGACGCGCGGGTCGCCCGGCTTGTCGAGGAGGACCTCGGGGCGGGCCGCGAGCCAGTCGATCAGCTTCCGCACGTCCTCGACCTCGTGGCCGGGGTCGTTGAGGCCGATCTCGCCGGTGGAGGCGCCGAAGCCGCGGGCGGACCAGGTGAGCACGGCGTAGCCGTCGCGGGCGAGGCCCTCGGCCTGGGCGCGGACGTCGTCCTTGGAGCCGCCGAAGCCGTGGCCGAGGAGGACGGCGGGGCGCCGGCCGGCGGAGCCGTCGGTGAAGTACGAGGTGTCGATGCGCACCCCGTCGATGTCGAGGGCCCGGTCCGCGCGCCGTACGGGCGGCGCCTCGTCCGTGGCGACGGCGGTCCAGGTACCGGCACCCGCGAGGACGGCGAGGGCGGCGGTGACCGCGGCCCACCGGGGAAGTCGGAGTCGCATGGCGTCGAGCCTAAGCGGCACGGTCGCGGAACACGGCTGCCCACGGAGGGAGATCGGCGGCCTTCTCAGGTCGTACGGAGGACGGTCCGCGTACAGCGGGCGCGGTACGCGGGCGCGGGAAAGCCCCCGAGGTGTGCTGTCGGGCACCCCGGGGGCCGTTCTCGGGACGGGCCCGTCAGTGGTTGCGCGGGAAGCCCAGGTCGACGCCCGCGGGGGCCTCGGACGGGTCCGGCCAGCGGGTGGTGACGACCTTGCCGCGGGTGTAGAAGTGCACGCCGTCGTTGCCGTAGATGTGGTGGTCGCCGAAGAGCGAGTCCTTCCAGCCGCCGAAGGAGTGGTAGCCCACCGGCACCGGGATCGGCACGTTCACGCCGACCATGCCGGCCTGGACCTCCAGCTGGAAGCGGCGGGCGGCGCCGCCGTCGCGGGTGAAGATCGCGGTGCCGTTGCCGAACGGCGAGGCGTTGATGAGGGCGAGGCCCTCCTCGTACGTCTCGGCGCGCAGCACGCACAGGACCGGGCCGAAGATCTCGTCCTGGTAGGCCTTGGCGGTGGTCGGCACGTGGTCCAGGAGGGAGAGGCCGATCCAGTGGCCGTTCTCGTGGCCCTCGACGGTGTAGCCGGTGCCGTCCAGGACGACCTCGCAGCCCTCGTCCGCCGCACCCTTCACGTACGAGGCCACCTTGTCGCGGTGGACGGCCGTGATGAGCGGGCCCATCTCGGAGGTGGGGTCGGTGCCGGGGCCGATCTTGATCTTCTCGGCGCGCTCGCGGATCTTCTGGACGAGCTCGTCGCCGACGGAGCCGACGGCGACGACCGCGGAGATCGCCATGCAGCGCTCGCCGGCGGAGCCGTACGCCGCGGAGACGGCCGCGTCGGCGGCGGCGTCGAGGTCGGCGTCGGGGAGGACCAGCATGTGGTTCTTGGCGCCGCCGAGCGCCTGGACGCGCTTGCCGTTGGCGGAGGCGGTGGTGTGGATGTACCTGGCGATCGGGGTCGAGCCGACGAAGGAGATCGCGGAGACGTCCGGGTGCTCCAGGAGGCGGTCGACGGCCACCTTGTCGCCGTGGACGACGTTGAAGACGCCGTCGGGCAGGCCCGCCTCGGCGAGCAGCTCGGCGATCTTCAGGGACGGCGACGGGTCCTTCTCGCTCGGCTTGAGGACGAAGGTGTTGCCGGTCGCGATGGCGATCGGGAACATCCACATCGGCACCATGGCCGGGAAGTTGAAGGGCGTGATGCCGGCGACGACGCCGACGGGCTGGCGGATCGACGCCACGTCCACGCGGTTCGACACCTGGGTGGAGAGCTCGCCCTTGAGCTGGGTGGTGATGCCGCAGGCCAGGTCGACGATCTCCAGGCCGCGGGCGACCTCGCCGAGCGCGTCCGAGTGGACCTTGCCGTGCTCGGCGACGATCAGCTCGGCGATCGCGTCGCGGTTGGCGTCGAGCAGCGCGCGGAACTTGAAGAGGATCGTGGTGCGCTGGGCGAGGGAGGAGGTGCCCCAGGTGGCGAAGGCGTCCTTCGCGGCGGCGACGGCCGCGTCGACCTCCTCCACCGAGGCGAGGGCGACCTGCGTGGTGACGGCGCCGGTGGCCGGGTCGGTGACCGGGCCCCAGTTGCCCGACGTGCCCTCGACGGTCTTGCCACCGATCCAGTGGTGGACGCTCTTCGTCATGACGAGTTACTCCTTCAGAGATGGCGGCGTCGGGCGGTGACGTGCCGGTCGTACTCCTCGCGGGCCTTGACCGCCGACGGGCGGGTCGAGATCTCGGCCACGGGCACATCCCACCACGCCTGGGCCGGGGGCGGGCCCGACACACTGTCTGCCGTTTCGGTCTCGACGTAGACACATGTGGGATCCGTGGCCGCCCGGGCGTCCGCGAGGGCTTCTCGCAGGTCACGGACGGTGCGGGGGCGCAGTACGCGCATCCCGAGGGAGGCCGCGTTGGCACCGAGGTCGACGGGGAGCGGGGGGCCGGTGAAGCTTCCGTCGCCGGCCCGCAGGCGGTAGTCGGTGCCGTACCGCTCGGCGCCGACGGACTCGGAGAGGCCGCCGATGGAGGCGTACCCGTGGTTCTGGAGGATCACCAGCTTCAGCGGCAGCCGTTCCTGCACGGCGGTGACGATCTCGGTGGGATTCATCAGGTACGTCCCGTCTCCGACGAGCGCCCAGACGGGTCGGCCGGGGTCGGCGAGGAGGGCGCCGATCGCAGCGGGGATCTCGTAGCCCATGCAGGAGTAGCCGTACTCGACGTGGTACTGCTCCGGGGAGCGGGTCCGCCACAGCTTGTGGAGGTCGCCGGGGAGGGAGCCGGCGGCGTTGACCAGGATGTCGCTCGCGTCGGCCAGGGTGTCGAGTACGCCGAGGACCTGGGCCTGGGTGGGGCGGGCGTCCTCGTCGGGGACGGCGTACGCGGCGTCGACGCGGGCCTCCCAGCGGAGCTTCTCCTCGGCGTACTCGTGGACGTAGTGGGCGGGGACGTGGTGCTGCTCCAGGAGCGCGTGGAGCTGCTCCAGGCCCTCGCGGGCGTCCGCCACGAGCGGGAGCGCCGCCATCTTGTGGGAGTCGAAGGCGGCGATGTTGAGGTTGACGAACCGGACGGCGGGGTGGCCGAAGAGGGTGCCGGAGGCGGTGGTGAAGTCGGTCCAGCGGGTGCCGACGCCGATGACCACGTCGGCGGTGCGGGCCAGGTGGTCGGCGACGGCGGTGCCGGTGTGGCCGACGCCGCCGACGTCCTGGGGGTGGTCGTGCGGCAGCGAACCCTTGCCGGCCTGGGTGGAGGCGACCGGGATGCCGGTCCGCGCGGCGAGGTCGGAGAGCGACTCCTCGGCCCCGCTGTAGCGGACGCCGCCGCCGGCGACGATCAGCGGGCGGGCGGCCCGGGCGATCGCCGCGCCCGCCGCCTCCAGTTCGTCCTCGTCCGGGGAGGGGCGGCGGACCCGCCAGACCCGCTCGGCGAAGAACTTCTCCGGCCAGTCGTACGCCTCCGCCTGGACGTCCTGGGGCAGGGCGAGGGTCACGGCGCCGGTCTCGACGGGGTCGGCGAGGACCCGGACGGCGGCGAGGGCGGCGGGGATCAGGGCCTCGGGCCGGGTGACCCGGTCGAAGTACCGGGAGACCGGGCGGAGGCAGTCGTTGACGGACACGTCGCCCGCGTACGGGAGCTGGAGCTGCTGGAGGACGGGGTCGGCGGGGCGGCCGGCGAAGGTGTCGCCGGGCAGGAGCAGGACCGGGAGGTGGTTGATCGTGGCGAGGGCGGCGCCGGTGACGAGGTTGGTGGCGCCGGGGCCGATGGAGGTGGTGACGGCGTGCGCGGAGAGCCGGTTCGTGCGGCGGGCGTGGCCGACGGCGGCGTGCACCATGGCCTGTTCGTTGCGGCCCTGGTGGAAGGGCATGTGTTCCTCTTCGACCAGGGCCTGGCCGATCCCGGCGACGTTCCCGTGTCCGAAGATGCCCCAGGTGGCGGCGACGAGCCGCTGCCGGACGCCGTCGCGTTCGGTGTACTGGGCGGCGAGGAAGCGGACGAGGGCCTGCGCGACGGTGAGCCTCATGCGTATCCCTCTGTGTGGTCCGGGTGGAAGCAGATCTTCCACTCCCGTTCGGGGCCGGGGCCCGCCATGACGTTGAGGTAGTGGAGGTCGTGTCCCGGCTGGGCGATCGAGGGACCGTGCCAGCCGTCGGGGACGAGGACCGCGTCGCCGTCCCCGACCTCGGCGAGGAGCTCGGCGCCGCCGGGCCGGGAGGGCGAGATCCGCTGGTAGGCGAGGCCGCGCGGGCCGGCGATCTCGTAGTAGTAGATCTCCTCCAGGACGGACTCGGCGCCCGGGCGGTGCTCGTCGTGCTTGTGCGGCGGGTAGGAGGACCAGTTCCCGCCGGGCGTGACGACCTCGACGGCGATGAGCCGGTCGCAGGCGAAGGCGTCCGCCGAGGCGAAGTTCCGCACCCGGCGGGCGCGGTTGCCGCTGCCCCTGGTCTCGACGGGAACCTCCGGCGCGGGGCCGTAGCGGGCGGGGAGTCGTCGCTCGCACTTCGCTCCTGCCAAAGCGAAGCGGCCTCCCGCGCCGGAGGCGATCTGGGCGTGGGCGTCGCGCGGTACGTAGGCGAAGTCGGTCGCTCCTTCGAACACGCTCGTGCGGCCCAGGAGTTCGAAGGCCTCTCCGTCGACGCGCACGCTACAGGCACCGGCGAGGGGAAGCACGACCCATTCGGAATCCCCGCTCTCGAAGGAGTGGTTCTCCCCCGGTCCCAGGGCGAGGACGCGGAGGGAGGAGTACGTCCATCCGGCCCGCTCGGGGTCGATGTCGACGGCGTACGGGCCGCGGGCGGCGGTCCCGGCGGGGAGGTGGAGGGAAGCGGGAGCGGGGTTCATGGACCGATCCCTACCCCTTCTCCGGGAGCGTTCCCGTGCCCGCCGCGAGGGCTTCGGCGATCTCCGTGGCGTCCGGCATGGCGGAGGAGCAGGCGAGGCGGCCCGCGACGATCGCGCCGGCGGCGTTCGCGTGCCGCAGGACCGTGCCGAGGTTCCGGCCGGCGAGCAGCCCGTCGACGAGCGCCCCGCCGAAGGCGTCCCCCGCGCCGAGCCCGTTGACGACCTCGACCGGCAGCGGCGGCACCTCGGCGCGGGTCCCGTCGGCGGCGAGCGCGAGGACGCCCGCGGGGCCCTGTTTGACGACGGCGAGCCGGACCGCGCCGGTCGCGAGGAGGGCGCGGGCGGCGGCCTCCGGCTCCCGCTCCCCGGTGGCGACCTCGCACTCGTCGAGGTTGCCGACGGCGACGGTCGCGTGCCGCAGCGCCTCGGTGTAGTACGGGCGGGCCGCCGCCGGGTCCGTCCAGAACGCGGGCCGCCAGTCCAGGTCGAGGACCGTCGTGCCCCGGCCGGACCTGGCCCGCAGGGCCTCCAGGGTCGCGGTGCGGCTGGGTTCGGCGCACAGACCGGTGCCGGTCGCCCACAGGACGCGGGCGGCGCGGATCGCGTCGAGGTCCAGCTCGTCCGCCCGGATCTCCAGGTCGGGGGCCCGGGGCCGGCGGTAGAAGTACAGCGGGAAGTCGTCGGGCGGGAAGAGCGCGCAGAAGGTGACGGGGGTGGGGCAGGTGTCGACCTCCGCCACCCAGCGGTCGTCCACGTCGAAGCCCTTGAGCTCGCGGCGCAGATAGGCGCCGAAGGGGTCGGCGCCGGTGCGGGAGACGAGCGCGGTGCGGCGGCCCAGGCGGGCGGCGGCGACGGCGACGTTGGCCGCGGAGCCGCCGAGGAACTTGCGGAAGGTCTCGACCCGGTCGAGTCCGACGCCGGTCTGGAGCGGGTAGAGGTCCACCCCGAGGCGTCCCATGGCGATCAGGTCGTACGGCTCCGTCTCCACGCGCCACCTCTCGGTCGGGCCGTCTCCGGCTCCGCATCCAGGTCTAACCGTCCGCCGGGAGGCGTGTCAACGATATGTCCGGACATTCGGACGACCGGACCGCTTGACGGTGCTCTCTGGGCGCCGCCAAGGTGGCACTCATGACGAAGCCGTCGCCGCAGCCGTCGCCACCGTCCCGGATCCGCATCGGATCGGCCCCCGACTCGTGGGGGGTGTGGTTCCCCGACGATCCCCGGCAGGTGCCGTGGCAGCGCTTCCTCGACGAGGTGTCGGGCGCGGGCTACGGGTGGATCGAGCTGGGTCCGTACGGCTATCTGCCCACCGATCCGGCCGTCCTCGCGGAGGAGACCGGGCGGCGCGGGCTTCGGGTCTCGGCGGGGACCGTCTTCACCGGCCTGCACCACGGCCCGGACGTCTGGGACCGGACCTGGGCGCACGTCGCCGAGAACGCCGCCCTCGCGCAGGCCGTGGGCGCGGAGCACCTGGTCGTCATCCCGGCGTTCTGGCGGGACGACAGGACCGGCGAGGTCCTGGAGGAGCCCACGCTCACCGCCGGGCAGTGGCGGGATCTGACCCGCCTGACGGAGCGGCTGGGCCGGGAGGTGCGCGAGCGGTACGGGCTGCGGATCGTGGTCCATCCGCACGCCGACACCCACATCGACGGCGAGGAGAGCGTGACGCGCTTCCTCGACGCCACCGACCCGGACGCGGTCGCGCTCTGTCTGGACACCGGGCACTACGCGTACGCCGGCGGGGACAGCGTCAAGCTGATCGAGGCGTACGGGGAGCGGATCGGCTACCTCCACCTCAAGCAGGTGGACCCGGAGGTGCTGGCCGGGGTGGTGGCCGAGGGGGTGCCGTTCGGGCCCGCGGTGGCGCGGGGCGTGATGTGCGAGCCGCCGTCCGGGGTGCCCGCGCTCGAACCGGTGCTCGCCGCCGCGTCGGCGCTGGACGTGGACCTGTTCGCGATCGTCGAGCAGGACATGTACCCGTGCGAGCCGGACGTGCCGTACCCGATCGCGCTGCGGACCCGGCGCTTTCTCCGCTCCTGCGGCGTATGACGGGCGCGCGAACCGGCGCATACCCCTCTGACCAGGGGTGACGCACGCGGACACGCCGGTGGGCCTGTGTGCCGCTTCCGTCACACGGGTCCCTCCGCCGTCACGCATGTCTCCGTTACGCGGGCTTTGCGTCACAGGCGCTCGACAGCCGCTCTCCTCCTGCCGGGAGGGGCGTTGCAAGGGGCACAGGCTGATTGATCGCTTGATCGCAACCGCCCGCCGCGCAGCGCCCCCGAACGGCACCCCCGCCGCCGCTGCGCGGCGCGCAGGGAGGTACCGGCATGACGGACAGAAGGCTCTGGTCGTACAAGGACATCGCGGCGCACATCCGGGTGCAGCCGGACACCATCCGCTCCTACCGGAAGCACGGGCTTCTTCCGGCCCCGGACCACGTGGAGTCGGGCAAGCCCTACTGGTACGTGGACACGATCCGCGCCTGGGTCGCGAGCCGCCCCGGCAACCGGGGCCGCCGCGACTGACACCGCCCCATGCGCGTACGGCGCCGGACGCGGGGCTTCCCGGGTCCGGCGCCGTACGCGCATGGGGCGCGGAAGCCCGAGGGGCCGTACGCCCCGAGGCCCCCGCGCCCTGGGTCCCGCAGCCGTCAGACGATCGCGTCGTAGATGTTCCAGCCCCAGCCGATCCGCTGCCGGACCGGACCGGGCACGGCGCCCTCCGCCGCGGCGGAGTACGTCTCGTCGTACGCCCAGACGTCACCGTTCCTGTCCCGCGCGACGACGTCGTCCTCCGTCCAGCGGCCCAGGTCGGGGGTGGACGTGATCGCGCTGTAGGTGTTCCAGCCGCCGCCGACCCGCACCCTCGGGCGGAAGGGGTTGGCCGAGGTCGTGCCGTGGTCGACGGTGTGCTTCCACAGCACACCGCTCGCGTCGCGGGTCAGCACTCCGTCCGGCGTGCCCGTCCACGCCGTGTAGATGTTCCAGCCGGCGCCGACCCGCTCCCGGGGCCAGAAGGCCGTGGACGGCTCACCGCTCCTGTGCCGGAAGTTCCAGAGGACGCCGGCGGTGTCCCGGGCGAGCATGCCGTCCCCGTAGCCGGTGATCGCGGTGTAGATGTTCCAGCCGGCACCGAGCCGGACGCGCGGCTTGAACGGCGCCGCGGGGTTCCCCGAGCCCTCGTGGAACCAGAGGACGCCGGCCCTGTCACGGCCGAGCACATCGCCCTCGCCGTC
Organism: Streptomyces sp. NK15101; assembly: GCF_020400725.1. Taxonomy (GTDB): domain Bacteria; phylum Actinomycetota; class Actinomycetes; order Streptomycetales; family Streptomycetaceae; genus Streptomyces. Next base: position 8,747 of record NZ_JAINVG010000095.1, on the reverse strand, counting down.
CGCGTAGGTCGGCGTGAGCCGGGTGATCAGCGAGTACGTGTTCCAGCCTCCCCCCACCCGGGTGCGGCCCGTCAGGGTCGGGACGTCCTTGCCCAGGGACTCGTACCGCCACAGGACCCCGTTCCTGTCCCGTGCGTGGAAGGCGCCCCGCTCGCTCCGGTCCGGGGTGCCGCGGTCGATGACGAACCCGGCGGCGCCGCTCGCCACCGTGGCGGCGGAGGCGTCCACGACCTCGAAGCGGCCGTCGAGGGAGGGCGCCAGGTAGGGGGCGATCCAGTCGTCCACGGCGAACGTGACGTCGTACGTGAGCGTTCCGGCCGCGGCGACGGCCGGAAGGTCGAGCACGAGGGCCAGCTCGGTGATGTCGGGGTGGGTCGGCACGTCCCAGGAGACCGGCACCGCCGGGGCGCCGTTCACGGAGACCGTGGAGTGGACGGAGCGGGCCACGCTCTCCGGGGTGCCGTCCATCGGCGGGTTCTCCAGGGGGAGGACGAGCCGGGCCCTCACCTGGCCGGTCACGTCGGCCGGCAGGCTCACGTCGAACCGGCTGCTCACCGGGGTGCCGCTCCCGACGCGGAACGTGGGACTGCCGCCCACCTGGACCACCGTCCCCGCCGTGGCGGCGTCCGCCGCCACGGCCCGGGCGGGAGCGGCGGAGGCCGCCGCTCCCCCGAGCACCGCCGGCGCGAAGCCGACGACCAGGGCCGTCGCAAGGATCAGAGTCTTGCGCGTACGTGCCACGAAGCGCCCATCTGTTCGCAGGTCATGAGCGGGCGGGCGTCACCGCCCGCCGCTTCTCGGACACTTCTTCGACACCCGGGGTCGGCTCAGGGTTGTACGCGTCCGACTCGCTGATCCCGAAGCGGTCGTGGAAGCGGCGCAGCGGACCCGGCGCCCACCAGGTGAGGCGGCCGGTCAGCTTCATCACGGAGGGGACGAGGAGGCTGCGGACGACCATCGCGTCCATGAGGACGGCGAGGGCGACGCCGAGTCCGAGCATCTTGGTGTTGGTGACGCGGGAGGTGCCGATGGCGACCATGACGACGGCGAGGATCACGGCGGCGGCGGTGATCAGGCCGCCGGTGCGGCGCAGTCCGAAGCGGACGGAGCGCTCGTGGTCGCCGGTGGCGTCGTACTCCTCCTTGATGCGGGAGAGCAGGAACACCCCGTAGTCCATGGAGAGTCCGAAGGCCACGCAGAACATGAGGACGGGCAGGGTGGTCTCGATGTCGCCGGTGGAGGTGAAGCCGAGGAACCCGGCGAGGTGCCCCTCCTGGAAGACCCAGACGACGGCGCCGAACATCGCCGTGAGGCTCAGGGCGTTGAGGAGGACGGCCTGCACAGGTACGACGACGCTGCCGGTGAGCAGGAAGACGAGGAGCAGGGTGACGAGGACGATGATCCCGGCCGCCCAGGGCAGTCGCTCGGCTATGGCGTCCTTGGAGTCGACGAGGACGGCGGCCGGTCCGGTGACGGAGGTCGCGAACGGCGCCTCGGCCGTGCGCAGTTCCCCGACGACCCGCTGGGCGCCGGCGCCGACGGTCTCGCCGTCGGGCACCACGGTGAAGTAGGCGGTGCCGCCGCCGGCCGTGACGGGCCCCTCGGCCCGGACGACGCCGTCGAGGGCGGAGATCCGCTCGCGGTAGTCGGCGTACTGCGCGGGGGTGGCCGCCCCTTCGGCGAGGACGGTGATGCCGCCGCCCGGGCTGCCGGGGAAGCCGTCCCGCAGCTGGTCCTGGACCACGCGGGAGGAGGCGGTGACGGGGAGCTGGCGGTCGTCGGCGGTGCCGAACTTCACGCCGAGGAAGGGCAGCCCGAGGAGGACGAGCCCGGCGGTGGTGACGACGGCGAAGACGGGCGCCCGGCGCATCACCAGGGCGGCGGCCCGCCCCCAGCCCTCGCCGGTGCCCTCCTTCCGGGGCGCCCGGCCGCGCCGGAGGAGGCGCCGCAGGTCGAGGGCGTTGACCCGGTCGCCGAGCAGCACGAGGGCGGCCGGGAGCAGGGTGAGCGCGGCGGTCGCGGCGAGCAGGACGACGGCGATCCCGGCGTACGCGAAGGAGCGCAGGAAGTACTGCGGGAAGACCAGCATCGCGGCCAGCGAGACGGCGACGGTCAGGGCGGAGAAGAGCACGGTCCGTCCGGCCGTGCGCAGGGTGGTGCGGACGGCGGTGTGCGTGTCGGCGCCGGCCGCGAGCTCCTCGCGGTAGCGGCGGACGACGAACAGGGCGTAGTCGATGGCGAGTCCGAGGCCGAGGGCGGTCGTCAGGTTCTGCGCGAAGACGGAGACGTCGGTGAACTCGGTGATGCCGCGCAGGACGGCGTTGGTGCCGAGGATGGCGACGATGCCGACGCCGAGGGGCAGGAGGGCGGCGACGGCGCTGCCGAAGACCATGACGAGCAGGACGAGGGTGACGGGCAGGGCGATGAGCTCGGCCCGCAGCAGGTCCTCCTGGATGACGGTCTGCATCTCGTGGCGGACGGCGAGTCCGCCGCCGAGGGAGACCTCGACGGGGCCGTGGGTGCCCCGGTAGGACGGGGCGATCCGGTCGAGGACGGCGGCGGCGTCCTTCTCCTCGCCGGGTATCCGGGCGGCGATCACGGCCTGGCGGCCGTCCTCGGAGCGGAGGGCGGGCGATCCGGTGGACCAGTAGGAGCCGACTCCCTCGACGCCCGGTTCGGCGTCGAGCCGCTCGGCGAGCCTCCGGGCCTCGGCGGCGACGGCGGGGGCGTCGACGGGGGCGGCCCCTCCGGCGGTGCCGGCGCCTCCCGCGTCGACGAGGAGGAGCACGTTCGGCTGGGAGCCGGGGAACTGCCGTTCCAGGGCCCGGGTGGCGTGGGTGGACTCGGCCGCCGGGTCCTCCCAGCCGCCGCTGCCCATGCGGTCGGCGACGCCGCCGCCCGCGAGGACGGCGAGGGCGGTGAGCACGAGGGCCACCAGGAGGGTGAGGCGCGGGCGGGCGGTGACGAACCGCGTCCATCCGCCGCCACGTCCGCCCCCGGGCGCTGATTTCTTGACTTCGGACATGACGCGGTGTCCCCTTCACCGTGGCCCTTGCACGCGCTTCCCGGCAGGTCGCAGGGGCCGCCCATTGCCATAGACTGGCAAACACGAGTGATCACTCGCGTTTCTCAAGAATGCGAGCGACCTCTCGTGTTTGTCAAACGTACCGAGGAGAGCCGGGGACAGCCATGTCCGGAGACGTGTCCGAAGAACCGAAGCCGCGCCGCCGCCAGGCCCGGGGCGAACGCCGCATCGCGCAGCTGCTCCAGGCCGCCGCGAGGGTCTTCTGCGCGTACGGGTACACGGCGACCAGCACCAACGCGATCGCCCGGGAGGCGAGCGTCTCGCCCGGCACGCTCTACCAGTACTTCCCGAACAAGGAGGCCATCGCGATAGAGCTCGGCGAGCGCCTCCTGAACGAGATGCGGGAGGCCCACGGCCAGGCGTTCACCCCGGAGAACCTCTCCCTGCCGCTGCCCGAGATGCTGGACGTCGTCGTCGACCCGCTGATCGCGTTCAACTGCGAGCACCCGGTCTTCCTCGCCCTGATGCACGGCTCCGAGGTGCCCGGCCGGATCGCCGAGGAGCACGACGCCCTGCACGCCGGCCTGCTGACCTCGGTCCAGGAGGCGATCGCGCACTACGCGCCGGGACTGTCCGCCGCCGAGCGCGCCCGCATCGCCGGCATGACCTTCGCGATCTTCAAGGGCGGACTGGGGCTCGTCCTGGCCGCACCCGAGGGCCCCGAGCGGGACGCGACGGTCGCCGAGCTGAAGACCGTCCTCCTGCGCTACCTGTCCCCGCTGGTCGAGACGCCGCTCACCACACCCCGGGCCCGCTGAGCTCCGGACCGCTCACCACGCCTCCGACCCGCCGACCGACTCCGAGGGCAGCTCCTTCCCGTCGGGGGCCGCCCCCTCCCCCGTCCTCGGCCCCGTCCGCGCCCGCAGCTTCATCGCGAGCAGCGGGAAGACGAGGACGGAGAGCATGCCGGCCCCGACCAGCGCCGCCGCCTCGCCGGCCGTCATCTCCTTGTCCTCCACGCCGATGGTGGTGATGGCGACGACGAGCGGCAGCGCCGTGGAGCCGTACAGGACGAGGCCGCCCCGGTCCACGCGGCCGAGGTCGCGCGGGGCGAGGAACCAGATCGGCCCGCCGCGCACGACCAGGAAGAGCGCCAGGAAGACCGGCAGCAGGAGCAGGGTCCTGCCCCCGTCGAGGAGCGAGTCGAGGTCGAACTCGATCCCGGTGACGACGAAGAAGACCGGGACGAGGAAGCCGAAGCCGACGCCCTCGACCTTCTCCAGGATCTGCGGTCCGGAGTCGGGCGCGGCCCCGGTCAGCACGAGCCGGGTGATGAGCCCGGCCGCGAAGGCGCCGAGCAGCACGTCGAGCCCGAGCGCCGTCGACGCCCCGAGCATCAGGGCGAGCAGCAGGAAGACGAAGCGGACCGCGAACTGGCCGCTGCTGTGCAGGGTCTTGGCGATGACCGCCGAGAACCACGGCGGGCGGGGCCGCAGCGCCCAGAGGACGGCCCCGGCGGTGAGGGCGGCGAAGACGGCGAGGACGGCGGTGGACTCGGCGGCGCCCCGCCCGCTGAGCAGCAGCGCCATCGCGATGATCGGGCCGAATTCGCCGACCGCTCCGAAGGCCATGACGACCGAGCCGAACCGCCCGTGCAGGTCGCCGGCGTCCCGCAGCACCGGCAGGACGGTGCCGAGGGCGGTGCTGGTGAGGGCGACGCCGATGAAGACGCCCTTGGTGTAGCCGCCGCCGAGCAGGACGCCGACGGCGAGCCCGAGGCCGAGGGCGATCACCCAGGCCCACACGGAGCGGCGGAGGGTGTCGCCGCGGACCTTGCCGAACTCGATCTCGTATCCGGCGAGGAAGATCAGCATGGTGAGGCCGAGCTGGGAGAGTCCGTCGATCAGCGCGTCGGTGTGCGCCCAGTCGAGGACGTCGGGGCCGATGAGGATGCCGAGCAGGATCTCGAAGATGACGAGGGGGACGGGGAGCCTGCGCCCCACCGCGTAGGCGAGCAGCGGCGCCAGGACGGCGATCGCCATGATCAGGATGAGCGTGCTCCCCGAATGCGACATGTCGGGTATTTACCATGGACTCCGGTCGACCGCCGGGTCGCCCTGCTCGCTTTCCGCCGTCCTCGACTGGAATTTATACCCCCTAGGGGTATAGTCTCGCTATCGTAAGACCCTGAACCTCCAGGAGGAGAGCGCCATGTCCGCAGAGACGAAGACCGAACTCACCACCGTCTACCAGGTCAAGGGCATGACCTGCGGCCACTGCGAGGGCGCCGTCTCCAGCGAGATCTCCGCGATCCCCGGCGTCTCCTCCGTCACCGCCGTCGCCAAGACCGGCGAGGTCACCGTCGTCTCCGACGCGGCCCTCGACCGCGAGGCCGTCGCCGCCGCCGTGGACGAGGCCGGCTACGAGCTGGTCTGACCGCCCGCCGAACGGGCGCCGCAGGGCCGTACCGTTGCCTGGTACGGCCCTGCTCCCCTTTTGGAACCCGCACATGCCAAGCACCACCGTCACCGAGCTGACGATCGGCGGGATGACCTGCGCCTCCTGCGCCGCCCGCATCGAGAAGAAGCTCAACCGGATGGACGGCGTCACCGCCACCGTCAACTACGCCACGGAGAAGGCGCACGTCGAGCACGCGCCGGACGTCGGCGTCGACGAGCTGATCGCCACCGTCGTGAAGACCGGCTACACCGCCGAGGAGCCCGCCCCGCCGGCGGAGGAGCCGGCGGAGGAGCCGGAGGACCCCGAGCTCGCCTCCCTCCGGCAGCGGCTCACCGTCTCCGCGCTCCTCGCGGCGCCCGTGATCCTGCTCGCCATGGTCCCCTCGCTCCAGTTCGACGACTGGCAGTGGCTCTCGCTCACCCTCGCCTCCCCCGTCGTCGTCTGGGGCGGACTGCCCTTCCACCGGGCAGCCTGGACCAACCTCCGGCACGGCGCCGCCACCATGGACACCCTCGTCTCGGTCGGCACCCTGGCCGCCTACGGCTGGTCCCTCTGGGCCCTCTTCCTCGGCGACGCCGGCATGCCCGGCATGCGGCACGGCTTCGACCTCACCGCCGACCGCGCCCACGCCTCCTCCGCGATCTACCTGGAGGTCGCCGCCGGCGTCGTCACCTTCATCCTCCTGGGCCGCTACCTGGAGGCCCGCGCCAAGCGGAGGGCCGGCGCCGCGCTGCGGGCCCTGATGGAGCTCGGCGCCAAGGACGTGGCCGTGCTGAGAGACGGCGGGGAGGCACGGATCCCGGTCGGCGACCTCCGGACCGGCGACCTCTTCGTCGTACGCCCCGGGGAGAAGATCGCCACCGACGGCACCGTCGCCGAGGGCGCCTCCGCCGTCGACGCCTCGCTGCTCACCGGCGAGTCGCTGCCCCTGGACGTCGTCCCCGGGTCCGCCGTCACCGGCGGCTGCGTCAACGTCTCGGGCCGGCTCGTCGTCGAGGCCACCCGCGTCGGCGCCGACACGCAGCTGGCGCGGATCGCCAAGCTCGTCGAGGAGGCCCAGAACGGCAAGGCCGAGGTGCAGCGGCTCGCCGACCGGATCTCCGCCGTCTTCGTGCCGGTGGTGCTCCTCATCGCCCTCGCCACCCTCGTGACCTGGCTCCTCGTGACGGACGACGTCACCGCGTCCTTCACCGCCGCCGTCGCCGTCCTGATCATCGCCTGCCCCTGCGCCCTGGGCCTGGCCACCCCGACCGCCCTCATGGTCGGCACCGGCCGCGGCGCCCAGCTCGGCATCCTGATCAAGGGCCCCGAGGTCCTGGAGTCCACCCGCCGCGTCGACACGGTCGTCCTCGACAAGACCGGCACCGTCACCACCGGCCGCATGCGGCTGACCGGCGTGCACGTGCACGGCGGGCGGTACGGCACCGACTCCGCCGACGAGACCGAGCTGCTGCGCCTCGCGGGCGCCCTGGAGCACTCCTCCGAGCACCCGGTCGCCCGCGCGATCGCGGCCGGCGCCGCCGAGCGCTGCGGCGAGCTGCCCACGCCGAAGACCTTCGAGAACGTGCCCGGGCTCGGCGTGCGCGGCTCCGTCGACGGCCGGCTCGTCCTCGTCGGGCGCGCCGCCCTGCTCGCGGCCGAGGGGGTCGAGGCGCCCGCGACGGCGGAGCCCGGCGCCGTCCACGTCGCCTGGGACGGGGTGGCCCGGGGCACCCTCACCGTCGCCGACACCGTCAAGGACACCAGCACCGAGGCGGTCGCCCGGCTGCGGGCCCTGGGGCTGCGGCCGGTGCTGCTCACCGGGGACCACCGGGCGGTCGCGGAGGCCGTGGCGGCCGAGGTGGGCGTCGACGAGGTGATCGCGGAGGTGCTGCCCGAGGAGAAGGCCGAGGTGATCCGGCGGCTCCGGGCGGAGGGCCGCACGGTCGCGATGGTGGGCGACGGGGTGAACGACGCCGCCGCGCTCGCCGGAGCCGACCTCGGGCTCGCGATGGGCACGGGCACCGACGCGGCCATCGAGGCGAGCGACCTGACGCTGGTCCGGGGCGACCTGCGGGTCGCGGCGGACGCCATCCGGCTGGCCCGGCGGACCCTGGCGACGATCCGGGGAAACCTGGGCTGGGCCTTCGGCTACAACCTCGCCGCGCTCCCCCTGGCGGCGGCCGGACTCCTCAACCCGATGATCGCGGGCCTGGCCATGGCCTTTTCGTCCGTGTTCGTCGTTTCCAACAGCCTGCGACTGCGCCGGTTCAAGTGAATTCGCTTACGTCTGACGCACAGGACCTTCACAAAGAGATCTAGATCACAGATATTGGGGGGTAACCATCTGGGCTGTTCGCGAGTCTAAGTGGGCGATGCCAAGAACGTCTTGGGGGACGTTCATGGGATGTCTTGGGGGACGTCCCAGGCAAGCGCGGCCGGGGCACGTGCACCGGGGAGCTTTGAGCGGCCCTCCCGTACGTACCCCGGCAGACCGCGCGTAGGACGCCCGGCCCGGATCCCGTGGGGGGAATCCGCACCGGGATATGGGAAGCGCCCCGCCCGCCGACCCGTGGGGGGATCGGTGGCGGGGCGCTTTTCGCACCTCTGGAGGTCAGCGGGCCTCGACCGGGACGAAGTCGCGGAGGACCTCACCCGTGTAGATCTGGCGCGGGCGGCCGATGCGGGAACCCGGCTCCTTGATCATCTCGTGCCACTGGGCGATCCAGCCCGGGAGGCGGCCGAGGGCGAAGAGGACCGTGAACATCTCGGTCGGGAAGCCCATGGCGCGGTAGATCAGGCCCGTGTAGAAGTCCACGTTCGGGTAGAGGTTGCGCGAGACGAAGTACTCGTCGGAGAGCGCGTGCTCCTCCAGCTTGAGCGCGATGTCGAGCAGCTCGTCGGACTTGCCGAGGGCCGAGAGGACATCGTGTGCCGCCGCCTTGATGATCTTGGCGCGCGGGTCGAAGGACTTGTACACCCGGTGGCCGAAGCCCATCAGGCGGACGCCGTCCTCCTTGTTCTTCACCTTGCGGATGAAGGAGTCGACGTCGCCGCCGTTGGCCTGGATGCCCTCCAGCATCTCCAGGACCGACTGGTTGGCGCCGCCGTGCAGGGGGCCCCACAGGGCCGAGATGCCGGCGGAGATCGAGGCGAACATGTTCGCCTGCGAGGAGCCGACCAGGCGCACGGTGGAGGTCGAACAGTTCTGCTCGTGGTCCGCGTGCAGGATCAGCAGCTTGTCGAGCGCGGAGACGACGACCGGGTCGAGGTCGTACTCCTG
>NZ_JAINVG010000094.1 GCF_020400725.1 Streptomyces sp. NK15101 | reverse complement strand
CAGGGCGGGACGGGTGGGCACACGGGACGGCGCCCTTCGCGGCGCCTCCGCGTTCCGCGCCTGGACCCGCACCACCAGGGAGCTGTGCACGGGGTGCGGGTCCAGGCCCGGGAGCCTCGGGCGCCGGCAAGGGCGCCGTCCGTTGTGCCCACCCGTTCCGCCCCTTGCGGAACGCCTGCCCACAACGGGCGGGGGCGCGGGGTGGGCACCGCCCCGGTGAAGCGACCGCCCGCAATGGCGTGGGCGCCGTCCCGGTGGGGCGGGAACGGCAGTGGGGCGTGGTGGTCAGCGGGTGCCGTACACCGGGTGCGGGGGTTCCGAGGCCGCGAGGAGCTTCAGGGTCGTCTCACCCGCCTCCGCCGGCGTCCAACGGGCGCCCCTGTCCGCCGTCGGGCCCGGGCGCCAGCCCTCCATGACCGTGATCCGGCCCGCCTCGGCCTCGAAGACACGCCCGGTGACGCCCGCCGAGGCCGCGGAGCCCAGCCAGACCACGAGCGGGGAGACGTTCTCCGGGGCCATCGCGTCGAAGGCCGCCCCCTCGGGCACGGCCATCGTCTCGGCGAAGGTCTGCTCCGTCATCCGGGTGCGGGCAGCGGGCGCGATCGCGTTGACCTGGACCCCGTACCGGCCCATCTCGGCGGCGGCGACGAGCGTGAGGCCGACGATCCCGGCCTTGGCGGCGGAGTAGTTGCCCTGCCCGACGCTGCCGAGCAGCCCCGCGCCGGAGCCGGTGTTGATCACGCGGGCGACGGGTTCGCGTCCGGCCTTGGCCTCCGCCCGCCAGTGCGCGGCGGCGTGCTTGAGCGGCAGGAAGTGGCCCTTGAGGTGGACGCGCATGACGGCGTCCCAGTCGTCCTCGTCGAGGTTGACCAGCATGCGGTCGCGCAGGAAGCCGGCGTTGTTGACGAGGGTGTCGAGGCGGCCGAACGCGTCCAGGGCGGTGGCGACGAGCGAGGCCGCGCCGTCGGCGGTGGCGATGTCGCCGCCGTGGGCGACCGCCTCCCCGCCGGACGCAGTGATCTCGTCGACGACCCGCTGGGCGGGCCCCGCGCCGCCTCCGGTGCCGTCGAGGCCGACGCCGAGGTCGTTGACGACGACCTTGGCGCCCTCGGCGGCGAAGGCGAGCGCGTGCGCGCGGCCGAGGCCACGGCCGGCGCCGGTGACGACGACGACGCGTCCGTTGCACAGTCCTGTCATGGTGGGTGCCTTTCGGTGAGTGAGGGGTGGCTCAGTGGTTGACCGTCGCCGCGTCCAGGAAGGCCGGACGTTCCCCGCCCCCGTGGACGAGGAGGCTGGCGCCGGTGACGTACGCGGCCCGGTCGGAGGCGAGGAAGACGCAGGCGTCGCCGATGTCGGCGGGTTCGGCGAGCCGGCCGAGCGGCACGGTGCGGCCGACGGAGGCGATGCCGTCCTCGTCCCCGTAGTGCAGATGGGACAGTTCGGTGCGCACCATGCCGGGGACGAGCGTGTTGACCCGCACCAGCGGCGCCCATTCCACCGCCATGGACCGGGCGAGGTTGTCGAGGCCCGCCTTGGCGGCGCCGTAGGCGGCGCTGCCCGGTGAGGGGCGGGTGCCGCTGACGCTGCCGATCATGACGATCGCCCCTCCCCCGGGCTGACGGCGCATCACCTCGTACGCGGCGAGGGAGGCGGTCAGGGGGGCGACGAGGTTCAGTTCGACGACCCGGGCCTGTTGCTCGGCTCCCCCGTCGCCGAGCATCCGGAAGGGTGTTCCTCCGGCGTTGTTGACCAGGACGTCCAGCCTTCCGTGGTCGTCGCGGACCCGGCCGAAGAAGTCCGCGACGGCGGCCGGGTCGCGCAGGTCGAGGGGGAGGAAGCGGGCCGTGCGCCCGGCCGCTTCGACGGGCTCGTCGGGGGCGCGTCGCGCGCAGGTCACGACCTCCGCGCCGGCTTCGAGCAGAGCGCGGACGATGCCGGCGCCGACGCCCCGCGTGCCGCCGGTGACGACGGCGACGGTTCCCGACAGATCGATGGTGACTGCCAATGGACACCTCCCGCAGCGCGCGAACCGCTGCTATCTTCCACCTAACAAACGTTTGGTGGAAAGGTAGCTGATCTGCTCATGGGTGTCTCCACCTCCGCCCCGGACAAGGGCATCGCCGTCGTCACCGTCGACTTCCCCCCGGTCAACGCCCTCCCCGTACGGGGCTGGTACGACCTCGCCGCAGAGGTACGCGCCGCCGGGGCCGATCCCGAGGTGCGCTGCGTCGTGCTCACCGCGGAGGGCCGCGGCTTCAACGCCGGCGTCGACATCAAGGAGATCCAGCGCACGGCCGGACACGACGCCCTCCTGGGCGCCAACCGCGGCTGCTACGAGGCCTTCGCCGCCGTCTACGACTGCGAGGTGCCGGTGGTCGCCGCCGTGCACGGCTTCTGCCTCGGCGGCGGCATCGGTCTGGTCGGCAACGCCGACGCGATCGTCGCCTCCGAGGACGCGACCTTCGGCCTGCCCGAGCTGGACCGGGGCGCGCTCGGCGCGGCCACGCACCTGGCCCGGCTCGTCCCGCAGCAGCTGATGCGGGCCCTGTACTACACCTCGCGCACGGTCACCGCCGAGGAGCTGCACCGGCACGGCTCGGTCTGGCGGGTCGTCCCGCGCGAGCGGCTGCTCGACGCGGCGCTCGAACTCGCGCGGGAGGTCGCCGCCAAGGACGGCCGGCTGATCCGGCTAGCCAAGGCCGCCATCAACGGCATCGACCCGGTGGACGTCCACCGCAGCTACCGCTTCGAACAGGGCTTCACCTTCGAGGCCAACCTCAGCGGCGTCGCCGACCGGGTCCGCGACGCCTTCGGCCGGAACGGGGCCGACGACGACGCCATCGACACGGACAAGGAGCAGCAGTCGTGAGCAGGGACAAGACGATGACCGCCGAGGAGGTCGTGGGCCGGCTCCGGAGCGGGATGACGATCGGCATCGGCGGCTGGGGATCGCGCCGCAAGCCGATGGCGCTGGTACGGGCGCTGCTGCGGTCCGACGTCACCGACCTGACCGTGGTGTCGTACGGCGGCCCGGACGTCGGGCTGCTCGCCGCGGCCGGGAAGGTCCGCAAGCTGGTCGCGGCCTTCGCCACGCTCGACTCCGTCCCCCTGGAGCCGCACTTCGGCGCGGCCCGGCAGCGCGGCGCCCTCGAGATGGTGGAGCTGGACGAGGCCATGCTCATGTGGGGCCTGACCGCCGCCGTGCACCGGCTGCCCTTCATGCCCATCCGGGCCGGGCTCGCCTCGGACGTGATGACCGTCAATCCCTCGCTGCGGACCGTCACGTCCCCGTACGGCGACCGCGAGGAGCTCGTCGCCGTCCCCTCGCTGCGGCTGGACGCCGCGCTGGTCCACCTCAACCGTGCCGACGCGCACGGCAACGGCCAGTACCTGGGCCCCGACCCGTACTTCGACGACCTGTTCTGCGAGGCCGCCGACACCGCGTACGTCTCCTGCGAGCGGATCGTGGAGACCTCGGAGCTGCTCAAGGACGCGGGACCGCAGTCGCTGCTGCTCAAGCGCGCGTTCGTCGACGGTGTCGTGGAGACCCCGAACGGCGCGCACTTCACCTCCTGCGCCCCCGACTACGACCGGGACGAGGCCTTCCAGCGCGCCTACGTGAAGGCGGCCCGGGACCCGGAGGCGTGGCGGGCCTTCACCGCCCGGTTCCTGTCCGGCGACGAGGACGCCTATCAGGCCGCGGTCGCGGCGTTCCAGAAGGAGGAAGCGTGAGCGGCACCGACGGCACCACGACGGCCGCGACGGCGACCCGGGCCGAGTACTGCGTCGTCGCCTGCGCCGAGGCGTGGCGGGACGCGGGCGAGGTCCTTGCCAGCCCCATGGGCACCGTCCCGATGATCGGCGCCCGTCTCGCGAAGCTCACCTTCGCCCCCGACCTGCTGCTGACCGACGGGGAGGCACTGCTCATCGCCGACGTGCCGGCCGTCGGCGCCGCGCCCCGGGTGGTGGAGGGCTGGCTGCCGTACCGCCAACACCTGGCCATGGTCGCCACCGGACGCCGGCACGTGATGATGGGCGCGAGCCAGCTCGACCGGTACGGCAACCAGAACATCAGCTGCATCGGCGACTGGGCGCGGCCGAAGCGCCAGCTCCTCGGCGTGCGCGGCGCACCCGTCAACACCCTGAACAACCCGACCAGTTACTGGGTGCCCAAGCACTCGACCCGCGTCTTCGTCGAGCGGGTCGACATGGTCTGCGGCGTCGGCTACGACCGGGCCGCCGCGGCCGGCCCCTCAGCGACCCGCTACCACCGCCTCCCGGACGTCATCAGCGACCTGGGCGTCTTCGACTTCGAAACCCCGGACCGCACCATGCGGCTGCGCTCGTTGCACCCCGGCGTCACGGTCGAGGAGGTCCGGGAGTCCACCGGCTTCGCGCTGACCGTCCCCGACGAGGTGCCGTACACCCGCGAGCCCACCGCCGAAGAACTGCGGCTGATCCGCGAGGAGATCGACCCGAAGGGGCTGCGCGACCGGGAGGTCCCCTCATGAGCGACGTCACGATCGCCACGCCGCTCACCGAGCTCGTCGGGGTGCGGCACCCCGTCGTGCAGACCGGCATGGGATGGGTGGCCGGTCCCCGCCTGGTCTCGGCCACCGCGAACGCCGGCGCCCTCGGGATCCTGGCCTCGGCCACGATGAGCGTCGACCGGCTCCGTTCCGCGGTGCGCGAGGTGAAGTCCCGTACGGACGCGCCCTTCGGCGTGAACCTGCGGGCGGACGCCGGGGACGCGGGCGAGCGCGTGCGGATCATCATCGACGAGGGGGTGAAGGTCGCCTCGTTCGCGCTCGCGCCGTCCCGCGAGCTGATCGCGCGGCTCAAGGACGCGGGCGTCGTCGTCATCCCCTCCATCGGGGCCAGGCGGCACGCCGAGAAGGTCGCGGCGTGGGGCGCCGACGCGGTGATCGTGCAGGGCGGGGAGGGCGGCGGCCACACCGGCGGCGTCGCCACCACCGTCCTGCTCCCGCAGGTCGTGGACGCCGTGGACATCCCGGTCGTCGCGGCCGGCGGCTTCCACGACGGGCGCGGCCTGGTCGCGGCGCTGGCGTACGGCGCGGCCGGGATCGCCATGGGCACGCGCTTCCTGCTCACCTCCGACAGCACGGTCCCCGACGCGGTGAAGGCCCGCTACCTCGCCGCGGCGGTCACGGACGTCACCGTCACCACGAAGGTGGACGGGCTGCCGCACCGGATGCTGCGGACGGAACTGGTCGACGCCCTCGAACGCTCGGGCCGGACCGCCGCGCTGCTGCGGGCGGTCCGGCACGCCGCGGCCTTCCGGCGCGAGTCCGGCATGAGCTGGGCGCAGATGATCCGGGACGGCCTGGCGATGAAGCACGGCAAGGACCTTGCGTGGAGCCAGATCCTGCTGGCCGCCAACACCCCGATGCTGCTCAAGGCGTCCATGGTCGAGGGCCGTACCGATCTGGGCGTGATGGCCTCCGGGCAGGTGGCGGGGCTGATCGACGACCTGCCGTCCTGCGCCGAACTCGTCGACCGGGTCATGGCGGAGGCGCGGGCCGTGCTCCGCTCCCTGCCCGCCACGGACTGACCGAACCCGAAGACGCGTGTCCGCCGGGGTGCCCCCGCCCCGGCGGACACGCGTCTCCACCCGCTCCCTTCCGCACCCGCCCCGAACGGAACCGCATGCCGATCCAGCGACTGAACCACGCCGTCCTCTTCGTCTCCGACCTGGAGCGCAGCCTCGCCTTCTACCGTGACGTCCTCGGATTCCGGCCGCTGCCGCAGGCGTTCCCCGGGGCGGCCTTCCTCCAGGCGGCGGGCTCGGCCAACGACCACGACCTGGGCCTGTTCCGGTCGCCCGAACCCGGCTCCGGGCAGCGCACCGGGCGGGTCGGCCTGTACCACCTGGCGTGGGAGGTGGACACCCTGGCCGAGCTGGCCCGGATGCGGACCCGCCTCGCCGAGGCCGGCGCCCTGACCGGGGCGAGCAACCACGCCTCCACCAAGGCGCTGTACGCCCGGGACCCGGACGGCATCGAGTTCGAGGTGTGCCGGCTGGTCCCCGACGCGGCCGTCGCCGGGGAGCTCGCCGCGATGGCCTCGCCCACCCGCCCGCTCGACATCGACGCCGAGATCGCGGTCCACGGTGCGGAGACCCCCGGCGGTCCCCGCACCGATCACACCGTGTGGCAGCAGCTCTTCGGCGGCGGCCCCGGGAGCGTCACAGACGCTCGATGACCGTCACGTTCGCCTGACCGCCGCCCTCACCCATCGGCCCCTCCCGACCGGCCCCCTCGCACCGCTCGGCCCCAGGGGGCCTCCCCGGCTTCGGGAGCCTGCGCCGGCCTCCGGCCGGACGGTCCGGGGCCGGGCCTCGTCCGTCACAGACGCTCGATGACCGTCACGTTCGCCTGACCGCCGCCCTCACACATCGTCTGCAGGCCGTAGCGGCCACCGGTGCGCTCCAGTTCGTGCAGGAGGGTGGTCGTCAGCTTGGTGCCGGTGGCGCCGAGCGGGTGGCCGAGGGCGATGGCGCCGCCGTTGACGTTGACCTTCTCCGGGTCGGCGCCGGTCTCCTTCAGCCAGGCCAGGACGACCGGGGCGAAGGCCTCGTTGATCTCCACCAGGTCGATGTCGTCGAGCGTCATCCCGGCCTTCTTCAGGGCGTACGCCGTCGCCGGGATCGGGGCCGACAGCATGCGGATCGGGTCCTCGCCCCGGACGGACAGGTGGTGGACGCGGGCGCGCGGCGTCAGTCCGTGTTCCCGTACGGCGCGTTCCGAGGCGATCAGCAGCGCCGAGGCGCCGTCGGAGACCTGCGAGGAGACGGCGGCGGTCAGCCGGCCGCCGTCGACCAGCGGCTTCAGACCGGCCATCTTCTCCAGGGTGGTGTCGCGGCGCGGGCCCTCGTCGGTGGTGACGTCCCCGTAGGGGACGATCTCGCGGTCGAAGCGGCCCTCGTCGATGGCGCGGGCGGCCCGCTGGTGCGAGCGGAGGGCGAACTCCTCCATGTCCCGGCGGGAGATGTCCCACTTGGCGGCGATGAGTTCGGCGCCGTGGAACTGGTTGACGGGCTGGTCGCCGTAGCGGGCGCGCCAGCCCGCGGAACCGGCGTACGGGCCCTCGGTCAGTCCGAGCGGGTCGGCGGCCCGGCGGCTGGCGAAGGCGATGGGGATCATCGACATGTTCTGCACACCGCCCGCGACCACCAGGTCCTGGGTGCCGGACAGGACGCCCTGGGCGGCGAAGTGCAGGGCCTGCTGGGAGGAGCCGCACTGCCGGTCCACGGTCGTGCCGGGAACCTCCTCGGGCAGTCCGGCGGCCAGCCAGCAGGTGCGGGCTATGTCGCCGGCCTGCGGGCCGACGGTGTCCAGGCAGCCGAAGACGACGTCCTCGACGGCGGCCGGGTCGGCGCCCGAGCGCTCCATGAGGGCCTTGAGGACATGGGCTCCGAGGTCGGCCGGGTGGACGGCGGACAGTCCGCCGTTCCGCCGGCCGACCGGGGTCCGTACCGCTTCGACGATGTAGGCCTCGGCCATGGTCACTCCTTGGGCGTGTGTCATTCGTGTGTCCGGTGTCCGTCACGGAGGGCGACGCCCTCCAGCACCATCGACAGGTACTGGCGGGCGATCTCCTCCGGGCTGTGCTGTCCGCCCGGCCGGTACCAGGACGCGGCGACCCAGACGGTGTCGCGCACGAAGCGGTAGGTCAGGCGGACGTCGAGGTCGGTTCGGAAGACCCCGGCGGCGACGCCGCGCTCCAGGGTCCTGAGCCAGGCCTCCTCGAACCTCCGCTGCGAGCCGGCGAGATAGCCGAAGCGCGGCTGTTCCCGCAGGTGCCTGGACTCCTTCTGGTAGATGGCGACGGCGGCGCGGTGCCGGTCGATCTCCCGGAACGATTCGGTGACGAGGGCCTCCAGGGTCTCCCGGGGGCCGAGCAGCGCGGCGAGCACGGCGTCGTAGCGGGCCCACAGCTCGTCCAGGAAGGCGCGGAGGATCTCGTCGAGCATCGACTCCTTGGAGTCGAAGTGGTAGTAGAGGCTGCCGGCGAGCAGGCCGGCCGCGTCGGCGATGCGGCGGACGGTGGTGGCGTCGTACCCCTGGGCGGCGAACACCTCGGCCGCCGTGTCCAGGATCTCGCGGCGCCGCTCCGGCGCCGGTCTCACGGGTGCTGGCTGCTGACGGAGAGGACCTCCCCCGTCAGGTACGAGGAGTAGCCGCTGGCCAGGAAGACGATGACGTTGGCCACCTCCCACGGTTCGGCGTGGCGTCCGAAGGCCTCGCGGGAGGTCAGCTCCTCCAGGAGTTCGGGGGTGGTGACCTTCACCAGGTGCGGGTGCATGGCCAGGCTCGGGGAGACGGCGTTGACGCGCACGCCGTACTCGGCGGCCTCCAGGGCGGCGCATCGGGTGAGCGCCATCACGCCGGCCTTGGCGGCGGCGTAGTGGGCCTGTCCCTTCTGGGCCCGCCAGCCGATCACCGAGGCGTTGTTGACGACGACGCCCCCGGCACCCCCGGCCTTCATGCGGCGCAGGGCGGCGCGGGTGCAGCGGAAGGTGCCGTTGAGGGTGACGTCGAGGACCTTGTCCCACTGTTCGTCGGTCATGTCGACCAGGTCGGCGGTGCCGCCGAGGCCCGCGTTGTTGACGACGACGTCGAGGCGTCCGTGGCGTTCCTCGGCGAGGTCGAACAGCGCGGCGACCTGGGCCTCGTCGGTGACGTCGCAGGGCAGGGCGGCGACGCGGTCGGCGCCGAACTCCGCGGCCAGCTCGGCCTCGGTCTCCTTCAGTCTGCGGGCGTGGGCGTCGGAGACGACGACCCGTGCGCCTTCCTCCAGGAGCCGTCTGGCGGTCGCGCCGCCGATGCCGGCGCCGGCGGCGGCGGTGACGACGGCGCCACGGCCGGCGAGCAGGCCGTGGCCCGGCACGTAGGGCGGTGGTGTGCCGGTCATGGGCGGACCTCCTTGGGCAGGCCGAGGACGCGCTCGGCGATGATGTTCCGCTGGATCTCGTTGGAGCCGGCGTAGATGGTGTCGGAGCGGGAGAAGAGGTAGAGCCGCTGCCAGTCGGTGAGGTCGTACGGCTCGCCGTCGGCCAGCATCCCCGCGGCTCCGCAGACGTCCATGGCGAGTTCGCCGAGTTCCCGGTGCCAGGTGGCCCAGAAGATCTTCCCGATGGAGGCCTCGGGGCCGGGAGCTCCGGCGGCGACCCCGTCGAGCATGCGCAGGGCGTTGAACCGTATGGTCTCCAGACCGATCCAGGCACGGGCGATGCGGTCGCGGATCAGCGGGTCGGCGGCGGCGCCGTTGCGCCTGGCCAGTTCGACGACGGCCTCCAGCTCGCGGCGGAAGCCGACCTGCTGGCCGAGGGTGGAGACGCCCCGCTCGAAGCCGAGGGTGGCCATGGCGACCCGCCAGCCGTCGCCGGGGGCGCCGACGACGTGGGAGGCGTGGGTGCGGGCCCCGTCGAAGAAGACCTCGTTGAATTCCGAGGTGCCGGTCAGCTGGACGATGGGCCTGATCTCGACGCCGGGCCGGTCCAGGGGGACGAGCAGGTAGGACAGGCCGCGGTGGCGGGTGGATCCGGGCTCGGTGCGGGCGACGACGAAGCACCAGTCGGCCTCGTGCGCGAGTGAGGTCCAGACCTTCTGTCCGGTGATCACCCACTCCTCGCCGTCCCGTTCGGCCCGGGTGCGCACGTTGGCCAGGTCCGAGCCGGCGTCCGGCTCGGAGTAGCCCTGGCACCACTGCTCCGTGACGGCGGCGATCGGCGGGAGGAACCTCTCTCGCTGTTCGGGGGTGCCGAAGGCGATGAGGGTGGGCCCCAGGAGCTGCTCGCCGATGTGGCTGACGCGGGCGGGGGCGTCGGCGAGGGCGTACTCCTCGTGGAAGGCGACCTGTTGTTCGAGGGTCGCGCCCCGGCCGCCGTACTCCTCGGGCCAGCCGACGCAGGTCCATCCCGCCGCGGCCATGTGCCGCTCCCAGGCGAGGCGTTCGGCGTGCGCCTCGTGTTCCCGTCCGGGGCCGCCGCGGCCGCGCAGGGCGGCGAACTCGCCCGTGAGGTTGGCGCGCAGCCAGCCGCGGACCTCTCTGCGGAACTCCTCGACGTTGCTCATGGCCGTACGTTAACCTACCAAACACTTGTTAGGGAAGGAGGGCGGATGTCCGCTGCCCGCACCGCATCCACGGCCCCGGTCCGCTACGAACGCCTCGGCCCGGTGGCCGTCGTCACGATGGACCGGCCCGATTACCGCAACGCCCAGAACTCCGCGATGACGTACGCCCTCGACCGCGCCTTCTACCGCGCGGCCGACGACGACGAGGTCAAGGTCGTCGTGCTCGCCGGAGCGGGGAAGCACTTCTCCGCCGGCCACGACATCGGCACCCCCGAGCGGGACGCCCACCTGCCCTTCGACCGGCGCGCCGGACTCTGGTGGGACCACTCGGACAAGCAGGGGGCGGAGAGCCGCTTCGCCCGTGAGTCCGAGGTCTACCTCGGCATGTGCCGCCGCTGGCGCGAACTGCCCAAGCCCATGATCGCGTCGGTGCAGGGAGCCTGCGTCGCGGGCGGCCTGATGCTCGCCTGGGTGTGCGACCTCATCGTCGCCGCCGAGGACGCGTTCTTCGCCGACCCCGTGGTCCGCATGGGCATTCCCGGCGTCGAGTACTTCGCCCACCCCTGGGTGATGCCACCGCGCATCGCCAAGGAGTTCCTCTACACCGGCGACCGGATGGACGCCCGGCGCGCCTACGAGATCGGCATGGTCAACCGGGTCGTGCCGCCCGGGGAGCTGACGGAACGGACCATGGAGCTGGCCTCCCGGATCGCCGAGATGCCCCGCATGGGCCTGGCCCTGACCAAGCGCGCCGTCAACCAGGCCGAGGACCTCCAGGGCCTGCACACCGGCATGGACTCGGTCTTCGGCCTGCACCACCTCGCGCACGCGCACAACGCCGAGACCGCCCCCGACGCGCTGGGCGGCATGGACGTACGCTCCATGAAGGCGGCGGGAGCCTGATGGACCTCGACTTCACCGCCGCGGAGGACGCCTTCCGGGCCGAGGCCCGCGCCTGGCTCACCGCCCACGTGCCCGACGTCCCGCTGCCCTCCCTGGAGACGGCGGAGGGTTTCGCCGCCCACCGGGAGTGGGAGCGGACCCTCTTCGCCGACCGCTGGTCGGTGGTCTCCTGGCCCGAGGAGTACGGTGGCCGGGGCGCCTCGATCCTCCGGTGGCTGATCTTCGAGGAGGAGTACTACGCGGCCGGCGCCCCCGGCCGGGTCGGCCAGAACGGCATCAGCCTCCTCGCCCCCACCCTCTTCGAGCACGGCACCGACGAACAGCGCGCCCGCGTCCTGCCCTCCATGGCGAGCGGCGAGGTCATCTGGGCCCAGGCCTGGTCCGAGCCCGAGTCCGGCTCCGACCTCGCCTCGCTGCGCTCCACGGCCGAACGGACCGAGGGCGGCTGGCTCCTGCGCGGCCAGAAGACCTGGTCGTCCCGGGCGGCCTTCGCCGACCGCGCCTTCGGCCTCTTCCGCAGCGACCCGGAGGCCGCGAAGCCGCACCAGGGCCTGACGTACCTGATGTTCCCGCTGGACGCCGACGGGGTGACCGTACGGCCCATCGGGCGCCTCGACGGGAAGCCCGCCTTCGCCGAGCTCTTCCTCGACGACGTGTTCGTGCCCGACGAGGACGTGATCGGCGCTCCCGGACAGGGCTGGCGGGTCGCGATGAGCACGGCGGGCAACGAGCGGGGGCTGACCCTGCGCAGCCCCGGCCGGTTCACGGCCGCCGCCGAACGCCTCACGGGGCTGTGGCGGGAGACCGCCGACCCCTCCGACACCGCGCTGCGCGACCGGGTCGCCGACGCGGTCATCGGCGCCCGTGCCTACCGGCTGTTCGCCTACGCGGGCGCCTCGCGCATCGCCGCCGGAGGCTCGATCGGCGCCGAGTCCAGCCTCAACAAGGTCTTCTGGTCCGAGCTCGACATCGCGCTCCACGAGACCGCCCTCGACCTGCTCGGACCGTACGGCGAACTGGCCGACGCCGCCGACGACGCGCCCGCGCACGGCGGCTGGGCCGAGGGCCACACCTTCTCCCTGGCCGGTCCCATCTACGCCGGCACCAACGAGATCCAGCGCGACATCATCGCCGAGCGGCTGCTCGGCCTCCCGAAGGGACGCCGGTGATGCGGTTCCTCCTCGACGACGAGCAGCGGGAGTTCGCCCGCTCCCTCGACGGCATGCTCACGGCGGCCGACACCCCCGCGGCCGTACGGGCCTGGGCGGCCGGCGACACCACGCCCGGCCGCGCGCTCTGGTCACGGCTCGCGGAGGCCGGTGTCCTCGCCCTCGCCGTCCCGGAGCGGCACGACGGACTCGGCCCGCTGCCCCTCGAACTGGCCGTCGCCTTCACCGAGCTGGGCCGCCACGCCGTGCCCGGCCCGCTGGTGGAGACGGTCGCCGCTGCGGCGCTGCTCGACCGTCTCGGCGGCTCCGGCGGCTCCGCCACGGAGGGGGCCGCCGCCGTGTGGCTGCCGCAGATCGCCTCGGGGAAGGCGGTCGTCTCCCTGTGCGTGCCGGAGACCGGCGGCCCCTACGCCCTGGACGCGGACGCAGCCGACGCCGTGCTCGTCGTCGAGGGCGACACCCTGCGCCTGGCGGAGACCGCCGGCCCCGTCCAGCCCTCGGCCGACCCCGCGCGCCGGCTTGCCCGCCCGCTCGGCGGAACCGTCCTGGCACGGGGCCCGGCCGTGGCCGCCGCCGCCGCGCACGCCGCCGAGGTCGCCGCCCTGGCCACCGCCGCCCAGTCCCTCGGCCTCGGCCTCGCCCTGCTCGGCCGGACCGTGGAGTACGTGAAGCAGCGCACCCAGTTCGGGGTGGCCATCGGCTCCTTCCAGGCGGTGAAGCACCGCCTCGCCGACACGCTCGTCGCGCTGGAGTTCGCCCGGCCGCTGCTCCACTCGGCGGCCCTGGCCCTGGCCGGAGGGGCCGGCCACGCCGCCGCCGAGACCGCCGCGGCGAAGGTCACGGCGGGCGAGGCCGCGTACGCCGCCGCCCGCACCGCCCTGCAGCTCCACGGGGCCGTCGGCTACACGGAGGAACTGGACCTCGCCCTGTGGATCCGCAAGGCCCGTCCCCTCCGCGACGCCTGGGGCACCCCCGCCGCCTGCCGCGCCCGCGTCCTCGCGTCCTGAACGGCGTCCGCCGCCCGGGACCGGGCAGCGGGCCCGGTTCCCTTCCGCTCGCCGTCCCCACTTCCCTACCGCACCCGGGAGTCAGCGTGTCCCCCGCACCGTCCCCGCACACCCCCGAGAGATCCTCCGACCCCGCGCTGCTGCGCAGGGTGGCGCTGTCGAGCCTGCTCGGCACCGTCATCGAGTACTACGACTTCCTGCTCTACGGCACGATGGCCGCGCTCGTCTTCGGCGAGCTGTTCTTCCCCGAGTCCGATCCCGCCGTCGGCACGATCGCCGCCTTCGGGACCCTCGCCGCCGGCTATGTGGCGCGGCCGCTCGGCGGCGCCGTCTTCGGCCACTTCGGCGACCGGCTCGGCCGCAAGTCCATGCTCGTC
This sequence comes from Streptomyces sp. NK15101, assembly GCF_020400725.1. Lineage (GTDB taxonomy): Bacteria > Actinomycetota > Actinomycetes > Streptomycetales > Streptomycetaceae > Streptomyces. The sequence goes on along the minus strand of NZ_JAINVG010000094.1, from coordinate 14,968 downwards.
CTCACCATGGCCCTCATGGGCGTGGCGAGCTTCCTGATCGGTGTCCTCCCGACGTACGGGACGATCGGCGTCGCGGCTCCCGTGCTCCTGGTGCTGTTCCGCGTCGTCCAGGGCGTCGCCATCGGCGGGGAATGGGCCGGCGCGACGCTCATGGTCGTCGAGCACGCCGATCCCCGGCGCCGCGGCCTGTGGAGCGGGGTGATGCAGATGGGGTCCCCCATCGGCTTCCTGCTCTCCACGGTCGCCGTCACCCTCGCCTCGCTGCTCCCCCGCGCGTCCTTCCTGAGCTGGGGCTGGCGCGTCCCGTTCCTGTTCAGCGCGGTGCTCCTCGGCATCGGCCTCTACGTACGCGTCAGCGTCACGGAGAGCCCGCTCTTCCGGCAGGCCGCGCGGGAGCGAGGCACGGGGGCGGCTTCCGGCGTCCCGCTGGCGCAGGTGCTGCGCAGGCCCCGCAACCTCGTCCTCGCGTGTGCCGTGGGCATCGGACCCTTCGCGCTGACGGCGCTGATCAGCACCTTCATGCTCACCTACGCCACGGCCATCGGATACGCCACCTCCGAGGTGATGACCGGACTGCTCTTCACCTCGGTCACGGGTCTGGTGTCCATCCCGCTCTTCTCCGCGCTCTCCGACCGCGTCGGCCGCCGGGCCGTCGTGCTCGCCGGCGCGGCGGGCGTCGTGCTGCTCGCCTTCCCGGTCTACGCCCTGGTGGACGCGCGCTCCCCCGCCCTGCTGATCCTCGGCATGGTCCTCGGCCAGGTGGTGCAGTCCGCGATGTACGCGCCGCTCGGACCGCTGCTCTCGGAGATGTTCGGCACCCGCGTCCGCTACACCGGCGCCTCCCTCGGCTACCAGCTGGCCGCGCTGATCGGAGGCGGACTCACCCCCGTGTTCGCCGGCGGCCTGCTCTCCGGCGACGCCCGGAGCGCCCCCCTCGCGGTCCTCGCCGTCGTCTGCGGGCTCGTGACCGCGCTCGCCGTCCGGCGGACGGCCGAGACCCGCGGCCGGGACCTCTCCGCGGAGGACCCGGCGGCGGCCGAGCGGCCCCGTACCCGACCGGCATCGAGAGGAGCAGAGGCATGAGGCCGACGGAGGAACAGGAAGAACTGCGGTCCGCCGTGCGGGCCGTGCTCGGACGCCACGCGGGCGACGCGGCCTGGCGGCCGCTGACCGAGCAGATCGGCGTCGCGGGGCTCGCCGTCCCCGAGGAGTACGGCGGCGCCGGGTGCGGGGCCCGCGAGGTCCACGTGGTGCTGGAGGAGCTGGGACGGGAGCTCAGCCCCGTTCCGTACCTCGGCTCCGCGGTGCTCGTGGTGCAGGCGCTGCTCGCCTCCGGTGACGGGGCGGCGTGCGCGCGGCTGCTCCCGGAACTGGCCTCGGGGGCCGTGGTGGGGGCCCTGGCGTGGGCCGAGCGCGGCTCCTGGGACCCGTCGGACGTACGGGCCGGGGCCGCGCCCGGGCCCGGCGGGAGCTGGCGGATCACCGGGACCAAGGAACACGTGCTGAACGGCGCGGAGGCCGGGGTCCTGCTCGTGGCGGCCCGGTCGGGAGCGGGGGTCTCGCTCTTCGAAGTGCCCGTGGACGGAGCCGGCGTGGACCGCGAGGCGGCCGTGCCGATGGACTCCAGCAGGACGCAGGCGCGCGTGGTGCTCACCGAGGCGGAGGGGCGGCTCGTGGGAGCGGAGGGGGAGGGCGCGCGGGTGCTCGCGCACGTCCTCGACCTGGCGTGCGCGGCACTCGCCGCCGAACAGGTCGGCGCCGCCGCGCGCTGCCTCGAACTCACGCTCGCCCATGCCGGGGAGCGGGTCCAGTTCGGCCGGCCCATCGGCTCCTTCCAGGCGGTCAAGCACCGTCTCGCGGACGCGTACGTCCTGGTCGAGTCGGCGCGCTCGGCCGCGCTCGGCGCCTCCTTCGCCGCCGCCACGGGCGACCCGGAGCTCACCCGCCGCGCGGCCGCCGCCAAGTCCGCCTGCTCGGAGGCGTTCTCGGCGGTGGCGGGCGAGATGATCCAGCTGCACGGCGGCATCGGCATCACCTGGGAGCACGACGCCCATCGCTACTTCAAGCGGGCACACGGCGCGGCGCAGCTCTTCGGCCCACCGGCCTGGCACCGCGCCCGGCTGGCGGCCGAACTGGGCCTGATCGCCGCGTGACCGAGGTCCGCTGGAGGCGGGGGCGCCGGGATCCTCACGGCGCCCCCGCGCTCCCTCCACGACGCTTTGCCTCAAGTCGACTTCAGGTTCTACGGTGATCTCCTCGCGAACATCCGGAGGGAGCACCGCACATGACGACAGCACGCCTCTCCGACGCCCGGCTCGCCGCCCAGCCGGCCACGTACTGGACGGGGCTCGCCCACGAGGCCCTCATCGCCTTCACGAGGGCTCGGCAGGCCGAACTCGGCTTCACCCAGCCCCAGTTCTGGCTGCTGCGCAACCTGTCCGCGAACGACGTCTCGGCCGACGGACGCGGCATGACCGTCCCCGAGCTGTGCGAGGCGATGTGCTCCTACCTGCGGCCCGAGGACGACCTGGCGACCGAGTCGCGGGCCCTCGTCGAGCGCGGTCGGCTCCGCCTCGACGACGAAGGGCGGCTGTGGATCACCGAGGCCGGAGAGGCGGCTCGTGTCGAGTTCAAGCGGCACGCCCCGGCGATCCGCGCACGCATCCACGAGGGCATCGACGACGCCGACTACGTCACCGCCCTGAAGGTGCTCCGGCAGATGCTCCGGAACACCGGCCACGCCGTGGACTGAGCGGTCTCGGATCATTCGGTGACCGCCGCTTCGACGTGGGCGAGCACCGGAGCCGCACCGTCCTCCGCCGCGATCCCCCGGGCGAGTTCGGCCGCGCGGCGGCGGTGGGACGGCTCGGACAGACAGGCCGTGATCGCGTCGCCGAGGGCCCCGGCGGTCAGGGCGTCGAACGGCACGGGCCGCGGGGCGACCCCGAGCGCGTGCAGCCGGGCCGACCAGAACGGCTGGTCGTACATGACGGGGACGGGTACGGCGGGCACGCCGGCCCGCAGCCCGGCCGCCGTGGTGCCCGCGCCCGCGTGGTGGACCACGGCGGCGGTGCGCGGGAACAGCCAGTCGTGCGGGACGTCGCCGACGGCGAGGACGTCGTCGCCGTGTCCGCTCAGCCCCGCCCATCCCGCCTGCACCACCGCGCGCACGCCGGCCCGCCGCACCGCCGCGGCCACCAGCTCGCCGAGCCGCTCCCCCTGCCCCGCCGCCATGCTGCCGAACCCGATGAACACCGGGGGCGGTCCCGCCTGGAGGAAGTCGACCAGTTCGGCCGGGGGCCGCCAGTGGTCCGGCCGCGCGGACCACCAGTAGCCGGTGACGTCGACGCCGGAGGGCCAGTCCCCGGGACGCGGCACCACCAGCGGGCTGTAGCCGTGGAAGACCGGCCGGATGTCCTCCGGTGCCGAGGGCGTGCCGGCGGGCAGCCCGAGGCGGTCGCGCAGCCGGGTCACGGCTCCCGCGAAGACCCCGTCGGCGCGCTTCAGCACGTCCCGGCCCGCGGCGAGGTTGCCCTCGGGGCCCAGGTCGTCGGTGTTCCGCGCGTCGGGCAGCGGGAACTCCCGGGTTGCGAAAGCCGGTACGAGGTAGGTGCCGACGACCGGAACCCCGAGCGCCTCGCCGGCCGTGCGGGCCAGGGGGGCCGGGCCGAAGGGGGTGAGCAGCAGGTCGGCGCCGCCCGCCACCGCCTCCGCCACCCCGTCGGCGAGCCCGTCCGCGTACGCCCGGGTCAGGGCCCGGGCCTCCTCTCGGGAGGCCGCCCGTGCCCAGTCCCGGATCAGTGCCTGCGGGTCCCCCGGCACGCTCCGGTGCTCGAGGCCGCATCCGCCGAGGAGCGCGGCGAAGGAGGGGTGGGCGGCCACGGCGACCTGATGACCGGCGGCGAGCAGACGCCGTCCCAGACCGGTGAAGGGTGCGACGTCCCCACGGGATCCGGCGGTGACGATCAGAATGCGCATGACGCCATCCTCCTCCCGGCCGACACGGACGACGATCGCTTTCAGCCATGCCGGAAGGCCAGGACCGCCTTGCCGCGCAGGGAGCCGTCCAGAACGGACTCCTCGCCCTCGGCGTGGTCCGGCCGGTCCTGGCCCTTCGCCGCCACCCAGGGGCCAGGACCCCGGTCCGCCGTGTGGATCTCGTGGGGATCGGCGGCAGGTCCTGCACCGACCGGACACCGGACTGCCGTCTCCCGACCGTCCGGGCATCCGGATCCCCGTCCCCGCGATCGGCATGATTCACCCATTTCGCCCCCAACTATGGGATTTTCAGGGGCACTACGGACAAATCAATCACGTTTGCCTTTCGCGCGGGCGTTCTGGAACCCTCCGTTCGACTTGTCTGACGCAACAACAGACGGAGGCAACCTTCCATGCCCTCAAGGCGTATACGCCGCGCCTGGCTCACGGCGGCCGCCGCGGCCTCGCTCGCGTTCACCGGCCTCGTGGCTCCGGCCCAGGCCGAGGACGTCCCGGACTCCACGGTCCAGGAACCCCTCGCCGCCGAAGCCGCTCCCTCGACGTTCGCGGCCACCGCCTGGACCTCGCCCGGCGGCACGGCCTCGCCCGGTGACTTCACGATGTCGCCCGGCGCGCTGAACTCCGAGACCACCGCGCGGGTCGCCCGTCTGGACTCGGTGCTCCCCAAGTCGGGCGTGCAGAACCTCCTGGCCGGGGCCAACCGCACCGTGACCCCGTGGTGCTCCCGCGACCCCTTCGGCACTGCCGCGGACCCCGACATCAAGTACTGCCTGCAGAGCGACGACTCCACCTCGCAGGAGTGGATCCCGCAGGGGTTCACCGGCGTCTCCGACGCCCAGGACGACGAGCTGTGGGGCACGGCCGGGGACATCCAGCTGTTCGCCTCGTACGACGGCTGGGACCCGGGCCGCGAGACCGACCCGAACCCGGCCACCGGCGACTGCACCACGGCCGAACTGGAGGCCAACGACGCCTGCAACCAGAAGGGCGTCCGGATCACCTTCGTGCAGAAGCGGACCAACCCGGCCACCGGCAGTCCCGAGATCAAGTACCGGCACGTCCTGCTGGGCTGGACCTACGTCAACTCGGCCGACCACGTCTCCTTCGACGGGCTGCACGCCTCCGAGTACCCGATCCAGAAGGGCGTCCACGCCGGCGGGATCGTCTGGTACGGCAACTACCTGTACGTCGCCGACACCCGCAACGGCCTGCGCGTCTTCGACATGCGCTACATCATGGACCTGGACCCGGACGGCGACCCGAGCACGCACGATGCGATGGGCGCCGACACCGACGGGGTGAAGACCACCGCCAACGTCGAGGACAAGACGAAGGTCGGCCGGCACGACAACGTCTGGTACAGCTTCGGTTACCGCTACGTGATGCCGCAGGTCGCCGCGTGGAAGTTCAAGGCGACGCAGAGCAACCCGGTGGGTTCCTACGCCTGCGTCTCGACCGGCGCCCCGAAGGCCTCGTACATCTCGCTCGACCGCAGCGCCACCCCGGACCGGCTGATCATGGGTGAGTACTGCCGTCCGCAGACCGGCTACCCGTCCACCGGCCGCATCTCCTCGTTCCCGATCGCGGCCCTGGAAGGCCGCACCGCCGACGTGACCTCCGAGGGCTGGGCCAACTACCTGCCGTTGACCAACGGCGGCGCGCAGGGCGCCGCGGTCAACGGCGGCACGCTGTACGTGAACGAGTCGAAGGGCACGGACGAGCCGGGCAACCTCTGGCGCTACCACTGGACCATCGACAAGCAGCTGGTCGCGAACGGCCAGCCCGTCAAGACCGCCCGGGGCGCCGAGGACCTCTACGTCGAGCGCGGCACGGGCCGGCTGTGGTCCCTCTCCGAGCACCGGCCCGGCTCGGCGTCCGACTGCACCGCGAACCGGGACGCCGCCGACCCGGTGGGCACGGACTACTGCCAGCGGGTGCTGTACGGGCACAAGTTGAGCTGGGTCGACGGCCAGCCGTAGCGCAGGCCGGGAGCCGTCCCGCCGTACCCGGACGGAGAGGCGTTCCATCCGGGTACGGATACGGCCGAGCGGAGGGGCACGCTCCCGGCGCATGGGGGGCGGATCCCGCTCGTCACGGGCGACCGCGTCGTCGTGGACACCGAGGACCGGAGGGTGGGCTTCGAGTCCGCCGAGGCCACGGACCGGCAGGGCGGCACCTCGGCTCCGACCGTCCACAGCGCGTGGTTCGGCAGGCGATCGGGTTCGTCCGAGGTGGCGGCACCCCGATGGGGACGCCGCCACCTCGTCACGAGGGCCGGCCGAGGACGCGCACGGCCTCCACGATCAGGTCCCAGAACGCGTCCGTGTCGACCTCCATGCCGACCTCGGTGTCGGCGGGCCGGTCCGTCACCCCGTGCAGGTCCACCACCGTCGCGCCCCGGGTGTGCGTGCCGTTCAGCTCCACCGTCACCGCCGCCCGGACCAGGCTGACCAGCGAGGGGTTGATCAGGTGGGCGACGGTGAGCGGATCGTGCAGCGGGGGCGCGTCGAAGCCGTACACCTCGCGGTAGGTGGACGCGAAGTAGGTGAGCAGGTCGACGCAGAGCCCGCTCAGCGGGGTGCCCAGCGCGGCGATCCGGGCGACGACCTCGGCGGTGGCCCGCACCTGGTGGGTCGCGTTGAGGCCGAACATCGTCACCGGCAGGCCGCTGCGGAAGACGATGTCCGCGGCTTCCGGGTCGCACAGGATGTTGAACTCGGCCGCGGGCGTGGTGTTGCCGCGTCCCGTCGAGCCGCCCATGAGCACGATCCGCTCGATGCGCGCGGCGAGTTCGGGGTGGGCGAGCAGGAAGACCGCGACGTTGGTGAGCGGCCCGGTCGGTACGAGCGTCACCGGCGCCGGATGCGCGAGCAGGATGTCCCGGATGAGGGTGAGGGCGTCGCGCGGGTCCTGCGGCACCTCCGGTTCGCCCTCGCCGAAGCCGGGCCCGTCCAGGCCGGAGTCGCCGTGGATGTTCTCGGCGATCCGGGGCGGTCCGTGCAGCGGGCGGTCGCGGCCCGCCGCGATCGGCACGTCCCGGATCCCGGCCACGGAACAGACCCGGCGGGCGTTGAGCGTGGTCTTCTCCAGCGTCTGGTTGCCCGCGACGGTGGTGATCGCGAGCAGCTCGACGGCGGGGTGGGCGGCGGCCAGCAGGATGTTGAAGGCGTCGTCGTGACCGGGATCGCAGTCGAGAATCACGGGAACCGGCATGTCCTCACCGTCCCACATCCGGCGCGGTACGCGAAGGACGCCGCCTCAGGACCCGGTCACGGACCGCGCGTGGCGGAACAGGCCGAGGGGGTCGTAGCGCCGCTTGACCTCGGTCAGGCGGGCGTAGTCGGCGCCGTAGTAGGCGTGCTGCCAGTTCCCGAGGCCGGGGTCCGGGAAGTTCACGTACGCGGCGTCCGCGCGCAGGCGGTGGCGGGAGGGTCCGGCGGGCGGTACGGGTCTGTGCCAGGAGCCCGGCCACGGCGGCGGGCGGGTGCCGGGCCGCCAGTGGGTGCCGACGTCGATGACGTAGGTGGCGCCGCGGTGGGGGAGGCGGTCTCGTCGGGCCGGTAGAGGCGGGCGCCCGGGCTCAGGGACCGGCGCAGTTCGCGCCACGGCGGGCAGCGGCGCTCGCCCTCGCCCCCGCCCTGCCGCCCCTCCCCCGAGCGGCCGCGGCGGCAGGGCCCCGCGGACTTCGAGAGCGCCGCGCAGGCGGCGACGGCGGAGGACCTCGGGCCGTTCCGGACGGAGCACAGGATCCTCTGACGGCGGAACCGCGCCGGGCGCGGGCACGTCGTGGTGCCCGTGCCCGCGCGCGGTCACGCGTCCCAGGTGACCGGCAGGCTCTTCACCCCGTAGATGTCCGCGGTCTCCGGGCGCAGGGCGACCTCCTCGGCGGGGACGGCCAGGCGCAGCGTCGGGAAGCGCTTGAAGAGCGCGGCGAAGGCGACCCGCATCTCGACGCGGGCGAGCTGCGCCCCCAGGCACAGGTGGATGCCGTGGCCGAAGGCCAGGTGTCCGCCGGCGTCCCTCCGGATGTCGAGCTCGTGCGGGTTGCCGTAGCGCTCGGGGTCGCGGTTGGCGGTGTTGTACGAGAGGACGATCGTCGTGCCCGCCTCGATGGTCTGGCCGCCGAGCTCGACGTCCTCGAGTGCCGTCCGCATGAAGGACTTGGCGACGGTCAGGTAGCGCAGGAGCTCCTCGACGGCCCCGTCGGTGAGGGCGGGATCGTCGCGCAGCGCGGCCAGTTGCTCCGGGTTCTGCAGGAGGGCGAAGGCGCCGAGGGACAGCATGTTCGCCGTGGTGTCGAAACCGGCCGCCAGGAGGATCAGGCTGATCCCCTTCAGTTCCTCGTCGGTGAGGTCGCTGTCGGTGAGTTCGCTGAGGATGTCGTCGGTGGGGTGGGCGCGCTTGGCGGACACGAGCCGGGCGAGGTACTCCTGGGTGGCGGTGTAGGCCGCGATCAGGTCCTCGTCGCTCGTCTCGCCGTTCATGAACTTGTCGATCTGCTCCTGGAAGGAGTCCCGGTCCTCGTACGGCACGCCGAGGATCTCGCAGATGATGATGGTGGGGATGGGCTTGGCGAACGCGGTCACCAGGTCCGCCGACGGTCCGGACGCCTCCATGGCGTCCAGACAGTCGGCGGTGATCTGCTCGACGCGCTCGGTGAGCAGGCGCATCCGCCGCGCGGTGAACTTGCCCACGAGCGGCTTCCGGTAGCGCCCGTGCTGCGGTTCGTCCATGAGGAGGAACTCACCGGGCGGCGCGGGCGGCAGTTCGAAGTCGACCACGTTCATCAGGTCCTTGCGCGAGCTGAACCGCGGGTCGGCCAGGACCGACTTGACCAGTTCGTGTCCGGTGACGATCCAGCCGGGTTTCCCGCCGGGGTGGGTGTAGCGGCTGATCGGTCCCTGCTTGCGGGCGTCGGTCAGCTCGGCCGGCGGGTCGAAGGGGCATCCGGACGGGCGCTCGGTCGGCAGGGTGGTGACGGTGTGGACGGACTCGCTCATGGCCATTCCTCGATCTCGCGGCATCGGCTGTTCGAAGCAGTCCGAAAGCTACGTTGCGTTCAGACTTCCGTCAATGAACCCGATTCGATAACTCCAGGTGAAAGCCGCGAAATTGATGCAATGACACTGCGCCTTAATGCAACGGATCGTTGCAATGAATCTCTGCTTCCGGGCGCTCCCGGCGGGCGATCGCCAGGCCGAGGGCTCCGACCAGGAGCAGGACGGCGACCGTGCCGAGGGTGAAGGCCTCGAACGCCCCCCGGGACATGCCCCAGATGTCCTCGAAGGAGTACTCGATGCTGAGGAGCGCTTCCAGGGTCCCGGGGAAGAGGGCGCACCAGGAGCCGACGAGGATCCAGGCGTAGACCAGCGCCGCGCAGCCCATGAAGCCGCGGTCGCCGAAGGGGACGCGGTAGGGCCGGACGGCCTCGGGCCGGCGCAGGCGGAGCAGGACGAGCGCCGGGACGATGACGAGGTAGGACAGCAGCAGGGTGGTGACGGCCACGGTGAGGACCACGGCGAACACGGCGCCCGCGTCGCCCTCCGCGACCTGCATGGCCACGATCATGAACACGGTGGCCACCGCTCCGGAGAGCAGGTTGGTCCGCACGGGCGTGCCCAGCCGGGGATGGAAGGCACCGAGCGCGCGGCTGAAGGAGCCGCCGTCGGCGGCGGCCATCGCCTGCATGCGGTCGCTGACGATCATCCACGCGCTGCCCTGGGTGAGGAGGGCGAAGACGAACATGGCGGCGGTGAGCGTCAGGAGCGGGCCGGCCGCGTCGCCGTAGATGCCGAAGACGAGGCGGGCGCCTTCCATGAAGCCGCCGATGCCGGTGACCTGGCGGGCGGGGACGACGGCGAGCAGCGCGAGGACCGGCAGCAGGTAGCAGCAGGCGGCGACGGTCGCGGAGCGGCCGAGTGCGGCGGGCACGTCGCGCTGCGGGTCGTGCATCTCCTCGCCGGCGGCGTTGGGCGCCTCGAAGCCGACGTAGGCGAACAGCAGGATCGGCACGAGGGCGAGGAATCCGGCCGTGGTCGGGGTGAAGCGGGCGTCGGTGAGGCCGTGGAAGCCGTGTTCGAGCCCGTAGAGCAGCGCGGTCAGGGTGAACCCGGCGAGGGTGAGGACCTTCACGGCGGCGCCGAGGGTGGTGATCCACTTGCCGCGGCGCAGGGAGACGACGGCGGTGAGGATGGCGGTCCAGACGAACAGCAGTTTGAACACGTAGTCGGCGACGGTCCCCGAGCCCAGGTGGAAGACGAAGCCGTCCCAGGTCTCGGCGGCGAGGAAGACCAGGGAGCCGCCCAGCCAGATCGGGTTGGTCACCCAGTAGAACAGGACGGTGAGCGCGGCCGCGGCCCGTCCCAGGGTGAGCTTGACCCAGACGTACGGGCCGCCCTCCTGCGGGAACGCGGCGCCGGTCTCGGCGAACAGCAGGGCGTAGGGGACGAGGAAGAAGAGCGCGAGGGCCGCCGTCCAGGTGGCGGCCTCGCCGCCGCCGGTGGCGATCTGCCCGACGGTGTCGAAGGAGATGACGGCGGCGATGGCCAGGGCGGTGATGTCGAGGCGCTTCAGGCTGCGTCGCAGGCCGGTCGCGGTGTGGGGGGCGTGCGGGGCGGTGGAGGAGGGCGCGGAGGACACGGGCAGTTCCTAGCGGGGAGAGGGGTACTGCGAGCATGCGCGCGAGCGCGGTGACGGCGTGGCGTCCGTGTCGGGGAGGCCCGGCGGGGCACCGGGCCTCCCGGGAGCGGTCAGGCGGAGCGGATCACACCGGTGGGTTCGGTGCGTTCCAGGACTCCGCGCAGCGCGGTGGCCACTTCCTTCGCCTCGGTCTCGGTCATGACGAGCGGCGGGGAGAGGACCAGGCTGTGGGCGGAGTCGCGGACGATCACGCCGGCTTCGCGGCGGATGACGTCGTGGGGCATGCGGTCCGGGTCGAGGGGCAGGGGTGCGCGGGTGGCGCGGTCCTGGACCAGCTCGACGGCCAGCATCATGCCGACGGAGCGGATCTCGCCGACGATCGGCAGGTCGCCCAGCTGCGCCTTCAGCTCGTCGTGGAGGAAGGAGCCCAGGCCGGTGGCGCGGGCGAGCAGCCCTTCCCTCTCGATGATGTCGAGGTTGGCGGTGGCGACGGCGGTGGCGACGGGGTGGCCGTTGTAGGTGTAGCCCATGGGGAAGCCGTGGTCGCGCAGGAGCACCTCGGCGAGGCTGTCGCTCACCAGGAGGGCGCCGAGGGGGACGTAGCCGGAGGTGATGCCCTTGGCGGTGACGATGATGTCGGGGGTGACGTCGAAGTACTGGGCGGCGAACCACTCCCCGACGCGGCCGTACGCGGTGACGACCTCGTCGAAGATCAGCAGGATGCCGTGCCGGTCGAGGACCTCCCGCACCCGGGGCCAGTAGTCGGCCGGCGGGACGAGCATGCCGCCGACGCCCATGATGGGCTCGCCGATCATCGCGGCGATGTTCTTCGGCCCGATCTCGGCGATGCGCTCCTCGAGTTCGCGGACGAGGAAGTCGGTGACCTGCTCGGGGGCGAGCGGCTCGTCGCCGTACAGCTCGCTGCGGTACGGCCACGGGGGCGTGAGGTGGGAGACGTGCGGCATCATCGGGGCGAAGCCCTCGTGGTAGACGGGGAAGCCGGTGGCCGAGCCGCCGCCGTAGCCGATGCCGTGGTAGGCCTTGCTGCGCGCCAGGATCCAGGTCCTGGCGCCCTCGCCGCGCCGGTGGTGGTAGTAGCGGGCCATCTTGATGGCGGCCTCGTTGCCCTCGGAGCCGCCGGAGGTGAAGTAGACGTGGTTGAGCGGCTCGGGGGCGATGTCGGCGAGGCGGGCGGCGAGCTCGATGGCCGGCTCGTTGGAGAACTCCCAGAAGCTGGTGAAGTACTCCAGCTTCTTCATCTGCTCGTGGGCGACGTCGGCGACCTCCGTGCGGCCGTGGCCGATCTGGGCGAGCCAGAGGCCGCCGGTGGCGTCGAGGTAGTCGCGGCCCTCGGTGTCGGTGAGGCGGCAGCCGGAGCCGGAGGCCATGATCACGCGCTCGGTGGCGGTGCCCGGCAGGTAGGGGTGGATGATGTGCGCCCGGTCGAGGCGGATCAGGTCTGCGGTGCGGTCGCTGGTCATGGTGGGTCCCTTGCTGGGGTGAGGGTGTCGGGTCGGGTGCGGCGCCGGCGTCCTTCCGGTCGCCGGCGGGTCAGCCGTACGCGATCCAGGTCGTCTTCAGGCCGGTGTACTTGTCGAAGGAGTGCAGGGAGAGGTCACGGCCGTGGCCGGACTGCCCGAAACCGCCGAAGGGGGTGTACGGGCTGAGGGCGTCGACCGTGTTGACGGAGACGGTGCCGACGCGCAGGGCGTCCGCCACGCGGTGGGCACGGCCGAGGTCCCGGGTCCACACGGAGGCGGCAAGGCCGTAGGCGGAGTCGCCGGCGAGGCGGATCGCCTCGGCCTCGTCCCGGAAGGGGAGCACCGTCAGGACCGGGCCGAACAGTTCCTCCCGTACGAGCGGGGCGTCGGGGCCGAGGCCGGTGACGACGGTGGGGTCGAGGTAGGCGCCGTCGCGGTCGGGCCGGGTGCCGCCGCACACGAGGGTGCCGCCCGACGCCCGTACGGCGTCGAGGACGCGTTCCGCCTGGGCCTCGTCGACGAGCGGTCCGAGCCGGGTGGCGGGGTCGAGCGGGTCGCCCGGCTGCCAGCCGCGGGCGTGTTCGGCGACGCGGGCGGTGAACTCCTCGGCGACGGGGGCCTCGACGAGCAGGCGGGTGTTGGCGGAGCACACCTGTCCGGCGTTGTAGGCGAAGCCCCAGGCGGCGCGCTCCGCCGCCGCGTCCAGGTCGGCGTCGGCGAAGACCACGTTGGGGCTCTTGCCGCCGGCCTCGGGCCAGACCTGCTTCATGTTGGACTCGGCGGAGTAGGCGAGGAAGCGCTTGGCCACGGCGGTGGACCCGGTGAAGACGAGGGTGTCCACGTCCGGGTGGAGGCCGAGCGCCCGCCCGGTCGTCTCCCCCGGGCCGGGCACGACGTTCAGGACGCCGTCGGGCAGTCCGGCCTCCGCGGCGAGTTCCGCGAGGAGCAGCGCCGAGAGCGGGGACTGCTCGGCCGGCTTCAGCACGACGCTGTTGCCCGCGGCCAGCGCGGGGGCCAGCTTCCAGGTCGCGAGGTCGAGGGGGAAGTTCCAGGGGACCACCGCGCCGACGACCCCCAGCGGGGCGCGGCGCACGAGGGCGAGGTTGCCGGGCGGGGCGGGGGCGACCTCGTCGTAGAGCTTGTCGACGGCCTCGGCGTACCAGGTGAGGACGCCGGCGGCGCCGGGGACGTCGGTGCCGTGGGACTCCGCGATGGGCTTGCCCATGTCGAGGGTGTCGCAGAGGGCGAGCTCCTCGCCGTGCTCCTCGACGAGGCGGGCGAGGGCGAGCAGGACCCGCCTGCGCTCCGCGGGGGCGGTGCGCGACCAGCGGCCGTCCTCGAAGGAGGTGCGGGCCGCGGCCACGGCCCGGTCGACGTCCGCCGCGGAGCCGGCCGCCACGTGGGCGGTGGTCTTGCCGGTGGCGGGGTTCACGGTCGGGATCCACCGGTCCTCGGCGGGGTCGGTCCACGCTCCGTCGATGAACAGGCGCGTGCGGGGCGTGAGGTCGGCGGCGCGCTGCCGCCAGTGGGCGTACGTCTGCATGCTGTGGCCTTCGCTTGCGTCGTGGGACGTGGGGTGAGCCGTGCCCCTGGGGTGGGATGCGGGCCGGGCCGTTTCGGGGAGCGCCGCTCGGAAACAGCGGGGCGGCGAGGGAGAAGGGGCTCGGCGGCGACGTCCGCACCGAGTTCTTTGAGTTGGGATTCAAACAATAGGTGAACCAGCCGTCAATGCCCTGGGCGGGAACTTCTTGCACAATCTGATACGGGCATCAGAGAATGAGCCCATGAGGAAAGTCGGCAGACCACGCGACCAGACGGCACGCAGGGAGGCCCTCGTCTCCGCCGCGGGGCGGGCCATCGCGGAGCGCGGGCTCGAAGCCCTGCGCATCAAGGACATCGCGGAGGCCGCGGGCGTCTCCCAGGGCTCGGTCCTGTACTACTACCCCGAGCTCGACGACCTCGTCCTGGAGGTGCACCGGGGCGCCGTGGAGGGCTATCTCGCGTCCCGGCAGCAGGCCTACGACGAGGCGCCCGCCGACGATCCCGCCGCGCGGCTGCGGGCCCTCCTGGACAGCGGTCTGCCGAGCCTGCCGGACGACCCGGTCCACGGGCTGCTGTACGAGCTGCACCGGCGCGCCGGCCGCAGCCCGGGCCACGCCGAACTGATGGCCTCGCTCTTCGCGCGGGAGGTCGCGCTCTACACCACCGCCCTCGCGGTGGGCGCCGCGGCCGGCGGGTTCACGCTCGCCGCGTCCGCGCCCGACCTGGCGCACGGCCTGGTGGCCCTGGAGGACGGCTACGGACTGCACATCGTCAGCCGCAACGCGGCCCTGCGCCCCGACAGGGCCCGTGAGCTGCTCCTGGCCCACGCCCGGACGGTGACGGGGCGGACCGACCTGTAGTCCGGGAGGTCTCCGCCCGGGCCCGCGCGGGCCCGGGGCGGCGGCCCCGCCCGGGCCGCTCAGCCCTCGGCGGGCCGCCGGGCGACCTCCCGCAGCACGTCCATGACCGCCCGGGCGCGGGCGGTCGGAGTCACGCTCGCCACCGAGGCGATCTTGACTTCGAGCGGCGGTCCGCCGTCCCGGAGGCGGAGCTCCGCGATCTCGCCGCCGCCGTAGGTCTGGCTGGTCGCCGGGCGCTGGTTGAGGACGGAGTAGCCGAGTCCGCGCGCCACCAGGGAGCGCACCGTCTCGTAGCTCTGCGTGCGGTAGCGCACGTCCGGCGCGGTGCCGGTGGCGGCGACCAGCGAGCGGAAGTAGTCGCGGCTGTGGGGGAGGTCGAGGAGGACGAGCGGCTCCGCCGACAGCTCGGCCAGCTCGACGCTGTCCCGGCCGGCGAGCGGGTGACCG
>NZ_JAINVG010000093.1 GCF_020400725.1 Streptomyces sp. NK15101 | reverse complement strand
TACCGGAGGGCCCTGGAGCGGGTTCAGGGGTCCGTCACGTGATCCGGGTCGTCGTACAGGCGAGCCGCGAACCGACGTAGCAAGTCGCGTAGCCGCTCGGGGCTACTGCGGCGGGGCGCTTGACAGAGGCCTCGTAGACCCAGAGTCCGCCGTCCTCGCACTTACTGGTCGTTTCAGAATGAGTTCGGTACAGGTACTTGGCGGTCGAGCTCGGTGGCGGCAGAGTGGTGCAGATCCCAGATGATCTTGTGTCTGATGACCTGTGGAAACACGTTGCTCCGCTACTGCCGTCCCGGCCTGTGCGGCGTCATCGGTATCCAGAGCGGCTGCCCGCGGACGACCGGGCGGCTCTGCGGGGCATCGTTCACGTCCTGCGCAAGAACATGAGCTGGAGAGATGTCCCTGCAGAGCGGACCGGCTGCAGTGGAGTGGACGGGTTCGTACATGCCGACGGCTCCCGTCCCGTGGGCGACGGGAGAGGGAGCCGTTCGGGGCTGTAGGGCGTGTGCCTTGGGCCGATCAGGCGTGGCGGTGGGTGTGTCGGTTGCCGGTGATGAGGCGGTAGAGGGCGAGGAGGATGACGGAGCCGACGATGGCGGCGATCCAGGTGGATATCTCGAAGAAGCCGTCGACGGAGTCCACGCCGAAGATGACCTTGCCGAGCCAGCCTCCGAGCAGGCCGCCGGCGATGCCGATGAGCATGGTGATGATGATGCCGCCGGGGTCCTTGCCCGGCATCAGGGCCTTGGCGATGGCGCCGGCGATCAGGCCGATGAGGATCCACGCGATGATGCCCATAATGCCTCTCCACTTCGTCGCATAAAGACTCTGTTGGCTCAACGTCTGCGCCGATCTCACCCGGGCAAACCTCCTCTCCGACACCGGAGTCCTGCCGGCCCACGGTTCGAGAAGCACCCCGGGACGCCGCAAAGACAGCCAGGGCCTGTTACGACCTGCAGAGATGGGGCCGAAGGCGTGACCACGGGTGGGAGCCAGGCAAAACGGACGCCCTTCGTTCTCGCGGGTCACTCCAAGCGGGCAAGCCGGTCCCGTACGAGGACACCTCCTCCCCACGCGATAGCCATGGGGAGGAGCCCCTTCCACTGCTGGGGCCGGTACCGGACGGTGTTGTCGGCGGCGGCTGGAAGCTGGTCGGTATGAACGGTGACGAGCAGCTGCTGCGCGGCCGGGTCTACGGCCGTGACCACGACGACCCCGACCCGGGCCCGCCGCCGGAGCGGATCCACACCGAACTCCTCGGCGGCCCGCTGGACGGTCTTCTGCTGGATATCCACCGGTGGCGGCCGAGGAGGTCGACGACGACGTCGCCCTGACCACCGAACTCGGCCGGTGGCTCGGAGGCCGGCCGCTGTACGACCCGCGCCTTCCGCCGCCGGCTTACCTGGACGGAGCGCCGGAAGGCCAAGAAATGGTTTGCCGGCCCGATGGCTGTGTGTCACCGTTCGGCCTGGACCGGAAGTTGATCATCGGCGACCGGTCGATGCCGACATGTCGGCGGCCTCTCGGGGAACCACCGGAGAGGTGACGAAACGAGGGGAACCGGTGCCGTGGGGAACAGTTACGAGGACGAGTGTCGCCGGTCGTTGGCCGAGGAGCAGGCGAAGAGTCTTGCCGACACCAACGACTGGGAACATGTGGACAGGGAGCGGGTCCACCAGGACTGGGACGTCCTGTACCGGGAGATCACGGCTTTCCTGGACGGCGGCTCCCTACCAGGGGACCAGCAGATCCAGGAGCTCGTCCGCAGGCACTTCGACATCGTCTGCCGGTTCTACACCCCCTCCAGGGAGGCTTACGTCGGCATGTCGCTCTTCTACGCCGAGGACGAGGCCATGAGGGCCTTCCACGATTCCTACCACCCCGGGCTGGTGGAGTTCCTGGGCGCTGCGATCAAGGTGTTCGCCGAACAGGGGAGCGGGTTCGCCTCCAACGCAGGGGCCGAGGCTTCGGCATAGTCGGGCGACACGGGCCAGGACATGCAGGGGCGGGTGCGCCGTAGTCGTATACCCGGCAGTCATGATCAGGCCGTAGTGACCGGCGAGAACGGCGTAGGCGTTGGCTACATTCCGCACCGTGGTCAGC
The DNA here is from genome assembly GCF_020400725.1 of Streptomyces sp. NK15101. Classification (GTDB taxonomy): domain Bacteria; phylum Actinomycetota; class Actinomycetes; order Streptomycetales; family Streptomycetaceae; genus Streptomyces. The sequence goes on along the minus strand of NZ_JAINVG010000093.1, from coordinate 26,438 downwards.
GATAGGCGCCGGCCGGTAGGGCAGATCGAGCTGACCGGGCGTGCAGTCTGCGGAACATCGGGACGACCAGCGGTCCTCCGCAGTGGGTCGGTACCTCGACGAGGTGATCCTCAAGACGAACGCGGCCACGGCCGACGGCTCGAACCCCAGACTGCGCCCCGCTCACCAGCAGGCGCGGGCCAATCCGGGTGAGGGCCCCAGCGCGGATTCTCGGCGACGTATCGGGTGCTCATGCCGTACTGCGCGACGATCTCGGCGAAGGCGACGCCGTCCCGGCCAGGCGGAGGGACGGGGTGCCGGTGGCTACCGTGATGACTTGCTCTCCTCTGGGGAGCCTGCTTGCCGACGGGGCTTGCTCGCCGCCTTCGGGTGGCGGTCTCCGGACTGGGCCCCGTCGGCCGTTTCCTTGCGTACGACGGGAGCCGGTCAGGCGGCCAGGGCCGTGCGCGCGGCGTGCAGGGCGTCGTCGAGGCTGTCGGCGGTGCGGTCGTGCCCAGCGGACCCGCTCGCCTCGTCCGGGTCGATGCTCCATCCCCAGCCGGTCCCGGGGTGCCCGTCGATGACGACGGTGTGGTCGCCCAGGGTGACGGTGAGGGAGAGGCTCCCTCCAGGATGGGTGGCGGTCTGGATCGCGGCCCCGGGGCCGAGGATGTGGGCGGCGGCGGAGCGGGCTTCGTCTGTGCTGGTCACGGGGTTCTCCTCACGGGGTACGGATAGAACGATGGTGCGATCATCGGGGTCGGTCAGAACCTGCAGGACCGGGTGGCACCGGCGCCGATGGGTGTGGTCAGGCTGAGCCGGAGACAGCCGGTGGCCGGGCGGCCGGTCGGGTACGGCTCCAGAACGGCGCCGCGCGCGAGCGTTGCGGGGTAGTGCTCGGGTCCGGTGCCGTGCCGCTCGCGTACAAGCGTGAGCCCGAAGCCACTGTAGAAGTCGCGGCAGGTGCCGAGCCGGTCGGTGGAGAGAACGATGAGATTGTTGATCACTGGCGCTCCTGGGGTCTGTGGCAGTCGTGAGAGGGAGGGGCCCCGCCCCCAGTTGCTCCCAAAGCGGGCAGGTGGTCCAGTCGCCTCCTGCTCACTTGTAGACCTCCTCGCCGGTGCGCCTGCTCGTGATCCTCAGTGTTCCCTCGGGTTCAACCTAGGGCCTGTCTGACAATTCGCGTGGACCAGGCCGGGCGAGCCCGACCCGACGGGAAGGGGCAGACAGGCCCCAGAACGGACCTACGGCCGGAGCGTCCCGTCCGGGACCGGCGTGGCCTGGTGATAGTAGAGCCGGAACTCCCCTGCGGCGTCGCGGCGCCAGATCGACGAACGGCGGGCCTGTCGGTCCTCGATACGGGTCTCGTAGGTGAGGTGGACGATCCCGGGGGCCAGAACCGTGCCCTTGAAGTGCTCTGCGGTGATGGGGGTGCTGTTCTCGGCTCCGCCGTGGAGCGTGGGCAGGGCGGCGACCATCTCCGCATGCGTCCACCGTCGCCCGGAGGCACCGACCTCGATGAAATCGGGGTCGAAGAGGGCTTCGGCGAGGGGGCCGGAGAGGCGGACGGAGGGGTCGTGGAGGCGTCGCTCCCGGACGATCGCCTCGGTGACGTCCGGATGCTGCGGGAGCGCCTCAGGCGCGTGCCGGTCGTTCTGGATCATGGTGACATGATGCCCGGTCGCGATCGGTGGGCCCTCGGCGGCCGGGCGGCCTTCAGCGGCGGCAGGCCCTGACACTGCCTGATAATTGATCTTGTGGTGGGACGGGGTGAGATGACGGATGCGGCATGGGCGCGGATAGCGCCTCTGCTGCCGGGGGTTGACGGTCGTGGGCGTCCGTGGCGGGATCACCGGCAGGTGATCAACGGGGTGCTGTGGCGGTTGCGGACCGGTGCTCCGTGGCGTGACCTGCCGGAACGCTATGGGCCGTGGCAGACGGTCTATGAGCGGTTCGCCCGCTGGGAAGCGGATGGCACCTGGGCCGACCTGCTCGAGCAGGTCCAGGTCCGGGACGACTCCGTCGGAACCGTGGAATGGACGGTGTCGGTCGACTCCACGATCAACCGAGCCCACCAGCACGCCGCCGGTGCCCGCAAAAAGGGGCGGCGGCGGGGGACGAACTGGAAGATCCGGCACGCGCGTCGGCTGGCCAGGCGCTTGGCCGGTCCCGCGGTGGGCTGACCACCAAGGTCCATCTCGCCTGCGACGGCCGGGGCCTGCCCCTGGCCGTCGTCGTCACGCCGGGCAACGTCAACGATTCCACCGTCTTCGACGCCGTCCTGGAGGAGCTGAAGGTGCCCCGGGTCGGCGCCGGGCGGCCCCGCCGCAGGCCCGACGCGGTCATCGCGGACAAGGCGTATTCGTCCCGGGCGATCCGCCAGTCCCTGCGGCGCAGGGGTATCCGGGCGGTGATCCCGGAGCGGTCGGATTAGAAGGCTAACCGCCTGCGGCGCGGACAGACCGGCGGCAGGCCGCCGGCCTTCGACCGAGAGCTCTACAAGGCCCGCAACGTGGTCGAACGCTGCTTCAACCGCCTCAAGCAGTTCCGCGCGATCGCCACCCGCTTCGACAAACTCGCCGACCGCTACAAGGCCGGAGTCCACCTCGCCGCACTCATTCTCTGGCTCCGCACACCCACTCCAAGATCCTTTGTCAGACAGGTCCTAGATCCCGTTGCCCTTGGTGGCTGCGATCAACCTGCTAAGGACGTCGTAGGTATTGTCGGTATGTAGATATTGGGGTTTGAAGTTTTGAAGTGACGCCTGCGGTGAGGATCGTGTCTCGTTTGGAAGCCCGCGATCCTGGGTTCCAGGGCCTGGACCGGTGAGTTCGCCCCCTTTTTTTCGTCCTGCCGTGGGCGCAGTCGAGGACGGCGCGGGACGGGTCGAGCAGGTCGGCGCCGTCGAGACGGTGCAGGATTTCCTTATGGGCCAGCCCCGCACAGCAGCCCGCGACCAGACCAGGAACCAGCGATGCGCTGTCGACTTCGATACGCCGAAGCAGGGCGGCAGGGCCCGCCAGGTGCAGCCGCTGACGAGCACGTGGACGACCGCGGCGAACAACGTCTCATCCGCGGTTCAGGTGTCCGCGAGGAGGGAGTCGTACGGGACGCTCGTGCGGCAGGCGGACATGAAGGAGAGGAAATCGCCCTGGACGTCACTGGCGCGGGCGAGGCCCCCCTCCATGCCGCGGCCGAGCAGCTGAACCGATGCTGGGCCATCTCGGAAGTTCCGCGGGTGCGTCAGGTTCCAGGTGAACCGGGTGTGAGAGCCCGGCTCCACGCCGACCTGCGGGCTGGCTTTGTCCATGAGTACGGGTTCGGGCTCGCTTTCCGTGATGCACGCACGCTGAGTGACGGCTGACGTTCCGATTGGGCTCTGGGAAGTTGCCTGAAAATGACCGGGGCCGATCTTGATGTGGTCGACAGTGCGGCGTCGTGGAAGAGATGGCGCCCCGCCTGGAGGGCCTGTTGTTACTGTCCATCGCGGACGTGTCGGCGCTGTCGTTGGACATGAGCCACGAGGCGATACGCATCGACGTCTGCAGTACGTCGGCCGGGGCGGCACGCCCAGACTGTGGGAGCGAGTCGACCCGGGTGCACAGTTCTTACCTGCGGTTTCCAGCGGACGTGCCGAGCGGAGGACGTCTGGTGGTCCTGCAACTGCGAGTCCGGCGGTTCTTCTGTGCGGAGCCTTCGTGCGCTCGGCGGACGTTCGCTGAACAGATGCCGGGATTGACCCGGCGGCACAGGAGGTGGACGGAGCGGTTGCGAGCGACTCTGGCCGCGGTGGGTCTCGCCCTCGCCGGCCGGGCGGCGCCCGGATGGCCCAGGCATTCGGGGTGTCCATCAGCCGCAGCGCGGTGTTGCGGCTGCCCGACGCATTGCCCGAACCCGCGGTCCCGGCCCCGCGGGTGGTGGGTGTCGATGAGCACGCCACACGCAAAGACGGGTCCACGGCACGGTGCTCGTCGACGTCGAGACTCGTCGGCCGGTGGATCCGCTGCCTGACCGAGAGGCGTCCAGCCTGGCCGCATGGTTGGCGAAGCGGCCAGGGCTCGAGGTCGTCTGCCGGGACCGCGCGCCGTTCTTCGCGGAAGGCGCCACAGCCGTGGCACCCCAGGCCACGCAGGTCGCCGACCGCTGGCACTTGTGGCACAACCTCGGGAAAGCCGCCGAGCGGGCGGTCGCCCGCCATTGCCAGTGCCTTCGCTTCCTGGTCCCCGATCCCGAGGCGAAAGCCGAGGAACCGGCGCCGCCCGAGGAGAAGACGGACTCTCCGTCCCATGGGCTGTCGAGACAGCTACGGCCGGGTCAGCGCCTACCTGCGACAGAAGCGCACCTCGCCACGGCCGGTCACCGCGCAACCGCCGGCACCCCGCGTGGTGACGAGATGGATCTTCAGCCGACCCGAGACGCTGACCCAGATCGAACAGCTCCGGCTCAAGGCCGTCCTGGCCAACTGCCCCGAACTCGATGCCCTGACCGGTCACGTCCGGTCCTTCGCCCACATGCTCACCGAACGCCCGGGCGAACGACTGCCACAGTGGCTCGACGCCGTCCGCCAGGACGACCTGCCCAGCCTCCACACTCTCGCGGCCGGCATCGACCGAGACCGCGACGCGGTCATCGCCGGACTCACCCTGCCCTGGAGCTCCGGCGTCGTCGAAGGCCACGTCAACCGGATCAAGACGCCCAAACGCCATATGTTCGGCCGGGCCGGCTTCGCACTGCTCCGCAAACGAGTCCTGTTGGCTCACTGATCGCTGTCAGATGCCCGCGATGGCTTCCCCACGTGGGTGTTTGTCTGATGAGCGTCGGCGCGGAGGAATGGTTCGGTGACGAGGAGGACGGATGGGGTGAAGTTGCACCGGCGCTCAATGCTGAACTCAGGCGGCGGGGCATGCCGCCCTACGACGACGTCCCCGCAGAGACGACCTTCGCACCTGGCTCAGGGCAAGCTTTCGAGGAAAAGCTGACCCCCGATATGTGTCGGCCACGTTCGTGTTGCCCAGCATGAGCACGTCCTTGTGGAGGCTCATCCGCACCTCTCGCAACGCCTTCCGCGTCTCGTCGGCGGTCGGCGGCGTGGCCGCTGCAAGAGTCCGGGAGCCTTCTGCAAGCGCGATGATCTTCTGGACCGCCGTCACAAGGACCACGTGGAAGTTGGGGTAGCCCTCACGACGGGCTTCGAACGCGCGCCGAGCCTTCTCCGCGGCCAGCTTCTCGCGCTCCAGCCGGGATGCCTAGGCCGCCTGAACCACAGCCGTACGACCGGTGATCAGCGCGCTCGTCGTCACCCCGACCGCGCTCGCCAGCCTCGCAACAGTGGCAGCCAGTACGGCCGCGGCCCCCGTATCCATGACCGGCCATTCTCCAGACTTGCCCATGCTCGCGTCACCAGTCAGCCAGACCAGGCCGGAACTGCTCCCCGCCGGACCGCTGCGCACCGGGAGATCCGCCAGGCCGTCGGCATCGGCACCGGACGCGGACCGACCTCCGGCTCCGTCGACAACACCCTGTCCAAGCCGGCCGACGAGAACCTGATCGTCCGCGCCGGTCACGGAATCCGGCCACGTCCCGAGTAACCGGCCCCGTGCCGCCCCGGCCGCCGCCATCCTGACCGGATGGAGGACTTCGAGTTCCACTGCGGAACCTGTTGGGAGATCAACGTCATCGCAGGGAGGCCGAAGGGGTTCTGGACCACGACCCACTACGAGCTGCCCGGCGAATGGACGTGCTGGAACTGCGGTACGGTCAACACCACACCCGACGACTGACCACCCGCCACACCCCCAACACCAGGCCCGGACCGGATCATGGCCGGGCCTTCGTGCTGTCCAGACGTCCCCGGGGAGGGCCGCATGCACACCACTTCCCCGGCGCCTGTCCCGGCCGCCACCGTCCGCCCGCTCTCGCCCTGGACGCCCGCCTGGCCGCCGTCGACGTGAAGATGACCCTCCGCCTCGAGCCGGCGGGCCTCGCCCTGCGCGTCGACGCCGCGCACCACTCCGGCCCGCTGGACCTGGCTGACGTCATCACCGGCCTCGTGCCGCTCCGGAGCCGGAGGAGGACCCGTACGGCACCCCGGCCGCTGAGACGCTCCTTGTCGGCGTACGCGCCTATGTGCTCAGCCGCGTACGGGTGAATGTGCTCAGCCAGTGCCGCTCCGTTACCGACCCGGTCGCCGCCCGGTGGGGCGATCGTGACCGGTCCCGGCATCACCGCAGGGTGAAGTCCTCGCCTATTGACTGCTCGCGGGCGGACGTAATGACCAGGGCCGTGGCCGCGGCGTCCTGCACTGCGACGCCGACCGACTTGTAGAGGGTGATCTGGTCCGGAGCAGTACGTCCCGGTTTGCTGCCGGTGATGAGTTCGCCCAGTTCGGCGTGCACATGTCCGGCTGTGATGAGGCCGTCCCGGATCGGCATGAGCAGGTCGTTGCTGCCCGCAGGGAGTGGGGCAAGTACGGCCTGGCGCGATTCGACGCACACCAGCGCCTCGACGACCGTGGCGTCGTCGATCTCGCGACCTGCCGGGTTGTATCCCACGGATGTGATGTGTACCCCGGGTGTCAGCCACGAGCGGCGGATGACGGGTTCGACGGCGTGCGTGGTTGCGGCGGCGATGTCGGCGCCGTCGAGCGCCTCGGCGTAGCCGGGCACAGCTTGGACTTCGGCCTCCAGGACGGCTGAGAGTTCCTGTGCCAGGGCAGCGGCTTTCGCCGGATCCCGGCCGGCCACGCGGATCTGCCGGATCGGGCGGACCCGGCAGATCGCGCGGGCGTGGGACCGGGCCTGCACGCCGGTGCCAAGGACTGCCAGTACCGTGGCGTCCTCGCGGGCCAGCAGGCGCGCCGACAGCGCGGAGCAGGCGCCGGTCCGCGCTGCGGTGATGGCCGTGCCGTCCAGCAGCGCAGCGGGCTCGCCGGTGTCCGGATCGAACGCGACGATCAGTGCCTGGTGGGTAGGCAGCCGTGCCCCGTCGTTGTGCGGGAAGAGCGACACCAGCTTCGTCATGAGGACCCCGGCCGACGGCAGGTAGCCCGGCATGGCCGCCAGGAATCCATCGCGTTCGGGCACCAGGGCGGCGACGCGGTCGGGTACCGAGGCGCGGCCCGCACTGAGGTCTGCCATCGCCGGGGCCAGGGCATCGATCAGCGCGTCCACATCGAGCAGAGCCTCGACCTGCGATCGGCCCAGAACAAGCATCCCCGCTGCCTCCTGTACTGCCTGAGGCCGGACATCCGGCCGGCGACCCCAGAGCCAAAGCGTCAACCGGAGCACCCCGTCACCCGGCTACGACACGCCCTCCGTCCTGAGCACGTTCATCCGTACGCACCTGAGCACATCAGCATGTACGCCGACACTCCTGCGGCCTGCGTCATGCAGCGCCGTGTTCTGGTCGGTAGCCGGGTAGCACCGGTCGGCTTCGATCGTCTGGGGAAATGTTCGGTCGGCCAAGGGATAACTGGGGAGCGGGATCGTCGGGTGGGGCGAAGGCGCTTGGTGCGCCCCCTGATACTGACGATGGAGATCAAGTCGATGACGTCGTGCTTGGCCGTGTCCGAGCTCGCCGCGGTGGCAGCGGCAGTGGTGCAGACCGCGGCCGCCGTGGTTCAGGTGTGGTGGGACCGGCGGTCGTACCGTGCCGGGACGGCGCTGGAGCCCGGAGCCGTCGCCGCCGGACCTTTCCCGGCGGCCAGCCCGGGACCGGTCGGCGTCCGGATCGCCGTCCTGCCTCCCGCGCAGGTGGAGATCTCGGTCTTTCTTCCCGCCGGAGGTGGTCTCGGCCTGGGGCCACATGGACCGGTGAAGGAGAACGGCCCGTGGTAAGCGGCGATATGTCCGTGCAGCCCTCTCTCACCGATGTGGAGCAGCGGCTGCTGGACTGCTACGCGATGTTCATGGCGGCGGAGCCGCTGGTTTTGTGGAGAAAGTACCGGCCACTGCTGTCGCAGGCGGCGTGCGAGGACATCGCACAGGAGGCGTACGAGCGGGTGGGGGCCGAGGCCGCCTCCGGCGAGCTGGACTCGGTGACGAAGCTGCCCGGATACCTGCGGACGGCCTCGCGGAACCTGGCCAAGGACCCGCTGCGTGCCCTGCAGCGCGACCCGGTCCGCTACGACAGCGAGTTCGTGGCCACGGTCCCGCCGCCACGCGTTTCCCCCGACGACGCCGACCTCCTGGAACGCCTCGTCGTGCCCTTGACCGACGCGATGCCCCGCACCCGACGCCGCAAGATCGTTCAGTTGCAGAGCCAGGGCCTTGAGGACACTGACATCGTCAGCGTGCTGGGCATAGACAGGATCCGGCCGCACAAGGACCGCTCATCCGCCGTCGTTGAGCTGCGGATCAAGCTGGGCAAGCACATCCGTGACGGGCATCGCAAGCAGACACGACGCGTAGAGAAGGATGGGTGACGGCGGTGCGCCGCTTCAGCAAGGACAACGGCGCCGGAAGCCCTGCGCCCGAATCCCCTGGCGGGCCGCTCGCCCTCCGCAGGAAGTTGCAGGGGCCGCCGGACTTCTGGGACCGTCCCGACGGAGACTTCGGACCCCTGGCCCGCCTTTCCCCCACGGCGTCGAGGCCCGGAAGAAGGCGAACTCGTTCTACCGGCTCGGGTCGAAGGCGCTGCTGCGGGGCGAGCTCGCCCCAGCGGTGGACTGGCTGGACGCCGCCGCAGGGCACCCCGGCGCGCTGTTCCGCCTGGCCGTGATCACGCTGCGCACGGGACCGCAGTGGGTCGAGGAGGCGCACTTCCTCATCGCCGAGGCGGCCCAGCACGGGCACGGCGACGCGCGACGTCTCCTGCGGGAACCGGACGACGCGAACCCAGCAGGGGCAACGGCGAGGCCCGAAGACGAGATCTTCTTCGAGGAGGTCCGCGAGCATCTGCGACGCTCCCCGGAGTGCCGGCCCCGGCCGACGAATACCCCAGCACACCCCAGGACGCCGGCGAGCGGCAGGAGATGCAAGCGTAGGCGAGCGCGGGAACGGGCGTGTCCGACCTGGTCCTGGTCTCGACACCCGTCCTGCCCACGATCCCGAGCCCGCCCCCACGCCCCAAGGACGACCCGGCCACCCGCAGAGCGCATCTGCATGCCGTTCCCACCGACCTGTCGCTGTCCTTGCCCGATCCCCATGAGCCGCCTCGCAGACACCACCTGAGCCTGCCGAGCGGCTCATCAAGGTGGTCGGCAGGCGCCCTGCGCCCCGCCAGACCGACCCAGCTCGCCCGGCCGGCGTCGCCACCGGCCGCCGTACCGGAGAAGTGGCAGATCACCCGGCGGGCGCGGGACATGCTCCACCTCATCCGGCCGGACGGCATCGACATCCGCACCCTCGCCCGCCGCACCGGGGTAGCGCTGAGCTTCGCCGTCCAGATGCTCAGCTGGCTGCGCGAGCAGAGATTCCTCGAGGCCCGAGACGGCATCCACTACCCCGGCGAGCTCATGACGAAGCTGACCACCAACTCCCTGCTGACCGGGACGCTCGCCGAGCTGCGCGACGAGCTCGGCGCCGCCGTGTACATCAGCTCCTACACCGACGGAGAGATCATCATCCAGGAGTCGTCCTCCAGCGACACCGCTCCGCCCGTCACCGAGCAGACGCCGTTCGGGGTGACAGCCCACGCGAACGCCGTCGGCAAGAGCCTGCTGGCCCAGCAGAACTTCGTCTCGCGTATGGACCACCTCAGCAGGTACCCGTTCATCCAGCTGACCGACCGCACCATCACCGACGAACGAACCCTCTTCCAGCACCTCGACGTCGACGGCCCGCACGCAGCCCCATGGCCCGGCACGCCCTGCCCTGGAACCGCTCGAGCCCGGCACACCAGTGCCGGGCTCGAGCCCGCGGGCGCCGGCCTCGCCAGGGGTGGCTCTGTTCGTGAAGAGGGGGTCTGGCGCAAGTGCCGTGAAATCACGCCGGCCGGGCTCGTGCCCGCCCTGGACGAGCTGTTGACCTGCTGCTTCACCAGGGTCGCCTGCTTCGTACACCAAGGATCGGTTCGTCTTCGCAGAAGTTGTGCCAGAACCTGAAGAGGGGGTTCTGTCACAGATCTTGGGGAACGGTCACGGAGGGTGTCCAGATCGCATCACGTACGCTGACTCGTCATCGAACGGTTGCGACTGGACCTCGCATACTGAGTGCATGGACGCCCGTCGGCCGTGCCTGAGCTGTGGCCGCCGCGCGTTCAATCACCCACCAGCAGGCAGCGTGGAACGCAAGCGCCTGATCGTCCGCAAAACCCCGGTCCGGTTCTTCGCGACTTTCAACCAGGTGGGAAGCCGCTCGACCAGACTCATCGGGGCCCGAGGAACCAGCTCTCCGCGCTCACGAAGCTTGGCCCCCGCGTAGGCCTCCAGCAGATCGAGATGACGCACGTTATAGGCCCACAGGACGTGTCCACAGCAGCTCGTCTGCAACCACACCGGTCGCTGGAAGTAAGGATCGACAGGGCTGCCCACGACAGCAGAGTCGACCTTGCGATCCTTGAAGAAGCCGCACCCCGTGCACCACAGCCGACGATGGAGATCCAGACTCCCGTAGCCGGCAGCTTTCTCACCTGCTGGGACCTCGGGGTGGGGCGTGACAGTGGCGCACCCATCACACCGAGGACAGTGCACCAGAACCTCGTCGAGGAAGTCATATCCGTACTTGCGTTCGCGTCGATCTCGAAACCGGTCGCCGGACGCCTCTACATTCCCGCTCACCTGGTCAGCCTGCCAGAACCCGACTCGCTGCCCGACAGCACCCATCTCGCTCGTCGTGGGTACTGCGGACTGCTGCTCCCGCAGCAGGGGGCTTTGGACTGAGCGGGTCACTGGAGCAGGAGCATCTGCGGGGTAGTTCGAGTCCGGCCCGACCGTAGAGCTGCCGCTTGATCTTCTTGATGTGGTTGACTGCGCCCTCGATGCTGCCGGAGCTCCAGTCCAGGGTGAGGCCGGCGGTCACGGCGTCGAGATCTCGGAGCAGGTGGGGTGCGAAGCCGGTGAGGCCGGGTAACTGGCTGGCATCGACCGCGTCGATCCAGGCAGGGAGCGTGGCGCCGAGGCGGCCGGTGAGCATTTCACCGAAACCGCGGACGTGTCCTGCGGCCGTATCCAGTTCGGGGCAGCGGGCCAGGACGCCCTTCAGGCCGGCCCGGCCCTCCTCGCGCAGGGGCGCGGGGTGCCGGGTGAGCCAGCCGGTCACCTGCCGCACCGTCGGCGGCCGCGGCGGAGCGGCATACGGAGTCCCGCGCAAGGTGGCGATGTGCGCGCGGACCATGCCGTGGGTGACCGGGGCCTGCTCAGGGATCAGCTCGCCCAAACTGCGGCCTGCACCGCGTTCCGTCAGGTGCGCGCCGGCTGCCGTGGTGTCTGGTTGGCTTCAGGCCAGGGCGTGGCCGTAGAAGGCGGCCAGGCTCTCCAGTTCGGGGTCGCCGAACTGTTTGCGCAATGCTTCGAACGCCTCGACCTTATCCTGGCCGAAGCGCCCTACGTAGGCCACATAGGTTTCGGGGGAGACGAACTTCGGCGGGTCGGTCTTGCTGTGGAATTTGTCCGCGTACATCACCAGCCGCTCTTCCTTTGTGACTGCGATGTAGTCGGCCGGCGGTATTGGGAGGCCCTGGGCGAGGACGTCCTCTTTGGTCAGTCCGACCCCGGTATGACACGAACAGAACCGGCACAGTTCCTCCGGAATCCCCTCGGCTTGGAGGATTTCATGGCCCAGGAGGCCGTGGCGGACATAGTTTTTCCCGTCCATCCGGCCGTCGGCGTTGTACAAGCGGTACACCCCGATGTCGTGCAGCAGGCATCCTGCGCGCACCAGTTCCGGGTCGACCCCCCAGTCCGAAAGGGAAATAATTCGTTCAGCTACCTTCCAGACGATTTCGCAATGCGTGAAAACGAGGTTGAACGCTTCCTCGTGGGGTGCGTGCTTCATGTGCATGGCGCGGATTTCGTCTACCGAAGGAATATCCATCCGGGCAGCATAGCCAATCCCGTTCGGTGTGCAGGCGTGGTTCGCTGGTCCGGGGGCGTGATGAGTGTGGGTGTTCTCGCGAAGCAGGTGGACGGCGACGCTGCCCAGCCAATAGGTGGGGTAGTCGCCGACGGTGCTGTCGGCGGTGGCGACGGGCAGTCCGCGGTTGCTGTCGGCGGCGAGGACGCAGCTGGCGGGTTCCCAGCGGCCGTCCTTACGCTGGTAGATGGTGTCTTTGCTGTTGGCGCGGGCCTTCTTGCGCTTGGAAGCGGTCATCGGCCCGCCTCTTCCAGGTGGCGCTGAACGTAGTCAGCGAGGGCGGGGATGCGGTGGGCGCGGCCGATGGTCGGCGAGGCCAGGCGGCGGGTGCGTAAGAGGTCGTAGAGGGCGGAGCGGCCGATCTTGAGGCGGGCCATCGCCTCGGGGGCGGTGAGGAGTTCGTCGTCACGCACCGGCTGTCACTCCCTGTTCGCATGTCGGTCCGCCGTGGATGAGGGCGGCGAGGCGTTCGAGGTCGGGTGTGAGGCCGGTGCCGTCATAGGCCCAGTGGGCGAGGACGAGGGTGGTCGGTGAGGGCGGAGAGATGTGGCGGCGATGCCAGGACCTGGGGCCGTATCGTGCAGACCCCGGTCGTGAGGGTGCGGGGCCGGGGCTCCGGGCGAGTGTCGATGGCGGGCATGGCTTGCTTCGAGCCGGGCCGGCGATCCCGGCTCATCTATGTGATCCGCGAGTACCGGGGCCGCAAGGAAGAGCCGAAGGGCTTTGGCCGGCGCGACTTCCGCGACCTGGTCGTCCGTGCCCGGATCCAGCTCGGGGGGACCACCCGGGCCTTTCGCCCCGCAGCGCCTTCCGCAACCTCCGTGCGGGAGGCACGGCCATGCGCCCGGCAGGTATGGGCGCGCTCCGTGTTGTCACGGTCCCAGCGAAGGTGGATCACGGCGAGGCCGTGGCCGGCGGTAGGTCATCCTGAGTGGGACGCGGTGGGCCTGACGTCTCAGTCGATCTGAGAACTATGCACCCTGGGCTACTTCGCGCTCGGCAGTGAACTCGTCGAGGAGTTCGAACAGGGCCTTGATCGCGTGTTGTTCGTCCTCGGGCGGAAGGTTCCAGACGTTCTCCCAGCCGTGCGGGAGGGCGATGTGGAGGACTTGGCCGGGCCAGGCGTGGTTGCAGTCGCGTCCGCGGCGTGCGACGAGCCAGTCGTGCCGGCCGGTAAGTCCGTGTCCACCGTGCCGGAGAGCATGCTGGTCATAGCCGGTCAGGAACGCGGTCAGCATGTGGAAGGAGGTCTTGCCGACGAACATGCCGGGACGCCGGCCCACGCTGGCGAAGTACTCGCGTTCGGTCATTTCCAAGAGCGGTTTCATGTATCCGAGCCTTTGTGAGCACTGGTGTCGTCGTCCTCGGCTGGACGAAGTCTGCGGCGGGCTGCTTCCAGACGCTCGGCGTAGTCCGCTGCGAAGATCTCCGGTAGCGACTTGTCGAGCGTTCCGGCGATGCGGTGAAGGGGCGACCAGACCGCCGCATCGTCGACGAGCCGACTGAGGCCCGTCATCTGCACCCGCTCCAGCCGGTCCGACAAGACCAGCGCCTCATCCGGGGTGAGCCTGAGAATGATCTCCGAGTTCTTCACTGCTCGAACATAGTCCGACGTCGTCCCCCGGCCGTTTCGCCGTCGAGCGAAGTGACCAATCCGCGCCCACTGTGTTGATCCCCTCGCGACGCGGGGACCGAGTCGACTGGTCAAATCGTGCTCCCCATCCCCGCTTTGTATTGTGTTCCCGCCGTCGTGCAGGGGCACGGTCACAGTCGTCGCGGATCACCGGCAGCGGCACAGAGACCGGTGCAGCCGTTCGGGTACGACCGGCTGGCGCCCGCGTGTCACCTACGCGACCGTTAATCGAAGGTGCGTATTATTTCGGCTGTGGCTGAAACACCCTCCCCGCCTTTCTGGCCGAACTGATCGACCTTCAGGCCCGCCTGCACCGCGCCCGCCGCGACTTCAGGGCACTGTGCAGCGAGCTGCCCTGGTCGGCCGAACCTCACCCGGGCTGGCCCGGCAGCGTCCACCCCCACACCAAAGAGGTCATCTGCGGCCGACCCGAAAGCCCCGGCTGGACCGAGGAACAGAGGGCGGAGCGCACCCGGCTGCTCGCGCTTGTCCAGACACTCGCCACCGAAGTCGCGGGCCACGACTTCTGGTCGACCCTGCCCACGGACGACAGCTGCGTGAAGGCCCGGGCCCAGCTCAAGCACCACCCTGAGGCGCGGCTTGACACTGAGCCGGTGACGGCAACCGACGCCGGGGCGATGTAGGGGCGGCGGCGGTGAAGTCCTTGTGTCGATATCCGAGCGGCTGCGAGATCTGCACGCCGTGAGGGAGCCTCGGCATCGTCAAGCCATGTGCACACTCCCGGCAGCCGGCCGGAGTCGGCTTTCCCTCACCCCCGGCCCCTCCCGTTGATGGGGCCATCCCGCTCACGGAGCAAGCGAACCGTGTCGAGTCGTCAAGGACGTCCACCACGGCGCGCTACGTGCTGGGAAAGAACTCTCCTGGCCGAAGCGCTACCCGCCCGGCCCAATGCCCCAGCAGCCAGATATGCGCCCATTTGGTTGGAGTCGGGTACGGAGGAGTGACTCACTGGGCCAGCCGTCTTCCCCCGGCGAGGGTTTCGATGCTGCGGTGACGACCTCAGAGGCGACCTGAAGCGGCCTCCGACGAAAGGGTGGTGGCGGATTGATCGGAGAACGGATCGCGGGCTATCAGGTGGAGCGCGAAATCAGCCGTGGGCCCTGGTCTCTCGTCTACCTCGCGAAGGATCTGCAACGGGGCCGGCTGGTCGCTCTGAAGCTGCTTGCGCCGGAGCTGGCCCGCGACGACACCTTCCGCAGACGCTTCGCGCACGAATCCCGGGTTGCCGCCTCGATCGACCACCCGAACATCGTGCCGATCTTCGAAGCGGGCGAGGTCGAGGGTGTCTTGTACGTCGCCATGCAGTATGTCCCCGGCCTCGACCTGCGGACGCTGCTGGACCGGGACGGCCCGCTGCCGGTACCGACCGCTCTGCGCATCGCCGCCCAGGTGGCCTCGGCGCTCGACGCGGCCCATGCGCACGGCCTGGTGCACCGGGACCTCAAGCCCAGCAACATCCTGGTCGCCGAGGGCACCGACAGCAGCCACCTCGAGCACGTCTACGTCACCGACTTCGGGATGTCGTACAAGTCGCTGTCCATCACGGGCTTCACAGCGGTGGGCGAGTTCGTCGGCACGCTCGACTACATGGCACCGGAGCAAATCTCCGGCAAGCCGGTGGACGGCCGGAGCGATCTGTACAGCCTGGCCTGCGTCGTCTACGAGGCCCTTGCCGGAAGGCCGCCGTTCGAGCGCGATGAGGGCATGGCGCTACTGTGGGCGCACCAGTACGACCTGCCACCTGCTCTCTCCCTGGCACGTCCCGAGCTCAAGCCCGGTGTTGATGCTGTGATGGCCAAGGCGCTGGCCAAGTCTCCTAAAGATCGCTATGCCTCGGACCAGGAATTCGTGGCCCATTTGCGCACTGCCGCCTTCTTCCCCTCCCGCGACGTCGGAGAGCTGCCAAAGAGGCCGTCGGTAGAGCGACCAGAGATGCCTAGGGCCTTCCCGCCGTCCCCAGCCGCGCCTGACCCTGCAGCTGGGAGTACGCCACCGGGACCGCCCTTCGGTGACGATGACGACGAGTGGTGACGCGTGGGTGACATCGCCAGGAGCGCTCTCGGCGGCGCGTGGACGGTGCTGGTGGGATGGCTCTTGCCGACCGCGTTGAACGTGAGCCTCTTCCTTGTGGCTGTCTGGCCGAGTCTGCGGCGCACCTCGGGGTCCGTGAGGCTGTGGTCAGAGGGCATCACGCATCTGTCCGCCGGAGTGCTGGGCGTCTCGGTGCTCCTCGGGCTGGCGCTCTGCGCCCTGCAGAACCCTCTCTACCGCGTGCTGGAGGGTTACACCCTCTGGCCGAACGCCCTCTACGCGTACGGGTGCGCTCGCCGGCGGCGGGCGAAGCAGGATCTGCAGGACCGCCTCGCGCTGATCAGGCTGGAGCGCCAGGAGCGGGAGGACCAGCTGGCACAGGATGGGGCCGCCCGGTTGACGGCCTTGCGCGCCAATCCGCGGATCGCTCGGGCCGCCCGCAAGGACCGGCGGCGTACGGCTGTGCAACGTGCGCTGCTCCGCGAGCGCCTCGCTCGCTACCCCGTCGACGACGCGCAGGTGGCACCCACGAAGCTGGGCAATGCCATCCGGCGCCTCGAGGAGTACGGCTACGACCGGTTCCGCCTCGACACCCAGGTGATGTGGAACGAACTGACCGGGAACGCGCCGGAGCAGGTCCGCCGACAGGTCGATCTCGCCCGCGCGAACGTCGACTTCTTCGTGGCGCTGCTCTACGGTCACTGCGCCGTTGTCCTCTGCGCGGCAGCAGCCTTGGCCACGGCTGACCCCGATATCCCGCTGCTGATCACGGCCATCGCCGTGCCGGGCTTGCTGATTCCGGTGTGGTACCGCGCGGCCGTGTCGGCAACCGACGAATGGTCCGCGGCTGTAAGAGCACTCGTGAACACGGGACGCAAACCGCTCGCCGAATCGCTCGGCCTTCTCCTGCCGGGCGAGCTGGCCGGCGAACGCGAGATGTGGGCGTTGGTCTCCAAGATGTCGCGATTGCCGCATCACGAACGTGCCGCAGGCCTGGATGCTTTCCGAGAAAAGCCGCCTGAAAGCTCACCGACGCTGGTGGGGGACAGCGGCTCCAGCCAGAACGCGACGTAGCCTGAACCACCACGACACTCAGACCCCTGGCTGTGCTGGGGACGGCAGGAGCGGCGTGCGATCGTCGCTCACGATGCACGCTTCCATAGAGCGCGAGCCAGAACCGGAACTTGGCCGGAACCACCTGGAGTCGTCCGTCGATCAGGCGGCCACCCCCTTGTGTCGTCCCATCCCGGGTCAGGCTTCGTGCGGGTGGAAAGATCCATCGAGCAGGTGGCCCTATTCACGAAGAGGGGCTCTGCCACAGCTTCCGTGAAACCGCGCAGACCGGGCTCGCGGCCGCCTCTGAACGAGCCGCTGACCTGCCGGTTCACCACGGCCGTCGGCCTCGGACACCGGGGGTCGGTTCGACTTCACGAAAGTTGTGCCAGAACCGGAACTGGTTCTGGCACAAATTTTGTGGAGCTACGCCAACCGGGCTTCTGTCCGCCTCGTGACAAGCCCCTGACCTGCCGGTCCCCGGCGTGCTCCGGCCTCGGGCACCGAGCTTTGACTCGACACCACAGAAGTTGTGCCAGAGCCCGTCTTCATGAGCGAAACCAGCCTGGGAAACGCCGACCAGACCGCCTTGCCCGCTGACCACACGCAGGCACGGGTGTGTTGTGGCGGGTGCGGAGGAGCCCCGGCCGTAGGGGGCCGGGGTTCCTCATAGGCCCGCACGCAACCACCATCGGCGCGGGCCGGTGTTCCCCATGCCGGGCTCTGTGGGCGGGGGAGGCCCAGGGCCCGGCGGCGGGTGAGCGGGTCCCCTCCGCTTCACCTCCGTGTGCCCTCGATGCCTGCCCTCACACACCCCGCGCCGCTCTCGAGAAAGCCCGGTGTGAGGTGTGACTTTGCGGGCAGGAGGGCGGCAGCGCCGCCGTCTGCGGACATCCCCCCGAGTCGCGGGCGGCGGCGACGACCGTGCATGCCCTGCCCGCGGCCCTCCCCTTCCCGCGGGCAGGGATGCATGAGACGTACGGCAAGTGCGGGCGGCTACGGCCTGAGGCCGGACCCTGGGCGCGGGCATGACGCCGGCCGCCGCCCCGGAGGAGCTGTTCGTCCAGGCAGCCCGCAGCACAGCCGCATGAAGACGGTGCGCATCGGGTGCTCGGTGCGCACCGAATGCCCGGCAGAGACATGGGATCACCGGATGGAGTCTGGGTGTGGGGCCGCATGACCGAACGCGAACGCCGCGCGCTGCTGCGCCACGGGCCTGATGGCGTCTCCTGGCGGCAGATCCTCGACGACGCCCGCCGCGCCCAGGCGCAGCTCTGCGCGAGCTGAGCCGCACTTCTGTGCGTAGGGGCGTCTTATGCCACGAGATCGCTGACCACATGCAAGCGACGACCGGGTGAGGACTTCCGTGGGGAAGGCAGAGACGTGCCTGCTCTGCTCGTGAAGCGGACAGACCGAGAGAGGGGTGACTTTGGGCGGTTTGCCGGTTTCGGAGAAACTGGTTCAGCTGAAGCCGTATGTACGGTAGAACTGCAGGTCACAGAGGCTGCTCCCCGCACCCGTGGGGATGGTTCCCCCAGACAGATACCACGGGTTAGGTCGTGTATCGGAACTCGAACCCGGTCAGCTGACCGCCGGCTCGGGGCACGCGCAGACCGGATCTCTACGGGCACGCCATCGGTCGGCGGCCGTAGCGGTCGATCCACGCCTGACATCGCGCCACAGCGGTCTCACCGATATCCATCGGTCCGAGGCATCCGAATGCTAATTTCGACAGGTGGCCCGAAATCAACCCATTCAGATCGGTTCGCGGATCGCGGGCTACCAGGTGGAGCGTGAGATCGGCCGCGGGGGCATGGGCGTCGTCTACCTCGCGAAGGATCTGCGGCCGGGCCGTATCGTGGCCCTGAAAGTGCTCGCACCCGAATTGACGGACGAAGACACCTTCCGTCGACGCTTCATCCATGAGTCGCGCATGGCCGCTGCGATCGAGCATCCGCACATTGTGCCGATCTTCGCATCGGGAGAGTCCAACGGCGTCCTGTACATCGCCATGCGCTACGTTTCCGGACCGGACTTGGGGACTGTCCTGGACCGGGACGGTCTACTGCCGGTGACGGGTGTGATGCGCATCGCCGCGCAGGTGGCATCGGCGCTCGATGCCGCGCACGAGCACCACCTCGTACACGGGGATGTGAAGCCCGGCAACATCCTCGTGGCCACGAGCGGTGTCGGTGACGATCCCTATGCGTATCTCATGGATTTCGGAATGGCGAAATCGTCACTGGACGCGTCCGCCACCTCGGTGGGTGAATTTGTGGGCACCTTGGATTACGTGAACCCCGAGCAGATCTCCGACCGCCCCGTAGACGGTCGGGGCGATCTGTACAGCCTCGCCTGCGTCGTGTACGAGGCCCTTGCGGGTGGGCCCGTATTCCAGAGGGACACTGACTGGGCGGTGCTGTGGGCGCACCAGTACGAAAATCCACCGGATCTCTCCGAGAGACGGCCGGGGCTCGCGCCGGCCGTCGACCGGGTGATGGTCAAGGCGCTGGCCAAGGATCCTGAGCATCGTTACGGCTCATGCCGGGAGTTCGTGGCGGAGCTGACTGCCGCCGCGGGCGCTCGGCCGAGCTAGAAACGATGTCCCGGAGGCGCTGGTGGCCGCGCCGGTGGCGGCACACGAGCGGTCGGTACGCGCCGGACCTATGGCCCGTGTGGATCGTGGCCGGACTCGCTGTGGTCTCGGTCTGCGTCGCCGGCGTTGTGGCGTACTGGCTCGTCCGTCGGCTGACGGAACCCACGGAGGCCCTGGGCGTTCCCGACGGCATCAGGCTCAGCATCGCCATCCTGACGGTCTTCGGCGCGGTGCTTGCGGGTGTGTACGCCTATCGCAAGCAGCGCATCGCCGAAGGAGACGCCCATCGGGCGGACGCGACCCAGTTCGCCGAGCGCTACAGCAC
Source organism: Streptomyces sp. NK15101 (assembly GCF_020400725.1). Taxonomy (GTDB): domain Bacteria; phylum Actinomycetota; class Actinomycetes; order Streptomycetales; family Streptomycetaceae; genus Streptomyces. The sequence continues at coordinate 6,789 of NZ_JAINVG010000093.1, read as the reverse complement.
GGCAGCCGGCCAGCTCGGCCATGAAGGACCGGCCGTACGCCTCGCTGGCGTATACGCGATGGCCCGGCTGGCCGACGACTGGGTGGAGCAACGTCAGGTCTGCGTGGACGTTCTGTGCGCCTATCTGCGCATGCCCTACGAATGGCAGCCGGAGGCCGATCAGTACAGGAAGGGAGAAAGAGAGGTACGGCAGACGATCATCCAGGTCATCCGCGATCACCTCCGGGAGCCACGGGAGGAGTCTTCCTGGTCGACCTGCGCTCTTGATTTCACCCGCGCGACCTTCGACGGCGGCGACTTCTCCGGCTGCCGGTTTCGCGGCAGTGTCTCCTTTGCGGATGCAGACTTCGTCGGTGACCTGCTCAGTTTCGACGGAGCCGGGTTCCTCGACGGGGCAGTCACCTTCCGCGGCGCAAGATTCGGCGCCGGCGCGGTCACGTTCAACGACGTGCAACTCCAGGGCGCTACGGTCAGCTTCGACGAGGCACGGTTCAGCGACAGCGCAGTTTCCTTCCGCGGTGCGCTGCTCGGTCCCGGCACCATCACGTTTCACCATGCGAGCCTCAGCGGCGGGACGCTTACGTTGGACGAGGCACGGTTCGTGGGCGGCACGGTCGGCTTCGACTACGCGCAGTTCGGAAACACTACGGTCACGTTCAATCGGACACAACTCGACAATGGTTCGCTTGCCTTCCGCCGTGCCCGGTTCACTGGAGGTACGTTGAGCTTCGACCACGCACACTTCACCGGCGGTGCCCTCGCCATCGATGACGCGGAGTTTACGGGCGGCACGGTGACCTTCTACGCGGCGCGATTCGATGGTGGAAACGTCACCTTCGATTACGGGCAGTTCACCGACAGCACGGTCACCTTCCACCACGGGCGATTTAATGGAGGCGCCGTTTCGCTCGGCCACGCCAGGTTCAGTGGCGGCATGGTCTCCTTCGTCCGTGCCCAGGTGAACGGAGGCCAGGTCACCTTCGCCGACGCACAGTTGAGCGGTACCAATGTTCGATGGGGTCGTTTGCGGCCGCCCGAGGACGGGATGGGCTGAAGTCCAGACCGACTCTCACGAGCGAGTGCTGTCGGAACCGGCCCATCCGAGCTGATGAACCTGCGTGCAGGCGGCCGTTCGCCTGCGCCGCCTGGGATTTCGAGGACGAACAGCGCCGCGCCCTGGCCGCTTTCGTGCGGCGTCCGACCCTAACCACGACCGCTTGATGAGCTGGTGGCCGCGCCCTCGGCCTCAGTCCAGGATGAGCGGCTTCTCCAGCACGTCCACGTTCTTGAGGACATCGATGGCCTGGGCATCGGTGACGTCCTGCTGTGCGGAGTTCTGAGTGTTCTGTGAGTGGCTGACAGCCTCTCCGGTGTTCCCGTTGTTCATGGCACTGTTCTGACTGGCAAGGTCAAGCACCCCAAGTTGATGCCCAATGAGGCCGTCAGGGGTGGGGTCGGCCAGGGCAGGGCTGGCTGCTGCGAGCGAGGCGATTGCGGCAACTGCGGCGGCACTGAGCGCTCGGCTGAAGATCTTGGTCATACCGAGGCAACGAGACATGTGCTCCCGTGGTCACGAGAACGGCTCACGACGGCTCGGAGCGTTGCGCGAGTGCCGGGTCCGGGTCCGGGGTCGGCCGGGCGGCGGATTGCTCCTGCCAGCCGGAGACCCCTTGTGGGTGATCCACCGGCCGGCGCGCACGGCCCCAGCCGCCTGCCTTCGCCCGGCCTCGGGTGGTCGGCCCGCCGGCTCAGGTGAGCTGACTCTCCCCACGCCATACCGTCGGTCAAGGGTGCCGGGGCTTCTCCCGGCACCCTCCGCGTGCTCATGCACACGGGCGAGGAATGCGCTGGTGTGGGAAGGGCAGACGTGCTGGATGAAAAGCCCGCACGTACGGTGAAGCGGAGGTGTGACGGTGGCCGACGCCCCCAGCGCCCTTGCCGGGACGCGGACAGCCGAGCTCGAGGGACCGTCCTCGCCTTCCCAAGCCCGTGATGTGACCCGAGGCTTCCTGGCCGGCCTGAGACCGCAGCCCGGCCGTGAGGCCGCCGCGGCTGTCGTCCTCGCCGTCTGTGAACTCGTGACCAACGCGGTACGCCATGCGGGAGGGACGATCGCCCTCACTTTGACCGCAGGCTTCGAGGCGATCGAGATCGCGGTGAGCGACCGCAGCTCTCAGTTGTCCGCGCGGCGCGAGCCCGACTTCGCAGGCGGCGGTGGGTTCGGCTGGACCGTCGTCCACAGTCTGGCCAGCAGCGTGACCGCCACCTTGCACCCCACTGGTGGGAAGACCGTCCGCGCCCTCATCCCCGCGGGGGCGCAGACCCTGGGCAGCTGATCACCACAACCCAGGACCGGTCCTCCAGGGAGGCCCGATTCCCTGCCGACGCGGATCCGAGTTGGGTGACCCGAACGGCTGTGAGCGCGTTGAGACCTGCATGACCACGACGATGCGGCTTGCTCCCATCGGCGCGCAGCGAACCGGAAGCGAAACGGTTCCCCGCCCAGACTTGGAGCCGATCTTCACCGAACTCGTGCGGCAGTGGCAGACGGCCGGCCGACTTGTCCCCGGCCAGGCTGATCAGGAATGGACCATCCTCGCCCATTCCTCTCCATGGCCTGGCCGCTGACCGCGCGATGGGGCACAACGACTGCGCCGCCCTCCAAGGTGCCAGCCGGACCGACTGGCCATGGCCGGGTTCGCGCCACGACGCAGCCACAGCAGGGAGCAGTGGCGGGGTTGGCGAGGGTTTTGCGGGCCCCCGGCGCCGGGCTGGGTACCGGGGGCCGTCGGCGGCACGAGTCCCGTGGGGTTGGTCCAACCCGCGCACGCGTCACCGTCATTAATGTGCTCCGGTACTGGAAGGACACGGCCCACGTCAACCCGCCCCCGAGGTCGACACGCCCACGGGTCTCGGCGGCCATGGCAGCGGTGGGTCACAGTCGGACGATGACGAGGGCGGTGTCGTCGGTGGCGCCTCCTGCGGGGAGCAGCTCGTACAGGAGGGTGTCGGCGAGGCGCTGGATCGGCCGCCCGGTGGCGGGTGAGGGCGTCGGCAAGGCGGGCGAGGCCCGCGTCGATGTCCTCGCGGCGGCGTTCGATCAGGCCGTCGGTGTACAGGACGAGCGTGTCGCCCTCGGAGAATTCCGTGGTTGCCTGGGGTCGGGCGACGGGGTCGGGGCGGGCGCCGAGCGGGGGATCGGTGGCCTGGTCGAGGAACTCGACGGTGCCGTCCACATGCAGCACGGCTGGTGGAGGGTGGCCGGCGCTGCTGTAGGTCAGGGCGTGCGTGTCCCAGTCGACACAGACCTCGACGGCGGTGGTGTTCTCGGCACCTTTGACCGATCGGGCGTACAGACCGAGGACCTCGAGCGCCTGGGCCGGGCCATCGGCGACGCGGGACGCGGCGGACAGGGCGCTGCGCAGCAGCCCCATGACGCCGGCGGCAGGCAGGCCGTGGCCGACGACGTCGCCGACGGCGACACCGATGCGGTCGCCGGGCAGATCGACGAGGTCGTACCAGTCGCCGCACACGTTCAGCGAGCCGACCGCGGGCCGGTAGCGCACCGCGGCACGATGATGACCCACCAGCCCGGGGACGGGCAGCATCGCTTTCTGCAGGGCGAGAGCGACCTTGCGTTCACGGGCATGCGCCTCGCGCAGCCGCTCGTTGACTTCCTGCAGCTCCCGGGCACGGGTGTACAGCTCCGCCTCCAGGACACGCGCACGGCTGCCCTCCGGCCCGCCACGAGCCTTGATCAGCTCAGTGACCTCCTCCACCCGGTGCACCAGCAGCTCCACCCGGCCGTCGGGGCCGACGATGGAAGCATTGACCGGGCTCCAGTACCGCTCCTCCCACTCCCCAGGCCGCTCCTGCGACTCCACGTCGTAACGCTGCAGCGCCATCGTGTCCCGCTCCCCGGTGGCCAGCACCCGCCTCAGCGACGCCTCCAGATTCCGCGCACCAGTGGCGGCGGGATCGTCAGGGTTGTCCGGGAACACGTCGAACAGGTACCGGCCGACCAACTGCTCCCGTGTGCGGCCGGACTGGCGCACGAACTCGTCATTCACATCCACGTACGCCAGATCCGGGGTCAGCAGGGCCACCATGCCCGGAAGCTCCCGGAACACCGCTGCATAGTCGATTCCCGTTGCCATCACTACCTGTCCTGATTCCGGGACCGTGCGTGACCTTCACGATGGGAGTTCGTCCGGAGCCGACGCGGGACCGGCGTGGGGGAACGGCCAAGCCCTGGGCGACAGCGAAGAGCCGCGCTGGCACCCGCGCCTCATCCCGGCCGTCCTCCCGAGGTGCGCACAACCTGCTGAACGTCGTCCCAAGGATCAGTACAGTCCGCGCACCGCGCGACGGCGGCTTGCCGCCCGCCGACGCCCAAAAAATCCGAGGGATTTCCCGCCGACCGCGAGCATCCCGGGCTGGCGGAGCACCTCGGACAGCTCGACGTCATCCATGCGGTGGACCTGGACTATCCCGCGATGCTGACGGTCGCCCGGCTTCGTGGCGGCCGAGGCCGCCAGGCACCTCCTGACCAGAGTGACGACTGCTCCTGGCAGGCGCAGCGATGTCCCCGACCTCCCAGCTGCTCCCCGCACCCGCGGGGATGGTCCCCACCCGCACATCGTGGACTCGGTGCTCCGCATCCGCTCCCCGCTCGCGCGGGCATGGTCCCACGAGTGACCGGACCTCTTTCATCCTTCGCCGGATGGGTGAAATGGCCTGGGTGGGCGGGGGCGTGACAGAGCAGGGCCCCTTCGGTCGCCGGCGTGTTGAGCGGAATCACCCCGCCGACGACGAGGGGCCCTGCCTCGTCACCACACCCACTGACCAGCCCGTTTCATCCTCTAGCACAGGACGAAAGAGGTTCAGTGAGAGCGACGCGTACAACCCGGAGGGCGCCTGGGATGTCATAGAGGCGTCCGAGGAGTGGCGGGAGGCTGCTTCCTGACGTCAGTGAGCTTGAAAACATGAGGAGTCCGTGATGAGTGCGCGTACAGGCCTGATTCTGGCGACGGCTCTTGTCGCTGGTATCGCACCGGTGGCGTTCGGAGGAGCGGCGGCCGTGGCCGTATCGGCGGTGCACCTGGCGGAAGCCGCTGTGGAGCCCGGCACGGTGGTCCAGGACGGGGGCCGGACGAAGGTGTGGGCCGGCGAGGAGGGCCCGGGGACCGTCCGGTTCCGCGCCAACGTGCCGGCCGGGGTGACCGGTCCGGTGACGGCGACGCTCGGATTCGTCAAGCCGATCTCCCAATGGCCCGGCGCCGGCACCACCCCGGATCGTGTCGCGGCGAGGATGGACACGACCGCGTCGGTGGACGGGGCCGCCCCGGTGCCCCTCTCGTGGCGCACGAACATTGGCTACGAGAGTGAGCCGATGGCCGTCGACCTTCCTGCCGTCGAGGCCAAGGCCACCCTGGACTACGCCGTGACGTTCGACCTCTCCTCCCGGGACAGTTGGTTCGGTTCGTTCGATCTGTCGGTGACGCTGAAGGACGCCGAGGGGAAGGTGGTCTCGAAGGGCACTGTCGGCGTCGAAGCCGTCCTCGGCACCCCCGAGGCGGGCCTGCGCGGTGCCGTCCACGCCCGCGACAAGGACGGCGTCCTGTGGCGGTACGAGGCGACCGGAACGGCCGACGGCAAGCTGACGGCGCGCAAGCGCGTCGGCGGCGGCTGGGGTGTGTACACCGCGATCGCGCCGCTCCGCAACATCACCGCGGCAGGCTGGGGCAGCCTGGTCGCCCGGGACAAGGACGGCGTCCTTTGGTACTACCAGGGCTCCGGCAATCCGGACGCTCCCTTCAAACCCCGTGTCCGCGTCGGCGGCGGCTGGAACATCTACACGCAGATCACCCGCGACAGCTACGGCTACGGCGACGTCCTGGTCGCCCGCGACAAGGACGGCGTCCTGTGGCAATACGTCAGTGGCTTCGACGGCACTCTCCTGCCGCGCCAGCGCGTCGGCGGCGGCTGGAACGCCTACACGAAGATCACCGGATACGCCGACGGCATGGTCGCCCGTGACACGGCTGGCGTCCTGTGGAAGTACACCCACAGCTCCGCCGAGCACCCGTCGAGCGGACCGTTCGACGCACGGGTGAAGGTCGGCGGCGGCTGGAACGTCTACAACACGCTCGCCGGCACCGAGGACCTCGGTCGCTGGAACCACCTCGACCTGCTGGCCCGCACCCCCGGAGGCGACCTGTACGCCTACCAGGGCAAGCCGTCCGGATTCGGTCACGTCCCGGCGACCCGCACCAAGATCGGTTGGGGCTGGAACATCTACGACCTCGTCCTCTGAGCCATCCGGCAGAAATCCCCGAGAGCGATCCACAGGCCGCACCACTTGAACGGTCCTGGTCACGGCAAGCGCCTTGCTCGCCGCTCCGGCGCCACTGTCATGACCGGCGCGGTGGGTTCTTGGCGGACGTAGGCCCCGAGGGTCGGCCTTACCTGCGTCCGCCGGCTCAGTTCCCGTCTTCGGATCCGCCTGCGTGTCCGCCGGCCCCCCGACCGAGTCGTAAGTGAGCCGTTTTCATCCTGTCTCTGTGGGGTGAAATGGCAGGTCAGCGGGGGTGTGTAACGAGGCGAGGCTCCTGGTCGTTGCGGTGGTGTTCTCTACGCACCACGCATCGTCCGAGGAGCCTCTCCCGTGTCGTGCCACGGTCGACGTCCCGCATGAGCTGGTCGAGCACGTTTCCTGGCTCATCTACGCACGAAGGCGTGAACGCCGCTCGCGGTGGCGGAAGCTCGGCTGCTTCCGCCAGGCCCTGT
>NZ_JAINVG010000092.1 GCF_020400725.1 Streptomyces sp. NK15101 | reverse complement strand
GACCGTCCGGCGCGCGCCCGATGGCAGAGAGGCACCCCCTCGGGGGTGCCTCCCGCGCTATACGGAGACGGCCAGCGTGTAGCCGCCGGCCCGCATCTCGTCGCACAGGCCCTTGCAGGCGCCGAAGTGCTCCGCGAACTCGGGCTTCTCCTTCCAGGCGCTCATGGAATCCGGGTCGCTCCAGGACGCGAAGGAGATGAAGTGCCCCGGTTCGCCCGTGTCACGGAGGAGACGGGCGAACCGGAAGCCGTCGTTGTCCTTCTTCGTCCAGGTCAGGAAGGCCGTCCACCGCTCGACGAACTCGTCTTCCTTCCCCTCGGAGACCCGCCAGTCACCGGAGGCCCAGAACCTGCTGTCCTCTGCCATGGCACACCGCCTCGCTGGGGAGACCCCTCTTCCAGGCTAGGCGGCTACCCACGGGTCAGCGGTTCGAGGTCACCGTGACCGGCTCGTCGTTCCTGATCTGCTCGACGAGCTGCTTCACCTTCGGCATGTCCCACTTCAGGGATCCCTGCGGCGCGGAGCCGGCGATCGGCATGTTCATGGACTTGCCCTCACCGCCGCTGACGCCCTTCATCGCGAAGAACATCTTCCCGAGGTCGTACAGCGACATGTCCTTGTCCACGATCAGCGTGTCCAGACCGGCGCCGAGCGTCGGGTACAGCGCGAACGGGTTGAGGATCGTGCCCGGCGTCGCCGCCTGGTTCGCGAGGGCGGAGAGGAACTTCTGCTGGTTCTTCGTCCGCTGCAGGTCCGACTCGGCGAAGGCGTACCGGGTACGGACGAAGGCCAGGGCCTGCTCGCCGTTGAGGGTCTGCGTGCCCGCCTGGAAGTCGGCGCCGGACTTCTTGTCCTTGAAGCCCTTCTCGATGTTCAGCTCGACGCCGCCGAGCGCGTCCACGATGTTCGCGAAGCCGGCGAAGCCGATCTCCGCGTAGTGGTCGATGCGCAGGCCGGTGTTGAACTCCACGGTCCGCACGAGCAGTTCGGGACCGTCCATCGCGTAGGCCGCGTTCAGCTTGGAGCCGCCGCGGGCCGGGTACGACTTGCCCGACTCGGAGCCGACGAAGTTCGGGATCGTCACCCAGGAGTCACGGGGCAGCGAGACCATCGTGTTCCCGCTGGAGCAGGCCGCGAGGATCATCATCGAGTCGGTCCGCTTGCCCTCGGCGGAGCCGGTGTGGAGCTTCTTCTTCTCCTCGGCGGACATGCCCTCGCGACTGTCGGAGCCGACGATCAGGTACGTCGTGCAGTCGCCCTCCTCCGGCCGCTCGATGACCTTGGAGAGATCGACCTCGTTGCGCATCTGCGAGCCGGCCCAGGCGTAGGTGCCGATGCCCCAGGCGAGGACGCCGACGACCAGCACGATCGAGCCGACCTTGATGCGCTTGCGCCAGTCCGGAGCGGGCCGGCCCGGCCCCTGGGGGGTGTACTGCGGGGGAACGGTGCCCCGGCCGCCGCCCTGAGCCCCGCCCCGGGGACCGCCCTGGGGGCCGCCGTACACCTGGCCGCTGCTGTAACCGGAGTCGTACCCCTGGTTCTGCGCCTGCGTGAAGTTCGGGTTGTAGCCCTGGCCGTCGTTGCGGCGGGGCGGCTGCTGCGGAACCTGAGGGCGCTGCACGTGGCTCATCCGGCGGGGTCCCTCGGGCTGGGAGTTCGCGCTGCCGCGGCCGTATCCGCCGTCATCGGGCCAGTCATTCATGTGGACCAGTGTGCCGGGCAGGGCTTTCCGGGCGACAGTCCGGGTGGAGGATCGGACCGGTGCTGTTGCCAAGCTGATGCAAAGCGGACCCGGCGGGGACGGGGACCGGACCCGGCATAAGGTGGAGGACATGACAGACCAGGGCGATATCCCGGGCGGAATTCCGGGCAAGCCGACTTCCGCGTCCCGCACCACCCTCAGCCACATCATGACCAGCCACGACACCAACCTCCTGGGCACGGTGCACGGCGGCGTGATCATGAAGCTGGTGGACGACGCGGCGGGCGCCGTCGCGGGCCGGCACTCGGGCGGCCCGGCGGTCACGGCCTCGATGGACGAGATGGCCTTCCTCGAGCCCGTACGGGTCGGGGACCTGCTGCACGTGAAGGCCCAGGTCAACTGGACCGGCCGGTCCTCCATGGAGGTCGGCGTACGGGTCATGGCCGAGCGCTGGAACGAGTCCACGCCCGCCACCCAGGTCGGCTCCGCCTACCTCGTCTTCGCGGCCGTCGACGCGGAGGGCAAGCCCCGCCAGGTCCCCCCGGTCATCCCGGAGACCGAGCAGGACAAGCGCCGCAACCAGGAGGCGCAGATCCGCCGCACCCACCGGCTGGCCCGTCGCCAGGCCATCAAGGAACTCCGGGAACGCCGAGCAGCCGAGGGCTACGAGGACTGACCCCACCGCCCGCCGCGGGCACCCGTTCCGCCGGGGCGGTGCCCACCCCGCTCCCGCGCCCCCGTTGTGGGCGGTCGTTCCGCTCGAGCAGGGGGACCCCCTTGCCCCAGCGGGACGATTGCCCACACGGGGGCGGAAGCGCGGCCCGCACGGGCGGGGCGAGGGGCGCCGCCCAGCCGGGTGCGGCTCACACGGCAGGTGGCGGGGGTGCCGCCCAGCCGGGTGCGGCCCGCACGGCCGCGCCATTCACGGGCACACCACCTGGTCCCCAGTGACCGCCTCGAACGGCGCCCCAGAAGCCTCCGCCCGCACCGCCGTGACGCCCTTGTAGTCACTCCCCACGACGACCCGCAAGGTCCCGCCCCGCCCCGTAACCGCCCGCAGCTCCGCCCCCGGCAAGGCCGCCGCCAGGGACTTCGCCGACCGGTCCCACCGAGGGTCGTACTCGACGACGGTCCGCCCCCGCTCCCTCCCGGCCGCGGTCATCGGCGTGCGCGTCGTGTCGAAGCCGGTCGCGCGCAGCGCGTCGTCGACCTTCCGCCCGAGACCGTCCGTCCGGGTCCCGTTGTAGACCTGCACGCGGACCGTCCGCGGCGGCACGTCCACGACGGCCGTCCGGGGAGCCTTCGCCGGGGTCGTCGCCTTCGGCGGGGAGAGCGGCCGGTCCTCCCGCACGGCCTGGAAGAGTTTCTGCGCCTTCGCCGCGTCCCACTTCACGGTCGAGCCGATGCCCTTCACGGGGAAGCCCATGTCCCCGATCGGCACGGACACGAACTCGGAAGAGGCCGGGGTGAAGCCGTGCATCGCCTTGGCGAGGGCGAGGAGCTGATCCGTCCCGAAGTCCTCGTCGGCTCGTACGGAGCCCAGCAGCGTCGTCGCGACCTCACGGAACCGCACCGGGTTGAGCAGCACCCCGCCGTCCGTCATCTGCGCGATCAGCGCCGCCAGGAACCGCTGCTGCCGCTGCATCCGGCCGATGTCGGCGGCCCCGTCGATGTGCCGGGAGCGCACGTACTGCAGGGCCTGCCCGCCGTCCAGCTCATGGGTGCCGGGGGAGAGGTCGAGCCCCGTGTACGGGTCCTTCAGGGAGCGCGGCGTGCAGATCTGCACGCCGCCGACCGCGTCCACGGTCCGCATGAAGCTGGTGAAGTCGACCTCCAGGTAGTGGTCGATCTTCACGCCGGTCATCGACTCGACGGTCCGCACGGTCAGCCCGGGCCCGCCCTCCGCGTAGGCCGCGTTCAGCTTCACGGGGTGGGCCCGGTGCTTCTTGCCGCTGTTCAGGTCGGTGTGCTCGGGCATCTCCGCGTACGAGTCACGGGGGAGGCTGATGACGCTGGCCCGTTCCCGGTCCTCGGAGATGTGGACGAGCATGACGGTGTCGGTGCAGTGGCAGGGCGCACCGCCGAGCCGGTACTTCTGCCTCTCCTCGGCGGTGATCCGGTCGCGCCCGTCGGTGCCGACGACGAGGACGTTCATCCCGTGCCCGGCCTGCGGCCGGTTCTTCATGTCCTTGAAGGGGTCGACCCGGGTGATCCCGGTGTCCAGGCCGGTCACCAGGGCGTGCCCGATCCCGCCCGCCGCGAGGACCGCCACGGAGAGCGCCGTCGCCATCCGCATCCCCCACCGGGGCCGCCTCCGCCGGCGGACCGGTACGCGGCGGGCGGCGGGCCGGGGACGGGGCGTGCGGGGCGGTGTGGGCACGGACGGACACCTCCGCGGCTGGGACAGGGGACCGTGAGCACCGTAGGCCCATACGATCAGCGCAAGGGGGCACCACCCGCTCGGCGCGCACCCGTGTCCCCCGTTCGCGGTAACGCGACGGACGATGAACGCCAGGCCCCCCATCTCCGTGATCATGCCGGTTCTCGACGAGGAGCGGCATCTGCGCACCGCGGTCCGTCACCTCCTGGAGCAGGAGCACGACGGCGAGACGGAGCTGGTCATCGCCCTCGGCCCGTCCACGGACCGTACGGACGAGATCGCCGCCGAACCCGTCGTGGGCACGGTCCTCACCGGCCCCCGCTCCCTCGCGAGGAAGGCCATCGCGAGCCGCCGCCCGGCGGTGAGGCCGGTCGGGACCGAGGCGGTCCGATCACCCGGACACGAACGACGGCCGGGCCCCCTCGCGGGGATCCGGCCGTCGGCGGCTGTGCGGGGGAGCGGGTCAGCTCTTCCCGTCCCACTGGTAGGGCGGGTAGATGTACATGCAGCCCTTGTCGTTGCCCCGGAGGACCTCGGCGCCGTCCGGGATGTCACCGGCCTCGGCGGCCGGCTTCTTGTAGACCGTGCCTTCGCGCCAGTCGGCGCCGACGACGAGGGTGAGGCCCTGGGCCTTCGCGTCGGCCCGGACGGCCGAGTCGGGCAGCCCGAGCGCCTTGGCCACGGACTGGGCGTTCGCCCTGCCCTGGTCGCCGTCGGCCTTGGGGTAGGTGACCACGGTGTCGGCGCGGCTCGCGCCCTCCTTGGAGGCCGCGGCCTGGGTGAAGCCCTTGCCCTGGAGGATCTCGGTGATGGCCCGGGCGCGGCCCTCGGCGGCGGGCTCGGCGTCGCTGCCGGTGCCGTTGACGACCGTCACGCCGAGCGAACCGGGCGCCTCGGCGGTGGCCTTGGGCTTGGCGGAGGCGGTCGGCTTCGGCTTCGCGTCGGCCGGGTTGCCGTTCTTGTCGAAGGCGATGTCGTCCCGGAGCATCGCGAACATCTTCTCCGCCGACGACTTGACGAGGATGTTCTTGTTGCGGTCCTGCGGCCATTCGGCCGTCGGGATGTTCGCCGTCGTGAGGCGGTCCAGCTTGACGTCCTTGATCTGCATCGACAGGTCGAAGAGCCCCTTGACCGACCTGATCTCGTCGGAGACCTGGAGCGCCTTGGTGGCGGTCTCGGCGAGGCCCATGAGGCGGCCGGTGTCGGTCCAGGCGTTCTGCTTCTGGAGCTTCTCGATCATGCCGTTCATGTACATGTGCTGGGCCTTGGCACGGTTCTGGTCGCTGCCGAACGCGTGCCGGGTGCGCAGCCACTGGAGCGCCTGCTTGCCCTTGACCTCGTGGGTTCCCACGGGCAGCTTCAGACCGGAACCGCCGGGCTGCGCCCGGGTCGGGTGGTCGCTGACGCCGGTGGGCTTCACGCAGACGGGGACGCCGCCGACCTCGTCGGCCATGGCCACGACACCGGCGAAGTCGACCACGATCCAGTGGTCGATGTAGACGCCGGTGAGGCTCTCCCAGGTGGTGAGGGTGCAGCCGGGGCCGCCGCGTCCCAGCGTCTCGTTGATCGGCCGATTGGTGGTGGCCGGGAAGGTCTCGCTGCCGTCCTCGCTGACGCACTTGGGGATGGGCACGACCGTGTCGCGCGGGATGGAGACGACCGAGGCGTTCTTCCGGTCCGCCGAGACGTGCAGCAGCATCTGCACGTCGGCCAGGGGCTTGCTCTCCCGGAGGTTCTTTCCGCCGCCCAGGGCCACGTTCTTCGAGTCCGCCCGACTGTCGGAGCCGATCAGCAGGATGTTCAGCGGGGTGTCGCCCAGCGCGTTCGGCGCGGCCTTCTTCACGCCGCTGTCGCCGCCGGTCCGCGAACCGCCGCGGATGTTGCCGTTCAGGTGCTCGTAGTACAGATAACCGGCGCCGGCCGTGCCGAGTATCAGCAGCGACAGCGTGATCGCCGTCCACCGCAGCACCTTGCGCTTGCCGGTCTTCTTGGCCCGGCGGCGCGCGGCGGCGCGTCCGCTCGCACCCGTGCCGCCACCGCCGCGGCGGCGCTCGGCGCGGGTCGGTGCCGAGGCGGCCTCCGCCTCCTCCTCGGGAGCGTCGGCCTTCGCGCCGGTCGCCTCGCCGGCGCCGTGCAGGTCGTCGTCCCAGCCCAGTTCACGGGCGCGCGGAACGCGTCCCCGCGTTCCCTCCCCACGCACGCTGCTCTGTCCCACCCCAGGTCCCCTCGTCAGTCAGCAGCGCTCAAGTCCCGGTGTTTCCGGGTCACTTGGCGCATACCTGCTTGTCAGCTGCTACCTTCTCCAGATCCTTCGGCGCCTTCGCCGGTCCGGTGATGGGCACCCCCGCGCCCTTGAAGTCGGCGCCGAGGACGAGCGTCATGGGCTCGCGCTCCCCGGCGTCCTGCGTGCCCGGCTTGAGAGCCGTGGCCGGCAGACCCATCATGTCCGCGAGCTTGCGGGCCTGATCGGCCTGGTTCGGTGCGTACGTGAGCGTGGTCTTCGCCGCCTTCTCGGGGGCGTTGCTCTTGTTGGTGGAGCGGTTCACGCCCTGCTCGTTCTGCAGCCAGTTGATGGTCGACTGGGCCGCGCCCGTGATGCCGCTGCCGTTGTAGACGTCGACGCGCACCTCGGCGGCGGTGGACCGCGTGCCCTTGAGGAGCGCGGCCTGCGCGTTCTTGGCGTCCTGCTGCTTCTTCTTCACCTCGGTGAGCGAGGTGTCGGACTGGATCATCGCGAACAGCTGCGGTGCCTTCACCGGGTCGGGGACGACCGTGGCCCTGACCTTCTCGGCGGGGTTGTCGATGACCGGCAGGGTCGTGAACGCGATGTTCTTGGTGTCGATCGAGGACAGCTCGCGGGCCAGGTCCTGGAGCTTGGTGAGCGAGCCTATGCCGGAGTCGACGGTGAGGGCGCTCGTCGCCGCGTTGGCGAGGTCGTACAGCTTGCCCGGGTCCGTCAGCGTGTCGTCCGACTTCATCTGCCGGATCATCGAACTCAGGAACTGCTGCTGGACCTTGATGCGGTCCAGGTCGCTCTCGTTGCCGAAGCTGTGCCGGGTGCGGACGAAGGCGAGGGCCTGCTCGCCCTTGACGACCGACTCGCCGGCGGGGAGCTTCAGATGCGACTTCGGGTCGTTCACGGCCTTCTCGACGCAGACCTTCACGCCGCCGACCGCCGTCGTCATCTCCTTGACGGCGTTGAAGTCGGCCATCATGAAGTGGTCGACCTCCACGCCGGTGAGCTCCTTGACCGTGCGCATGACGCAGCCGGGGTCGCGGCCGCCCTGCCCGAGGCTCACGTTGAAGCGGACGTCCGCCTCGGCGGGGATCGTCGTGATGGTCCCGTCCTTCGAGCGCGTCTGGCACTCGGGGATGTCGGTCTTCATGTCGCGCGGGATGGAGAGCGCCGTGGCGTTCGTCCGGTCCTTGGAGACGTGGAAGAGGATCGTGGTGTCGGCGTGGCCGGGGCTGTTCTTGTCGCCGTAGCCCGCGTTGCCCTCGCCGGTCCGCTTGTCGGTGCCGATGACCAGGATGTTGAAGGCCTTGCCCTTGGCGAAACCGGCGTTGGTGTTCTTGCCGACGACGTCGACGACGTCGAGGTTGTTGTTGAGCTTGCTGTAGATCGCGTACGCGCCCGCCGCGCCGCCCACGAGCACGAACGCCATCGTGCCGCCGGTCCACAGCAGGACCTTCTTCTTGCGGCTCGCGCCCTGCTTGCGCTTGCGGCGGCTCTGCGGCGGCACCTGGCCGCCCGCGGCCGGTTCGGGGGCGCGGCGGCGGCGCTGGCCGGGGACGGGCGCCTCGGACGGGTCGGCGGGTGCCGGCGCGGGTGCGGCGGAGGCGGATCTCCGGGTGCGGGGCGGGGTCTGAGCCGGTGACTGCCCAGCGGAGCGGTCCAGTCGCAGTTCGTAGTTGCCGGTACGCGGGTTGAGGACCCACTGGTCGGCGGGGTCGATCTCGTCCGCCCGTCCACGGCTGTGCGCGTCCACGGTTACTCGAGTCCTCCGTCGGTGCCACGCGAGGCGCCTCCCCCACAGGGCGCCGCTCTCTCGGTCGTTCGATCCTTGCTGAGTGCGACCACGCGGTCGGGGTGCACCGGATCGCGTCACACTATCCGCCCAGTTCAGCGTGGGGCGACGTCCGTGACAAATTCCACGCCCCTTACAACCGGGCAATTTGCTCAAACCTCATCGGTACCCGCGCTCCCCTTGGGGCTCGCTTTACTCGCACACCCCTTCCGCCGCGTTCCGTCCCGTGAAGGTCGGCGTCGCCGACGGCGGCGACGTGTCCGCGTCGTCGGGCTTCCCGTCGGCGTCCGTCCCGGCCTCCTTCTTGTCCGTCTCCGGCGTCACCAGGAGGGGCTTGTCCTCGCGCAGCCGCCGGAAGAGCTCGTCCGCCGCGGGCTGCACCAGTTCGTCCCGGTTCGCGTCATATCGGTAGGAGCGGCGCGGGACGGTGAGGAACTGCACCTTCTCGGTCGGGATGGCCCGCATGGCCCGCGCCAGGTCGTACAGGTCCCGCAGCGAGTCGAGTCCCGGGTCCGTGGTGATCGCCTTCGTGGCCGCGTCCAGGACCGGGTAGAGCTTGGTGGGGTTGAGCAGCACCCCGTCGCTCTGCACCTTGTTGACGAGGGCGCCGAGGAACTGCTGCTGGCGGTCCATCCGTTCCGTGTCGCTGCCGTTCCCGATCGACTTGCGGGCCCGTACGAAACCGAGGGCCTGCTCCCCGTGGAGCGTCTGTCGGCCCGCGGGCAGCTTCAGCTTCGCGTCCGGGTCGTTCACCGGCTCCTTGAGGCAGACCTCCACCCCGTCCACCGCGTCCACCATCTTCTTGAAGCCCCGGAAGTCGATCACCATGTGGTGGTCGACCCGGATCCCGGTCAGCTTCTCGAGGGTGCGGATCGTGCACGCCGTACCGCCGAACTCGAAGGCCCAGTTGAACTGCGCGAACTGCTCCCGGGTGCGGGTCCCGTCCGCCTTGCGGCAGCTGGGGATCGTCACCATCAGGTCGCGCGGCAGGGAGACGGCCGTCGCGCTCGACTTCCCCGCCGAGAGGTGCAGCAGGATCGTCGTGTCGGAGCGCTGGGTGCCCTTGTCCCTGCCGTACTTCCGGTTGCCCTCGCCGGCCCGGGTGTCCGAGCCGATGAGCAGGATGTTCTGCGCGGCCGAGGTGCTCGCCGGCGGGCGTTCCCTCTCGTACCTCCGCAGCTCGTCCGCGGCGGTGGTGTCGGTGGTGATGTTGTCGTCGAGCTTCCGGTAGAACCACCAGCCGACCCCCGCGGCGGCCAGCACGACGACCGCGCAGCCGAGGGCCGTCCAGCGCAGCCAGTGGCGCCGGCGCGGTTCCTCCGGAGCGCCGGGAGCCTCGTCCTCCGTCGCCGGGGGATCCGGTTCGGCGGGCGTGCCTGCACGGTCCGTCACGTCTGGGTCCGTCCTTCGGGCGTCGGCGGCGCGCCGGGCGTCCGCCGGTCACATGAGGAGACGGCCGAACCCGACGCATGGTTGTGCGGAAGGAGTCGACTCCCCCCGGGCCGATCATGTACCGGAGACGGTGCGCGGACCCGGGGACTCGGCGCGCCACTACGCCGAACGGGGCGCAGTGCGTCCCGGTCCGGCGTTCCCGTCCGCCGTCCCGTACCGGCGTTCCCGTCCGCCGTCCCGTACCGGCGTCCCCGTCCGCCGTCCCGCGTGCCGACGTCCCCGTCCGCCGGTACGGCTCAGAGGGTCGTGTGCGTCACCCGCTCGCTCTCCACGCGCTTCTCGAGCCCTTCGGCGCCCAGCGCGTCCAGGTTCCGGCAGAGCACGACCGAGCCGCCCGCCGCGAGGGGGGCGTACAGGCCGGACGAGAGCCCCTGCCAGTCCTCGTAGCCGAGGCCGGAGAGCAGGCGGGAGCCGGGGGCGAGGCCGAGGGCCGCCGCGTCCGCGCGGGCCTGTTCGACGAGCTGGACCCCGCTGCGTTCCGTACCGTCGACGACGAGCGCCGGAGCCTCCGGATCGACCGGTACGAACGGGGCGAACCGGTCGCCCTGGCTCGGCACCTCGACCGCGTAGTCCGCGTATCCGGCGGGCGCTGCCGGGAAGCGGCGGCCCAGCGGGGCGAGGGAGAGCGCGATCCGCTCCCCGGAGCAGGCCAGGCCCGCCTCCAGGGCGTCCGGCCCCGCCACCACGACGTCCGCGTCCGACGGGTCGCCGCCGATCTCCGCGGTCACGCCGACGGAGGCGCAGGCGAGCAGCCAGACGGCGCTCTGCCAGTGCGCGGGCAGCAGCAGCGCGAGCCGGTCGCCGGGTCCGGCGGACAGCTCGCCCTGGAGCAGGTTCGCCGTCTTGGCCACCCAATTGGCGAAGGTGGCGACGGACAATTCCACCCGCTCACCGGTGGCGTCGTCGTAGAAGGTGACCAAGGGGCGGGCGGGGTCCGCGGCGAGCGCGGATCGCAGCAGGTCGGCAGGGGTGCGGTCGCTGGCGTTCACGCCGGACAGCGTACGCGGGCGGGTGCGGACGGGTCCGCCGTACCGGTGACGCCGTCCTCCGGTCGGACCGACGGGCCGTCAGTTTCCGGGCCCGTTCCCGGCGCGCGGAACACCCCGGCGGTACGCACGATCGGCCTATGCGTGCCTCACTCGCCTCCTCGATCGCCGTCACCTGTGCGGCGGTGCTCGCCCTGCCGGTCTCCCTCACCGCGCCGGCGGCGGCCTCGGCGCCACCCGCGGCCGCCCTCGCACTGCCACCCGCGCCCGAACTGCCGGGCTCCACCCAGTCGCTGCCCCTCGAACCGCTCGGCGCCGCCACGCGTGCCCTCGGCGGGGCGGCCGGCGCCGGCGAGCAGGGGCTCACCCGACGCGACGTCAGGCCCTTCTCCCTCGTCGGCGTGGTCTGGGACGACCCGGCGGCCCCGCTGCACGGCACCGTGCAGGTCCGCACCCGCGCCACCGGCGGCGGCGCCTGGTCGCAGTGGCAGGACGTGGAGACCCACAACGACGAGCACGGTGCCGACCCCGACACCGCCGAGGGCTCCGCCCGGGCGCTCCGCGGCTCCACCGCCCCGCTGTGGGTGGGCGACTCGGACGGCGTCGAGATCCGCGTACGGGGAGAGGAACCGCTCCCGGCGGGCCTCCGGCTCGAACTGGTGGACCCGGGCGAGGGCCCGGGGGAGGACCCGGCGGCGGCGTCGGAGGAGAGCGCTCCCCGGGCCCGTGGCGTCGCGGCCCCGGCCGTCCGGGCCGGGACGGCCGCGGCGGAGGAGGCGGCGAGCGCGGCGAACGCCCGGCTCGCCCCGTACGGCGCGACCTGGATCCCGGCCCTCCCGAAGGAGGAGACCGAGCTCACGGCCCGGAACATGCCGCAGGCGCAAGCCGCCCCGGCGGCCGCCGCCGCGAAGCCGTACATCGGCCCCCGGCCCAAGATCATCACCCGTAAGGGGTGGGGCGCGGACGAGCGGATCCGCGAGAAGGGCTTCATCTACACGAAGACCATCAAGGCGGCCTTCGTCCACCACAGCGCCACCGGCAACAACTACACCTGCAAGCAGGCCCCCTCCGTCCTGCGCAGCATCTACCGGTACCACGTCAAGAGCAGCGGCTGGCGGGACTTCGGCTACAACTTCGCCGTCGACAAGTGCGGAAACATCTACGAGGGCCGGGCCGGCGGCGTCGCCAAACCGGTGATGGGCGCGCACACCCTCGGCTTCAACACCAACAGCATGGGCATCGCCGTCCTCGGCACCTTCAGCCGCAGCGCCCCGCCGGCCGCCGCCGTGACCGCCATCGCGCGCCTGACGGCCTGGAAGCTCGGGCTCCACGGCGTGAACCCCAAGGGAACCTCGTACCTGATCTCAGGGGGAGGAAACCTGTACAAGAAGGGCAAGAAGGTCCGGTTCAACGCCATCGCCGGACACCGTGACGGATTCGCGACGGACTGCCCCGGCGGCCGCCTCTACAACAAGCTCGGCACGGCCCGCACGAGCTCGGCGAAGTACCAGGGAAGGCTCTGATGGGGGCAGGGAGGCAACCATCTGCATAAACTGACCGGTCATATCGCACGGACGACCGAGACGGGCGAGCTGACCGGCCCCGAACAGGAAGCAGAGACGACAAGGTGACAGAAGCGATCCTCCTGGTCGGTGGCAAGGGCACACGGCTGCGGCCCCTCACGGTCAACACGCCCAAGCCCATGGTCCCGGCGGCGGGCGTCCCCTTCCTGACCCACCAGCTGGCCCGGGCCCGTGCCGCCGGCGTCGAGCACATCGTGCTCGCCACCTCCTACCTGGCCGAGGTCTTCGAGCCGTACTTCGGTGACGGCTCCGCCCTCGGCCTCAGCCTGGAGTACGTCACCGAGGAGGAACCCCTCGGCACCGGCGGCGCGATACGCAACGTCGCCTCCCGGCTGCACTCGGGCCCCGACGAGCCGGTCCTCATCTTCAACGGGGACATACTCACCGGCCTGGACATCCAGGCCCTCGTCGCGACCCACTCCTCCTCCGGCGCGGACGTCTCGCTCCACCTCACCCGGGTCGAGGACCCGCGCGCCTTCGGCCTGGTCCCCACGGACGACACCGGCCGCGTCACCGCCTTCCTGGAGAAGCCGCAGACGCCGGAGGAGATCGTCACGGACCAGATCAACGCGGGCGCGTACGTCTTCACGCGCTCGGTCATCGACACCATCCCGACCGGCCGCCCGGTCTCGGTGGAGCGGGAGACGTTCCCGGAGCTCCTCTCCTCCGGAGCCCACCTCCAGGGCATGGTCGACTCCACGTACTGGCTGGACCTCGGCACCCCGCAGGCCTTCGTCCGCGGCTCCGCCGACCTGGTCCTCGGCCGCGCCCCCTCCCCGGCCGTCCCGGGCCGCTGCGGCGACCGCCTGGTCCTGCCGTCGGCGCGCGTCGCCCCGGACGCCAAGCTGACCGGCGGCACGGTGGTGGGCGCGGACGCGGTGGTGGGCGAGGGCGCCCGGGTGACCGGTTCCACCCTCCTCGCGGGCGCGGTCGTCGAACCGGGCGCGGTGATCACGGACTCCCTGATCGGCGCGGGGGCCCGCATCGGCGCCCGTACGGTCGTCAGCGGGGCGGTCATCGGCGACGGGGCGCGAGTGGGGGCGGACAACGAACTCCGCGAGGGCGTCCGGGTCTGGTGCGACACCACCCTCCCCGCCGGCGCGGTCCGCTTCTCCTCGGACCAGTAACCCGCACCTGCCGCCTGCCGCCTGCCGCCTGCCGCCCGCCCGTCTCCGGGCCTGCCGGGCGGGCTGCGCCTGACCGCGGCCTCCGGTCCGGCGAGGGACCGGAAGACCCCTCCCGTGCGGGGCGCCGCCCGCGGGCGCGCCCCCACGGCGGATCCGGGGCCGACCCCGCGAGGCTACGCTCGTACCCATGGCCGGCCGCTTCGCACCCAGACCCACCCGCACCACCGTGCGCGGCGGCGACCTCCGCACCACCGTGCGCGGCGACCTGCCCCCGCCCGGGGCCGTGACGGACCTCGGCCTCACCCTCGGTCCCCTCCGCCGCGGCCCCGCCGACCCCACCTTCCGGGTGACCCCGGACGGCTCGGTCTGGCGGGCCAGCCGCACCCCGGACGGCCCCGGCACCCTCCGGGTCCGGATCGAGGCGGGAGAGGCCGCGGCCGAGACCTGGGGCCCGGGCGCCGACTGGCTCCGGGAGCACCTCCCCGCCCTCCTCGGCGCCGAGGACGACCCGGCCGCCTTCGTCCCCCGCCACAAACTGCTCCTGGCGACGCACCGCCGCCGCCCGGGTCTGCGGCTCACCCGCACCGGCCTGGTCCTGGAGTCGCTGATCCCGTCGATCCTGGAGCAGAAGGTCACGACGCACGAGGCCTACGGGTCGTGGCGGGTGCTCGTACGGAAGTTCGGCGAGCCGGCCCCGGGCCCGGCGCCGGACGGCATGTGCGTGATGCCGGACGCGCGCGCGTGGGCGCGGATCCCGTCCTGGGAGTGGCACCGAGCGAACGTCGACGGCAAGCGTTCGGCCACGATCGTCCGCGCGGCGCGGGTCGCGGCCCGCCTGGAGGAGGCCGCGCTCATGGACCCGCCGGCGGCCCGGAAGCGCCTGGAGCTGATCCCGGGCATCGGCCCGTGGACCAGCGCCGAGACGATCCAGCGCAGCAACGGCGCCCCTGACGAGGTCACCACCGGCGACCTGCACCTCCCGGGCATCGTCGGCTGGGCGCTCGCGGGCGACCGCACGACCGACGACGAGGCGATGCTGGAGCTCCTGGCGCCGTACGCGGGCCAGCGCCACCGCGCGGCCCGCCTGATCCTCCTCAGCGGCCGGGTGCCGCCCCGCCGGGCCCCGCGCAGGACACCGGGGGACATCGCGGGGCTGTGAGCCTCACCGCACCTCGACGAACTCCGAGGCGAGCCGCGCCGGACGTTCCTTCGGCGGGGCAGCCGGGTGGCCGATCGCCACGGCGCCCATCGGATCCCACTCCTCCGGCAGCCCGAGGACGTCCCGTACGACGTCCCGGCAGAACATCGTCGAGGACACCCAGGCCGAGCCGAGCCGCTCACCGGCGAGCGCCACGAGGAAGTTCTGCACGCCCGCGCCCGTCGCCACGACGAACATCTCGCGCTCGGCGGCGTCCCGGCGCGGGTCGCCGTAGTGGTGGGAGCCGTCCATGACGAGGCAGGGCACGGCGAGGTAGGGCGCGTTGCGCAGGACGTCCCCGCGCCGGACCCGCTTCGCGACGGACTCCTCGGACTTGCCGTCCCGCCGCAGGTCCGCGATCCACGCGTCCCGCATCGCGTCGAGCAGCCGGGTCCGCGACCGCGCCGACTCCAGGAGGACGAACCGCCACGGCGTGGTGTGGTGCGGCGCCGGGGCCGTCACGGCGGCGGCGACCGCGCGCCGGACCGCCCCCGGGTCGACCGGCTCGTCGGTGAACTCCCGTACGGTCCGCCGCAGCGTCACCGCCTCCCGTACGGCCTCCGAGGTCCCGAGCCGGAACATGTCGTCGGCGGCGACGCGTACGAGCGCCCGCGCCCCCTCCTCGCCGTCGCCGCCCACCACATGGGGCAGTCCGCGGACGACGGCGACCGGGAGTCCGGCCGCCTTGCCCTTCACCAGGTCGCCGGCGGCGGCGAGTTCGTCGGCGGTGGCGACCACGGTCGCGCTCAGCGGATTGCCGTGCGCGTCGGTCCCGCCGCGCAGGTCGTCGAGGACCCGCACGCCGGCCGCGCCGATGGCCACGTCGGTGAGGCCGGTGCGCCAGGGCCGCCCGAAGGTGTCCGTGACGACGACGCCGACGTCGACGCCGAGCGCCTCGCGCAGCCCCGAACGGATGCGCCGCGCCGAGGCGTCGGGGTCCTCGGGCAGCAACAGCACGGTGCCGGAAGGGGTGTTGGAGGCGTCGACCCCGGCGGCGGCCATGACGAGCCCCTGCCGGTTCTCGACGATCCGCAGCGTGCCGCGCCGCGCCACCACCCGGACCGTCTCGGCGTCGATGGCCTCCTCGCGGTCGTCGGCGGCGACCATCCGGCCCTCGGCCTTGCTCACGATCTTGGAGGTGACGAGCAGGACGTCCCCGTCGGCGAGCTCCGGCGACACGGAGGCGATCAGCTTGGCCAGATCGTCCCCGGCGGCCACCTCGGGCAGCCCCGGCAGCGCCCAGACCCGGTACGAGGGGGCGGCGGCGGTCACCCCTGCCCCCTCCGCGGCGCTCGTCTCCGCACCCCCCTCGGCGGTCACCCCCGGACCTCCTCGGCCAGTGCCAGCGCCTCGCGCGCCATCGCGGCCGTCGCGTCCACGTCGGTCATCATCAGCGGCACCGCGCGGCAGGCGATGCCCGCCGCCTCGACCTCCGCGACCGCGCCCGCGTCGACGGTGTCCACGAGCCAGCCGCCGACGAGTTCGGCGCCGTAGTGCAGGGCCACCGCCGCCGCCGTGGACTCCACGCCCACGGCCGCGAGCACCTTGTCGGCCATGCCGCGCACGGGGGCGTCGCCGACGATGGGGGAGAGGCCCACGACCGGCGCCGCGGCCGCGACGACCGCCTCGCGGATCCCCGGCACGGCCAGGATCGTCCCGACGCTCACGACGGGGTTGGACGGCGGGAAGAGGATGACGTCCGCCTCGGCGATCGCCTCCAGGACGCCCGGCGCGGGCTTCGCGGCCTCCGCGCCGACCGGCACGACGGCCTTCGCGTCGACGGAGGCGCGCAGCTTCACCCAGTACTCCTGGAAGTGCACCGCGCGCTGCTCGCCGTCCACCTCGATCGCCACGTGCGTCTCGACGCGGTCGTCGGACATGGGGAGGAGGCGCACGCCCGGCTGCCAGCGGGCGCACAGAGCCTCGGTGACGGCGCTCAGCGGGTAGCCCGCGCCGAGCATCTGCGTACGGACGATGTGGGTGGCGAAGTCACGGTCCCCGAGGCCGAACCACTCGGGCCCGACCCCGTACGCCGCGAGCTCCTCCTTGACGGCGAAGGACTCGTCCGAGCGTCCCCAGCCCTGCTCCTCGTTGATGCCACCGCCGAGGGTGTACATCACCGTGTCCAGGTCGGGGCAGACCTTCAGCCCGAAGAGATGGATGTCGTCACCGGTGTTGCCGACGACCGTGATCTCCGCGTCCGGCGCGGCCTGCTTGAGGCCGCGAAGGAAACGGGCACCACCGATGCCGCCGGCCAGAACCACAATGCGCATGCACGCAGTCTGTCAGGCGGGGAGGACCTCGGGGGCGGCCGGGGCGCACCGGGCCCGGAGCGATTCGTGCATCGACTCGTGCATCGGCATCTCGGTCAGGCCGGGGAAGTAAACGTGCAGGCTGACGGCCGGTTCGAAGGAGTCGTTGACGACCTCGTGGACGTAGCCGGGGGCGAAGACGCGCTGCGCGCCGCCGGTGAGCGTCCGCGCGCCCCGGTCCGTGCGCTCGGTGAGCCGCCCCTGCAGGACGGTCAGCACGCCGGAGGAGAGGCCGTGGTCGTGGAGCCCGCTGCCCTGTCCGGGCACCCAGGAGAGCAGCCACACCTCGTAGCCGGGCCCGGTGCGAAGGCGGTGGTACCAGCGGGTGGTGGCGTCGTACTCGACGTGCGGGGCCCACTGGGAGCGGTCGTCGGCGATGGAGCGGGCGAGGCCGGCGAACTCGGCCACGGTGACGGGGTGGGCGCGCTCGGGCTGGAGGAGGTGCTGGACCTCGAGGATGTCGCCGGCGATCTGAAGGTCGCTGTCCATGTTCATGGGATGGGGAGGTTCCTCAGCAGAAACAGAAGCGGTGGGGGGTCACGAAAGAGAGGTGACACGGGTGACGCGGGGTGACGCTGGGAGAGGAAGCTGGAGCTCTACGGCATCAACAGCTGGGACAGCAACAGCAACAGCGCGCCTGGACAGCGCGGCGGAACCCACGGCTGTGGGTCGCGGAGAGCGCTGCGGTCGCTGGCATGCCACCAAAGGTGGCCGGAGGGGTACCCGACTGTCAACTCAATGCCCGATTTGGGGGTAATGTTTCACCTCATCCGGTTACTGCGCCCGGAGAAAGGTTTGTTCAGGCGCGGACCAGGACAGATGGCGCTTCGACCGCGCCTTCAAACGTGGGGGGCGTGATCGGACTGTGATCCGGATCGCTTCCACGGTCGGATCGCAACAAGATCCAAGTCCTGGACGTCCTCCTCCGTGAAGGCGCCGCGGCGCGGTCAAGCCAGCGGCATGTGTCACGTTTTTGGTGATTTGAACACTTTCCGCATAGGCTTGGTTCCGCAGAGTGAATACGGGGCCCAATAGCAGATCTCAGCTTGACTCGCACAGAGCACGAACTTGTAATTTCACTCGTGTCGTTCGGCCGGTTCGCCCGGCAACATCACGGGGACGCACAGAACAGACGAGGGGCGCACATGACCGAGTTGTTCCAGGAACTGCTGGTCGAGGACGCGGACGAGGAACTCGGCTGGCAGGAGCGCGCGCTGTGCGCCCAGACCGATCCCGAGTCCTTCTTCCCCGAGAAGGGCGGCTCGACCCGCGAGGCCAAGAAGGTCTGCCTCGCCTGCGAGGTCCGCTCCGAGTGCCTCGAATACGCCCTGCAGAACGACGAGCGTTTCGGTATCTGGGGCGGCCTCTCCGAGCGCGAGCGACGCCGTCTGAAGAAGGCCGCCGTCTGAACGGCGCCGAGCCTGCCGGGCCCCACGCGCCACGGCGCGCACACCAGGACATGACGAACGGTCCGCCCCCTGTGCACCATCCACAGGCGGCGGACCGTTCTGCGTGTCCGGGACGAGACCCGGGACGAAACCCGGCACGGGACCCGGGACGGAACAGTCCGGTGCGAAACCGCCCCGCACGGGTCCGTCCACAGGGCGGACCGCCCCGCACGGGTCCGTCCACAGGGCGGACCGTCCCGCACGGGTCCGTCCACAGGGCGGACCGTCCCGCACGGGTCCGTCCACAGGGCGGCGGACCGCTCCGCGTGCAGCCGTTAGTGTGGGCCTCCGTCCGAGACGCTCCCCACGCCCCCCGCGGGCGACCCCGGCCGGAGGGCCCGTAGCTCGATGTCCTCAACTCCTGAGTTTCCGCGACACGTCGTCACCGCCGTGCTCGTCACCCACGACGGCGCCCGCTGGCTGCCCGACGCACTCGCCGGGCTGCTCGCCCAGGAGCGCCCCGTGCAGAACGTGGTGGCGGCCGACACCGGCAGCGCCGACGACTCGGCGCAGCTCGTCGCCGACGCCATCGGCGCCGACCGCGTCCTGCACCTCGCGCGCCGCACCGGCTTCGGCGCCGCCGTCGAGGAGGCCGCCCGCACCGCGCCCCTGCTCGGACCCGAGGAACTGCCCTACCTGAAGCGCCCCAGCGGCTGGGACCCCGTCAGCCGGACCTGGAACGACGAGGCGTACGACCTCCCCGAACTCCCGCACGGCGAACCGGTCCAGTGGCTCTGGCTCCTCCACGACGACTGCGCCCCCGAGCCCGGCGCCCTCGCCGAACTCCTGCGCGTCGCCGAGTCCGACGCGGAAGCCGCCGTCATCGGCCCCAAGCTGCGCGGCTGGTACGACAGGAAGCAGCTCCTCGAAGCCGGCGTCGGCATCGCCCGGAGCGGCCGCCGCTGGACCGGACTCGACCGCCGGGAGCAGGACCAGGGCCAGCACGACCAGGTCCGCTCCGTCCTCTCCGTCTCCACCGCGGGCATGCTGATCCGCCGCGACGTCTTCGAGGGCCTCGGCGGCTTCGACCGGCGGCTGCCCCTCATGCGCGACGACGTCGACCTGTGCTGGCGCGCGCACTCCGCCGGCCACCACGTCCTCGTGGCCCCCGAAGCCGTCCTGCGGCACGCCGAGGCCTCCGCCCGCGAGCGCCGCACCGTCGACTGCGCCGGCCGCACCGCCGCCAACCCGCACCGCGTCGACAAGGCCGGCGCCGTCCACACCCTCCTCGCCAACACCCGAGGCCGCGCCCTGCCGTACGTCCTCGTACGGCTCGTCCTCAGCACCCTGCTCCGCACCCTCGCCTACCTCGTCGGCAAGGCCCCGGTCCAGGCCGTCGACGAGGTCATGGGCCTCCTCGCGACCCTGCTGCGCCCCGAGAAGATCCTCGCCGCCCGCAAGCGCCGCAGGAACCCGGTCGTCCCCAACAGCGAGTTCCGCTCCCTCTTCCCGCCGCCCGGCGCCACCGTCCGCGCCACCGTCGAGCAGCTCGCCTCCCACTTCGGCGGCTCCGAGACCGACACCGGCGGCTCCCGCCACGGCGTCGTCGAATCGGGTCCCGGCGGCGACGACGCCGACTACCTGGAGATCGAGCAGTTCGCCCGGCTCAAGAAGATCGCCCGCAAGCCCGGCCCGGTCCTCTTCGCCCTGCTCCTCCTCGTCTCCCTGGTCGCCTGCCGCAACCTCTTCGCCGGCGGCTCCCTGGCCGGCGGTGCCCTGCTGCCCGCCCCCGACACCGTCTCCGGCCTCTGGTCGCGGTACGCCGACGCCTGGCACGCCATCGGCACCGGCGGCACCCAGACCGCCCCGCCCTACCTCGCCGTCCTGGCCGTGCTCTCCGCGCTGTTCCTCGGCTCCACGTCCACCGCGCTGACCCTGCTGCTCGTCTGCTCGGTCCCGCTCGCCGGCTTCACCGCGTACTTCGCCGCCCGCGGCATCGTCGAGTCCCGGCTCCTGCGCGCCTGGGGCGCCATCGCGTACGCCTTCCTGCCCGCCGCCACCGGGGCCCTCGCCGCCGGCCGGCTCGGCACCGCCGTCCTCGCGATCCTGCTCCCGCTGATCGCCCGCGCCGCCGTCGCCGCCCACGGCTTCAACCGGCCCGACCGGGGCAGCTGGCGCGCCACCTGGGCGTACACCTTCCTGCTCACCTCCGCGATGGCGTTCACCCCGGTCGTCTGGCCGCTCGCCGTCCTCCTCGGCCTCGGCGTGCTCGCCGTGCGCCGCTCCGACCTCACCGCGTACGGGCTGCGCTTCCTCGCCGCCGTCGGCACCCCGCTGCTCGTCCTCGCGCCCTGGTCGCTCACCCTCCTCACCGACCCCGGCGCCTTCCTGCGCGAGGCCGGCGTCGACGTCCGCACGGGCACGGCCACCGCGCTCGACCTGCTCGGCACCAGCCCGGGCGGCCCCGGCGCCACCGGCGGCCTGCTCCTGATCGGCCTCGTCCTCGCCGGCCTGGCCGGCCTCCTCCGCGAGGAGCGGCAGCTCGCCGTCCGTACGGCCTGGGCCGCCGCCCTCGCCGGACTCCTCTTCGCCGCCCTGTCCAACGGCGCGGGCGGCACCGGCTGGGCCGGACCCGCCACCCTCGTCTACGGCGCCGCCCTCATCGCCGCCGGCATGATCGGCGCCGAGGGCGGCCGCACCCGCGTCGCCGCCCACGGCTTCGGCTGGCGCCAGCCCGTCGCCGCCCTCATCGCCCTCGCCTGCGCCCTCGGCCCGGCCGCCGCCGCCGTCGGCTGGATGATCGGCGGCGCCGACGGCCCGCTGACCCGGCGCGACCCGGTCCAGGTCCCGGCCTTCGTCGCCGAGGAGAGCGGCACCCGCGACCAGCCCCGCACCCTCGTCCTCGGCGCCGGGGCGCCCGGCGACGTCGCCTACACCCTGGTCCGCGGCTCCGGCGCCCGCCTCGGCGACGCCGAGCTCGCCGCGGCCGCCGAGGACGACCCCCGCCTCGACGCGGTCGTCGCCCACCTCGTCGCCGGCTCCGGCGCCGACCAGACCCAGGAGCTCAGCGGCTACGCGATCCGTTACGTCCTCGTACGGGACGGAGCACCGCGCCAGATGAGCCGCGTCCTCGACGCCACGCCCGGCCTCAGCCGCCTCAGCCAGCTCGACGGCAGCGCGCTCTGGCGCGTCGACCGCGAGATCGCCCGCGTCATGATCGTCCCGCCCGCCGCCAAGACCGGTGGCGGCGAGAAGGCGCAGGAGGCCGCCAAGCCGGTCGCCGTCGCCGCCGGCCCCGTCGAGGCGCACGACGACATCCCGGCGGGCCCCGCCGGCCGCGTCCTGCGCCTCGCCGACCGCGCCGCCGACGGCTGGACCGCCACCCTCGACGGCAAGGAGCTGACGCCGACCACCGTCGACGGCTGGGCCCAGGGCTTCGAGCTCCCCACCGGGGGCGGCCGCCTCGACCTCACGTACGACGAACCGCTCGGCCACACCGCGTGGATCTGGGCCCAGGCCGGCCTCGCCGTCGTCCTGCTCGTCCTCGCCCTGCCCGGGCGGCGCCGCGAGATCGACGACGACCTCCCCGAGGAGGAGCTCGCGATCCCCGCCCAGGCGGCCGAGGGCGACGGTCGCCGCGCCCGCCGGCTCCGTGCCGCCGCCGAGGCCGAGGCCGAGGCGGAGGCCGCCGGGACCCCGGCGTTCCCGGCGCCCCCGGAAGGCGAACCGGCCCCGATCCCCGAGCAGCAGTCCTACGAGCCCCGGGACCAGGAGCGGGAATGGGACGGCGGCTACGACCCGGCCTACGCCCAGGCCCCCGCGCAGCAGGCCCAGGAGCAGCCGGGGACCCAGCCGTACGCCGACCAGGGCTACTACCAGGACTACGCCGCCGACCCGTACCAGCAGCAGCCGTACGCGTACCCCCAGCAGGGGTACGAGCAGCAGGGCTACGAGCAGCCCCAGCAGTACGACCAGCAGCAGTACGACCAGCAGCAGTACGACCAGCAGCAGTACGGCCAGCAGCAGGCCCCGCAGCAGTACGGCCAGCAGCAGTACGACCCGTACGGCTACGGCTACGGATACCCCCAGGGCCACGAGACCGAGCAGCGTCCCGACGGGAGCAGCAACCAGTGAAGCGCACGACCCTCTCCCTGATCGCGGGCGCCACGGCCCTCGCCGCCGTCACCGGCTTCGCGGCCCTCACCGCCCCGGACGGCACCGCCGCCCCCGGGGCGAAGGCCACCACCCGGCTGCCGGTGGAGCGCGTCGGCCTCGTCTGCCCGGTCCCCAGCACCTCCGAGGTGGCCGAGACGGTCTACACCTCGTACACCCCGCCGAGCACCGGCGCGGGCGCGGCGAAGGACACGCCGGGCAAGGCCGAGCAGCCCACCGCCCTGCTGCGGACCGCCACGAGCGCGCCGGGCACGGGCGGCACCGGCAAGAAGCCGAAGGCCCCCAAGGCCCCGGCCACCGTCACCACCCCCGGCAAGCCCGTCACCGCCGAGGCGGACGGCGGCTCCGTACCCGCCCTCCACGGCTCCGCCACCGGCGCCCTCGCCTCCGGCTGGACCGTCCAGCAGACCACCGTCGTCCCGGCGGGCGGCGCGCGCGGCCTCCTCGGCCTCGGCTGCGGCGCCCCCGACACCGACTTCTGGTTCCCGGCCGCCTCCACCGCCAAGGAGCGCCAGGACTACGTCCACCTCACCAACCCGGACGACACGGCCGCCGTCGCCGACATCGAGCTGTACGGCCCGGAGGGCGTCCTCAAGTCCCAGTTCACCGAGGGCATCCCGGTCCCCGCCCACTCCACCGTCCCGGTGCTCCTCTCCACCCTCACGAGCGAGAGCGCCCGGCGGGACGTCACCGTCCACGTCACCACCCGCAGCGGACGCGTCGGCGCCGCCGTCGCCGTGGCCGACGACAAGCTCGGCAGCGACTGGATCGCCCCGGCCGCCGACCCGGCGAGCAGCGCCGTGCTCCCCGGCATCCCGGCCGACGCCACCTCGGTGCGGCTCGTGGCCTTCGCCCCCGGCGAGGACGACGCCGACCTCAAGGTCCAGCTGGTCACCGCGACCGGCACCATCGTCCCGGCGGGCGGCGGCTCGCTCCACGTGAAGTCCGGGATGACCGCCTCCGCCGACCTGCCGGACCTCACCCGGGGCGAGGCGGGTTCCCTGCTGCTCACCCCGAGCGACCCGAAGAAGCCGGCCCCGGTCGTGGCGGCCCTCCAGGTCGTGCGCGGCAAGGGCGACGACACCGAGATCGCGTTCATCCCGGCGACCGCGGCCGTCTCCGCCCGGGCGACCGTCGCCGACAACCGCGCCAAGGCCTCGACGCTCTCCCTGACCGCCCCCGGTGCCGACGCCCAGGTCAAGGTCACCGCCTCGGCCGGTTCCGAGGGGGGCACGCCGGTGTCGAGGACCGTCACCGTCAAGGGGGGCACGACGACGGTCCTGACCGACCTCGTCCCCGAGGGCCTCAAGGGCTCCTACGCGCTGACCGTCGAACCCGTCTCCGGCGGCAAGGTCCACGCGGCGCGGACGCTCGCCCTCCCGGAGGACGGCGTCCCGATGTTCACCGTCCAGACCTTCGTCGACGACCGGGGCACGGTGGAGGTCCCCTCGGCCCACCAGGACCTGGGAGTACTGGACTGAGCCTTCGTGCGGGCACACCGAGCCTTCGTGCGGGCACGCGGGCCGATGCCCGGCGCCGGGCCCGGCCTTCCGCGCCCGGACCCGCGGCCGCGCGCCGCGC
The DNA here is from genome assembly GCF_020400725.1 of Streptomyces sp. NK15101. Classification (GTDB taxonomy): domain Bacteria; phylum Actinomycetota; class Actinomycetes; order Streptomycetales; family Streptomycetaceae; genus Streptomyces. The sequence continues at coordinate 4,748 of NZ_JAINVG010000092.1, read as the reverse complement.
GCCGGCCGCGGGGCGGGCCCGTACGGGCGGAGCGCTGGCTCAGTCCTGCCCGTACCGGGGATCGACCGACTCGGGCGAGAGCCCTAGCAGCTCGGCGACCTGCTCCACCACGACCTCGTGGACCAGCACCGCCCGCTCGTCCCGGCTCTTCGAGCGGATCTCGACCGGCCGCCGGTAGACGACCACCCGGGCGGGCTCGTTCTTCTCGGCGGGCAGCGCCCCGCCCAGCGGCACCGTCTCGCCGGACACCGGTGGCGGCACCTCCATCACCATGAAGTCGACGTCCGCCAGCTGCGGCCAGCGCCGTTCCAGGCGCTCCACCGAGTCGAGGACGAGATCGCGGAAGGTGTCGGCCCGGCTCGCGGAGAGCGGCACCTGCGGCGGCGCGACCGGTCCCCGCATCCCGCGGCCGTGCCGGTCGCGGCGGCGGACCCGAGGCTCCGCCGGGGGCTCCGCGGGACGGTGCGAGGGGCTCGGCGGCACAGGACTGTCCATCACTGACGCAGCGTAACCCTCATCCGTCCCACCGCACCGTGGCGCATCCTCGCCGAGTTTCCCGGAGCGTCCGCGCCCCTGCCGCACCCCTTGTCGAAACCTGAACATTCCGGCCGGACTCGCGCCCGATTCGACGGCCCGTCACGATCGGCCATCTGGCCGTGGTTGACCGGATTTGTATCCCAAGGTGTCCGGATAGCCCCCTGCCTCCCGCCCCTTGGGCCCCCTCCCCACCAGGTCAGAGCCACCACCACTCGAAGGGGGGTGGCGGAGGTCACACCGCGACACGGTGGAGTGACCTGAGGGAGAGTCGTCGCGGCCCGCTCAAGAGTGCGGTACCGTCCAACGTCGTGAGCCCTGTACGTCGCTGTTCGCGCACCGCGTGCGGCCGCCCTGCCGTCGCGACACTGACGTACGTCTATGCCGACTCGACTGCGGTCCTCGGCCCGCTCGCCACCTACGCCGAGCCCCACTGCTACGACCTGTGCGCCGAGCACAGCGAGCGCCTCACCGCCCCGCGCGGCTGGGAGGTGGTGCGGCTCTCCGACGGATCCGCCCCCACCCGCCCCAGCGGCGACGACCTCGAAGCGCTGGCCAACGCGGTCCGGGAGGCGGCGCGCCCCCAGGAGCGCGCGGCCGGGGCCGGCGGCAAGGCCGGCGGAGGCCGCGGCGGCGACCCCATGGAGATCGGGCGCCGCGGACACCTCAGGGTGCTCCGTTCCCCTGACAACTGACGACAACCGGCCACCGTCCGCGTTCCCCCCGTCCCGCTCCGGGTAGTTTTGGCGTTCCGTACACGCGCCGCACACGCGTGGAGAGTACTCAGGAGGGTGGATCCGTGACTGCCGATCTGTCGCAGATCGTGAAGGCGTACGACATCCGCGGAGTCGTACCCGACCAGTGGGACGAGACGCTCGCCGAACTCTTCGGCGCCGCCTTCGTGCGGGTGACGGACGCGGACGCGATCGTCATCGGCCACGACATGCGGCCCTCGTCGCCCGGCCTCGCGACCGCCTTCGCGCGCGGCGCGGCCCGCCTCGGCGCCGACGTCACCCTCATCGGGCTCTGCTCCACGGACCAGCTGTACTTCGCCTCCGGCAGCCTCGGCCTGCCGGGCGCCATGTTCACGGCCTCCCACAACCCGGCCCGGTACAACGGCATCAAGATGTGCCGCGCCGGCGCCGCCCCCGTCGGCCAGGACACCGGCCTCGCCGACATCCGAGCCCTCGCCGAGGAATGGTCGGAGAAGGGCGCCCCGGAGCCGGCGGCGAAGCAGGGCACCATCACCGAGCGCGACACCCTCGCGGACTACGCCGCCCACCTCAGGAACCTGGTCGACCTCACCGAGATCCGCCCCCTCAAGGTGGTCGTCGACGCGGGCAACGGCATGGGCGGCCACACCGTCCCCACCGTCTTCGAGGGCCTCCCGCTCGACGTGGTCCCGATGTACTTCGAGCTGGACGGCACCTTCCCGAACCACGAGGCCAACCCGCTCGACCCGAAGAACATCGTCGACCTCCAGGCCCGTGTCCGGGCCGAGGGCGCCGACCTCGGCCTCGCCTTCGACGGCGACGCCGACCGCTGCTTCGTCGTCGACGAGCGCGGCGAGCCGGTCTCCCCGTCCGCGATCACGGCCCTCGTCGCCGCGCGCGAACTCGCCAAGAACCCCGGCGGAACGATCATCCACAACCTGATCACCTCCTGGTCGGTGCCGGAGGTCGTCCGCGAGCAGGGCGGCGAGCCGGTCCGCACCCGCGTCGGCCACTCCTTCATCAAGGAGGAGATGGCTAAGACCGGAGCGATCTTCGGCGGCGAGCACTCGGCGCACTACTACTTCAAGGACTTCTGGAACGCGGACACCGGCATGCTCGCCGCGCTCCACGTCCTCGCGGCCCTGGGCGGCCAGGAGGGCACCCTGTCGGAGCTGGTCTCGGCCTACGACCGGTACGCCTCCTCGGGCGAGATCAACTCGACGGTCGCGGACCAGACGGCGAGCATGGCCAAGGTGAAGGCGACGTACCAGGACGCCGAGGGCGTCACCCTCGACGAACTCGACGGCCTGACCGTGACGGCGGCGGACTGGTGGTTCAACCTCCGCGCCTCCAACACGGAGCCGCTGCTCCGCCTCAACGTCGAGGCCCGCGACGAGGCCACCATGGCCAAGATCCGCGACGAGGTCCTCACCCTGGTCCGGGCGACCGGCTGATCCCGCGGGTCCCGCCGGGGAACGGGGGCGTGCCCCGTTCCCCGGCGGTAGGCTGACCTGGTCCGATCCGTCTGTTCGAAGGGACACCCCATGCCGCTCGAAGCCGGCCTCCTGGAGATCCTGGCCTGCCCGGCCTGTCACGCTCCGCTGAACGACCGCACGGCGGACGAGACCCCCGAGCTGATCTGCACGAGCCCCGACTGCGGCCTCGCCTACCCGGTCCGCGACGGCATCCCGGTCCTCCTCGTGGACGAGGCCCGCAAGCCGGCGTAACGGCTGCGGTGCCCCTCGTGCGGGCCGTCGTCCCGCAGGGCGGGGCTCCCCGCCCGGGCCGGCGCCCATCCCCGTACGGGCAGACGTCCCGCGGGGCGAGGTGTCCTGCTCGAGTGAAGCCGAGAGCTCGGGGAGGGCGGGCACACGGGACGGTGCCCCCGCCGGGCCCGGGCCTCCGCGCCCGAACCCGCACCGCGACGGGCTCCGGGCCCCTCCACGGCAAGCCCCGCCCCCCCCGCACCCGCAGCGCCCCGCACGGGCGACCGCCCCGTCCACCCCCGTCCACCCGGGAGGCACCGCACATGTTCGACGAGACCCTCCTCGACACCCCGGACGACCTCGCCGTGGCCGACCGCCGCGGTCTGCTCCGCGGCGCCGCCGAGGCCGGCGCACGGGTACGGACCGCCGCCCGCCACGCCACCGAGGCCGGCATCGCGGACCTCCACCCCGAGGGCCGCCCCCGCGCCGTCCTCGTCGCGGGCCCCGGCACCGCGGCGGCCGGCGTCGCGGACCTGATCGGAGCGCTCGCCGGAGCCGCCGCCCCCGTCGTACGGCTCCAGCCGACCGGCGTCGCCCCCGCCGCGGGCGCCCTGCGCTGGGCGCTGCCGGGCTGGGCGGGATCGGTGGACCTGCTGCTGCTCCCGACCACGGACGGCGCCGAACCGGGCCTCGCGATCCTCGCCGAGCAGGCGTACCGCCGCGGGATCACGGTCGTCGCCGTCGCCCCCAAGGACTCCCCGCTCGCCGAGGCGGTCAACGGCTCGCACGGCCTGTTCGTCCCGATGGCGATCGCCCCGAACGAGTTGCCCGACGAGTACGCCGAGAGCATCGCGGCCAGCCCGGGCGCCCTCTGGGCCCTGTTCACCCCGCTGCTCGCGCTCCTGGACCGCGTGGGTCTCATCGAGGCGCCGCCGGAGGCCCTGGAGAAGGTCGCCGACCGACTCGACCGCATGGCGGAACGCTGCGGCCCGGCCATCGCCACGTACAGCAACCCGGCGAAGACGCTCGCCGCCGAACTCGCGGACTCTCTCCCGCTGATCTGGACCGAGGGCAACGCCGCGGGCCCGGCGGGCCGCCGTTTCGCCGCGGTCCTCGCCGAACTCGCGGGGCTGCCCGCCCTCGCCGCGGAGCTCCCGGAGGCGCTGCCGGCCCACGGGGTCCTCCTCGCGGGCGACTACGCGGCGGGCGCGGACCCGGACGACTTCTTCCGCGACCGCGTGGAGGAGCCACAGGCGCTCCGCGCGCGCGTGGTCCTGCTCCGGGACCGCCCGGCGGAGGGGCTCACCGCCGCCCCGGCAGCCCGCGAACTGGCCCTCGGCCACGAGACCGCCATCAGCGAGCTGGAGCCGGAGGAGGGCGACTACCTGGAGACCCTCGCCGAGCTGCTCGCGGTGACGGACTTCGCGGCGGTGTACCTCGCCCTGGCCACCCCGGGCCGCCTCCCGCACTAGCCCCGCCGGAAGCGCCACCCCCACCCGGCGCCGCCCGCCCGTCCACACCGACCCGGCGCCCGCCCGACCCCCCGGCACAAGCCCCCACCCCCCCCGGCGCCCGAGGGGCGCCGCCCGACCCCCCCCCCCGCTCGGGGGGCCCCCCCCCCCCCCCCCCCGCCCCCCCGCCCCCCCCGGGCCCCCCCCCCCCCCCCCCCCCCCCCCCCCCCCCCCCCCCCCCCCCCCCCCCCCCCCCCCCCCCCCGCCCCCCCCCCCCCCCCCCCCCCCCCCCCCCCCCCCCCCCCCCCCCCCCCCCCCCCCCCCCCCCCCCCCCCCCCCCCCCC
>NZ_JAINVG010000091.1 GCF_020400725.1 Streptomyces sp. NK15101 | reverse complement strand
CCGATGCGGTGGGCCGGAGACGCGCCCCCGGCCTCGTCCACGCCGCTCGGCTCGGCGTCGAGCGAGGAGGAGTCGCAGCCGTTGGAGGGGCCGGCCGCGCCTCGGTGACCCGTTCCTCCACGAGGCTCCTCGGCTCGGCCGGTTCCTTGACCGCCGACGGTGGTGCATCGGCCGCAGGGCGGGGGACGTCGGCGGGCCGGAGCCGCGAGGTACTGGCCGCGATCGTGTTCGTCGCCCGCGCCGTGGACCGCGTCGGCGTCGCCCTGCCGAACTGCACGGCGACAAGGGGGCGACAAGGGCTACGGCTACGACCGGCTGCGTCGGCGATACGAGCGCAAGGCCGAGCGCTTCCTCGCCTTCGCGGGAGCTTCCGGGGCCCTCATCTGCCACCGCCGCCTCGTCCCTGCGGACGCGCGGAACCGGTCAGCGGGAGACCGCTCCAACACTGGACGCCCAGACCCGGAGGGGAACCGCCGCCGCGCCCGCCCCTTCCCGCACCTCATCCCTTCGGATTCGTGGCGGGGAAACGCGTTTCGGCGTCGTGTCCGCGGTCAGTCGGACCTCGAACGTGGTCCTGGACTCGGAAGGATTCCGCCGTGCCGGTCGTACTGGTCCTGGTGCTCGGTGTCGGGGTGGCGATGGCGTGGTGGAGCATCGCGCCTGTCCGCGGCGGTGTGCGGAGAGGTTCCCGGTGACGGCCGGTGGCCGGCATCCGCGCCTGTGCGCGAGAGGCCGGCCTCGGCTCGTGCGAGCGCGGGATCAGTTTCCGCTCGTGTGATGCGTACGGACCCACAGGGGCAGGGCGAACCAGCAGACCAGGTACCAGACGAGGACGCCGGAGACCAGCCAGGGCACGTACGGGTCGTGCGTCGCCACCCTCAGGATGAGGAACAGCGCGGCCGTCAGCGTCGCGAGAAGGAGCAGGATGCCGGTGAAGGTGAGCCGGGAGGCCCAGACGACGGCCTGGGGCTTGACCCTCCGTCCGGACACGATGCGGTGGACGGAGACAGGGCCGATCAGTGCACCCGTGGCCAGCGAGCCGAGGACGACGGTGACGAGGTAGATCGTCTTGTCGGTCTGCTCCAGCTCGTGGAAGAGCGGAGTGAACACCACGGTGAGGAGGAAGCCGAGAAGGATCTGTACGCCGGTCTGGGCGACCCGTATCTCCTGGAGGAGCTCCTGCCAGCGCCGGTCCGCGCGCTCCTCCTCGGTCTCGCCCCGCCCGTCCGCACCGGTGCCCCGCTCCCCGGCGTTCCCTCCGCGCCGCACCTCACCCTGCTCGTCCTGCTCGTACTTCGGCGTGGCATCGCCGTTTCGTCCGTCCATGAAGATCCTCCTCAGGAGTGTGGGGCAGGAGCGGGCCCGCGCTTCCCGGTCACCGCCTCCCCGGCCATGAGCGCCCGGCACGGAAAGCGGTTCTCGGGCGGGACCCCGCGGCGCGTCGGGAACCCGGCTCCGGCGTACGGCGGCCGATCGGCCTGTCCTGCCGGGGAGGGGCGGCGTGTGTGCGGCCCGCACACGAGTGCCGACGACCTCGGCAAGGGAACCGCGGATCGTGCGGAGTGAGCGTGTCCGATCGCCCAGCACCCGTGTGCCCCGGTGACAGGAATGCATGCTCCCCTTCGACGTCACAGGGGCCGCTTTTGCGCATGCGTTCTGTCTGATGGCCGGCCGGTCCGCCGGCCGCCGCGCCTTCCGACGATGCGTCGCGACGCACGGCGGCGTGGGCCGGACGGGTTTCCGTCCGGCCCACGCCGCCGTGCCACTGAGCCCTTCCGGTGCCGCGGACGCGGGTCCGCGGCCGTGGGTCGGGTCCTCAGACCGATCCGCGCCAGGCGCCCGTCTCCTGGCCGCCCCGCTCTTCGATGAACGACTTGAACCGCTTGAGGTCGCCGGTCACCTTGCGCTTGACGAACCCGAGCTTGTCGCCGACCTGCTCCGTCAGCCCCTCGGGGGCGAAGTCCATCTGGAGCATGACCTTCGTCCGGGACTCGTCGAGACGGTGGAACGTGACGACGCCGGCCTGTCGCGCCTCGCCCTCGACGGTCGTCCAGGCGACGCGTTCGTCGGGGATCTGCTCGGTGACGACGGCGTCGAACTCACGCCGCACGCCGCCGATCTCCGTGACCCAGTGGGTGAGCGTGTCCGTGCGCTGCTCGATCCGCTCCACGCCGTCCATGAAGCGCGGAAACGTCTCGAACTGGGTCCACTGGTCGTACGCGGCGCGTACCGGAACCTCGACCTCGACGGACTCCTCCACCTTCGACATGTCAACACCCTTCTCGTGGATCTCGTAGATCTCTCAGATCTCGTGGACGAGGCTTCCTCCCCATCGGGGACGGATCGCCATGATTCGCGTAACCCGTCCGGGAGATCTCATACCTTTTCGGAGACATCGAACGGGTCCCGTGTCACGGGAGAGCGCCGGGCCCCCCGCCCGGGTACGCCTCACCGGCAGGGACACGGCCCTGGCGGGAAACCCGGACCACGGCTTGTCAGATGACGCCCATGCCGCCCATGCCGCCCGAGAAGGGTCCGCCGGTACGGTAGTACTGGCTGATCTCCTCGCGGTACTGCCGGTCGGCGAGGTGCTTGTCGGAGACGAACTCGGGGGCGTCCTTGACCTGTTCCTTGGAAAGGGCGAGGTGGACCGTCTGCTCCTCCAGGTCGACGCGGGTCACCGCACTCGCCGGGATCAGCACTTCCTTGCCGAAGATCCAGACACCCGTGTCCACGACCAGATAGGCGTCGTCCACCTCGTCGGAGTGCTTGTCCACCTTGCCGATGTGCCCGTCGGACGCCTCGACCCGCCATCCGGTGAGGTCAGTGCCCGCCAGGTGGCCGGACTCCGTGCTGTAGGACCAGAGATGGTCGGTCATCGCTGTCACTCCTCTGTCGCTGTGCGTCGTGTACGTCGTGTACGTCGCGGCACCGAACGCGTGTGCCGCCTCAGAGCAGGTCACGCCGGTCGTCGGTGACCGTGGGCGCCACGGGCGGGACCACCATCCGGCGGCGGCGAAGAACGCTCGTGTAGACGGCGGTTCCGAGAAAGCCGACCGCCATCAGGATCAGACCGACCAGATCGAGGTCGACCGCTTCGACCTCCCAGTCGGAGGCGAAGGTGAGAATGGCGCCGACGGCGATCATGATGATGAAAAGTCCCAGACCCATGGTTGCTCCCTCCCATACGGGTTGGACAGCGTCCGCGTACCCGGGTCTTCAGGGATCATGCCGCTCCCCCGGGCGCGGGCGGAGCCTGCCCCTGCCGCCCCGCGCAAGACGGGCGTTCCCGTCCCTTTCCCTCCCTCCCGGGGGTGTTCATGGACCGACGGGGCACGCGTCAGCCACGAGCCCGCGCACGCACCAGCGGGCGACACACCCGCAGATCGGCCTGCCGGCAGAGGCCGACCACACCCCCGGGGAGCATCGATGCAGGTTCGTGCGAGGCCCTTCCGTCCCGATCTCATGCTGACGGCCCACGCCGTCGCCGGCCGCTATCGGCTCGACCGTCTCCTGGGCCGTGGCGGCTCGGCCGACGTGTACGAAGCGCTGGATCTGCGGCTGCGGCGCCCGGTGGCGGTGAAGGTGTTCCGCCCCGAGGACGCCCGCCGGACCGAGGCACGGTGCGGCGAGGAGGCCCGGCTCCTGGCGCGCATGCAGCATCCCGGCCTCGTGACGATCTACGACACGGGCGACGACGAAGGCCGGCCCTATCTGGTGATGCAGCTCGTCCGGGGGACGACCCTGCAGCGGCGCATGGCCCGCACGGTCCTCACGCAGGCCGAGACCTGCCGGATGGGGACGGTCCTGGCCTCGGCTCTCGCCCATGTGCACGCCCGTGGGGTCGTCCACCGCGACGTCAAACCGTCGAACATCCTCCTGGACCGGACGGACGCCCCGCACCTGTCGGACTTCGGCATCTCCCGCCTCATCGACGAGTCCGAGGACTGCGCGCCCGAGGGCGACGGCACGCTCATAGGAACCGCCTCCTACATGGCGCCCGAGCAGGCCCTGTGCCGGAACACGGGGCCCGAAGCGGATGTCTACAGCCTCGGTCTGGTGCTCCTCGAAGCACTGAAGGGCGAGGCGGAGTACGGGGGAGCGCCGCTGGAGGCGGCGCTGGCGCACCTGGACCGCCCTCCGGTGCTTCCGCCGGATCTTCCGGCGGAGCTCGCCGCCCTGCTGACGGCCATGACCGCCCGGGCCCCCGGGGCCCGGCCCGACGCGGCCGTCTGTGCCCGCGTCCTCGCCGGCCTGGCAAGGGCCGGACGCACCTCTCCGGCTGCCCCCGGATGTGCCTCCCGGGGCGGACGGACGGCTCGCCCCGTCTCCGGAGGAGCCACCGGACCGGTCGGCGCGCGTACGTCCGCCCGCTCCCCCGGTGTCGGCCGTTCAGGGCGCCCCGTCGGCGCGCGGGCCGTGGCGGCGACCCTGGTCACCCTCGGTCTCACGGTGACCGGTTCCCTGGGCAGCGCCCCCGCCGGGGAGGCGGCGGTCCGGCCGGCGCCCCAGGGTACGGCTGCTCCCCGGCCGGGGTCGGCGGAGGGTGCCCGGACGATCGCGCCGGCACCACTCGTACCGCGCGCGGACGATCCCCATCCGATCCCCTGACGATTTCCTGGCGACCTCCTGGCGGTCTCCTGGCGGCTCGTCAGAAGGCCGGTCAGGAGGCCTCCATCACCCGGAAGAGCTTCTCGACCCGGCACTCGGAAGGTGTGGGACGGCGTCAAGGGGCAACACGGAGTGACAGAGAACGAAGTCCGGCGGCACTCGCCCTCGGCGGTAAGGGAGCAAACGTGGCGCACGGCGTCCGGCCCCACAGGGAGACCGTGCCCCGTGCGGCCCGTCTGGACCTGACCGGGTACGGGCTCGAGGCCGAGGAGGGCCCGTCCCGCGAACCCGGCCCCGACCACGGCCGGGACGCCGAGCAGCCGCACCGGACGAGGCCCGTCGACCACTGCCTTGCGTTCTTCCGACAGGCGGTGCCTGCCGGAACGTCCCGCCCTTTCGATCGGAGGAGAACCCCATGACCGCACTGCTGAACCGCATCAAGCGATTCGCCCGCAGCCCTCAGGGCCGTAGGACGGCGGAGTCCATCCGCCGGGCCGCCGCCGACCCCCGCAGGCGCGCCCAGGCGCAGCGCCTCCTCGGCAAGCTGCGCGGCCACCGCTGACAGTTGCTCCCCGGCCCGGCGGGCCGGGGAGCGGCGCTCCGCTGTGACAGCTCCGTCCGGCCCGGGGCGGAACGGTTCGAACAGGCCCCACCTGGCTTCCAGGAAGCCCTGTCGACGTCGATGTCAGTGACGACACCTACCTTTTGCTCATGACTGATCAGCAGTGGGCGGACATCCGTCAACGGGTCGAGGCCTTGGGGGCGTCCCCCGCGAGCGACGACGTGTTCGGGGCCTCGGGGCACGGGTGGGTTCTGGAGCAGCCGCTCAGCCACGTCGAACTCGCAGAGCTCGAAGCGCAGATGAAGGTGCGGCTGCCGGAGGAATTCCGGACGTTCCTCCTTCATGTCGGCGCGGGTGGCGCCGGTCCCGCCCACGGCTTGTTCCCGGTGAGGCGAGTGCGGGGCCGTTGGCGGTGGGAGGGCGACGGCGCGGACATGGCGGACCTGTCCCGGCTTGCCGAGTCCTTTCCCGAGCAGGGTCCTGACCCCGAGGTCGTCGATGCGCTCCTTGCGCAACGCCCCGAGGAAGAGGAATTCGACGAGATCGAGGAGTTCGACGACGCCATCGAGGCATGGGACGAGCGGTGGAACGCCGTCATGTTCGCCCCTGAGCGCACGGTCGGGGCGATCGTGATCTGCCACCTGGGGTGCGCCCAGCGGGAGTGGTTGGTCATCAGCGGCAGCCACCGTGGCACGGTCTGGTCGGACTGCCGGGTGGACGACGTCGGCCTCGCACCGCTCCTTGGCCCCGACGGCAAGCCGGTGACCTTCGCACAGTGGTACCTCGACTGGCTCCGCCACGCCGAGCGCACAGCGCTGGAAGCGATCTGAGCCCCTGATCGCCTCCGTCCCAGGACACCGGCGAAACGTCACCAGATCGGGGGGGCCGGTCGAAGTCGTTCCAGCGGAGCCAGAACACACCGCCGAAGACAACCTGCGGGAGTGCGACCGGTCGCGCTCATGAGTCCCGAGCCGGGGACCCGCCCCGATGCCGTCCCTGCGGACTGCGCGCGTTCTTCCCGCGCGGTCCGGAATCGCCTTCGCCGACGCGGAAGGCGACTGCACCAGCGCCGCTTGGGCTCGCCGTCCGTCGCCTTCCGCACCGCCAGGACGGACAGCGGCGTACGTCGACGCGACCGGGTCGAACGGCTTTCGAGCACCGCCCGCATGGCGGCCGGAAAGCCCGGCTCATCCGCCGTCGGCGCCTTCCTCGTCGCCCTCGTCGTCGGAGTCCTCGTCGAGTGCCGCCAGCCCCTCGCTCCAGCGGGCGCGGCGTTCCGTCTCCCGCTGCTCCCACCACGGCGTGCCGCGCTCCCCGAGGGCGACCTTCGCCGTGTGCACCCGAGCCCGGGCGGCGCGTTCGGCCCGCGCGTCCTGGGCGCGCAGGGCCGCGGCCACGGCACGACGCGCGGCCATGAGGTGGGAGCGCAGCCGTGCGGCGACGTCCTGGGGCACATCGGGGTCCGTGGCCCGCCAGCGTCTGCCGTTGACGATCACGTACCGTCCGTCGGGGGTGCGGGCGGGTTTCCGCGCATCAGCCGTCACCTGTCCAAGCCTGGCAGACGGGCGGCCCCGCGCGACTTCGGCCGACGGGACCGACGGCGGCGCGCGGCCGACCCGGCGTGTGCGTCCCCGGCGTCGCGAGGCAGCATGATGGAGGTATGCGTTCTCGGCCTGTGCTCGTCTACGACGGAGACTGCGGCTTCTGCACGACGTCGGCGGACTTCGCCGAACGGCGTGTACGGCCCCGCTGCGACATCGTCCCGTGGCAGTTCGCGGACCTCGACGCCCTCGGCGTCACCCGGGAGCGTGCCGAGTACGAGGTGCTGTGGGTGACGCCGGACGGGGCGGTGGACGGAGGGGCCCGGGCCGTCGCGAAGGCCCTCCTGAGCGCGGGCGGAGTCTGGGCACCGCTGGGCGCGGTGCTCCTGCTGCCCGGCGTGCGGTGGGCCGCCCGCCGCGTCTACCGGCTCGTCGCGACCCACCGCCACCGGCTGCCGGGAGGAACCCCGGCCTGTGCCGTGCCCCGCCGTCCCCAGTGACCTGAACCGGAAGTCCTCGAACGGTTCGCTCGGCTTCCGGCGCCGCGGCCGGCGGTGCCGAGTCGAGCCGCACCCCGGCCGGAAGCGGGCACGACCGGCCAGGGCAGGGCCGGCAGAGTGCGCGTGCGCGGATCGGGTCTCATGAAGGCACTGCTGAGCCTCGATGGGATCGGAAGAAAAGGGCAGAAGACCAGCCGCGTCAGGAATGGCTTCCTTGTTCGGTCGAGGGGGCATGGGCACCGTCCACCTCGCCTACGACCACCGTGATCAGCCTCTCGCGGTGAAGACCCTCCGTGCGGACTTCGCTCGCGACACCGATCGCCGGAAGCGGTTCGCGCGGGAGGTCGCCACACCTCTGAAGGGGCGAGGCCCCTTCGTGCTGCCGCTCGTCAACGTCGACGCGAGCGCGGGCCGGCCCCGGCCGGCCACCCCCTGCGTTCCCGGGCGCACCCTCGACCGGTACGTCCGCGCCCACGGTCCCCTCACCGGAGCGAACCTCATCACGTTCGCCGCTGCGACCGCCCACGCGCCGGCCTGCATCCACCGTGCGGGGGCAGACGGTCACGGCCTCGGACGTGTTCGCCCGGGAGCTGCCGGTGACGTACGCGGCGGCCGGACTGCACGCCTTCGGTATCTCCACCGGAATCGATCACCGCATCGTCCACGCCGAGCCGGACCTGTCCGGGATCCCCGCGGAGTTGGTGACGGAGGTGACCGCGGCCCTGTCCAAGAACCCGGACGACCGGCCGGACGCCGAGGCCCTGGTCGGTGCGCTGTCGGACGTGCGCAGCCCGCAGAGCACCCTCGTCTTCCCGACGACGGCGTACACGCGGGTCGCCGACGACGTGCTCCCGTTGCGGACGTCGGACGCCTCCGACTGGTCGGTGCCCGTCCCGGACACCGGTCTCTCCCGGACGCACCCGGCCCCGGGCACGGTGCCGCAGCGGCGTCGCCGAACCGGGCGGGCCGTACGACCCGTACCGGGCTCCCCCGCCGCCGATGCCCTCGCCCGGCGACCGGAAGTGGCCCGCACGGGCGGTCTGGGCGGTCCCGACCGGCGGGGCGATCGCCCTCACCACTCGCCTACGACCGCACCTACGACGCCGGCAGCGACGGCCGAGTGGACCCTCACCGTCCCTGCCCGGGAGGCGGCTCCGCAGGAGCGCGGGAAGATCAGGACGGACTACGTCGCGGAACGGGTCACCACGGCGAAGGTCGTCCGCTGAGTGCTCCGTGCGTGAGGGAACTCGGCGAGCAGGTGTGGGTGCCCCCTGAGCGCCGGGCGGGGGTCCGGGGCTCTGAGCGGACTTCCGTACCGGGTGGACGCCGGGGACGGGGACCGCCCTACGCATCCCGTCCGAGGAAGGCCGAGGCCGCGCGTACGTCTCGCTCGCCACGGCACTTGCCGCGGGACGGGCTCACGGCTCGTCGGCCACGGTGTCGTCGGTGGACGAACCCGCCCTTCTTCTGCGGCACCACACCACGCCGCACACCGCGAGGAGGAGAACGGCCGTGACGGACACCCCGAGGGCGGTCCGCTCGGCGAAGAGCCCTCCCAGCACTTCGAGCGCGCCGAGCCCCGCGGTCGCGTAGACCAGCGCCCAGGCCGCCCCGCCCACGAACAGGGCGGGCAGGTAGCGCGGCAACGGCATGCGCATGCTGCCGGCGAGGAAGTTGGCGGCGGTCTGGAAGCCGACGGTCAGGAAGGAGACGGCCACCACCGGCGCGCCCCACCGCTGGATCGCCTCTTCGGCGCGCCGGAACTTCGCCGAGGAGATCCGCCCGGCGAACCTGCTGCGCCGGGCGCCGGCGCCGGCGAGCCACCCGACGGCGAACGTCCCTCCGGCGCGGAGCAGGACGATGGCGTACAGGGCTCCGGCCGTGAGCGCGACCTTATCCATGACGCCTCGTTCCGAGCGCCGGGCCGAAACCCGCGCTCCCTGTCACTCGCACGGGCGTCCTGCCTCATCGGGCGCACGACGCGCACGAGCCCGGTCACCGTCTCTCACCTGCGCTCCGCCTCCGCCCGTTCCGTACTCTGGGTTGCCGCCCGCCCGCACCGGAACCCGAACCCGCACGCTCCGGCCTGCACGCTAGGAAAGGCCAGCCTAACCTAAGGCGCATGCGGCGGACACAAGGCACCGGACCACCCGGGAACTCCGGGAACCACGGACGCGGTCAGCCGATCCGGTCGGCCCACCCGCCAGGGCGGAATCGTGTCCTTCATCCGGCCGACGGGACGGTTCCTTCCGCCGGAGGCCCGATGAGGAGCGCCTCACCGGGCGCCGCGCTCCAGGCGTGAGGGCCTCGACCGCCACGCAGCCGACCGCGAACCGTCCGCCGGACTTCACCGCCCCGTCGAGCAGCACCGCACACACCGCCCGTGCACCGGAACCCGTTGCCCGCTGTCGAGCCCCGTGAGAGCATCGAGGTTCGACGGTCCGTCTCTTGTCGTCCGCGCTTCCCAGCGCGGACGACAAGAGACGGACCGTTGCCATGTCCACGGTTTCGAGCAGTCCATCAAGATCTGCGAACGGCAGGTGTCTCGGTCGATGTACACAGCGGAGCGGACGGAAGCCCGCATCGAGGACGCGGGCAACATCCTGGTCGCTCCTTCGGCGTTGCGGGACGACGACGCGATCAGGAACTTCTTCGGGTCCGTCATCACACCGGAGGAGCTCGCCTCCGGCTCGCCCGATCTCGCGCAGAAGACCGTCTACCTGTGCGGCGAGACATCCAGGATCAGTGGTCACCAACTGCGCGGGGCCGAACGGGTGTTCGTCGTCCGGGAGCTTTCGCGGGATGGCGACGAGGACGTCGACGGGTCTTGGACTCGCATCGGCCTCGGCCGGGTTCCCCTCCGCGTGCACGGCGTCGGCGTGTACTACCGCCGCTTCTTCGGACTCGACGCCGGTCACTTCGGGCGGATCCGCGCGGAGCACGCGTTCCAGTCGCTGACGGAGTCCACCAAGACGGGAACGGCCCACCGCACCGGGATCTATCTGACGCCCGTCACGCGAGACGGTGACGACCTGCACTTCCGGCTGCTCCGGTGCTCCACGAATCTCTCGGGGCCGACCGAGAACTTCCGCCCGACCGACGCGTCCATCGTCGAGGCGTTGAACCACGAGGCCGGCACCGTCTTCCGGAATCAGGCGCCGCTGAACCACGTCCTCGCGCAGATCTACCACAACACGCGGGCCACGACCGAGCGCAAGCAGTCCAAGGCCAGGATCTCGGCCCATGCCGACAAGACCAAGGACATGCCCGTCAACGGCGTCATGGCCTTCTGCACCTTCTACGACGGGCTCGACGGGCTGCGGCCCCTGGCCGAAGACGCCTTCGACCACGGGGTGAAGGGGACCAGCGGGCTGACCGGTCTCCGGTTCCGCCTCAAGGAGCCCGACGGGGAACGCGACGAGGCCGCCTTCCCCGCGCAGTTCACCCTGACCCTCTATCCGGGCTCCGTGTTCTTCATGCCTCTGTCCACCAACCGCCTCTACACGCACGAGATCCGGCCCTCGGCCCTGGACGCCGCAGTGCTCCCGACCCGTCTGGGATACGTGGTGCGCTGTTCGAGCACCGAAGCCGTGCACAAGGACGGCGAGACGTTCCTCAAGGCGGCCGGAGGCGGTCTGGTGAGGCTGGAGCCGCCCACGCCGGGCGGCATGGACGAGCTGCGCAGGCGGTACGCCGAGGAGAACAGGACCTCGTCCTTCATCGATTACGGCGACGAATTCCTCTTCAGCATGAACACGGGAGACTACAGTGCCCCCCGGATCTAGGATCTCGGACGAGATCGTCTCGTGCGCTCTGCCGGCGGGGGAGAACCTCTTCGCGGAGCTGTCCGCGTCGGTGCGCTGGGAAGACCTGGGGAAGGGCCGGCGAGGCGCCGTGCTGACCAGGGTCGACGAGGCGGGTGGCGTGCCCCTCGTACGCACCACCACTCGGTACGGCAGCCCGGCACAGCGTTTCCGGGAGGTGCACGAACGGCTGGCGCGACGGGTCGAGGAACTCGTGGCGTCCGCGGTCGGCTTCGACAACGCTCTCATCGAGACGTACACGAACGCCTACCGCACCATGGGCAGCCATTCCGACCAAGCGCTCGATCTGGCCGACGACTCGCACATCGCCGTCTTCTCCTGTTATCAGGATCCCGAAGCGGACCCGTCCAGGAAGCTGATCTTCGAATCGAAGGGGTCGGGCGGCGAGTCGTTCGAGCTTCCCCTCGCCCACAACGGCGTGGTCGCGTTCTCCGTCGCCTCGAACCGCCGGCTCAGACACAGAATCGTCTGGGACGCGCCCGGCCGGACGACGGACAACCCGTGGTTGGGCGTCACGTTCCGGACGTCCAAAACCCTCCTCCGGTTCCGCGACGGACACGCCCACCTCCCGCAGGGTGCCCGCCTCGTGCCGGCCGACGAGGAGCAGAGAAGCGAGTTCTACCGACTGCGACGCCGCGAGAACAACGAGACGGACTTCGTCTACCCCCTGCTGACGTACACCCTCAGCGAGAGCGATCTGCTGCCGCCCGTCTGACCCCGGGGGATTCCGGACGGCCTTTCCGGTGGCGCGGGGCGGAGCACCGTGTCCCCCGTTCCCCGGACCGACAGGGCCGGCCCGTCGCCGAGGAGCACCGGCACGTCGCGGCCGGGCCGGTCCGACGGAGTCAGGCCGGATCGAGGTCGACGACCACGCCGGCGAGACCGTGGCAGCCGGAGCTCTCGCGGGCCCTGCGAGCCGCAGCAGCCAGGACGCACGCGATCTGCTCATGGTCCGCGCGGCGAACAGGACGGCGATGGCCTCCAGGCTGTCGACGGCGCCGGGCACGAGTCGGTGCCCGCTTCTCGTACGGAGGGCTTCGTGGTGCAGGGCGAGCGCCTGCTCGGAGGCGTCGGCGAGCGAGGCGCGGAGCTCCGCGACGTCGGCGAGCGCACCGGGCAGGGACATCGCGCGTGCGGCCCGTTCGACGCCGCCCAGCAGCTTCCGGGCGTCTTCCGCCTGGCCGTTCGCGAGCAGGGCCGTCGCCGGCACCAGCCGGGTGTCGAGCGTGAGGGACGCGTCGCCCGACCACCTGTCCCGGCCGGCTCAGGGCCGACGCACCGCCCGCAGCAGCTCCGGGCCGGACCAGGACCGACGGCCGCCCGGGCGTTCGGCCTCGTGCACCAGGGTCATGAGCCGTGCGTTCACCGGAGCCGTCAGGCCGTGTCGTTCCGCCATGGCCACGACCTCGCCCTGAAGGCCGCCGACCTCCGTCGCCCGCCCGTGCTCCAGGTCGTCCCACATCGAGGACCGCGCGTGCGCGTCCACTTGGAGGCCGGCCGCGGCGACGCGGCGGAACAGGGCGTCGGGCAGGCGCAGGATCCGTGGCGTGTGCCGGGGCGGGAGGGGGCCGAGGCGGGCCGGGCGGACTCCCGCCGCGGCGAACGCCGCCAGCGCCTCCTCCTGGCACAGCGCGAGGCACGTCCGGTACGCACGCGTGCCCAGCTGTTCCCGCAGCGGCAGGCCGGACAGCGCGTTCACCGCGTTGTTGAGGTTCATCAGCAGCTTGGCGTGCTGGACCTGCCGCATGTCGTTGCGCGGTTCGACCGGCAGCCCGGCGGCCGTCAGCGCCGCCACGAGCGGGGCCGAGGCGGGGCCTCCATCGAGCATGAGGGTCCCGCCCGTGCCCTGGTGGAACGTACCGGGCGCGGTCCGCGCGACGTTGTAGGGCACCATGCCCGCGAGCACGGCGACGCCCGGGAGGGCGTCGCGCAACAGGCGGGCGTTGTGCAGCCCGTTCTGGAAGCTGACGACGACGGCGTCCGGACGGAGCCGGCCTGCCATGCCCTGTCCAACCGACGCGGTGGCGGCGGACTTGACGGTGACCAGTACGCAGTCGGCGTCGGCGACCGCGTCCGGCTCCGTCGTGAGCGTCAGCCGCTCCCGGGGCACGCGGACCGCGGAGCGGCCTCCGCCGCTGAGCGTGAGCCCCGCGTCCAGCCCGTCCAGTACCGAGGGCCGCCCGATCAGTGTGACGTCCGCGTGCTGCGCCAGGCGGCCGCCGAGGTAGCAGCCGATGCTGCCCGCACCGAACACCGCGATCCGCAGCCGCCGGTCGCCGGTGAGGTGAGACATGTCGGCATCGCTCCTGGTCCACAAGGGTTACCAGAGAGTAGACAGGCGTCGTCCGGGAATCAAGGGCCCCGCATGCCGTCATCCGCGGACCGGATGGACTTCCGGCTCATGGAGGCGGCATGCTCGTACGTGCTTGACGAAACCATGCCGGGGTCCCGCTCGTCGCCCGGGACCCCGGCAGGTCGGTCACGGTCGGCGGGTCAGTTGACGGTCCACTGCTGGAGGGTGCTGCCGCTGTCGGGCTGCTGGGTGACCAGGGCCCCGTTGGTGGACGAAGCGGTTGTCAGGAGCAGCCCGCTCGCCGCGGACGCGACGGTGTAGGTGCCGTCGGACCGGCGGACGACGTTCCAGCGTTGGTTGGCGCCGCTGGTGCAGGTCCACTGGATGATCTTCGCTCCGGCGCTGGTGGAGCCGCTCTCGACGTCGGCGCAGAGGCCGGACTCGTAGTTCTTGATCTCGTAGGTGCCGTCGGCCTGCCGGGTGAACGTCCACTTCTGGTTGGCGCCGCCGGTCGGCGTCCAGGTGACGAGCTGGGTGCCGGGGGTGGTGCTGTGACCGGGGTTGTCGAGGGCCTTGCCGCCGGTGGTGAGGGTGTGCGTTCCGTCGAGCGTGACGGGGGCCGGACCGGTCGCGGTGAGGGTCAGGGTCTGCTCGCCGGCCGTGCGGGTGCCGCCGACCGCGTTGCCGGTGGCGTTGGTCCAGGCGCGGGTGGGCGTGGTCTCGGCGAGGCGGCCCGTATCGGAGGAGAGGCCGATGACGAGGCCGCTGTAACGGTTGACGATCTTGTACGTTCCGGTGGCCGTGCCGTCGGCCGGCGAGGTGCCGCGGATGACGAACCACTGCTGGCCGAGGGTGGGGCCGCCGCTTCCCGCCGCGGTGACGGTGGGCTTGGTGCCCCAGGCGCGGGTGGTCGTGGAGGCCGTGCCGACGCCGAGCAGCTGTCCGGTGCTCGTGTTGGCGATGCGGTGGGAGCCGTCGCCGTTGGCGGTGAAGGTCCACGACTCCAGGGCGGATCCGGTGGCGGCGGCGAGCGAGGTGGTGGCCGTGCTGCCGGAGACCTGGGCGAGGATCCGTCCGTCGGCGCTGGCGATGCGGTAGGCCTTGGTGGTGTCGACCGGGGCGGCGGGCGCGGTGGTGTCGATCGTCAGGTTGACGTACTCGCCGCTTGCGCCGCCCGAGCAGCCGAAGGAGCAGTAGGAGCGGAAGTTCCTGCCCACGATCGTGGAGCTGGTCTTGTTGCCGCTGTCGAGGAACCAGCGGTACCAGGAGGCGTTCTTGTAGCTGCCGGTGTCACCGAGCCGGAACCACTTCTGCGTGGCCAGGTTGTCGGTGGCGTAGATCTCCTGGGAGGCGTTGCCGCTCTGGTCGACGGCCTGCGGCTGGCCGATGTACAGGCCGAGGTGGGCGTTGTAGGTGATGTCCATGACGAACAGCGGCGAGGTCGGAGGCGTCAGGCCGTTGGCGATCTGCTGGCTCACCGTGCCGGCGTTGGCGGGGTCGTACTCCTTGGCCGGCGCGACGTACCCGGTGGTGTTGGTGCCTCCCACCGGGACCATGGTGCTCTCGCGGCCGCCGACACCCGGCTCGGACCAGGCGCCGTTGTACCACTTCTGCCAGGAGCCGCGTGCCATCTTGGCCGAGATCGGGGCGCGGGCGACGTGTCCGTAGAAGGCGGCCCAGCCGCCGCCCTTGTTCACGATGCGGGAGCCGTAGAAGGCGTAGAAGTAGCCGGAGGCGGTGTCGACGAACAGCCGCTGGTCCCCGGTGCCGTAGTGGTAGGTCTGCTGCGGGAAGGCGGCGGTGTCACCGCGCCTGGTGCTGTAGTGCGAGGTGATGGCGTGGTCCTTGATGGTCC
Source organism: Streptomyces sp. NK15101 (assembly GCF_020400725.1). Lineage (GTDB taxonomy): Bacteria > Actinomycetota > Actinomycetes > Streptomycetales > Streptomycetaceae > Streptomyces. The sequence continues at coordinate 14,541 of NZ_JAINVG010000091.1, read as the reverse complement.
ACGTACGGCCCTGGTCCTTGGAGACGGCGTAGTCGATGCCGTCGTAGTGGGAGTAGTCCGCGAAGGGCTCCGGGGTGAACTCGTTGTGCACGAGGCCGTACCAGTCGCCGGTGTCGGGATCCACCCACACGCCTGCGAGGTCGCAGTAGTTGCGGTGCGCGTAGGTGCCCGTGGAGGGGGCCTGCGTGGACTCCACGCCGGTCGGGCTGTTGTTGCACCGCCAGGTCGTGTCGTTGTTGCGGTCGTTGCTGTTGGCCGGGTTGACCGCGTCGCTGAGGGTGCTGGAGCGGGTGGCGGTGTCGAGGTTCGTTCCGGTGTAGAAGGACCACTTGCGCGGGTCGCTCGCGCCGTAGAGCGCGTGGGCCTGCTGGAAGTAGAAGGTGCCGTCCTTGTCGATGTACGTGCCGGCGGGCGTGTCGTCCGGGGTCGTCCAGGAGCCCTTGGCGCCGACGGTGACGGTGTAGGACGCGGCGGTCGAGTCCGCCGATGCCGTGGGCGCCGTCAGCGTGCTGACGCCCGTGACGACCAGGGCGGCCGCGGCGAGCGCTCCGGCCAGTCTGGTTCGAGGAGTGGTCACGAGTACTCCTTGATCGCAGGAGCCGAAGGGAGACGGCTCCTTGGGTGGTCCGGCGTCCTGTCGGGACGGCGGTCGTGCTCGGAGCGGCTCGATGCGGTCCGAGTGTGGTGCTCTCTTCGTTCTCTTCGCCGGAGCACGGCGCACCACGTGGAGCGCGTCCGGTACCGGGAGGAGCGGGGGGCACGCGGCGGGGCGCGTGTTCTGAGGGCGACCGCGTTGCGGTGCGGCCGCGGAGGAGGGTGGTGCGGGGGGCGAACGGGAGCGGATGACGGGACCTGTGCGTCCAGTCGTCGTTCCGTGCCGGTCCGGGCGGCCTCCGGGATGCGGCTGCCGCGGGATGGGTGGACCGTACGGCTCATTTGACCGGTAAAACAAGAGTCGTGACGGGGAAACTTCCGTTTTCCGGAACCGAGGTGCCGCGAGCGCGCGCGAGCCGCCGCGGGTTGGGCGCGGATGTTGACTGTGCGGGCGGCGGCAGTAAGCTGCGAACGCCTGTGGATCGGTCAAATCGAGGTGGCCATGGTGACGATGCAGGACGTGGCGGAGCGTGCCGGCGTCACCAAGCAGACGGTCTCCAACGTGCTTTCCGGCCGCGTCGCCGTACGGCCCGTCACCGAGGCCCGTGTGCGCGAGGCCATCGCCGAACTCGGTTACGTGCCGAACCTGGTGGCCCGTTCGCTGGCCACCGGCAGCAGCCGTACGGTGGGCATGTTCGTTCCGACCGTGTCCACGGCGTTCTACGCCGATCTCGTGGAGGAGGCGGAGGACGCCCTCGAAGAACACGGCTACCGGCTGCTGCTCTGCACCACCCGCCGGGACGGAGAGCGCGCCAGGAGGCACCTCGCAGGGCTGACCAGCCGGTCCGTCGACGCACTGCTCATCGCGGGCGACCAGGGGCTGACCGACCACCTGCCGTTGCTGTCGCGCACCCGGTTCCCGGTGGTCCTCTGCGCCTGGGAGACCCCGGCCCCCGCCCGCTTCCCGGTCGTCACCATCGACTACGAACACGGCGGGTATCTCGCCGGGCGTCACCTCCGGCGCCTCGGCCACGAGAACGTGACCGTTCTCGCAAGCCCGGCACACGACCCGCGGGTCAGCGGCTTCCGGCGCGCGTTCGCCGAGGACGGCCTGGAGGTTCCGGACTCCGCCGTGCACCTGGCCTCGGAGCCGTCGTTCAGGGGAGGCGTCTCGGCCGCCGAGGAGGCCATGCGGGCCCGTCCTTCGGCGACCGCGCTGTTCGCCACGCACGACGTCCTCGCTGTCGGAGCCCTCGAAGCCGCACGGGACAGGGGGTACTCGGTCCCGGACGACCTGTCGGTCGTGGCTCATGACGACACGCCCGGGGGGCTGCTCGCTCGTCCCACCCTCACCAGCGTCGCCCTGCCCCACAGGGAGATGGCGCGTGAGGCCATCGGGCTGCTCGTCGGGGCGATCGAGGGAGGACAGCCCGCCGAGCCGCGACGACGTCTCCTGCTCCCCCGGCTCATCGCCCGCGACAGCACCTCCCCGCTCGTCTGATCCGCGGACGTGTCCAGACGACGTCCGCCGTGTGCAACGGTGTTCATCAACCCCCCATGAGGACCGGTGGCGGCCGGCCGTCGGCGGATGCGATACGGAGGCAGGTGTCAGGCGAGCGCCAGGACCCGCAGGAGGCGGGCGACCTCGGACGCGACCTCCTCCCGGGCCGCGCCGATGTACGTGCGGGAGTCGCCGACCGTCGGCCGGCGGTCCAGTTCCCGCCTCACGGTGGCGGGGAAGATGCCGTTGAGGCGGGTGGAGACGTTGGCCTTCGTCATTCCGGCCGTGACGGCCTTGGCGAGGTCCGTGTCCGATACGCCGGACGAGCCGTGCAGGACGAGGGGCACGCCGGTACTGCCGCGCAGGCGGCCGATCAGTTCGAAGTCCAGCACGGCGTCGCGCGTGGCCATCGCGTGGGAACTGCCGACCGCGACGGCGAGGCAGTCGACGGCGGTCGCCTCGGCGAACGCGCGTGCCTCGTCCGGGTCGGTGCGGACTCCCGGGGCGTGGGCGCCGTCCTTCCCCCCGATCTCGCCCAGTTCGGCCTCGACGAGGACGTCGGCCCTGTGCCCGTACTCGGTGACCGCCCTCGTCACGGCCACGTTCCGCTCGTACGGCAGCTTGGAGGCGTCGAACATGATGGACGTGAAACCGAGCCGCACGGCTTCGCGTACGAGGTCTTCGGACTCGGCGTGGTCCAGGTGGACGGCCACGGGCACGGTCGCCTCCTCCGCCAGGCTCAGGGCGGCGCGGCCGATGGGGGCCAGGGAGCCGTGGTAACGCACGGTGTTCTCGCTGATCTGGAGGATCACGGGAAGGCCGGCCCGGTGGGCGCCGTCGACGATGGCTTCGGCGTGTTCGAGCCGGACGACGTTGAAGGCCCCCACGCCCCGGTTCTGGGCGTAGGCGGGACCGATGATGTCGTCAGTGGGGGTCAGGGGCATGGGCGGTCTCCACGGTCGTGCCGGATCGGGTCAGCGCCACGACGCGGTCGTGGCGGCGGTCGACGGAAAACAGGGACGCGGCGAAGGCGTCCGTCCCGCCGTGACCGGCCTGCTCCCGCGGCTCGGCGTAGGCCAGGGCCATGTAGTACGAGGTGCCACGGCCCACGACCGCGACGCGTTCACCGTGCCCGGGGGCGCGTCGCGGTGGCCGGCGGCGGAGGCGGCCGCCCTGCGCCGGCAGTCGGGTGGGGCAGCGATCTCGCGCGCGGTGGGGGAAGGGGACGCGGGGTCATGAGAAGCGGTCACCGGTGCTGTCTTCCTCGGGGACGAGAGGCGGCCGGGAAAGCCGGGCGGTGCGGGGCGTGGGGCCCCTCTGCACGGCGTGCCCGTTTGCGGCGTGCCCGCTCGGCGGCGTGCCCGCTCGACGGCGTGCCCCGCTTGCGGCGTGCTGTGCGGTGATCAGTCGAAGGTCTCGATGTACTCTTCGCGCGGCCCGAGGAGGGGGGCGTCGAGGAGTTCGAGGTGCCCGCCGAAGTGGTCGAGTTCCAGGATCGTCAGGACGTTCGCTCCCGACCGCAGCAGGGGACGGGGGACGTACAGCGTCATCTGGGGACCCACTTCCCAGTAGCGGCCGAGCAGGGTGTCGTTGACCCAGACGAAGCCCTTTCCGAAGCCGGGCAGGGCGAGGAAGGTGTCGGCCGGTTCCCCGACGTGCAGCTGTGCCGTGGCGATGCCGCGGTCGTCTGCGGGTTCGGCCGCGGTGGCGGCCCGTGCGAGGTCCTCGGCGGTCCACTCGTCGAGGGGCAGGGGGCGCATGGACCAGCCGTGGACGAGGCGGCGCTCCACGCGGACGCCGCCGAGGATGCCCTTGCGCTGTCCGAGCAGCGGGCCGTAGTTGATGCGTCCCTGGTTCTCCACGAGCAGCTCGAGCCGGACCGCGGCACCCGTGCCGGCGAGGGTGAAAGTCGAGTCGGGCTCGTCCAGGACGGTGACCAGCGTGCCGTCGGCGAAGACCTGGGCGCGGTCGTGGAGACCGGTGACCGTCACCTCGTGGTTCCCGGGCGGGACGAGGGGGTGGGCGGTGTAGAGCACGAGGCCGGAGGCCTGTCCCAGCTCCTCGAAGCTCAGCGGGCCGGGGTGGTGCAGGGGCGTCGAGACCGAGCCGAGCGCCTCAAGCAGTCCGGCCCCTCTCCGTATGCCCAGGGTCGCCGGCTTGAGCAGCGGCGGATCGGCCGGCGGTTCGGGGACGGGATGCGGGTTGTACGGGGTGAGCCTGTCGCGCAGGGCGTGGAACTTCGGTGTGAGTGCTCCGTGTTCGGCTACGGGGGCGTCGGAGTCGTAGCTCGTGATGGTGGGCTGGAGGCGTGTTCCGTCGTGGTTGGCGCCTGCCCACAGCCCGAAGTTGGTGCCGCCGTGCGCCATGTACAGGCTGACCGATCCGCCGTCCTCGAGGATGCTCTCGACGTCGTCGGCGGCGCTCTGCGGAGAGCGTACGTGGTGCCGTTCGCCCCAGTGGTCGAACCAGCCGTTCCAGAACTCGGCGCACAGGAAGGGCTCGCCGGAGCGGCGTGACCGCAGCATCGCGGCCGCCTGATCGGGGCGTGATCCGAAGGTCGCCGCCGCCAGTTCGCCGGGAAGGGTTCCGCCGTCGAGCATCAGCGGTGTCGGTCCGTCCGCGGTGAACAGCAGTTCGGTGATTCCGCGTGAGACCAGGGCGTCGCGCAGCCGGCGCATGTAGACGCGGTCGTCGCCGTAGCTGCCGTACTCGTTCTCGACCTGCACGGCGACGACGGGGCCGCCGTGCGTGGTCTGACGGGAGGCGATGATCGGGATCAGGACGTCGAACCAGCGGCCCACTTCGTCGACGAAGTCCCGGTGGCTGCTTCTGGGGCGCATGCCGGGTCGCCCGGTCAGCCAGGCGGGCAGCCCCCCGTTGTCCCATTCGGCGCAGATGTACGGGCCCGGGCGGACGATGACGTCCAGGCCGGTCTCCTGTGCGAGCCGGAGGAACTCCGGCAGATCGCGCCAGCCGTCGAAGCGGATGTCGCCGCGGCGGCGCTCGTGGAAGTTCCACGGCACGTAGGTGTCGACGGTGTTGAGCCCGAGAGCGGCGAGGCGCTGGAGGCGGTCGGCCCACTGCTCGGGGTGGACGCGGAAGTAGTGAAGTGAGCCGGACAGGATCCGGTGCGGCTCCCCGAAGCGCAGGAACGTTCCGTCGGTACAGGTCAGGGCGGGGGACGTCGGTGCCTTCGCGATGGCGGGAGCAGGGGCCTCGGGCCCGGTGGTGGGGAGGGAGGGGAGGGAGAGGGTCACTTGACGGCTCCGGCGGTCATGCCCGCGCGCCAGAACCGCTGGAGCGAGAGGAAGGCGATCAGGAGCGGGGCGATGGACACCAGCGAACCGATGACGACGAGGGGCGGGGGCACGGCGACGTGGCTGGCGTTCCAGCCGACGAGGCCGACCGTGACGGGCTGCAGCCGGTCGTCGCCCAGGACCATGGCGGGCAGGAGGTAGTTGTTCCAGATCTCCACGAACTGGAAGAGGAAGATCGTGACCAGGGCGGGCAGCATCATCCGTACCGCGATCGTGCGGAAGACGCGGAACTCGCCCGCGCCGTCGAGGCGGCCGGCTTCGAGGACCTCGTCGGGCACGCTCTGTTCGGCGAAGACCCTGGCGAGGTAGACGCCGAAGGGGCTGACGACGCTCGGCAGCAGGACCGCGAGGGGGTGGTCGATCAGGTGGACGCCCGAGAACATCAGGTAGAGCGGCAGCGTGAACAGCACCTTGGGCAGCAGGACGGCCGCCAGGACCAGGGAGAACAGCAGACCGCGGCCGGGGAAGTCGTACTTGGCCAGCGCGTAGCCGGTGAGGGCGGAGAGGATCGTGCCGACCAGCGCGCCGGCGCCGCAGTACAGGACGCTGTTGAGCATCCAGCGCCAGAAGATGCCGCCGTCGTGACTGCCGAGCCGGGCGATGTTGTCGAACAGGCCGAAGCCGTCGAACCACAGACCGCTGCCGCCGAACTGCTCTCCGAAGGGCTTGGTCGCCGAGACCAGCAGCCACCACAGCGGGAAGAGGAAGTAGAAGGCGGACAGGCCCAGCAGGGCGAGCACGGTGACGCGGGCGGCGGGACTCGTCTCGCGCCGCGGTCTGATCCGGGCGGCGGGGGTGGGGATCACCGTGGTCATGCGTGGTCTCCTCGGCGGGTCAGCTTGAAGAAGAGGAACGACACCGCGCCCACGGCGACGGCGAGCAGGACCGACTGGGCCGCGGCATAGGGGTAGTTGCCGGCCGCGACCGCGCTCTGTGCCGACATCAGGGGGGTGAACGCGGAGGAGATCGATCCGCCCGAGACCGGCTGCAGGACGGCCGGTTCGTTGTACAGCTGGGCCGATCCGATGATCGAGAACACCGTGGTCAGCACCAGCGCGCCCCGCACGGCGGGGATCTTGACGCTCCAGGCGATCCGCAGGGCGGAGGCCCCGTCCATCCGGGCGGCCTCCAGGACCTCGGCGGGGATGGACTGGAGGGCCGCGTAGATGATGATCATGTTGTAGCCGGCCCAGCTCCAGGTCACGATGTTGGCCACGGACCACAGCACGACGTCTTCGTCGAAGAAGGGGATGGTGACGGCGAGCGGTTCGAGCAGCCGGTTGAGCGGGCTGGACGTCGACGAGTACATGAACGACCACACGAGTGCGGCGCTGACACCGGGAATCGCGTAGGGGACGAAGCTCGTCAGGCGGAAGAGGCCCCGGCCCCGCGCGGACTTGGAGTCGATGAGCAGCGCCAGCGCGAGGGCGAGGCCCAGCATGAGGGGGACCTGCACGACGCCGAAGAGGGCGACGCGGCCCAGCGAGGCCGTGAACGAACCGTCCTGCAGGGCCCGCGCGTAGTTGTCCAGGGGGGCGAAGACCTCCGTGGGCGCGGTCAGGCCCAGGCCGGAGCGGCGGATGGTGAAGAGGCTGCTGTAGGCCGCGTACACGATCGGCGCGAGGTACATCGCGATGAACAGGACGATGTACGGAGCGCAGAACAGCAGCGGACGGAGCCGTCGACGGCGTGCGGGCCGCGCACGGCGCGCCCGGCGGGACAGGACGGTGGCTGCCGGGCGCCGGCCGGGGGCGCGGTGCGCGGCGGAGGCATGGGTCACGGGCGTTCCTCACTGGGGCCGTCGCCTGAGCGGTGGCGGGGATCCTGGCGACGGTCGGGCGAACGGGGGCGGCGACCGCCGGGCGGGGCATGGGACACCCGCCCGGCGGGCCTGCTCTAGGGGGCGACGGCCAGGCCCTGCTTGCGCATCTCGGCCATGGTGGTCTCCTGCGTGTGGCTCAGGGCCTGGGCGATGGTGCCCTTGCCGGTCCATGCCTTGCCCAGGCCGTCGTTGAGGTCCGCGACCGTGCTGGGCATCAGCGGGCCCCAGGTCCACCCGGGGTCGACGCCGGGCGTGGCGGTGGCGAAGACGTCGTAGATCCGCTGCCCGCCGAAGTAGGGGTCGGCCTTCAGCTGCGGCAGGTAGAGCAGGGCGTTCGCGGCCGGGTAGAGCGACGCCTTCTCGATCAGCTTGCCGAAGGTGTCCTTGTCGGTGCTCAGCCAGTGGGCGAACTCCCACGCCGCCGCCGTGTTCTTGCAGCCCTTGAGGACGGCGGTGGCGGATCCGCCGGCGTTGCCGACCTTCTTGTCGCCCTTCTCCCACTGGGGCATGGGGGCGACGGCCCACTGTCCGGCTCCCTGCTTGGCGCCGCCCTTGATGACGCCCGCCTGCCAGACCGCTCCGACGACCGTGGCGATGTTGCCGTTGCCCAGGCCGGTGTACCAGGCCTGGTCGTACATGGGGGCGCTGCTGATCAGACCGTCCTCGACCAGACCCTGCCAGTAGTCGGCGACCTTCTTGTTCTCCGCGGAGGCCATGCTGACCTTCCAGGCGTCGTCGTCGACGCCGAACCAGTCGGCGCCGGCCTGCCAGGCGAGGCCCGCGTAGTCGTAGTCGAGGTAGGGCGAGGAGAGGAACCGCTTGGGGTCGGAGGCGTGGATCTTCTTGCCCGCCTCGCGGTACTCGGCCCAGGTGGTGGGCGGCTCGAGGCCGAGGGAGTCGAAGAGCTTCTTGTTGTAGAAGAGGGCCATCGGGCCGGTGTCGACCGGCGCTCCGTAGACGGCGCTGCCGAGGCTCACGGCGTTCCAGGCCGCGGACTGGTAGTCCCCCTTGGCGGAGGCGGCGTGCTTCGCCACGTCCTCCAGTGCGCCCTGGGCGGCGAAGCTGGGCATGGTCTCGTACCCCACCTGCGCCAGGCAGGGGGCGTTCCCGGCCTTCACGGCGTTGAGCATCTTCTGGTAGCCGCCCTTCGCGCCGGGCTGCACCGTCTGGTAGGTGACCTCGATGTCCGGGTGGCCGGCGTTGAACGCCTTGACGGCGTCCTCGTAACCCGGGGCCCAACCCCAGAATGTTATCGATGCCTTTCCCTCGGAGGCGGAGTCGGAGCCGGAGCTCGACCCGGAGCAGCCGGTGGCCGCGAGGGCGAGGGTGAGAGCACCCGCCGCTCCAGCAAAACGGACGAAACTACGCTTCACAGCTCCTCCTGAGTGCCGTGGCAGGCAACGGGGACGTCCTGCACGGGGTCGCCGGCCCGGCGATGGGCATCGATCGCACGATGCGTCCGACGGGTGTCGGTGGCCGAAACTATGACAGAGAATGTTATCGATGCCAATAGCTGTTATCGATTGACGCCCTGCCGCACGAAACTGCACGTGAGAGCCGATGTGGGCGATATCATCGACAGGTGTCGAGCGCGAGGAAGGGATCTCATGGGGAAGCACGGTGACACCACCACCGGGACGCGTCCGCCGGGCATGGCGGATGTCGCACGGGTCGCCGGCGTGTCCGCGCAGACCGTCTCGCGGGCGCTGGCCGGGCACCCCAACGTGCAGGAGAAGACCCGCGCGAAGGTGCTGGCCGCGGTGGACCAACTCGGCTACCGGCGGAACAACGCCGCCCGGATGCTCTCCTCCGGCCGCAGCCGCACCATCGGCGTCGTGACCCTCCAGACGAGCTTCTACTCCCGGGCCGCCGTCACCTCGGGCATCGAGAACGCGGCCCGTGAGGCGGGTTACGCGGTCAGCACCGCCACCACCACCTCGCTGGACACCTCCGCCATCGAGAACGCGCTGTCCCGGCTCGCCGACCAGGACGTGGAAGGGGTCATCCTGTCGGTGCCCCTGATCCACACCAGCCCCAGGATCGAGCAGCTCACCCGCTCCACGCCCACCGTCACCATCGACGGATCGCGCACCGACACCACGGAGGTTCTCGCCCTCGACCAGGTCGAGGCCGCCCGCATCGCCACCCAGCACCTCCTCGACCTCGGCCACGAGACGGTGTGGCACATCGCCGGCCCCGGCGAATGGCTCGAATCGGCACAGCGCCGCGACGGCTGGCAGGCGGCCCTCGAAGCCGCGGGCCGCTCGGTGCCGCCTCCGCTGGAGGGCGACTGGTCACCGGCCTCCGGGTACCGCAACGGGCTCGTCCTCGCCCGGATCCCCGACGTCACCGCCGTCTTCGTCGCCAGCGACGAGATGGCGTTCGGGGTGATCCGGGCCCTGCACGAGGCCGGACGACGCGTACCGGACGACATCTCCGTGGTCGGATTCGACGACATCGAGCTCGCCGAGTACTGCTCCCCCTCCCTCACCACCATCGTCCAGCCGTTCCAGCACATGGGCGCCCTCGCGGTGACCCATCTGCTCCGCCAGATCGAGGCGCCCGGCGCACTGCCCGAACCGCGCTCCGTCGAACCACGCCTCATCGTGCGCGCCAGCACGGCCCCGGTGTCCGGCCGCTGACCGTCCGACCGCGGCGGGTGCCGACATCCGTCATCGGGCAGGTGCAGGTTCGTCTCCGTCCACGAGGGCGGACCGAATGCCTCAGGCGCGCGTCCGTGCGGGCAGCCGCGTGGCGGTCTCCAGCAGGCGGACGCTGAAGGGGTGCCGCGGAGCGGTGAGGAGCTGCCGTGCCGGCCCCTCTTCGACGAGGTCGCCGGCCTCCAGTACGGCGATGCGGGTGGCCAGCGCGGCGGTGGCCAGGTCGTGCGTGATCAGTACGAGGGACAGGTCGCCCCGGTCGCGCACGAGTCCGGCGAGCGTGTCGAGCATGCCCTGCCGGGTGACCGTGTCGAGGCCGGAGGTGATCTCGTCGCAGATCAGCACGCGTGGCCGGGCCAGCAGGGCGCGGGCCAGCGCGGCGCGCTGGAGTTCGCCGCCGGACAGCCGGCCGGGGCGACGGCGTACGAGGTCTTCGGTCAGGCCGAGGCCGGCGAGGGTGGTGAGCGCCGCGGTCACGGCGTCCGCCTCGGCCGCCCCGCGCAGCCGCACCGCCGTCCGGGCCACCTGGTGGAGGACCGGGCGGTGTTCGTCGAACGCCGCCCTGGCGTCCTGGAAGACGTACTGGACGGCGGCGAGCTCGTCACGCGTCCGATCCCGCAGGCTGCGCGGGAGCGGGACGCCGTCAAGACGGATCTCACCGTCGTGGTCGCGGTGCAGGCCGGCGAGACAGCGCGCCAGGGTGGTCTTTCCGCTGCCCGAGCGGCCGACGACGGCCAGGCATTCGCCGGCGCGGAGGACGAGTTCGGGGGTTCGGAGCACAGCCGTCCGGCCGTGGCGGGCGGTGAGGGGACCGCTCCGGAGGACCGCGTCGCCCCCGGATGCCGGCTCGATGCGGGAGGTCGTGGATTCGGATGCCAGGAGTTCGGCCGTCCAGGGGTGCCGTGGTGCGAGCCACAGGCGCTCCGCCGGCGCGGACTCCACCACGTGCCCGTCCCGCATGACCAGGACCTCGTCGGCGAGGGCGCGTACGACGTCCAGGTCGTGACTGAGCAGGACGACGGCGATGCCTTCCCGGGACACGGCGGCGAGCTGCTCGACGACGCTCCGCTTCGTCAGGGCGTCCTGGCCGGTGGTCGGCTCGTCGGCCACGATCACCCTGGCGCCGAGCAGCAGCGCCTGCGCGAGGACGACGCGCTGCTGCTGACCGCCCGACAGTTGGTGGGGATGGCGCCCCAGCATCGTCTCCGCGTCGGACACCTGGGCCAGCGACAGCGCCCGCAGGACGCGCTCGTGGACGGCGGCCCGGCGTTCCCGCCGCGGCAGACCTCGTACCTGCGTACGGGCGATGTCCCGCAGCAGGGCACCGATGCGGCGTGCGGGGTTGAGCACGGCGCCCGGGTGCTGCGGGACGTATCCGACCAGGCCGTCGGGCACGCGTACGTCTCCGGTGACGCGTGCGCCCGCCGGGTACTCGCCGAGCAGGGCGAGGCCCGTGGTGGTCTTGCCGCTGCCGGACGCGCCCACGAGGGCGGTGATCGTGCCGGGGAGCACCTGGAGGTTCACTCCGTCGACGATCGTCCGGCCGCCGACGTGCACGCGCAGGTTCTTGATCTCGGCGACCGCGTTCACGGCGTTCACGTCCGTTTCCCCTTCTCCAGTCGGGCGTCGACGAGCAGGTTGGTCCCCATGGTCAGGGCGACGATGAGCAGGGCGGGCACGACCACGGCCCAGGGCTGGACGAACAGCCCGGTGCGGTTGCGGTCCACCATCACCGCCCAGTCGGCCGCGTCGGGCTCGACGCCGACGCCGAGGAAGGCCGCGGTGGCGACGAGGTACAGCACACCGGTCAGCCGTACGCCCGCGTCGGCGGCGAGCGTGCGGGTGAGGGACCGGCCGACGTAGCCGACGGCCGTGCGCCACCAGGTCTCGCCCTGCATGCGCAGCGCTTCGACCGCCGGGCGCGACGCGGCCTCGGCCGCCGCCGCCCTGACGATCCGGGCGGCGTCGGGGATGTTGACGAAGGTCACCAGCAAGGTGAGGCCGACGGCCCCCGGGGTGAGGACGGCGGCGACGAGCAGGATCATCAGCAACGACGGCACGGCGAGCAGCACGTCCAGCGGCCGCATCAGCAGCTCTTCCAGCCATGCGCGGCGGGTCAGCGCGCTGATGAGGCCGACGGGGAGCGCCACCAGGTAGGTCAGGGCCGTCGCGGCGAGCGCCACGAGCACCACCGAGCGCCCGCCGAGCAGGACCTGGCGCCAGACGTCCCGGCCGACGAAGTCGGTGCCGAGCCAGTGTCCGCCGCCGAGCGTGAACGAGGCGGTGCGCGTGCCGGGTTCTCCCGCGACCAGCGGGCCCAGGAGGGCCAGGGCGAGGGGGAGGCCGACGACGACGGCGCCGAGCGCGGCACGGGATCTCACGCGGCCGCCTCCGACCGGGGGGCGAAGCGGCGCGCGACCAGGTCGGCGCCGAGGTTGAGCACGACGGTGGTGACGCCGAAGACGACGGCGAGGCCCTGGACGACGGGCACGTCGCGTTCGGCGACGGCGTTCATCAGGACGGTGCCGAGGCCGGGGATCACGTACAGCGCTTCCACGACGATGACGCCGCACAGCAGCCAGTCGACGGTGCGGGCCAGCTGCTGGGCGGCCGGGGCCAGGGCGTTGGGGAGGGCGTGTCCGTACCGGACGCGGCCCCCCGGGATGCCGTGGCGTCGGGCGTGCGCCACGTACGGGGAGGCGAGCGCGTCGATCATGCCGGCGCGTACGAGCCGGGCGAGGGAGCACACCGGGCGGGAGAGCAGGACGAGCACGGGCAGCACCAGTGCGGCGGGGTGGGCGAGGAGGTCGGTGCCGTAGCCGACGGCGGTCGGAGGGAGCCAGCCCAGGCGCAGGGCGAAGACGGTGACGAGCAGCACGCCGAAGGCGAACTCGGGCACGGCGTACGCGCCGAGCGTCACCGCGCTGACCAGCCGGTCGACGAGCCGGCCCTCGTGACGGGCGGCGAGGACTCCGAGGCCGACGCCGATCGGGACGAGGAGCGCGACGGTCAGGGCGGCGAGCAGCAGCGTCGGCCCGAAGCCGTCGGTGATGTACGTGCTGACGGGCCGTCCCGAGGCCAGGGAGGTGCCGAAGTCTCCGTGCGGCAGCCCGGCGGCCCAGTCCGCCAGGCGTTCGTGCGCGGGCCGGTCGAGGTCCATCGCCTCGCGGATGGCGGCGATGCGTGCCGGGTCGGGCTGGTCGCCGGCGAGGACCACGGCGGCGTCGCCCGGCAGCGCCTCGGTGAGCGCGAAGACGAGCAGCACGACGGCTGCCGTCTGCGCCGCGCCGAGCAGGAGCCGCCGGGCGATCCAGAACCGGAGTCCGGTCACGCGAGCCACACCTTGTCGAAGCGGGCCCAGTCGAGGGAATTGGCGGGCGCCTTCGCCTCCACGCCCTTGACGTTCTTCGCGGTGCCGAGGATCCAGTCGGCGAAGCCCCAGATCAGGAAGCCGCCCTCGGCGTGCAGACGGCGCTGCATGCGTTCGTAGATCGCGGCCCGTTCCTCGGCGTCCCTGGTGGACTGCGCCTGCTGGTACAGGGCGTCGAAGTCCTTGTGCTGCCACTTGGTGGCGTTGGTGGTGGAACCGGTGAGCAGGCGCTGGGAGATGTGGGACTCGATGGGCATGGCGCCCGAGCGGTAGGAGGCGAAGGTGCCGGAGTCGAGGATGTCCTTCCAGTAGCTGTCCTTGCTGCCGGTCCTGACGGTGACGGTGACGCCCGCCTTGGCGGCCTGGTCGCGGAAGATGGCGGCCGCCTCGGTGAATCCGGCGGCGACGGGCGAGGTGTCGAGGGTGACCTCGAGGCCCTCGGCGCCGGCCTGCGCGAGCAGCGCCTTGGCCCGGTCGAGGTCCCGCTGCCGTTGGGGCAGGCTCGCGGCGTAGTACTCGTAGCCCTTGCCGAACAGGTCGTTGCCGATCTCGCCCGCCCCGGACAGGGCGCCGTCGACCAGTTCCCCGCGGTCGGCGATCAGGAAGAACGCCTCCCGCACCCGCTTGTCGTCGAACGGCGGGCGGTCGGTCTTCATGACGAAGCCCTGCATGGCGCTGTTGCGAAGCCGGATGATCTCGACCTGGCCCTTGCCCTCGTGGGCGCGGGCGGTGGCGGGGTTGAGCTCGTGGGCGTATTCGACCTGTCCGCCGAGCAGGGCGTTGACGCGGGCGGACTCCTCGTTGGCGACGATGAACTCCAGCTCGTCCAGGTACGGGGCGCCGTCCCAGTAGTCCTCGTTGCGCCTGAAGACGGCGGACCTGCCGGGGGCGAAGGAGACGAAGCGGAAGGGGCCGCTGCCGACCGGCTCCCCGTCGAAGTCCTGCTCGCCCTCGGGCACGATGTACGCGCCGAACGCGGCGAGCACATTGGGGAACTCGGCGGTCGGTCGCTTGAGGACGAACTCGACGGTCCGCTCGTCCAGCGCGCGGCTGGCCTCGAGGTCGACGGGTTCCAGGGACGCCTTGGCGCGGAACGCCTTCTTCGGGTCGGTGATGCGCCGGTAGCTGTACAGGACGTCCGCGGCGGTGACCGGCTTGCCGTTGTGGAAGGCGGCCTCGCGCAGCGTGACCTTCCAGCGGTCCAGGCCTGCGTCGGGCTCCCACCGTGCGGCGAGGCGCGGCCGGGCGGACAGGTCGGGGCCGTAGTCGGCGAGCTT
>NZ_JAINVG010000090.1 GCF_020400725.1 Streptomyces sp. NK15101 | reverse complement strand
GAGATCCTCGAACGCCTCGCCTCATATCTGAACAGAATTCCTGACTCAGAAGACTAGCGGCGGCGCTTCGGGGCGTACGTCTCGAGGTACGCGGTCATGAGGCGGCGCGCCTCGTCGATCGTGGCCTCGTCGCCGGTCCGGGAGTTCTCGAAGGCGATGCCGAAGACCCGGTCGGCGGCCTCGTAGGCGACCTGCACGGCGAGCCGGGGCGTGTCGGCGACGATCAGCTTCCGCTCGACGAGGCGACGCCGGAGCTGCTCGGCCTGCGCCTTGCCCCAGGCCTCCTCCAGCTCCATGAGCATCGGGGCGCGCCCCGGGGCGTACCACAGCTCCACCACGCTCGGGTGCTCGCGGCAGTAGGCGAGCTGCGGGTCGATCAGCGCGTCGATCACCTCGCGCAGGGTGCCGAGTTCGGGGTCGTCCGCCGCCTCGGCGACGAGCGCGTCGATCTCCTGGCCGTGGCGCTGCACGAGTGCGGCGTCGACCTGGTTCCGGTCGGCGAAGTAGTGGTAGACGGAGGCGGTGGGGATGCCGGCCCGCTTGCCGACGGCACCGAGCGTGGAGGCCTCGTACCCCTCCTCCGCGAGGATCCGGTCGGCGGCGTCCAGGATCGCCTGCACGCGCTGCACGCCGCGGCGCTGCACGGGCGCCGGACGGGAGGCCACCTGCGACCTCACCGGATTCTCGACCATGATTCGAGAATATCAGCCGGGTCACACAAGATCATCGGAAGATGATCCGACCGCGGCGGCCTACCGGTACCACGCCGAGACCTTCCTCGTGGACAGGCCCGTCGACCTGGCCCGGGGCGGGGACGCGGCCGTGGTGCGCCGCGCACCCCTCGGGGCAGTGCCGTGGAGCCCCCTGCGGCCGGGTCGTCGGGGATCCCCGCGCGCCGGGCCGCGGCGCCCGTTCCCGGCGGTGCTCCGGGCCGGTGGCGGACGCCGCTGTCGTGCCGTCAGGAGACGGTGATGAACCGGGCGATGCTCGGCACCCCTTGGGCGTCCAGGGCGAAGAGCATGTAGGTGCCCGGCAGGACCACGCCCTTGTCGGCCGGGATGGAGACCGTGTACGTGCCGGTTCCCGCGGCCGTGGATGCCAGCGGGACCCTCCGCTGGTCGTTGTCCGTGGAGTGGGTCGCGGCCGCGGCCCGCATCAGGACGAAGGAGGCCACCGGCCCCTCGGTGCCGACGGTGAGCGAGGTGCCGGCGGCGGCCCGGGACGGTACGCCGCCGGTGATGACGGGACGCGGCTTGGGCGAGCCGTCCGCCTTGAGCAGGTACGGCGGGGTGAACACGGCACCGTCGGCGTGGTTGGTGGCGCAGGCGCCGCACAGGCCGCCGCCGCCGGAGAAGATCCGCCCGTCCGGCAACAGGTTCGCCACGCTGTGGTAGTTGCGCGGAATGGCCATGGTGGCGAGCGGGGTGAATCGTCCGGTCGCCGGGTCCCACAGCTCGGGGGTCAGCACGGACGTGGCGTCGCTGAACGGCACGGGGTGGGCCTGCCCGCCGAACACGGCGACCTTGCCGTCGGGCAGGACGACGCTGTTGGCGAAGGCGCGGGCGTGGCCCATGTCGCCCGTGCGCGCGGGCCGGACCTGATCGCCGTCGACGCTCACGGTGTACGCGCGCCGGGTGGCGGGAGAGTTCTCGTACGCGGGCGAGCCGCCCAGGGTGAGCAGCTTGCCGACGTCGTACGCGACGGCGTTGCCGGTCATGGCGTCCTGGCTGTCGGCCCGCGTGCCGGCGGAGGTGATGCTCCCGTTCCCGCCGGTGGCGATCCAGTGCATCTGCTTGCTCGGGCCCAGCTGGAGCACCTTGCCGCCCGAGGTGGCGTACAGCCACATGTGGTTGTCGGCGCGGTAGGCGCCGCGGGGGTCCGCGGTCATCGCCGGGGTGGCCGGGACGCCGGGGAGCTTGCGCCAGGTGCGGGTGTCCGGGGACCAGACCTCGCCGGACCTGTCGCCCGCGGTGCCGCTCCAGGATCCGCCGAGGACGAAGGCCTCGCCGGTGGAGAGCAGCGTCATGGCCTGGTAGCCGCGGGCGATGTTCATGTCGGTGGTCGGGGACCAGGCGTCGGTGGCCGGGTCGTAGATGCTCGCCTTCTCCGCGTTGCTGCCGCCGGTGACGAGGACCCGGCCGTCGGCGAGCATCGCTATGCCCGGGCAGAACATGTCGTGGCCGGTGTCGTCGACGCGGCGCTGGGTGACCTTGCCCGTCTTCAGGTCCAGGATCGCGGTCTGGGTGTAACCGTTGCTGCCGCCGAAGCGGTCGACCGCGTACGCCGACCAGGCCAGGAGCTTGTCGCCCGGCAGGACGGCGGTGGCCACCGGCACCAGGGGGAAGCCGGTGATCCGGCCCCAGGAGCCGTGGACGGCCGGGGCGGCCGGTCCGCTCAGGCGTATCTCGGCGGCGGAGGTCCAGGGCCCGCGGCCGCCGGCCTCTCGGGTCACGGTCAGGCGTATGTAGCGGGCGCTGCCGGGGCGGGTGAAGGTGGCGGTCTTGACGGTGTCGTCGTCGCGCCAGGTGCCCGTGGCGACCGGTGTGCCGAAGGTGGTGCCGTCGGTGCTGGTGGTGATGGCGTACGCGCCCGCGCGCCCGTTGGGGCCGTCCTTGCGGGGCTGGTAGACCAGGGCGGAGACGGCGGCCGTGCGGTGCATGTCGATGGTGATGCTGTGCGGCAGCGGCGCCGGGGTCCCGGACCACCTGCTGTGCCAGAGGGTGGCGGCGTCGCCGTCGAGGACGTTGGCCGCGCGGCCGTCCTCCTTGACGGTCTCCTCGTCGCTCGCCGTGGCCGTCCATCCGGTCCGCGGCAGGTCGACGGTGGCCGCCGGGGTTCCGGGGTCGCCGAGGAGGTCGATCTCCGCGGCGGAGCTCCACGGGCCGCGGCTGCCCGCCTCGGTGACGGCGGTGAGCCGGACGAACCGCGCGCCCTGCGGGGCGAATCCGAGGGTCTTGGCGCCCGCGTCGTCCGCGAGGGTGCCGGTGGCGACCGGACTGCCCCAGTTCCGGCCGTCGGTGCTCACGCTGATGCTGTACTCGCCGACGCGCCCGTTGGTCCCGACGGTGCGGGGTTGGTAGATGAGCGCCGAGACCACCGCCGTGCGGTGCATGTCGATGGTGATGCTGTGCGGCAGCGGCGCCGGGGTCCCGGACCACCTGCTGTGCCAGAGGGTGGCGGTGTCGCCGTCGAGGACGTTGGCCGCGCGGCCGTCCTCCTTGACGGTCTCCTCGTCGCTCGCCGTGGCCGTCCATCCGGTCCGCCGGAGCACGGGAGCCGTCGGTTCCATGGCGTTCGCCGGGGCCACGCCGTGGTGCGGCGACAGCTTCGCCGCCTGCCGGTCGAAGGCCCCCGCCGCCGGCCGGGGGATCGGGTCGCGGCCGCCCTCCCCCGTGCTCGCCACTCCCAGCCAGGGGGTGAGCCCGACGAGCAGCGAACCGAGGGCGAGGGCGATGAGCAGGGGGGAGCGGCGGAATGCTCCGGCAAGGGCGCGGACGCGTCTGGGCTGCAATCGGACCTCCTGGGCGAACCGTGAACCGCTGCGGCCCCTAGAACATAGGTCAGAACGGATCAACTCGGCCGAGAAACAGATGAGTTGACGCGAAACCGCGCCGCCCGACGCGGAACCGCCTCCTCCACCGGACCCGGCGGCGGGCTCATCGCCTTCGAGGCGCCGACCGCGTCCCGGCGAACACGAGATCACCGCCTCCGGCGCCGCCGGGTACGGTGACGTGGCGCGGGGCACGGAACGGACCGGTCCGGTCCGGTCGTCGAGCCGCTCGGCGGGACGCGGTGGGTGTGACGGGTTCCTCGGGGTGTTGCGGGTGTGAGGCGAGGGACGGGTGGGAAGTGGATGATCGTTCGAGTGAAGGGTGTTCGTTCTGTGGGGGAAACCTTGAGTGTGTGCGTGATCGGTGCGGGGCTGTCGGGACTGGCGACCGCACACGCTCTGGCGGTCAAGGGGATCGACTTCGTCTGTCTCGAGCGGGCGGTCGATGTCGGCGGGATCTGGCGGCAGCCGGGGGCCGGTGAACCGGGGCCCGGGTACAGGTCGCTGCACCTGAACACCGCGAAGCAGCTCACGGGGTACACCGAGTTCCCGATGCCCGACGACTACCCCCTCTATCCGCGGCACAGCCAGGTCGCCGCCTATCTGCGGTCCTTCGCCGAATGGGCGGGGGTGCTGGACCGCATCGAGTTCGGCGTCGAGGTCGTGTCGGTGCGGCAGGAGGACGACGACGCGTCGTGGGCGGTCGTCAGCCGGAGGGCGGACGGGACGCTGGAGTCGCGGCGGTTCGCCCATGTCGTCGTCGCCTCGGGGCACAACACGGTGCCGACGCTGCCGAAGCCCTCCCCGCCCGGTTCCGACGGGTTCACCGGCAGGATCCTGCACTCCGTCGACTACCAGGACGGGGCCGACTTCGCCGGGCAGCGCGTCGTCGTCGTGGGTCTCGGCGCCTCGGCCGTGGACATCGCCACGGACCTCTCCCGGCATGCCGCGCGCACCGTGCTCTCGGTGCGTCGGGGACTGCACATCGTTCCCAAGCAGCTCTACGGCATGTCGGTCGACGAGATGGCCGAGGTGCCGTGGTTCACCGCCATGTCCCTGCCCGAGCAGATCGACTTCGCCGAGAGGTCCCTGCAGATCGCGCGGGGCAGGCTCTCCGACTACGGCCTGCCCGAGCCGGACCACCCGCTCTTCTCCTCCCCCGTGACCATCTCGGACGAGATCCTCAGCCGCATACGCCACGGCGCGGTGCACCCCAGGCCGGGGATCGACCACCTCGACGGCAGGCGGGTGGTCTTCACCGACGGGACCTCGGAGGAGGCCGACGCGATCGTCTACTGCACCGGCTACCGCATGGACTTCCCGTTCCTGCCCGAGGGATGCCCGGCCGGACCGGACGGGTCGGTCGAGCTGTACCGGCGGGTCGTCGCTCCTGGCCGGCCCGGTCTGTACTTCGTCGGCCTGGTCCGCCCGATGGGCGCGATCACACGGCTCGTGGAGGGCCAGACGCACTGGGTCGCGCGCATCATCGGCGGCGAGGCCGTCCTGCCGGACGCGGACGCGATGCGCGAGGAGATCGACGCGTACCTGAGCGGCATCGCCGAGCGGTACGGCACGGCGGAGGGCGGCTCCTCCATCCAGGTCGACGTCGGCCCCTACCTCAAGGAGATGCGGGGGCTCCAGACCGTCTGAAGGCCCGGCCGGGCCCTGTGGCCGGTCCCCCTACGACGGGGCTCCCGGTGGATCTCCACCGGGAGCCCCGTCGTAGGAGTGTCGCTAGACCCCCGCCGCCGCGCGGCGCCGCAGTTTCGCCGGCGGTCTGACGGCGTAGGCCTCCGACGAGAGGTACGCGGTCACCCGGGGCGGGTGGCCCTGCTGGTGGGCGAGCGCGAGGTAGGCGATGAGGCCCACTCCGTCCTTCGGCCGCCTCGCGGTGAGGGCGGGCAGCGACCGGACCAGGGGGGCGGGATCCATGCCGTGGCTCCGCAGGACGTCCACCGCCCGATCGAGGACCTCTGCGTCGTCGCGGGCGTAGTCGCGGACCGGGACGTGGAGGGTGAAGCCGCTGGGGCGGCCGGTCTCCGTCTCGGTGAAGGAGTGGCAGGACAGGCCGGGCCGCCGGTCGAGGTCGTCGGTGGCGGCGACGGCCCGGAAGAACTCCTGGATCTCCGCAGGCCCCGGGCCGGAGCCCGTGCGGGACAGGCCGCCCGCCTCGGTGGCCGACAGGTCGGGGTGCCGGGCGTAGACCTTCACCCGCGGCGTCTCCCAGTGACCCAGGTCCAGGGCGAGGAAGGGGTGGCCGTCGGCCTTCGGCAGCGCCGCGTACGCCTTCTTGTGCCCGAGTCGGCGCAAGGCCTTCCGTACGGTCTTGGCGGAACGTTTCGCCCCTGACGCGGCCGGGTTCAGGTACACCTTGACCTTGGGCACGCCGCCGGGGACCAGTTCCAGCGCGATCCACAGCGCCAGCGGGCCCTTCGGCCGGTCCGGGAAGAAGAGGTCCTCGATCTCGTCGAGCCGCTCGGTGGAGAAGTCCCAGCGCCGGGCCATCGCGCGGACGACCTCCAGACCGATCCGGCCGTTCTCCGCCCGGGTGTCCGCGCCGCAGCCCGGTTCCACCAGCACGCGCAGGGCCGGGGCCCGGCCGGGGCTGAAGGAGAGCGAGTACTCGACGGGGGTGTGGTCGTCCGAGAGGAAGGTCCGCGTCGGGGGCGGCAGGGCCAACGACCGCTCGGCGGCCGGGCCCAACGCCTCGACCAGGGTGCGCGCGTACGTCTCCGTGTCGGCCGGAGAGAGCCCGGCGACGTCACAGAGGCGCACCAACTGGGCCCGGGTGAAGGTGCCGAGCGTGCCGGACCGCGGATCCGGGAGGATGTCGAGCGGCAAGGTGGTCACCGCCACCCCGCCGGAAGTCCGGGTACGCATGAAGATACCCGCCGGCGAGGGCGGGTATCCCGGTGCGCACCGACACGGGGCGGTGGCTCTGCCATAGCGGTGTCGGTGGATATGTGGTCCACGACATCTCCTCTACCTCATACGCAACACTGGTACCAGGGCGATCACTACCCCTGAGATCGAACAGCCATGCAGAGATATGGAGACTATGGAGGATCTGTGGATCAGCTGGTGAGCCAGGAGAGGAACTGGCTCCAGCGGCCCTTCCGTTCGCCCTTGCCGTCCCCGCCGTTCTGGTCGCCGGACTGCGCGCCCGAGGCGGTGGGAGCCGGGCCGGGCCGGGTGTCGCCCCGCCCCGACGGCGGGACGGGGGTGAACCTGGCGGGCAGCGTGGCCAGGGCCCGGTTGAAGGGACCGGGACGCCAGGTCAGGCTGTCCTCCGGCACGGCGAGTTCGACGTCCGGCAGCCGGTTGAACAGGTGCTCGAGGGCCGTGACGGTGATGTGCCGGGCCGGCTCCTTGGACGGGCAGCCGTGCAGGCCCGCGCTCCACGCCAGGTGGGACCGGTTGCTGCCGGCCGTACGGGCGGCCGTCAGGGCGAGGCCCGAGTTGGCGGCGGCGAAGCTCACCAGCATCAGGTCCCCGGCCCGCACCTTCTCCCCCGCGAACTCCATGTCCTTGGCCGGGTAGTGGGGCGCGTAGTTCGACATCGGCGGGTTGTCCCACAGCGTGTCGTCGAGCGCCTCGTCGATCAGGCCGCCGCCGTCGGCGTAGCGGTCGTCGGTGAGCAGCCGGTGCAGGGTGTTGCCGAGGAGGTTGCGCAGCGGTTCGGCGCCCGCGCCGAGGAGCAGGGCGAGCTGGTGGACCATCTCCTCGTCGCTCAGCTTGGCGTGGTGCTGCATCAGCCAGGACGTGACGTCGTCGCCCGGCCGGCTCCGCTTGAGCGTGACCAGTTCCTGCACGGCCCCGAACAGCACCGCGGTCGCCTTCTCGGCGTTCACCCCGTCGAACATCCCCGTGATGCCGAAGAGCACCCGGTCGCCGATGCCGGCCGGGCATCCGAAGAGTTCGTTGAAGACGAACAGCGGGAGCTGCTTGGCGTAGTCGCCGAGCAGGTCGGCCGAGCCGCGGGAGCCGAACTGGGAGATCAGGTAGTCCGAGATCCGCTCGGTGTTCCGGGCCAGCCGCTGCGAGTCGATCCGGGCCATGCTGTCCGTGATCGCCTGCCGCAGCCGCAGGTGCTCGCCGCCGTCGCTGAACATGCAGTTCTGCCGGTAGGCGAGGAGGGGCACGACGGGGCTGTCCCGCGGGACCCGGCCCTCGTTGAAGTCCCGCCACAGACGCGCGTCCTTGCGGAAGGACGCGGAGTCCTGGAGCAGCTGGAGCGCCGTCGCGTAGTCGGTGACGAGGGTGGCGTCCACGCCGGGGGCGAGCTCCACGGGCGCGGTGGGCCCGTAGTGGCGCAGGTAGGCGTAGTACGCCTGCGGGTCCGCGGCGAACTCCGGTCCGTGCAGCGGGACCCGGGCGCCCGAGCCGTGGGCGGGGCAGCCGGGCGGGGGCACCGGGGCGGGGGTCTGGGTGTCCATGTCGGCTACTGCTCCTGTCGGACTCGGTCCAGCAAGAAGCGGACCAGGGTGGTGAGTGCGCCGGCGGACGACTTCTCGTCGCGCGCGTCGCAGGTGACGACGGGGGTGTCGTCGAGCAGGTCCAGCGCCTCGCGCAGCGCCGCCTCGTCCCTCAAGGGCGTGCCGTCGAAGTGGTTGACGGCGATGGCGTATTCCAGCCCGTACTGCTCGATCAGGTCGATGACCCCGAAGGAGTCCGCGAGCCGCTCGGGGTCGACGAGGACCAGCGCGCCGAGGGCCCCGCGCGCGAGGTCCTCCCACATCTGCACGAACCGCTGCTGGCCGGGGGTGCCGAACAGGTACAGCACGATGCGGTCGCTGATGGTCAGCCGGCCGAAGTCCATGGCCACCGTGGTGGTGGTCTTGCTCCGGACGCCCTTGAGGTCGTCGACGTGCTCGGCGGCCTGCGTCATCCGCTCCTCGGTGGTCAGCGGCTCGATCTCGGAGATCGAGCCGATGAACGTGGTCTTGCCCACCGCGAAGTGTCCGACGACGAGGATCTTCACCGGGATCTGCGAAGCCCCGTCGCGTACGTAGTCCTGCTCACCCAAACTTGGCGCGGAGACCATTCAGCACCTCCTCCAGGATCTCCCGGTCGGCGAGGGCCGCCCGGCGCACCGGCGAGCGGGTGACGAGATAGCCGCCCTCGGCCAGGGCGGCGAGGAGGATCTTCACCACGCCGAGCGGCAGCCGGGTGTGACCGGCGATCTCGGCGACCGACAGGTAGCCGGCGGAGCAGATGTCGATCAGCCGCTGCTCCTCGGGGGAGAGCCGGGTGGGCCGCTGGCCCTCCTCCGGCGCCACCGTCACCAGTGTGATCAGGGAGAGCTGCTCCTCGTCGGGCAGACCGCGTCCCTTGGTGATGACGTACGGCCGGACCAGCTCGGCGGCCTCCGGCTCCCACTCCTCGCGTCCCGTCATGAGTGCGTGCCGAGGTTCTCGCGCGGCGGTGTCATGAGCACCTTGCCGAGCTGGCCCACGAGCTGCTGCATCCGGAAGGTGATGTCGGCCATGTCGACGTCCGGGGAGGCGGAGACGCCGAGGTAGGCACCCTCACCGGCGGAGATCAGGAAGACCCAGCCGCCGTCGAACTCGACCAGGGTCTGCCGCCACCGCGCACGCGGGTCCTCGCAGAAGAAGCCGAGCGAGCGGCTCAGCGACTGCACACCGCTCATCGCGGCCGCCACACGGTCCGCGTTGTCCTTGTCGTAGCCGTTCGTCCTGGCCATCAACAGGCCGTCGGCGGATATCAGGACCGCGTGCAGCGCGCCGGGAATCTCCAGGGCGCTGTCGAGCATCCATGACAGATCGTCGTTCACGAGACCTCATGTCCTTCGCTGCTTGCACGAGACGTACCGCTCGTGCGGTCCGGCGCCTCCGGGAAGGAGGCCCGGCCGGACTCCGTGCCTCGCTGGAAGGCACCCATGATCGCCGCCGCTTCGGCATCGGAGCGGCTCGGAGCCTGCGCGGGCGTACTGCTGGGCACGATGGCCATCGGCCGCTTGCGGCGTCGCTTCGGCAGGCCGTCGGCGGTCGAGGACGTCGCGAGCACGGCTTCGGGTCCTCCCTGGCTCGGGGCGCCGGCGCTGATCACGGGCGGCGCGGTGGGCTTCTGCACCGGCACGCTGGTGAGCAGCTCGTGCGGCAGCAGGACGACCGCGCGGACGCCGCCGTAGGGGGAGGACGAGTCCACGGACACCTCGAAGCCGAAGCGCTCGGCCAGCACGCCGATCACCGCGAAGCCGAACTGCGGCGGGTTGCCGAGTCCGGAGACGCCGGTGACCCGGTTGCTGGAGAGCAGCCGCTCGGCGCGCGCCCGTTCCTCGTCGCTCATGCCGACGCCCGCGTCGTCGACGACGATGCACACGCCCTTGGGCACGGTGCGGGTGTTGATCTCGACGACGGTGTCCGGGCTGGAGTAGCTGGTGGCGTTGTCGAGGAGCTCGGCGAGCGCCAGCGCCACCGGCTCGACGACGCGGCTGGTGAGGCCGAAGTCGACGCGCGAGAGGATCTCCACGCGACGGAAGTGCCGGATCCGGCCCTGGGCGCTTCGGACCACGTCGTACACGGACGCCACGTCGCGGTGGCGGCCGAGCCAGCCGTCGCAGAGCACGGCGATGGACTGCGCGCGCCGGCCGAACTGCGAGTTGGTGTGGTCGATCTCGAGCAGGTCCTGGAGCATGGCGGACTCGCCGTACTTGCTCTGCAGCCGCGAGACGACCAACTGCTGTTCGGCGGCGAGGCCCTGGAGCGTCCGCATCGCGGACTTCAGGACGGTCTTCGTCGCTTCCTCGGCCTGCTCCTGCGCCGCCTCGACGGACTGCGCGTAGTGGTTCTCCAGGTCGGAGTAATGGCTCCGGAGTCCGTCGATCTGCTGCTTCAAGGCCTGGGCCGCCTTGCGCTGGCGGACGATGACGGCGATGGCGGCAAGAACGAGGACCAACAGAGCCCAGAGCATCGGGTTCTGCATGTATTCCGTCATAAGACTCTCTTCAGGCGGCCGACGGCCAGTGGCTGAATTCCCGTCATGCGGTGCACCGGCGAACCGTCCGCATCGGGACGCCTGCGCGGAACACCCCTGAAGTCGGAGGTGTCGTTCTGCGCTCATCCGCCCGCCCCGCTTGCGCCGAGATCGTATCACTGTGCGATTAAGTGATGGGCCGTCAATAGACAGGCCGACCAGACAAGTCGGACGGTACGGGACGGACTCTTGACCCATGGAGCCGGCCGCCCGTCCGGTAACCCGGTGACGGAGACGCGTCGCCCCAGGTCACGGGCACATTCGAAGCCCTCCGACGACATTCCGCCATTCTCGAAATCCTCGAGATTCTCGAACGCCCCGGAGGGGGAACCTCCGTGAACCGCGCCGCCCGGCCGAGGCGGTGCCGGCCGAGCCGGACGTCCCGCCGATCCACCACCGGGCGGATCAAGGACATCGACCCCGCCCCGGCTCGCGGCCGGACCCCGCCACGGCTCCCGAGCGGTATCCCGGCGGTCCCCGAAGACGACGGAACGGGCGGGTCCTCAAGGGACCCGCCCGTTCGATGGCGGTGGCGCCTGAACCGAGAAGGATCAGGGAGCCGCCGAACCGGGGGCGCCGGGGGTGCGGCGCACTTCCTCGGCGGCGTCCTGGCCCACCTGGCGCAGGCCCTGCGCTGCCTCCTGGCCGGCGCTCTGGGCGTGGTCCTTGGTGGTCTCCGCCGCTTCCTGGGCAGTGCCCTTCACCGACTCCACGGCCTGGGCGGCGGGTTCCCGCATCTCTTCCCCGACCTCCTGGGCCGCTTCGAGGACCGTCTGCTTGACGGGTTCCAGCAGTTCACCGGAGTGCTCGCGCAGCTTCTGTCCCGCGCGTTCCTCCGCCTCCGTGGCCGGGAGGAGAGCGGCGGCCAGCATGCCGGCGCCGAAGGCGATCAGTCCCGCGCCCAGCGGGCTGCCCTGGGTCTGCCGCTTCACCTGCGAAGGCGCCTGCTGGACGGTCTCGCTCACGGTTCCGCCGACCTCTCTGGCGGTCGCCGTCATGCTGCCCGCGGCCTGACTCAGGCTCTCGGACGCTCCGTCCGCCGCGCCCCGTGCCGTACCCATCACACGCTCCTTCACTCCGCCGACCCGGTGGCGCACCGAGTCGACCTTGCGCCGTGCCACCCTGCCCGGGGCCATCCTCTCGGCCAGAACATCGACGTTGTGCGCCAGGTGCGCGCGCCGGTACTCCGCATCGGTCCTCAGCTCGTCGGGTGTCGGGCCCATCGTGCATCCTCCTTCAGCGATTCCACGGCCTGTTCGGGCTTGAGATGGACGTTGCGCCAGCCGGCACGTCCGCTGATGTAGAGCACCGCGCCCACGGCGGCCCACAGGGCGGTGACGATCAGCGCGGCCCACGCGATGTCGAGGACGTGGGCCAGGGCGAATACGGCTGTGAGGCTGCCGAACAGCAGCACCATGTGTCCTGCGTAGCCCGCACCGCCCAGCATTCCGGCCGCCTTGCCGGCCTTCGCCGACTCCTGCTTCAGTTCGGTCTTCGCCAGTTCGATCTCGGTGCGGACCAGGCCCGTCAGGTCCTGGCTGATCTCACCGACCAGATCACCGATCGACGGCTCCGCGGCCGCCGGCGACGGTCCGTGGCGGGTCGGCCGCTCCTGGTATGCGGTGGCCACGGGTCACATCCCCTCTCCCGGGCGCGGCGAGCCGCCGTACGGCTGCGCACCGCCCGACGGCGGGTAGGACGGCGGTGTCGGAACCACGTGCGGGGGCTGCGACTGGCCATAAGCGTCGGTGAGATCCTCGTAACCGGCGGGCACGCCGGAGCGGGCGGCCGGAGCGACGCCGCCCGCGGTCCGCTCCGGGGCAGCGGAGCCGCCGCCTTCGTCGCCGCCGGCGTCGGTGGAGGAGGCCGCGCCCACTCCCTTGCCGGTGCGGCCCACCAGGAACCCGGCCACGGCGGCGCCCGCCAGGAAGGCCCCTGGGCGGCGGCGAGCGAAGTCCTGCAGGTCGCCGACAAGTCCGTCGGGGCCGCGCCGCTCGATGCGTGCGGCGGCCTGTTCGCCTCCGTCGGCCAGCTGACGGGCCACGCCCGCCATGGTGGAGTCGGGCTTGCCGCCCTCGCTCATCTCCCGCAGCTCCTGAGCGAGCTGACGCACGTTCTCCGCCAGGCGCTCGGTCTGGGACTGCGCCTGGCCCTGGAGCTGGCCCCGCAGGTCGTCGACAAGACTCCGCGCCTGGGCGGTGGCCTCGCCGACGACGTTGGCCGCCTGTTCCTTGGCCGTCCCGCCCACCTCGGCGGCCTTCCCGCCGACCAGTGCGGCGCCCTCGCCCGCCTTGTCCTGGGCCGTCTGCGCTACCGCCGCCGCGCTGCTGTCCTGCCGGCGGCTCGATTCCTGGAAGTCACTCAAGGCTCCTCCTGGTCGATCGAAGGATCATTTTTTTCCCTCCCGCCCGCACTTGCCCACGTTTCACCCATTCACCCCTCTTATGGCATGAAGACAGCGGATCGGGACCCCGCCCCTGGTCACAGGGGCCTCAGGAGGTGCGGCCGGGCCGGATCCGCGGTCACCGCCGGGCCCGACGGCTCACCGTCTGATGCGGTTGCGGCCGGGGGCGGTCGGTAAGGCCGAGGCGTTCGACCGGATGTCGGGAGGGAGGGCCGTGTCGTCGACGAGGGAGGCGAGGAACGCGATCCCGGCCACCCGGTGCCCGTCCGGGGATGCCAGGGGACCGGGCCGCTTGTGCGCGGGCGTCCGGCTGCGGCGCAGGCCGGCCGAGCCGGGAGGCCTCCGGGACGGCGACCCCTTGGCATCGCACTCGCCGCACGGTCGGGGTCGCCCGTCCCCCGCAGCCCTCGGGAGCGGAGACTCTGGGAGGCGGCCCCGACGCGTACGGTGAGCACCGGAGACCTGGCCGCGGAGAGGTGTTACAACTGGGGTTGTGAGCCCGTCTTGTCTCTCGTGCCGGGCATACCGGTGCGGTCGAGCCTAGGCAGAAGATTCGGAAGCGTCGCCGGGCAGGTGTTCGTCCTTCAGGTGGCGATCGTGGTGCTGCTCGCCGCCGGGGCCCTGCTGGCCCTGGTGTTGCAGTCGCGGCACGACATCGACCGAGAGGCGCGCAACCGGTCGGTCTCCGTGGCGCAGACCTTCGCGAAGTCCCTGGGCCTACGAGAAGCGCTGAAGACGCCGGACCCGTCCTCGGTTCTGCAGCCTCTCGCCGAGGAGACGCGCAAGGCCGCAGGGGTGGACTTCATCGTGGTGATGGACACCCACGGCATCCGCTACAGCCACCCTCAGCCCGATCGCATCGGCGAGCGGTTCGTCGGCACGATCGGGCCCTCGCTCGCGGGCCGGGTGCACACCGAGAGCGTGCAGGGGCCGCTCGGCAAGGAGATCCAGGCGATCGTGCCGGTCAACTCGCCCGAAGGCGATGTCGTCGCCCTCGTCTCGGCGGGCCTGACGGTGAAGAACGTGACCGGCATCGCCAACCGACAGCTTCCGGTCATCCTCCTGTCCATCGCCGGCGGCCTGGCGCTGGCCACCGTCGGCACGGCGCTGATCAGCCGAAGACTCCGCCGCCAGACCCACGGGCTCGGCACGCAGGAGATGACCCGCATGTACGAGCACCACGACGCGGTGCTCCACTCCGTCCGCGAAGGGGTGTTGATCACCGACGGCGAGGGGCGACTGCTCCTGGCGAACGACGAGGCCGGAAGGCTGCTCGACCTGCCGGACGACGCCGAAGGACGCCCCGTCGACGAGATCGGCATGGACCGCCGGATGGCGGACCTGCTGTTGTCCGGCCGGATCGCCACCGACGAGGTGCTGGAGGCCGGGGACCGGCTGCTCGTCGTCAATCAGCGTCCCACCCGCCCCGGGGGCCGCCCGCAGGGCTCGGCGGTCACCATCCGCGACTCCACCGAGATGCAGCTCCTGAGCAGCCGGGCGGAAACGGCCCGCAGACGGCTCAAGCTGCTCTACGACGCCGGGGGCGACATCGGCACCACGCTCGACGTGGTGCGGACGGCGGAGGAGCTGGCCGACGTCGCCGTCCCCCGGTTCGCGGACTTCGTGACGGTCGACCTGGCCGATCCGGTGCTGAACGGCGACGAGCCCGGCCCGGGCGCCGACATGCGGCGCACGGCGGTCAGCGGCATCCGCTCCGATCACCCGCTGTACCCGCTCGGCACTCTGATCGACTTCCTGCCGTCCACGCCGCAGGCGCGCGGATACGGCACGGGCGCGGCCGAACTCGTTCCCGATCTGCGTGACGCGCCGGGCTGGCACGCCCAGGACCCGCCCCGGACGTCGGCGATCGTCGACTACGGGATCCACTCCCTCATCGCCGCTCCGCTGAAGGCCAGGGGGGTCGTGCTCGGGGTGGTCAACTTCTGGCGCTCGCAGAAGCCGGAGCCGTTCGACGAGGACGACCTCTCCTTGGCGGAGGAGCTCGTCGGCCGCGCCGCGGTCACCATGGACAACGCCCGCCGCTACACGCGCGAACACCATCTCGCCGTGACGCTCCAGCGCAGCCTGCTGCCGCAGGATCTGCCCGAGCAGAGCGCCGTGGACATCGCCCACTTCTACCAGCCCGCCCAGTCCGGAGTGGGCGGCGACTGGTTCGACGTGATCGCTCTGCCGGGCAGCCGCGTCGGGCTCGTCGTCGGAGACGTCGTCGGGCACGGTCTGCACGCCGCGGCCACCATGGGGAGGCTGCGCACGGCGGTGCACAACTTCTCCTCCCTGGACCTGCCGCCCGACGAACTCCTCGCCCGTCTCGACAACCTCGTCCAGCGCATGGACCAGGAAGGCGACAGCGCCGCGCCGAACGGCGGCGTCCTGGGCGCGACCTGCCTGTACGCCGTCTACGACCCGGTCTCCCGGAACTGCACCATGGCACGGGCGGGGCACATGCCCCCGCTCGTGGTGGCCCCGGACGGCACGACGACGATCTCGGAACTGCCGGCCGGCCCCCCGCTGGGTCTGGGAGGCATGCCGTTCGAGGCCATGGACCTGCACCTGGCGGAGGGCAGCCAGCTCGTCCTGTACACCGACGGGCTGGTCGAGGAGCGGAGCCGGGACATCGCAGAAGGCCTGGAAAGGCTGCGCACGGCACTGAGCCACCCCGACCGGGACCCGAACGCCAGCCGCCGCGCCGTACTCGACGCCCTGCTCCCCAGTCAGCCGTCCGACGACATCGCGCTGCTCATCGCCCGGACACGCACCCTGGGGCCCGGCCGGGTCGCCCAGTGGGACGTTCCGTTCGACCCGAGCGAGGTCGGCGCCATGCGCAGCCGTGCGGCCGAGCAGCTCGAAGAGTGGGGCCTGGAGGAACTCGTCTTCAGCACGGAACTGATCCTCAGCGAGCTCATCACCAACGCCATAAGGTACGGCGCAGCGCCGGTTCACGTGCGTCTTCTGCGCGATCGCACCCTGACCTGCGAGGTGTGGGACAGCAGCAGTACCGCCCCGCACCTGCGGTACGCGGCCGGCATGGACGAGGGAGGCCGCGGACTGTTCCTGGTGGCACAGATCAGCGAGCACTGGGGCACTCGGTATACACCGGAAGGCAAGGTCATCTGGGCCGAACAGGTCCTGCCCACCGCCGGCCGGGCCCTCTCCTAGGGTGTGCGGCTGGTCTTCTGCCGACCCGACGGCCGGCCGCTCGGACCGCACCTGGTGCTCGACCGGCTCCACCGGCCTTCCGAGGAAGCAGGCGTCCCCGGGTCACGGTGCACGACCTGGGCCACCACGGCCCCGGACACACGAAAGGCCGCCCTCCCACGGATGAGAGAACGGCCCTCGACCTGCGTTTCCGCATGGTCGGGACGACAGGATTTGAACCTGCGACCCCTTGACCCCCAGTCAAGTGCGCTACCAAGCTGCGCCACGTCCCGATACCCGTCTGACCTGGGGTTTCCCCTGGCCGAACGCGCATGAGAACAATACCGCACTTTCCCCGGTGGTCGAGCACGCCTTTCCGGGCGCCCGCGCTCGGGGCGCGCACCAGGTGCGCGGCGTTCACTCTCCGTGATGCGCCTCCGCGCTTCCGAGTGCGCCCGCGCGCCCGCTCCGGCGGGCCGGAAGGAAGGGCCGACGGACCGAGGGGCGGTGCCACCTGGACGGGGAGGGAGGAGGGAGAGGTTCCGGAATGCCTCCCATCTGGGGAGGAAGAGGCCCATATGGAGACACGAACCGTTCCATCCCTCTACATGCGCATCTTTGCCTCCGTCGACGTGTGGCAGAAAGACGACCACGGGGAAGGAGGCACGGACCTGGCCGAGAGGGCCAAGACCACACGAAACACAGTCGGATTCAATCGTCAACTGCTCCTGTTTCAGTCAAAGTTCATGGCGATATTGATCCGTTCCGGAAAGATCAACACCATGAATGGGGTCGGCCTGTTCGGGACGGGACCACTGCCGATGCTCCACCTGCCCGGACAATCCGCCGGGCAGGCGTTTCGCAGGTGAGGACTCGGATGGACAGCTACTTCAACAGCCGACTGCATCATGAGCTCAGGAGTACGGTGCGTGACTTCGCGGAGCGTGAGGTCCGGCCGCGGATAGCCGAGATGGAGGCGTCCAGGACGGTCCACCACGAGCTGTCCCGCAAGATCGCCGAGCAGGGCTGGCTGGGCGCGACGATCGGCCGGGAGTACGGCGGCATGGGCGCCGGCCACCTCGCCAAGACGATCATCATCGAGGAGCTCTCCCGGGTCAGCGGGGCCATGGGCGCCATGGTCCAGGCCTCCCAGCTGGGCACCGCCAAGATCGTCCACTTCGGCAGCGACGAGCAGCGCAAGACCTGGCTTCCGGAGATCGCCGCCGGCGCGTGCCTGCCGACCATCGCGGTCACCGAGCCCGAGTCCGGCGGTCACGTCCTCGGGATGACCGCCAGTGCGGTCCGGGACGGCGACGACTACGTCCTCAACGGCAGCAAGGTCTACGTGGGCAACAGCCACGTCGGCGATCTGCACGGTGTCGTGGTCAGAACCGGTCCGGGATCGAAGGGACTCACCGCCTTTCTGGTCGAAGCCGATCGCCCGGGGTTCAGGACCGGTCCCCAGCAGCAGGCGATGGGCCTCCACGGCTTCAGCTTCGGTGAGCTGATCTTCGAGAACTGCCGGGTGCCGGCCGCCAACCGGCTCGGCGACGAGGGCGACGGTCTCGCCGTCGCGTACTCCTCCAGCGTGCTGTACGGACGGGCCAACCTCACCGCCGTCTCGCTCGGCATCCACCAGGCGATCCTGGAGGAGACCACGCGGTTCACCTCCGAGCGCATCCGCTACGGAAAGCCCCTCCACGAACTTCCCACGGTCAAGCTGAAGCTGGGGCAGATGCAGTCCCGGCTGATGACCGCCCGGCTGGCCGCGTACCACGCCGTGCACCTGCTCGACCAGGGGCTCTCCTGCGACACCGAGCTGATGAACGCCAAGCTCGTCAACGTCGAGTCGGCGATCGACTCCGGTCGCAACGCCATGGAGATCCACGCCGCCGCCGGCCTCTTCACGGACCGGGCCATCGAGCGCTACCTCCGGGACGCGCACCACATCTTCGCCCCGGCCGGCACCTCCGACATCCAGCTCCTGCGGCTGGCCGAGGTCGCCCTCGGCCAGGACAAGGGCAGCTGGTCGGAGCGCCTGTCCGAGCTGGTCCGCACGCCGGAGCCGGAGCTCCTGCACGTCTGATCCACCACCCCACGAGCCGGGAGCCCCGGTACGGCCTTCGCCGTACCGGGGCTCCCGGCTGTCGTCGGACGGTGGCGGTCAGAGCATGCCGTCCTCGCGGCGGTGGATCTGCTCCATGAGCTCCGCCGCCATCGCCTTGATCGTCTCCAGACCGGCACGCCCCCACGGCCGGACGTCGGTGTCGACCACGCAGATGGTGCCGAGGGCGACACCGGTGCGGTCGATCAGCGGCGCCCCCATGTAGGAGCGGATGCCGATCTCGTCCACGACCGGGTTGCCCGCGAAGCGCGGGTAGTCGCAGACGTCCTCCAGGACGAGCGCCTTGCGCCGCACCACGACGTGCGGGCAGTAGCCGTGGTCACGGGCCATGAAGCGGCCGACGCCCCCGGCGCCCGCCGCGGCCGCGCCCAGGTCGCTGCCGGAGTGGGTGCCCCCGGGGGTGTGCAGCCCCGCGAAGAACTGCCGGTTCTCGTCGATGAAGTTGACCATCGAGAACGGGGCGCCGGTCACCTCGGCGAGCCGGTGGGCGAAGTCGTCGAACGCCGGGTCCGGCCGCTCCCCGAGGCCGAGTTCGCGCAGCCGCTGCACTCGGGCGGGCGCCTCCTTGTCGATGGGGGTCAGCAGGAGGTGACCGGTCGGGTCGTAGGTCATGGCGTGGCTCCGTAGCTCGGCACGGTGTCCGGGATGGTGGTGAGCAGATGCTGGACGAGGGTCAGCAGGGTGCGGATGCCGGAGCTGGAGATCCGGGCGTCGCAGGTGACGACCGGCACCTCCGGCTTGAGGTCGAGGGCGGCCCGTACCTCGTCCGGTTCGTAGCGGTAGGCGCCGTCGAACTCGTTGACCGCCACGATGAACTGGATCCCCCGCCGCTCGAAGAAGTCCACGGCGGAGAAGCACTCCTGGAGCCTGCGGGTGTCGGCCAGGACGACCGCCCCGAGCGCGCCCTCGGAGAGCTCGTCCCACATGAACCAGAAGCGCTCCTGGCCCGGGGTGCCGAAGAGGTACAGGACGTGGCGGTCGTCGAGCGTGATGCGGCCGAAGTCCATGGCGACGGTGGTCGTGGTCTTCGACTCCACGCCCTCCAGGCTGTCGGTGGCCGCGCTGACCGAAGTGAGCAGCTCCTCGGTGCTCAGCGGTTCGATCTCGCTGACCGCGCCCACGAGGGTCGTCTTGCCGACGCCGAATCCGCCCGCCACCAGGATCTTCAGCGCGGTGGGGAAGGGGTCGGCCGCGAAACCCTCGTGGCGCTCAGAGCCGTTGTCGTAGGCCATCGAGCACTGCCTCCAGCAAGGAACGGTCGGTTGGATTGGCGTGGAAACGGGGCGCCCTGGCGGTCAGCGCCCCGCAGTCCACGAGGTCGGAGAGCAGGACCTTGGTCACGACGGCCGGGAGCCGTAAGTGCGCCGCGATCTCGGCCACCGAGGTGGGCCCGTCGCACAGCCCGAGGGCCAGGCTGTGCTCGGGACCCATGTGCGGCTGGGGGCTCGAACCGGTCGCCATCACCAGGGACAGCAGGTCCAGGGCGGTGGAGGGTTTGGTCCGGCCGCCGCTGACGGTGTACGGGCGGATCAGCCGCCCGGCCGCGTCGTCGAGCCAGGGCCCTTCCTGGTGGGACGGCACGTCTACTGCCCGCGCCCGCCGGCAGCGCCGGCGGCCTGCCGGGCGGGGGTGACCAGGTACGGCCGGACGCTCTTGACGAGCATCGCCATCTCGTAGCCGAGGACGGCGGCGTCCGCCTCGCGCCCGGCGAGGACGGCCAGGCACGTGCCGGAGCCCGCGGTGGAGACGAACAGGAGGGTGGAGTCGAGCTCCACGACCACCTGGCGGACCTCGCCGCCGTCGCCGAAGCGGGCGCCCGCGCTGCGGCCGAGCGAGTACAGCCCGGAGGCGAGGGCCGCCATGTGGTCGGCGGCGTCGGGGTCGAGGCCGTGCACGGATTTCACGAGACCGTCGGAGGAGAGCAGGACGGCGTTGCGGGTGTAGGGGACCCGCTGGACCAGACCGCTGAGCAGCCAGTCGAGATCCGAGGAATGGCCGGTCGGCGCATTGCTCGCCATGGTGATCTACTCCTTGTGCGCGTCGCCAAGACGCAGCGATTCATGGGGGGCGGGCTGGGATTCGGCGAGGCCGATGCCGCGCTGGAACGCGGCCATCAGGCCCGGGTCGTGCAGGGCGTGCTCCTCGGTCCTGCGGGCCACGGGCTCGTCCCGCAGCTGCGGGACGATGTGCTCCTGTGCACGCCTCTTGGGGAGCAGGGGCCTGCCGTCGTCCTCGGCACGGGGGGCCGGGGGGAGCGGCGAGAGCAGGTGGTCCGGCGGGCCGGCGTGGCCGGCGCCGGCCGGCCGGTCCGGTGTCGTGGGGGCGGGGCCGGGGTCCCCGTATCCGCCCGTACGGAGGTACGGGTGCGAGCCCGGCGCGGAGGCCTCCTCGTGGCGGGCGGCGGCCCGCTCCGGGGAGGGCGAGGGTACGGACTGCGGTACGGGAGCGGTGGCGGCCGTCCCGCTCATGACGGTGGGTGCGGGCGCCTGCGCGTGGCCGGGGGCACGGCCCGTGACCTGCGCCGGAACCGGGGCCGGTGCCTGGGGCGGCACGGCGGCCGGGGGCTGGACCGGGGCGTGACCCGGCGCGGAGGCCGGAGCGGGGGCGCGTCCCGGGACCTGGCCAGGTGACGGGACGGCGGCCGCGGGCCGGGCCGGCGGCTGCATCTGCACCTGGTCGGGCGGGATCGCCGCGGAACCGGCGGTCGCGGCGGTCTGGCGCTCGTGCTGCGCGAGGCCCTCGGGGTCGGAGCCGAGGAGGCCCTGCGGGAGGACGAGGACGGCCTGCACACCGCCGTAGATGTTGGACTGGAGGCGCACCGCGATGCCGTGCCGGCGGGCCAGCGCCGAGACGACGAAGAGTCCGATGCGGCCGTCCTGGAGCAGGTGCGCGACGTTGACCTGGTCGGGGTCGGCGAGCAGGGCGTTCATCTTGTTCTGCTCGGTGACGGGCATGCCCAGGCCCCGGTCCTCGACCTCGATCGCGAGGCCCGCCGTGACGTACTGGGCGCGCAGCAGCACCGTGGTGTGCGGCGCGGAGAACAGCGTCGCGTTCTCGACGAGTTCGGCGAGGAGGTGGATGACGTCGGCCACGGCATGGCCCCGGAGCGTACCGTCGATCGGGGGTACGAGCTTCACGCGCGGGTACTGCTCGACCTCGGCGATGGAGGAGCGCAGCACCTCGGTCATGGTGACCGGGTTCGACCACTGGCGGCGGGAGATGGCACCGCCGAGCACGGCGAGGTTCTCGGCGTGGCGGCGGATGCGGGTGGCCAGGTGGTCGACGTGGAACAGGCCCTTGAGCAGCTCCGGGTCCTCGACCTCGTTCTCCAGCTCGTCGAGGAGCTGGATCTCGCGGTGGACCAGGGACTGCAGGCGCCGGGCGAGGTTGACGAAGACCTCGACCTTCTGTTCGTTTCCGACGCTACTGGAGAGCCGCGAGGCCTGCACGACGGCCGCCACGGCGGCCTCGTGGGAGCGGGTCAACTCCTGCGAGAGAAGGTCGAATTCGTCGCCTGAGGCGGGAGCGGCCGGCTGGACCGGCCGCTCCGGTGGACCTTCTCCCCTGCGCAACCGTTCGACCACCGCCCGGAGTTCTCCCTGGTCTCGGACGCTGGCGCGGCGCAGGGAGTTGCAGCGGTCGAGGACGGCCTTGGCCGCCCGGTCGGCGCCGAGCGCGGCGGCCGTCACGGAGGCGACGGTGAGGGCGGCGGCGCCGGTGAGCGCGGCCCAGAGGCCGGGGCTCGGGCTGGCCCCCGTGGAGCGGATGGTGAAGAGGACGGCCGCCGCGCCGCCCAGGGCCACCGCGACGGCGGGGAGCACGGAGGTGCGCAGGAGTTGGGGGCGTATGCGGGCTTCGGCGGGAAGCGGTGCGGAGCTCTGCGCCGGGGGGTTGCCGTGGGTACCGGTGGCGGAGCGGGCGCCCGGCCGGCCGTGCCGCCCGCCCTCGCGTCGATCGGACCGCGAGGCGGGTGCGCGAAGTTGAGACATGAGTGTCCTTGGTACGTGCCCAGGAATCGGCGTACTGCGGGGGTGTTCTGCAGGGGGTGTACGGGGGGGGTGTTCTACAGACGTTCGATGAGCCTACCGGTGATCATCAGCCACACACTGTAGTCGTCAACCGTTCATGTGCGGTGCGCAGTTGACAAACTTACCCGTAGATCGGCCCGCTCTGGTATTGCCCTCGCGTGGGCGGCCGAGAACGATCGGCCGAAAGCCGATGTCATGGCCGGATGGGGCACCGAGGAGCGGGAACGGAAGAGGCCGAAGACGCCCCCACACCGTCGCACTCGGCGGAAATCGCCCCTTACCGGAATCCCCGGAGACGATGTGCTCCTCGGCTCGTGTCCCTCCTCCGAGGGGACGAACACGGCCTCCGGCGCGTCCCCGCCCGCGCCCCCGCGGGCCTCCCCGGCCGCCCCCGCGACCCGCGGATCGCCTGCGCCTCGGCGCTCCGGAGCCGGGCGGGCGGTGACGGTCGGTGAGAGCGGAGGCCCGCTGGAAGCGGGGGCCACCGCCGTGGAGGTCCGGGGGATTCGCCGTCCCGGGAGGCCCCGGGGCTTCCCGAGGGCCGGGGAGGGACGCGGCGGCACCGCCCTTCAGGGGCGCCCCGGGGAGGCGCGGAACAGGAGCGCCGCAGCCGGGCTTCCGCCCGGACCGCGACGCTCGTGAGCGATCGCGCCGGTCAGGTCGCCGTGGCCTCGGCGACGGTCTGCTTCACCGCGGCTTCCTGCACGGCCGCGCCGTAGGACTTCGGCTCGTCCACGTCGGGGTGGTGCCCGCGCCCGGCCGCGAGTGCGGCGTCGTGGATCCCGTACCACCGGTCGGTGGGCGTCCTGCCGCCGACCCGGGGCAGGTCGGCGGCCGGCTTCCGCGCCGCGCAGCCCGCCTCGCTCATGCGCTGGTCGTCCGTCCCGTCGCGCGCACCGGTGACCAGGCGCGTCCGCGCCCGGGTGGGCATGTGCGCCTCGACGGGCGGTCGCCACGCCGAGGGAGCGTCGGGCGCGCCGACCTCTGCCTTCGCCGCCCGCGCCCGGGCGGCGGGCGGGTACGGGGAGGCACTCGGCCCCTCCGCGGCGGTCCGCGCGTCGACGCCGTGCACCGTGTGAAGGGCCGTCCCGTCCCGGCGGCGAGCCACCGGCTCCGCCCGCACGGAAACCGAGCGGGACGACCGTGCCGATGACGCCGTCGGGAGGGTCACCTGACGCCGTCGGGAGGTTCACCGAAATCCCCTGCCGCAGGACCGGGGTTCCGGTGGGCGCCCGCCTGTCCGGGGTCGTGATGGACGGTGAACTCGAAATCCGACGGTGGCCGAAAACGACCTCTCCCCCACCTCCCGGCGGAGCGCCGCCTCGTCATGCGGCAGACGCTTCCGGCCCCGGTCCCCGACGGCAGCGGGGTGATTCGCCCGGCTCCGAAAAGGCGTCACCGCCTTGGGTTCCGGGGCGGGACTATGTCAAGTAGCCACGCCGTGCGCCTCACGGACGGGCCTCGCGCGTCGGCTGCCGGAGGTTCCGGGGATCCCTGGCGCGCCGGAGGCGGTTCAGCCTTCGGATCCCGTCGACGACGAGGCCGGTGCCGGCAAGGACGGCGAAGGTCGGGCAGGGGACGGCGGTGACGCTGTCGGAGACGTAGAGGGCGAGAAGCGCCGCGCCCGCGGTCCCGCCCCGGCGGGCTTCTCGGTCGACTCCGAGGGCCCACTTCCCGAGGGCACGCTTCCCGAGGGCCTACTTCCCGAGGGCACGGTAGGCCGCCACCGTCTGCTCCAGCGCCTCCTCCACCGGGGTGGCGACGGCGCCGAGCCGGTCCCGGACGAGGCTGGAGTCGACGACGAACGGCTCGGCGAACTCGTACCGCATCTCGATGAGTTCGCGCACCGTGCGGTTCACCGCCCCCATCGCGTACAGGGCGGCCGTCGGCATCCGCCGCAGCCGCGCGGCGCCGGGACGGCCGGTGGCGCGGTGGGCCAGGTCGACGAGTTCGCGGGTGGTGCGCGTGTGCGGGTCGTTGGGGAGGTGCCAGATGCGGCCCGGGGCGTCGGGGTGGCGGCCGAGGAGGGCGAGCGCCTCCCCGATGTCCGGGACGAAGGTGTACGTGTGCGGCTGGTCCGGATCGCCGAGGACGGTGGCGGTGCGGCCGGCCAGGAGGGCCGGGAAGACCAGGTCGCCGAGGTTGGACTGGGCGCCGCCGCGCGGTCCGAAGTAGTCGGAGGCGCGGCCGATCGCCACCTCCACGCGCCCGGCCTCGTGCGCGGCGAGCAGGTCCCGCGCCATCCGGCCCCGCAGCCGGCCCTTGCGGGTGGTCGCGGCGTCGGGGGTCTCCTCGGTGAAGGGGCGGCCCCCGGGCGGCCCGTAGCCGTAGACGTTGTCCATGGAGACCATGCGGGCACCGGCCGCCTCGGCCGCGGCGAGCACGCCTGCCTGGAGTGCGGGGAACTCCTGCCGCCAGCGGTGGTACGGCGGGTTGAGCGCCTGGTAGACGACGGCGGCGCCGGCCGCGACGGCGGTGGTGAACGCGGGATCGGCCGCGCCGCCGGCGACCACCTCGACACCGTCGGGGACGTCCGCGCGGCCGGACCGGTTGACGATCCGGACGGACTCTCCCCGGCGCACCAGCGCCTCGGCGACGGCCGTGCCCACGGCGCCGGAACCGAAGACCACGTGACGGGGGGTGGTGTGCTTCATGCGTCGACCTCGCGGGGTGAGCCCGGGCCGGTGACCCGGCCGGGAGCGGTGAGGGGCAGGAGCCCGTGGAGCAGGACGCCGGAGAGGGCGGAGAAGGTGAGGGCGCCGGTGGCGCCGAAGACGGTGAACCGTGCCTCCACCCCGACTCCGGCGAGGGTGGTCACCGTCCAGCCCGCCGCCCATAGGACCGGCATCGCCACCGCCCAGAGCCACGGCAGGCGGGCGGCACGCGGCAGGGCGCAGGCCTGGGCCACGCCGAGCAGGACGCCTTCGACGGCGCCCATGAGCGCCGTCGAACCGGGATCGGTCCGGTGGCCGGCCAGGGCGGCACCGAACAGGAGCCCGAGCCCGCTGCCGGCCGCGGTCGCCGCGGACCAGCGCGCCGGGGCCAGCCGGCCGGAGGAGACGAGCGCCTGCCCGGCGCCGATCACCGCCCCCGTCACGACCCCGCCCACCAGGGCGCTCACCGCGTCGTCGACCGGGCCGGCCGCCGCGCGGCCGGCGAGCCCGGCGAGGGGGAACGCCAGGAAACCGGCCGTCCACCGGATCCAGCCGCGCGAGGCGGGGCCTCGGGGGCCGCGGACGGGGACGCGCAGGGGAACGCGCATGGGAACCGCCTCCAATTTCTGTACGCCGTGCAATTAATGTACGCCGTGCAAAAATGGCTCGTCAAGGTTTCGGGTCAGCACGGGCGAGGAGGCGTACGGATGGCACAGGACACACCGCCGGCGAAGCGGGGCCGGAAGCGGGCGGTCCGCGAGGAGGAGGTCGTCGCGGCGGCCATCCGGCTGCTCGGCGCCCGCGGCGCCGACGCGGTGAGCATCCGCGGGATCGCCGCCGAGCTGGGACTGGCGCCGAACGCCGTCTACACGTACTTCCCGGACCGTGCCGCGGTGGTACGGGCGGTCGTCGAGCACCTGCTCGGCGAGACCGACCTCGCGGCGCTCGCCGCCCGCGACACGCCCTGGCGGGACCGGGTCCACACGCTCGCCGCCGACCTGCGGCACCGCCTGCTCGCCCACCCGGGAGCGGTCCACCTGCTGCTCTCCGGCCCGATGGACGGCCCCCACGCCCTCGCGCTCGGCGAAGCCCTCCTCACGGTCCTCGCGGAGGCCGGTCTCGGCCCGACGGAGGCGGCCCGCGCCTCGTACCTGCTGATCGTCCAGGTCCTCGGAGCGATCGCCCTGGAGGCCGCCGAACTCCCCTCGCCCGCGCCGGCCCCGCCGGTCGCCGAGCGGATCGCGACCCGCCGGGAGCAGCTCCGCGCCGTCCCCGCCGACCGCTACCCGCGCACGGCCGAGGCGGCGGACACGATCGCACGGTTCGTCTCGGACGAGCAGTACGCGTGGGGGCTCGACCGGGTCCTGGACGGCATCGCGGAGCGGGCGAAGGGCTGAGGCCCCTTCCGGCGTCCTGGCGCCGGTCCGGCGAGTCCCGCCCCCCTGCCGGACTTCCCGCCGACGAGATCCGCTCACCCCGCGGCCGGTCCGACGAGCGCGCGCAACCGCGCCGCCCCCACTGCGCACGCGCCCCGCACGCGCACAGGGCCCGGCCGTGCTCCTCGACCGTTCCAGGGCGCATCGCCCCCGTACGCCGCTCCTTCTCCTAGGCTCGGCACATGACCGAGAACGAGATCCAGCTCAAGGCCATCGCGGCACTCACGGCTCTGCGCGGTGGCGTCGGAGCCGATTACGTCTCCGAGCTGCTCGGCGAGGTCATTCCGACGTCGTTCCTCGTCCCCGACACCGGCGATCCGGCCGAGGTCGGTTCCGCCGTGCTCG
Source organism: Streptomyces sp. NK15101 (assembly GCF_020400725.1). GTDB lineage: Bacteria > Actinomycetota > Actinomycetes > Streptomycetales > Streptomycetaceae > Streptomyces. The sequence continues at coordinate 3,476 of NZ_JAINVG010000090.1, read as the reverse complement.
ACCAGCTCTCCGCACCGCTGAGCGCCTTGATCAACGGATTCGTGCTGGCCTTCGAACAGCTGGCGGACGCCTACGACCGGACGGAGCCCGAGGCGCCCACGGACGTCATCCTGCAGTCGCTCGCACTGGCCCTCGCGCGCGAGCAGGACTGATCCCGCCGCGTTCCGGCGGGGTGCCTCACACCGTCGCGGACGGACGGTCGGAGTGGTCGAGGGTGAACAGCCCCCCGTCGGGATCCCGGAGCGTCACCTGACGGCCGCCGCCCCACTCCGGGCCGGTGACCGTGCCGCCACCGTGTTCCAGCGCCCGTGCGACCGCCCTGTCCAGATCCGGAACCTTGAAGTGGACCAGCCAGCGGGGCCGCAGCTGCGGTTTCGGCGCCGCTTCCTCGACGGGCCCGCTGTTCAGCCTGGCGACAGGGCGGCCGCGCCGCCGCAGCACCACCTGGTCCTCCTCGTACGAGGTGTCGCAGCAGTTGCCGCCGTCGCCCCGGCCCCACTCCAGCACCTCGCCGTAGAACAGCGCGGCGTCGAAGGCGTTGCCCGTGTGGAGTTCCAGCCAGGCCGGGGACTCGGCCGCACCGACGCTCCACTCGGCCAGGACGCCCCCGTCCCAGACACCGAAGACCGCGCCCTCCCGGTCCGCCACCAGGGCGGCCCGGCCGCTCGGCGGGTACGAGACCGGCCCCACCCCGACCGTCCCTCCCCGCTCCCGGACCCGGGCCACGGCCGCGTCGGCGTCCTCGACGGCGAAGTACGGGGTCCAGGCCACCGGCACGGCGAAGTCGCCCGCCACGGCCCCGATGCCGGCGATGGGCACTCCGTCGACCTCGGCCACCGAGAAGGCCCGTCCGAAGCGGCCCCGTCGAAAGGTCCAGCCCAGCACGGCTTCGTAGAACCGCTCCGCCGCCTCGCGGTCGCGCGCGGTCAGGCTCAGCCAGCAGGGCGCGCCGATCACATCCGCTGCCACCAGCACCACGGGAGTCTCCCTTCCGCGTGTGTCCGAAGCCCCCGGTCAGCGGCATGCAGGGGCGCTCACCTGTGACTGTGCCCCCCGCCACGCTCTCTACGCGGCCCTGCCGAGCCCCCTCCCGCGGCAGGCGCCGCCGGGACACCCGGTACGCCGCCCGGACCGCGAAACCCCTCGCAGGGGCGCTCCGGGCGCGGAGGCGCGCGAGGAAGCCGGCATGGCCGGCCCGCTCCCCGGCGGGGCCGCACGGTTCACGCGCCGTGCCACTCGGCGAGGAGGACGGTGGCGTCGTCGTTGAGCCGTCCGTCGTGATGTTCCAGTACGGCGCGTACCAGGCGGCGCAGGGTTTCCGGGACCCGCAGCTCGGCGGCCTGCTGCCGGACGATGAAGTCGACGAAGTGGTCGAGGCCGAACTCGCGGCCGTGGCGGTCGCGGGCTTCGGTGATGCCGTCGGTGTAGAGGATCAGCCGGTCGCCCGCCTGGAGCTGCTCCCGGTGGACTTCGGCGGGGAGGCCGAGTTCGGTGCCCAGCGGATGGCTGGGCCGGCGGTCGAGCGCCGTGATCCAGCGGCCCGCGCGGATGAGGATCGGGGGCAGGTGCCCGCAGTTGATCCACGAGAGGACGCCCGTGTCCAGGTCGAGGTCGGCGAGGACGGCGGTGGTGTAGCGGTCGTGGGTGAACTGCTCGATCAGGGTGCTCTCGATGCTGTCCCGCGCCTGGCTGAGGTCCGCCCCCTGACGGCGCTCGTTGCGGCAGGTGGCCATCGCGAGGTTGGCGGTGAGACCGGCGGCCGTGTCGTGGCCCATGGCGTCGAAGATCGCGAGGTGGGCGGCATGACCCGCCAGCGCGTAGTCGAAGGCGTCCCCCGCGGTGGCGTAGGCGGGCTCCATGGCCGCGGCGATGGTGATCCTGGGGCCGGTGTAGGTGCGCGGGGGCATCAGCGTCCACTGCATCTCCGCCGACACCGACATGGGCTCCAGGCGGGTGAGGCGGGCGTAGGAGTCGCTGCGCGGGCGCTGGGACACGAGCATCAGCCCGACCACGGAAGCGAGGTCCTCCATGGCCTGGACGGCTTCGTCGTCCGGCTCCTCCCGGAGGGTGAGGCCCAGGACGCCGAGGCGCTCCGTGCCGTCGAGGAGCGGAAGCCAGTACTGGCCGCCCGTCCTCCCCTGGGAGGAGCGGACCCGCAGGGTCTGGAAGACCCGGCCCGCCAGCGTGCCGTCGACCTTCAGCTCCCGGCCGCCCAGGCGCGCGTCGACGCCCTCTCCGGTGACCTCGCGCAGCGTGTCCTCCCGCAGGTCCACCACGTAGATGCACGCCTGGTGGAAACCCGCCGGCGAGGCATGCCGCCTCACCAGGGCCGGGAGCTGCTCGAAGTCGGCCATGTGACTGGCCCTGAGCAGTCCCGCCAGCATGCGCGCGTATTCGGTGGCAGCGGCCATGAGTCTCATCCTGGAACGAAGGGCTCGCCCTCACCACCCGCGGCCGCGGCGAGGGGCGTCCTCGGCGCGCGTCCTGCCGACCCCGGCGGCCCGACCCCTGCCCCTGGACGCGTGCCGGTCTCCCCCCTCGGTGATGGATCGACGCACGAGGGCGAACCGAAATGGGCCCACTTGCGTGGATTGGCCCCCCCGGGAGAGGGCATCTCGGAAAGCACACGGGGCGTGTCCGACCGTCGGCCGTTCGGGGAGGGGTGCCGGCCCCCTCGGCCGCGCGAAAGGGGGGCGCCCCCGGAGAAACGGTCCCTCGATCACGACGGAGGCACGGAAGGAGGCGGCGGCCCGTGGCGCGCCTGCTGGTGCGGAACGACGACGTGGTCGTACGGCTGTCGTGGCGGGAAGCGCTCCTCGCCCGACGGAAAGACGTACGGGTGCCCCTTGCGGACGTGCGGGGGGCGATGGTCGAGGCGGACTGGTGGCGCACCCTGCGGGGCACCGCGCAGCACGGGCGCTGGCGCCCCGAACGCTTCTGCCTGGGCACGTGGCGGCATGCGGGCGGCATCGACTTCGTCGCCGTACGCGCCCCCGGCCCGGTGGCCGTGGTCGATCTGTTCCCCGGCCGCCGTTTCGCCCGCCTCTCCGTCTCCACCGCCGACCCGGAGGGCACCGTGCGGGCCGTGCGGCTCGCGGCGCGGTGGGCACGGGAAGGGGCGGATCCGCCCCGCGGCGGGCGGCGGCATGAGCCGTCACGGAACAGGGGAGGCGACAGGAGAGAGAAGCGATCCACCAGAAGCGCCTGAGGGAGGATCGACGCCATGCCCGACACCCCCGTGCTCGACCGCGGCCGCTGGACGGCCGCGCTCGACGAGCTGACCGACGCCCACGGCGGGGAACTCGTCAGCATCGAAGTGCTGGACCCCGCGATCGGGCACCAGTACGAAGCCGAGCGGCTGCCCTTCGCCTACCTCGCGTACGACCCGAAGGACGACACGGTGATCGTCGCCGTCGGCGGGAAGCCGCCGCGCCACCCCGTCGTGCTGCGGCACATGGTGCCGCACCCCAAGGAGA
>NZ_JAINVG010000009.1 GCF_020400725.1 Streptomyces sp. NK15101 | reverse complement strand
TACGGGTACGTCGGCACGTCGGTACTTCGGTACTTCGGTACGGAGAGGGGGGCGGCGCGGCCGGTCAGCTCTTGACGGCGCCGGCCGTGATGCCGCCGACGATGTGCTTGCCGAGGAAGGCGAAGACCAGCAGCAGCGGCACGGTGGAGATCAGGGCGCCGGTCAGCACCACGGCGTGGTCCACGGTGTGGTTGCCCGCGCCGAGGCCGGCGAGCGCCACCTGCAGCGTGGGGTTGCCGTCCGGGGTGAGCGCGATGAACGGCCAGAAGAAGTCGTTCCAGGCCTGGACGAAGACCAGCATGCCGAGCACCGCCATGGCGGGCCTGGCCACGGGGAAGACCACGTGCCAGATGATCCGGAGGCTGTGCGCCCCGTCCATCCGGGCCGCCTCCACCAGCTCCATCGGCAGCGCCTCCACCAGGAACTGGCGCATGAAGAAGACGCCGAAGGCGGCGACGAGCGAGGGCAGTACGACCGACTGGAGCTGGTCGAACCAGCCGAGGTCCGTGATGATCTGGTAGAGCGGGATCACGCTGAGCTGCGGCGGGACCGTCATCGTGGCGACCACGAGCGACAGCAGCATCCCCCGGCCCCGGAAGGGCAGTTTGGCGAAGGCGAAGCCGGCGAGCGTGGAGAAGAGCACGGTGGACAGCGCCACCAGGCTCGCCACGATCGTGGTGTTGACCAGCGCTTCGCCCATGTCGACCTGGTTCCAGGCGAAGCTGAGGTTGTCCAGGAGCCGCTTGCCGGGCAGCAGCGGCGCCGGGGCCTCCACGACCCGCTCGCCGGTGTGGGAGGCGGCGACCACGTTCCAGTACAGCGGGAAGAGCGAGACGAACGCGGCGACGACGAGCAGGACGTACGTCACCGGTCCCGCGTGGTGCTGACGGCCGGCCGACTGGCGGAAGCGGGGCCCCGGCCGGGCCGCCGGGGCCCCGGTCCCGATCGGCGTCGTGTCGAGTGTGCGGGCCATGAGGTCATCCCCTCGGCTTCGTGCGGTCGCGGCGGGAGACCAGCGCCTGGACGCCGCCGATCAGGAGGAGGAGCAGGAGCATGACCCAGGCGATCGCGGAGGCCTGTCCCAGGGCGCCGGTCACCCAGCCCTTCTCGTACATCAGCAGGCTCAGCGTCTGGAACTGGTTGCCGCTGCCGCCGCTGATGCCGACGCTGCCGCCGAAGAGCATCGGCTCGCCGAACAGCTGGGTGGCGCCGATGGTGGAGACGATGATCGTGAAGAGGATCGTCGGCCGGATCGACGGGATGGTGACGCTGATGAACTGCCGCCAGCGCGAGGCCCCGTCGAGCGAGGCCGCCTCGTACAGGTCCTGCGGCACGGCCTGCATGGCGGCCAGGTAGATCAGGGCGTTGTAGCCGGTCCAGCGCCAGGTGACGATCACCGAGATCGCGATCTGCGCCGGCCACTTGGAGGACTCCCAGTCCACAGGGTCGATGCCGATCCAGCCGAGGAGGCCGTTGATCATCCCGTAGTCGGTGTTGAACAGCTGGGCGAAGACCAGGGTCGCCGCCGCGATCGAGGTGGCGTACGGGGCGAGGATCGCGACCCGGAAGAAGCCGCGGCCGCGGAGCTTGTAGTTGAGCAGGTGCGCCAGGCCCAGGGCCATGAGCAGCTGCGGGACGGTCGAGATCACCCCGATGGTGAAGGTGTTGAGGAGCGCGTTCCAGAAGAACTCGCTGGTCGCGAGGTCGGTGTAGTTCTCCAGGCCCTTCCACGTCGGGTCGCCGCCGAGTTCGACCCGGTTCAGCGAGAGCCAGCCGGTGTAGAGCAGCGGGAAGAGGCCGAAGGCCGCGAAGGTGAGGAAGAAGGGGGCGATGAAGACGTACGGGATCGCCTTGATGTCCCAGCGGTAGAGCGTGCTGCGCCAGGCGCCCGGGGCGGCACGGCGGCCGCGCGGGCCGCCGGGGGAGGAGGGCGGCGCGGCGGGCGGCGGGGAGCCGGCCCGCTTCGCCCGAACGGAGGTGGCCACGGGGGCGTCCTTCCAGGTCGATGCGTGCGGTGGTGCGGACGGTGCCGGTCCGCCGCCGCCCGCGGACGGCGGCGGACCGGCAGGCGCCCCCGCTACTGGTCGATCTTGTCGTCGACCAGCTTCTTGACGTTCTCCCAGGCCTTGGCCGGGTCGGTGCCGCGCTGCTCGATGTCGAGGATGCCGTTGTCGGTGAGGAAGGTCTTCACCTGGCCGTCGTAGCGGCTGATGACGGCGGGGGTGATGCCGACCGCCGCGCTGGAGAAGATCTTGCCGACCGGCGTGTCGCCGAAGTACGGCAGCTTCGCCTCCTGGACCGCCGAGGAGAGGAGCGTGTCCTTGGACGAGGGGATGTTGCCGTTGACCGCGAACACCTTGGCGTGCTGCTCCGGGGCGGTCAGCCAGGCGGCGAGCTCGGCGGCCTCCTTGGTGTGCTTGCCGGCCTTGGGCACGGCGAGGAAGGAGCCGCCCCAGTTGCCGGCGACCGGCGGGGCGGCGATGTCCCACTTGCCCTGGTTGGCGGGACCGGCCTGGTCCTTGATGATGCCGGTCATCCAGCTCGGGCAGGCGACCGTGGCGAACTTCGAGTTCTTGAAGGCCGCGTTCCACGTGCCCTTCTCGTCGAACTGGCGCAGCTTGGCGGTGAGTCCGCCCTGGGCCGCCTTCACGGCGGTCTCCCAGGCCTTCTTCACGCCGGGGCTGTTCTCCCAGTCGAGCTCGCCGCTCGCGTTGGCGTACTGCACCGGGTCGCTGGAGACGACGGCGTTGAACAGGCCGCTCGCGGAGTCGTGGAAGGAGGTGCCCGCGGGCGCCGCCGCCTTGTACTTCTCGCCGGTCTCGATGAACTTGGACCAGTCGCCGGCCCACAGCTTGCCGACCTCCTCGCGGGCGGTGGGCAGCTTGGCCTTGGCGAAGAGTTCCTTGTTGTAGCAGATGGCCATGGGGCCGATGTCGGTGCCGAGGCCGATGACCTTGCCGTCGGCCGTGGTGGCCTGCTTGACCTTCCAGTCGACGAAGTCGCCGAGGTCCGCGCCGCCCTCCTTGCCCAGGTCGACCCACTTGTTCGCCATGGCGGTGCCGGTCGCCTCGGCGATGTAGCCCACCTCGACGGCCTGGATGTCGGCGACGCCGCTGTTCTGGGCGAGGCGCAGCTTCAGCGTGTCCCAGTACTTCTGGCCGTCGGAGACGTTCGACTCCTCGATCTTGATGTTCGGGTGGAGCCGCTCGTACTCGGCGTAGAGCTTGGCGCCGGTCTTGTTGTCGTAGCCGAAGGAACCGAAGGTCCCGATCCGCAGCGTGATCTTCCCGGAGCCCTGGCCGTCCTTGCCGGCGCCGTTGTCCTCGTCGCTGCCGCAACCGGTGAGCAGGGTCGTGCCGGTCACGACGACGGCGACCGCCGCGATCGCCGCCCGGCGTCCGCGTCTGCTGCTGGAAGTGCGCATTCCACTCTCCTCGTCCAAGGTGGTGCTCTTTGTGCGCCAAGGGGTCCGGCCGGCTGATCGCGGCTCGGCGGCGGCCGCCAGGACCTGATGAAGGCTGTGTCGCGTCCCGATGGGAGCGCTCCCACGTCGTTGCCGGAAGGTTGCTGCCTGGCGGGTGCGGGTGTCAAGACATGAACGCGGATTCGTTACCGGAAGGTTTTCCGGGGGTTTCGCGGCGTCCCGCGGGGTGCCGGGCCGTCATCTCCTGAACGCGGGCGCGTGACGCGGCGCGTGACCGTGGACTACTGTGGGAGCGCTCCCATCCGTCCGGGCGTCCTTCCGGGCAGGTGAGCGGCGCGTTGTCCTACGAGGGGAGTTCGGAAGTTGTGAGCGGACGGCAGAGCGGCAGACCCACCCTGGAGCAGGTCGCGGCCATGGCCGGGGTCGGCCGGGGCACGGTCTCCCGGGTCATCAACGGCTCCCCCCGGGTGAGCGAGCAGACCAGAAGGGCCGTCGCCCGAGCCGTCGCCGAACTCGGCTACGTGCCCAACCAGGCCGCCCGCGCCCTGGCGGGCAGCCGCACCGACGCGATCGCGCTCGTCATCCCCGAGGCCGAGGCCCGGCTCTTCGCCGAGCCCTACTTCCTCGACCTCATCCGCGGGGTCAGCGCCGAACTCGCCGAGGCCGACAGACAGCTCCTGCTCACCCTGGTCCGCAGCGAGCAGGAGCGGCAGCGCTTCGAGCAGTACCTCGCCGCCCAGCGCGTCGACGGGGTGCTGCTCGCCTCGGTCCACGGCGACGACCCGCTTCCCGACCGCATCAGGGAACTGGGCCTCCCGGTCGTGCTGAACGGCCGCCGCGCGGAGGCCGAGCCCGTGCCGTACGTGGACTCCGACAACATCGGCGCCGGACGGGCGGCCGTCGCCCACCTGGTGGGCCGCGGCCGGAGGCGGGTCGCGACCGTCACCGGCCCCCTCGACATGTACGTGGCGCGCGCCCGGCTCGGCGGCTACCGGGCCGGTCTCACTGAGGCCGGACTCCCGCCCGACGAGACGCTCGTCGCCAACGGCGACTTCACCGAGGAGGGCGGCCGACGGGCCATGCGGCGGCTCCTGGACCGCCGGCCGGACCTGGACGCCGTCTTCGCCGCCTCCGACGTGATGGCGGCCGGCGCGCGGGGCGTCCTGCGCGAGGCGGGCCGCCGAGTGCCGGAGGACGTGGCCCTCGTGGGGGTCGACGACTCGCCGGTCGCGCGGCTCATGGACCCGCCGCTGACGAGCGTGCGGCAGCCCACCGAGGAGATGGGCCGCACCATGGCGCGGATGCTGATCCAGGAGATCCCCGGGAACGCGGAGGCCGCCCCGGTGGAGCCGCGCCGCCACGTGCTGCCGACGGAGCTGGTGGTGCGCGACTCGTCCTGAGCGGTACGGGGCTCCGCACGGCACTGCGGCCGGCCGGGACCCGGGGGTCCGGCCGGCCGCAGGCCCACGGGCGGGGTTACAGCGCCGGGTGGGCGTTCTTCAGGAGCTCCTGGAACTGCGCCGAGAACCACTTCCCGGCGAGCGGGGCGTCCGGCAGCGCGCCGGACATGCTGTTCCCGTTGCGGACGTTGCCCGTGTACGTCGGGTCGCACATCCGGTCGAAGCCCTTGCCCTCGTCGTTCGGGATCTCCTTGGAGGCGCCGTCGGACTCGCCCGGGGGCTTCATCCAGACGTACGCGTCGATGCCCGCGGCGGGTGCCGCCTGGGGCCGTTCGCCGAGACCCGCTCCGGACTGGTTGCACCAGTTGCCGGGGTTGAGGCGCCGGTCGTAGCGGCCGCCGTTGACGTACGTGTCGACGCTGGTGAGCGCGCCCGGGCCGGTGGGCCGGGCGGTGCCGCCCCAGCCGTTGCGGGAGGTGTCGATCAGCATGCCGAGGTTGCTGTCGAAGCCGATCGAGACCAGCTTGGCGCGCATGGCCTGGGCGTACGACAGCTCGTCGGTGTAGCGGTTCCAGTCCACCCACTTGGACTGGCGCACGGAGACGCCGTTCACGCTGTCGTCGATCTTGAAGTGGTCCTCCTTCAGGGCGCTGTAGTTGGCCGTGTTGACGATGAAGCCGTGCACGTTGGAGAGGGTCGAGCCCTCCGCCGTGGCGGCCTGCTTGAACAGTTCGGCGGAGGGGCCGAAGTTGTCGTCCCAGCCCAGCCAGCCGTGGTGGCCCGCGTCGACGTAGTTGTAGACGTTGGCGATCGCGCCGAGCTTCTTGAGCGCGTAGCCGACGCCGGTGATGTAGTTGCCGTTCGCCTTCATGACGTCGCAGTTGGCGGTGGCCGTGGGACGCCCGGAGACGTTGGTGACCAGGTTGGGCAGCGAGTCGATCTCGACGGTGGTGACGATCCGCAGGCCCGCGTACTTGGAGTCGGCGAGGATCGCGGCGATCGGGTCGATGTACTCGGTCTTGTAGCGGCCGATCTCCGTCGGGCCGAGCTCGCCGTTGGAGGCGAGCGCGGCGCAGTCGCGGCCGGGCAGGTTGTAGATGACCAGCTGGACGACGAGCTCGCCGGAGCCCTTCTGCCTCAGGGCCTCGTCGAGGTGGGCGCGCAGGCCCATGGAGGTGCTCGAACCGTTGATCGCGGCGATGCGGTCCAGCCAGACGCCGGTGGGCTGGTTGGAGACCTTGGTGCCGCCGGGCTCGGCCGCCGCCTTCGCGGACCACTCGGGGTTCACGTACACCTTGGCGCCGGCGTACGGGTTGTCGGCCTTGGTGCCCGCCGGCGGGGTGGTGGGCGGTGTGGTCGGCGGGGTCGTCGGGGGAGTGGTGGGCGGGTCGGTCGGCTGCGTGGCCGTGTTGCAGGTGACGCCGTTCAGCTTGAAGGCGGCCGGCACGGCGTTGGTGCCGCTGTAGGAGCCGTTGAAGCCGAAGGAGGTCGAACCGCCGCTCGCGAGCGCGCCGTTGTAGGACATGCTCTTGGCGGTGACGGCGGCCCCGGACTGGGTGATGGTGGCGTTCCAGCCCTGGGTGACCTGCTGGTTGCCGGCGTAGCTCCATTCCAGGGTCCACGAGGACGTCGGGTCGCCGGTGTTCGTGACGACGACGTTGGCGCCGAAGCCGGTGTTCCACTGGTTGGTGATCTGGTACTCGACCTTGCAGCCGGCGGCGGCGGCGCCGGCGGTGGCGGTGCCGAAGACCGTGGCGGTGGCTCCGGTCGCGGTGACGAGGCCGAGTGCCGCCAGGAGGGCGGTGCGGCTGGTGCGGCTCATGGGGTGGGGGTTCCTCTCAGGAGGTGAGGGCGCGCAGGTGGTCGCGCAGCCCGATGCCGAACGTGGTGGGGGTGCCGTCGTACGAAGTGATGAGCGCGGGGCCGGAGTTGCAGTTCCAGGTGTTCCAGGTCCAGCCCAGGTACGAGAGGCCGCGGTCGTCGAACCACTTCATGACGCGGTCGATGAACGCGTGCCCGCAGGTGTTCTCTCCGATCTCGCCCGCGAGGAGGGGCACTTGGGCGGCCACGGGGGCGAGGGTGCTGTTCCAGCACGTCTCGTCGGCGCAGGTGTTGAAGTTGTAGACGTGCCAGGCGGCGGCCAGATTGCCCGCCGGGTCCGTGGGGCGGTACGTGAGCCACTGGCTCAGGTCGTTGGAGTACGCGAGGCCCGGGACGAGGACGAGGTTCTTCGCCCCCGTGGCGCGGACGGCGTCCACCAGGTCCTGCATGCCGGCGACCTCGTAGCCGATGCCGGGGCAGGTGCCTCCGTCGCGCCAGCAGGACCAGGCCTGCGCGGCGGTGGAGGTCGCCCGGTCCGGGTAGGGCTCGTTGAAGAGGTCGAAGACGACCCGCTCGTCGTTCTTGAAGGTGTTCGCGACCGAGGTCCAGAACGCCGGGGTGTACCGGGCGTCCGGCATCGGCTTCTGGCAGGTGGCGTGCACGTCGGAGCAGCCCGCCGAGTTCCCGGTGTACTGGCCGTGCGTCCAGTGGAGCTCGACCACGGGGGTCATGCCGTGGGCGAGCACCTTGGCCACCAGGTCCTTGACGGCGGTGACGTAGTTCGCACCCCGGTACTCGGGTTTGATGTTGTCCAGGCCGAGCCAGCACTCCTCGTTGAGGGGGATGCGGACCGTGTTGGCCTTCCAGTCGGCGATCGCCCGGACGGAGGCGTCGTCGACGGGGCCGTCGAAGAAGCCGTAGCCCTGGACGCACATGAACTCGCCGCCCGAGCGGTTGACGCCGAGGAGACGGCGGGTGGCGCCGTTCTGGTCGGTGAACCTGTTCCCGGAGACGGTGAGTTCGGGTGCTCCGGTCACCGGTGTCGGGGTGGTCGGGGGAGTCGTCGGAGGGGTGGTCGGGGGAACGGTCGGATCGGTGGGTGTCGGCGTCGGCGTGGTGGGTGTCGGCGTCGGCGTGGGGGTCGGAGGCGCATCCGTGTCGCACGGCGTGCCGTTGAGCGTGAACGCGGTGGGCGCCGTGTTGGTGCCGGTCCAGGAGGCGATGAAGCCGGCCGAGACCTTGGCGCCCGTGCCGAGCGCGCCGTTCCAGCCCTCGTTGACGACCGTGACGGACGTCCCGGACTGGGACCACTTGCCGCCCCAGCCCTGACTGAGGACCTGGCCGGCCGGGAAGTCGAAGCCGAGGCGCCAACCGTTCAGCGCGGCACCGCCGTTGGTGACGGTCACGGCGCCCTGATAGCCGCCGGCCCACTGGCCGACGACCGAGTACTCCACCGTGCAGGCGGGTGCGGCCGCGGCTCCTGAGGCCGTACCCATGACGGCGAGAGCGGTGCTCGCCATCGTGAGCGCCGCTCCTGCGAGCAGCGCGGACAGACGTGGGGGATGTCGCATGAGCGAGTCCTCGCAGCGAGGGCACACCCCTGACGGTGTGCCGACTGGATGGAATCGCTCCCACTGGGTCGGGGCAGACCGTAGCGCCAACAGCCGCCAAGCAAAAGAGGAGTTGAGTAAATTCCCCGACTTTTGGCTTCGACTTCCTCACACACCTTGACGGCGTTGGGCCCCAACTGCACAGTGGGAGCGCTCCCACTGGTTCAGGGCTTGACCGTCGCACTTCCCGCTCTTCGCAACCCCGACCTCCCGAGCCGCGAGGAGAACCACCCCCATGGCATCTCTCCGACAGAGAACGCGAACACGGCGGCGCCTGACCGCGCTGGCCGCATCGCTCTCCCTCCCCCTCGGCCTCACGGCCGTCGGCGCCACGACGGCCCAGGCCGCCGCCGTCCAGTGCAGCGTCGACTACAGGACCAACGACTGGGGTTCGGGCTTCACCGCCGAACTCACCCTCACCAACAGGGCCGCCGAACCCCTCAACGGCTGGACGCTGACGTACTCCTACGCCGGCGACCAGAAACTCACCAACGGCTGGAACGGCGTCTGGTCGCAGTCCGGCAAGAACGTCACGGTGACCAACGCGTCCTGGAACGGCACCCTCGCCGCGGGCGCCGCCACCACCACCGGCGCCCAGTTCTCCTACAGCGGGACCAACGCCGCCCCGACCGGCTTCGCCGTCAACGGCACCACGTGCGCCGGCGCCCACCAGCCCCCGGTCGCGGTCCTGACCAGCCCCGCCCCGGGAGCCGTCTACACCGAGGGCGACGCGGTGCCGCTCGCCGCCACCGCCGCCGCGGCCGACAGCGCCACCGTGAACAAGGTGGAGTTCTACAGCGACACCACCCTCCTCGGCACCGACACCACCGCGCCCTTCACCTACAGCGCCACCGGTCTCGCCGCCGGCGCCCACTCCCTCTACGCCAAGGCCTACGACAGCCTCGGCGCCTCCGCCGAGTCCGCGCCCGTCGGCATCACCGTCGCCGCCGGACCCGCGCTCGTCGCCTCACCGACCCAGCTCGGCGTGCGCCAGGGCTCCACGGGCACCTTCGACCTGAAGCTCTCCACCGCCCCGACCGCCAACGTCACGGTGAGCATCGCCCGTACCTCGGGCAACACCAACCTCACCGCGACCCCGGCCGCCCTCACCTTCACCCCGGCGAACTGGAACACCGCCCAGAAGGTGACCGTCGCCGCCGCGGCCACCGGCACCGGCTCCGCCGTCTTCACCGCGACCGCCCCCGGTCACGCCAAGGCCGAGGTCACCGTCGCCCAGCTGGCCGCGGACTCCACGTACGACGCGCGCTTCCTCGACCTGCACGGGAAGATCACCAACCCGGCCAACGGCTACTTCTCGCCCGAGGGCATCCCGTACCACTCCGTGGAGACCCTGATCGTCGAGGCCCCCGACCACGGGCACGAGACGACCTCGGAGGCGTACAGCTACCTCATCTGGCTCCAGGCCATGTACGGCAAGATCACCGGTGACTGGACCAAGTTCAACGGCGCCTGGGAGACCATGGAGAAATTCATGATCCCCACCCACGCCGACCAGCCCACCGGCTCCTCCTACAACGCCTCCAAGCCGGCGACGTACGCCCCCGAGTGGGACCTCCCGTCCCAGTACCCGGCGAGGCTCGACTCCGGCGTGACCTCCGGCTCCGACCCGATCGCCGCCGAGCTCAAGAGCGCCTACGGCACCGACGACATCTACGGCATGCACTGGATCCAGGACGTCGACAACGTCTACGGCTACGGCAACGAGCCCGGGAAGTGCTCCGCCGGACCGACGGCGACCGGCCCCTCGTACATCAACACCTTCCAGCGCGGCCCGCAGGAGTCCGTCTGGGAGACCGTCACCCACCCCACCTGCGACAACTTCTCCTTCGGCGGGAAGAACGGCTACCTGGACCTCTTCACCGGAGACTCCTCCTACGCCAAGCAGTGGAAGTTCACCGACGCCCCCGACGCCGACGCCCGCGCCATCCAGGCCGCCTACTGGGCCGACCTCTGGGCCAAGCAGCAGGGCAAGGGCTCCCAGGTCGCCACGACCGTCGGCAAGGCCGCCAAGATGGGCGACTACCTGCGGTACGCCATGTTCGACAAGTACTTCAAGAAGGTCGGGAACTGCGTCGGACCGACCGCCTGCCCGGCCGGCACCGGCAAGGACAGCGCCCACTACCTGCTGTCCTGGTACTACGCCTGGGGCGGTGCCACCGACACCTCGGCCGGCTGGTCCTGGCGCATCGGCTCCAGCCACAACCACAGCGGCTACCAGAACCCCCTCGCCGCCTACGCCCTCAGCTCCTACGCCCCCCTCAAGCCCAAGTCGGCGACGGGCGCGGCCGACTGGGCCACCAGCCTCGGCCGACAGCTGGAGTTCTACCGCTGGCTCCAGTCGGACGAGGGCGCCATCGCGGGCGGCGCCACCAACAGCTGGCAGGGCCGCTACGCCACCCCGCCGGCCGGCACCCCCACCTTCCACGGCATGTACTACGACGAGAAGCCCGTCTACCACGACCCCGCGTCCAACCAGTGGTTCGGCTTCCAGGCCTGGTCCATGGAACGGGTCGCCGAGTACTACCAGCAGACGGGCGACGCCAAGGCGAAGACCGTCCTCGACAAGTGGGTCTCCTGGGCGCTGTCCAAGACCACGATCAACCCGGACGGCACCTACCGCGTCCCCTCCACCCTCCAGTGGTCCGGCGCGCCCGACACCTGGAACGCGGCGAACCCCGGAGCCAACGCCGGACTGCACGTCACCGTGGCCGACTACACCGACGACGTCGGCGTGGCCGCCGCCTACGCCAAGACGCTCACCTACTACGCCGCCAAGTCCGGCCACGCCGAGGCCAAGCGCGTCGCCAAGGCCCTCCTCGACGGCATGTGGAACCACCACCAGGACGCCCTGGGCATCGCCGTCCCGGAGACCCGCGCCGACTACAACCGCTTCGACGACCCGGTGTACGTGCCGAGCGGCTGGACCGGCACCATGCCGAACGGCGACGCGGTGAACTCCTCCTCCACCTTCGCCTCGATCCGCTCCTTCTACAAGGACGACCCGGCCTGGCCGAAGGTCGAGGCCTACCTGGCGGGCGGCGCCGCCCCCGTCTTCACCTACCACCGGTTCTGGGCCCAGGCGGACATCGCCCTGGCCATGGGCTCGTACGCGGAGCTGCTCGAATAACAGCCCGCCCCGCGAGAGCGGGCTCCGCGTACGACGAGGCCGGGCGGTCCCCGAGAGGGTCCCGCCCGGCCTTAGGAGGTGTCTCCCGGCACCCGCCGGGCGCCCCCGGCGGGTGCCCGCCGCCAGGCTTCGTCGTTCCGCGTGCGGGGCGCTAAGCGTCCGTGCGGAGCGCCACCTCGTCGACCACGTCGGCGAGCGAGCCCCGCCGCGCGAACACCGCACGCTGCCGGGCGGCGCCGCATCCGGCGACCCGTCGGCGGGCCCACAGCTCCCGCACCAGGTCGAGCTCGCCGGCTGCCGCCAGGGCCGGGGCGGCCTTCGCGAGGAGGTCCTCGACCAGCTCCACCGCCGGGCGCAGGGTCCCGCTCAGCGGGTCCAGACCGTGCCCCGCCAAGCCGTCGCGCGCCGACCGCCAGTGGGCGGCGCGCAGCAGCGCATCGCTGATCCCCGGCGCGGGGACTTCCCGGCGGACCTCGGCCAGCAGCGCGGCCGCGAGCCCACGAAGCAGTCCGGCCAGCAGCAGGACGGTGTCGAGCTCCGCGCACACGTCGGCGACCCGTACCTCCAGGGTCGGCCAGTGCTCATTGGGCCGGCAGTGCCAGTAGACCGTCCGCCGGTCGACCAGCATGCCGGAGCCGACCAGTCGGTCCACCAGCAGGTCGTACTCCGCGGCGCCGGCCAGCAGCGGGGCCGGTCCGGCTCCCGGCAGCTGTGCCCAGCGCATGAAACGCCAGCTCGCGTAGCCGCTGTCCCGGCCGCAGTGGAAAGGGGAGTTGGCGGCCAGCGACTGCAGCGCGGGCAGCCAGGGGCGCAACCGGTTGCCGAGCAGCACCGCCTCCTCGCGGTCCGCCACCTCCAGGTGCACATGGCACCCGCACACCCCGATGCCGCTCGCGGCGGTCACCAGCGGGCCGTAGCGGTCGGCGATCCGCCGGTACCGCGCCTCGTCGGTGAGCTCCTGGCCGTCGAGCGGGGCGAGCGGGGCGGTGCCGGACGCCAGCGCCAGGCAGCCCGCCTCGTCGGCGGCCCCGGCCACCCCCGCGCGCAGCTCGGCCAGTTCGGTGCGCAGACCGAGCAGATCGGCGACCGGTCGGGTGCGGGTCTCCACCATGTCGGTGAAGATCTCCGGTCCGACCCGGTCGGCCAGTCGGTCACGGGCGCGCTTGACCACGGCGGCCGCGGAGCCGAACGGGGTCCGGTTCGTCCGGTCGACGAGGAGGAACTCCTCCTCCACCCCGATCCTGGGCAGGGCGGTGCGGGCGGCGGCCCGGTCCGAACGGCTGGTCACGGGCCGAGCGTAGTGGTTGACGGGCCGTCAGCCGCGTTGCCCGGGCGTCTTCCGCGCGCCACGGCCGGCCCGGTCGCCCGAGCGCCCCGCGCCGCCGGGCCCGCCCCGGGAGGCCCGTGCTCGCTCGCCCGTGCCGGCGCCCGCGACCTGCGACGTTCGCGCGGACACGGTCCCATTGACGCGCGCGGGCTCCGCTCCTACGTTCTCGTCCGGACATACGACCGTCGGTCGATATTTCGAACATCTCGAACGAGAGGGATTCGCGTGTCACTTCCCGAGCCCGCCGCCCGCTTCACCCTCGACCCCGACTTCACCGTCGGCCCCGTCGACCCCCGGCTCTTCGGCTCCTTCGTCGAGCACCTCGGGCGCTGCGTGTACACCGGCATCCACGAGCCCGGCCACCCCGCCGCCGACGAGGACGGACTGCGCACCGACGTCCTGGAGCTCGTCCGCGAGCTCGGCGTCACCGTCATCCGCTACCCCGGCGGCAACTTCGTCTCCGGCCACCGCTGGGAGGACGGCGTCGGTCCGGTCGAGCAGCGGCCGCGCCGGCTCGACGTCGCCTGGCGGTCCGTCGAGACCAACCGCTTCGGCCTGGGCGAGTTCATGGCCTTCCTCCGCAAGCTCGGCCCGCAGGCCGAGCCGATGATGGCGCTCAACCTCGGCACCCGCGGCATCGCCGAGGCCATGGACCTCGTCGAGTACGCCAACCACCCCGGCGGCACCGAGCTCTCCGAACGCCGCATCGCCCACGGCGACAAGGACCTCTTCGGCATCCGCCTGTGGTGCCTCGGCAACGAGATGGACGGCACCTGGCAGACCGGCCAGAAGACCGCCGAGGAGTACGGCCGGCTCGCCGCCCAGACCGCGCGGGCCCTGCGCCGGATCGACCCCGGCCTCGAACTCGTCGCCTGCGGAAGCTCGGGGCGCGGCATGCCGACCTTCGCCGCCTGGGAGGCCACCGTGCTCGCGGAGACGTACGACGTCGTCGACCACGTCTCGCTGCACGCCTACTACGAGGAGACCGACGGCGACCGCGACTCCTTCCTCGCCTCCGCCGTCGACATGGAGGCCTTCATCGAGGAGGTCGTCGCCACCTGCGACCACGTCGGTGCCCGGCTGAAGTCCCCGAAGAAGCTCACCCTCTCCTTCGACGAGTGGAACGTCTGGTACCAGCGCCGGGCCGATCCGCACCCGGTGGAGGACTGGCAGGAGGCGCCGCGCCTCCTGGAGGACGTCTACACCGTCACCGACGCCGTCGTCTTCGGCAGCCTCCTGATCACGCTGCTCCGCCACGCCGACCGGGTCGCGGTGGCCTGTCTCGCCCAGCTGGTCAACGTGATCGCCCCGATCATGACCGAGCCCGACGGCCCCGCCTGGCGCCAGACCATCTTCTTCCCCTTCGCCCAGGCCTCCCGGTACGGCCGGGGGACCGTCCTCGACGTGCGGGTGGTCTCGCCGACGTATCCGACGGACCGGTTCGGGGACGTCCCGCTGCTGCACGCCACGGCCGTGCGCGGCGAGGACGGCGGGGTGACGGTCTTCGCGGTCAACCGTGGCCGGAACGCGCCCCTGCCCCTGGAGGTGGCGCTCCGCGGCCTCGACCTGAGCCGGGTCGTGGAGCACAGCGCGCTCGCCGACGCGGACCCCGAGGCCCGCAACACCCGCGACGAGCCGGAGCGGGTCGTGCCGCACGCGGTGGAGGGCGCGCGCCTCGCGGACGGGGTGCTGCGGGCGGTCCTGGAGCCGATGTCCTGGAACGTCATCAGGCTGGTCTGACAGGCCCCTCGTCGAAACGGCGGAGAAGCGGGACGACACCCGCACGTCGGTGCGGGGGGCCACGGAGTGCGCGACGCCGGTCGCGGCCGGCCTACGGGCCCGGGGCGTCCTGCCGCCCGCCCGCTTCCGCCGGCCGTCCGTCGTGGCCCGCTCCGCCCGTAGCGGGCGGTCGTTCCCCCCCGGACTCCGGCCGGGGACCCCCAGGGCGGAGCGGGGTGCGACGTGAGGGTTCGGCAATATCCGCGCAATGCGAAACACTGCGGAAACTTCCGTGTACGCATCGCGAAATGCGCCGCCACGAGGCTCTCCCCCAAACCGTAGGAGGAGACCCTCGATGCCCCTCGCCGCCGCACCCCGGCTCGACACCGGCGACACCGCCTGGCTGCTCGTCGCCACCGCGCTCGTTCTGCTGATGACCCCCGGCCTGGCCCTGTTCTACGGGGGCATGGTCCGTACGAAGAGCGTCCTCAACATGCTGATGATGAGCTTCGTGTCGATCGCCCTCGTCACGGTGGTCTGGCTGGTCGCGGGCCACTCGCTCGCGTTCGACGACGACGCCTTCGCCGGTCTGATCGGCGGCCTCGGCCACCTCGGCCTGGCGGGGATCGGTCCGGACACCCTCACCGGCACCGTTCCCACGTTCCTCTTCAGCACCTTCCAGCTGACGTTCGCGATCATCACGGCGGCGCTGATCAGCGGCGCGGTCGCGGACCGCACCAGATTCGCGGGCTGGCTCGTCTTCGTGCCGGTGTGGACGCTGCTCGTATACGTTCCCGTGGCGCACTGGGTGTGGGGCCCCGACGGCTGGATCGCGCACTCGCTGGGCGCCCTCGACTTCGCCGGCGGACTCGTCGTCGAAATCTCGTCGGGCGCGTCCGGCCTCGCGCTGTGCCTGGTGATCGGCCCGCGCATCGGCTTCAAGAAGGAGGCGATGCGGCCGCACAACCTGCCGATGGTGCTGCTCGGCGCGGGGCTCCTCTGGTTCGGCTGGCTCGGCTTCAACGGCGGTTCGGCGCTCGGCGCGAACGGTCTGGCCGCCGCGTCCCTCCTCAACACCCTCGTCGCCGGGTGCACCGGCCTGCTCGGCTGGCTCTTCGTCGAGCAGCGGCGCGACGGCCACCCGACCACGTTCGGCGCGGCGTCCGGCGCGGTCGCGGGGCTCGTCGCGATCACTCCGGCGTGCGGGGTCGTCGCGATGCCCGGGGCGGCGGCGGTCGGTCTCGCCGCGGGCGTCGTCTGCTCGTACGCGGTCGCCTGGAAGTTCCGCTTCGGGTACGACGACTCGCTCGACGTCGTGGGCGTGCACTTCGCCGGCGGTGTCGTCGGCACGCTGCTGATCGGCCTGTTCGCGACCTCGGAGATGACCGGCGGCAAGGAGGGGCTGTTCTACGGCGGCGGGCTCGCCCAGCTCGGTCGGCAGGCCCTCGCGGTGGCGGCCGTGGCGGCGTACACCTTCCTCGTCACCTACGGGATCGGCAAGGTCCTCGACCGGGTGATGGGACTTCGGGCCTCCGCCGAGGAGGAGGTGACGGGACTCGACCAGACGGTGCACGCGGAGACCGCCTACGATCACGGCGTGCTCGGCCACGGTGGCTCGCCGCTGCACGCCGCGTCCCCCGTCACCTCGCTCGTCAAGGACAGGAAGCCCTCCGCATGAAGCTGATCACCGCGATCGTCAAGCCGTTCCGCCTTGACGAGGTGAAGAACGCGCTCCAGGAACTCGGCGTCAACGGGCTCACGGTCACCGAGGCCAGCGGCTACGGGCGCCAGCGCGGTCACACCGAGGTGTACCGGGGCGCCGAGTACCGGGTGGACCTGGTCCCCAAGGTCCGCATCGAAGTCGTCGTGGAGGACGCCGACGCGGACCCGGTCGTCGACGCCATCGTCCGTGCCGCCCACACGGGCAGGATCGGCGACGGCAAGGTGTGGGCGGTGCCGGTGGAGACGGTGGTGCGCGTACGCACGGGACAGCGCGGCCCGGACGCGCTCTGACGTACGGGCCGGCAGGGGAACCGTTCCCGGCCGGAGGGACCCCTCCGGGGCTGTCGCGACGCCGAATCGATGCGCACACGCATAACCGTGCCGCCCTCACGGTATATACGCCCGCATATGCGCCGCTATCGCCACCCGTGCCCCACCGACCTGGCCTCCCGGGGTGGTGCCGAGCCGAGGAGGACCCCATCGCCGGAACCCCACCGCAGCCCCCGTCGGCGGACGCTCCGGGAAGCCAGCCCCAGGAAGCCGACCTGCTGCGGACCATGCTGCGGCGACCCGAATACCGCAAGGCTCTGGTGTTCTCCGGGCTGATCGGCGTTCCGGTCGCGCTCATCGCCTTCTGGTTCCTCGTGACGCTGCACCAGCTCGAGCAGCTCGTCTGGACGGACTGGCCCAGGGACCTGGGCTGGAAGCAGGCTCCCTGGTGGTGGGGGCTCGCACTGCTGCCGGTCGCCGGCCTCGTCGTCGGTCTGGCGGTCGCACATCTTCCCGGCCGGGGCGGCCACGTCCCGGCGGGCGGGCTCCATTCGGGAGGGGTCTCGAAGGGGGCGCTGCCCGGTGTCGTCCTCACCGCGGTGGCCGGACTCCCGCTGGGCGCCGTCCTGGGGCCCGAGGCGCCGTTGATCGCCCTCGGAGGGGGGCTGGCGCTGTTCTTCGCCGGCCTGGCCCGGGCACCGCAGACGCAGGCGAGCACGGCGCTGCTCGGCGCCGCGGGGGCGGCGGCGGCCATCTCCGCGCTCTTCGGGAACCCGGTGGTCGGCGCCGTGCTGCTCATGGAGGTGGCCGGGGTGGGCGGACCCCAGCTGTTCGCGGTGATGCTGCCGGCCCTGCTGTCCAGCGGCGTGGGAGCGCTGATCTTCACCGGCTTCGTCCACTGGACGGGACTGGAGACGGGAAGCCTGGACATCGGTCTGCCCGAGCCGCCGCCGCTCGACGCGGCGGACGTGCTGTGGGTGCTCGTGGTGGCGCCCGTTGTCGCGTTCGTCGTCCACTGGACCCTCGTGGGCGGCCGGTTCGCGGCACGCTTCGTGGTGAGCCGGATCGTACGGAACACCGTCCTCTGCGCGGCGGGCGCAGCGGTCTGCGTCACGCTCTACGCCGTCACCACCGGCCGCTCGCCGGCGGAGGCGGCCCTGTCCGGCGAGGCCACGCTGTCCGACCTGGCGCGGGATCCCCACGCGTGGTCGGTGGGCGCCCTCGTCGCGGTGCTGGTCTTCAAGGGGCTCGCGTACATGCTATGTCTGGGAAGCCTCCGCGGCGGCCCCGTCTTCCCCGCCCTGTTCCTGGGCGGGGCGACCGGAGTCCTGCTGGCCCCGCTGCCGGGCCTGGGGCTCGTGCCGGCGATGGCGGTCGGCATGGCCGCCTCGGTGACCGCGGCCCTGCGGCTGCCCGTGAGCAGTGTGATCCTGGTCGTGCTCCTGCTGGGGAACGTCGAGACGGTGGCCCTGGTGGTGCTGGCCGTCGTCCTGTCCTTCGTCGTCACCGAGCTCCTGCCGCAGGGCCCCCGCGTCCCCGCCTTCGGCGAGCGTCCGAGCGGTCGGCCGCGCCGTCCCTCGCCCCGGCAGCAGTGAGCCGCCCGGGGCGGGGGACGCCCGCGCCGGCGGTCAGGAGCCGAGGATCCGGCTCTTCTGGACCGCGAACTCCTCCTCGGTCAGCACGCCTTGTTCCTTCAGCTGTCCGAGTTCCTTGAGCTGATCGATCTTGCTGCTCATGTCGTCGGCCGGTGCGGGGGGCGCGGCCTGGGGCGGTGGCGGCGGCGGTGCGTACTGTTCGGCCGCCGCCATGTCCTGTTGGGCCCAACGGCCCGCCTGACGTCGCGAGACCCTGTTGGAGACGGCGGTCGCCGTCCCGGCCACCACCGCGGTGCGCGCCACACCTCTGAGAAGCCCTGGCATGTCGGTCCTCCTTGACCGCTTTCGAGTGGGTCGGCCTTCTCGGTCGTCCCGAGACGGCCGTCCGCCGGTGTCAGGCAGCGGCGCTGCCGCCGGCTTCCTCCTCGGCGTCCAGCGAGGCCAGCAGGGCCTGCACGGGGATGCGCCCGCCGGCCACGAGCTGCGCGCCGCCGCGCCGCAGTTCCCGCGCGAGGGGGGCGGCCCAGAGGTTCTCGTAGACGAGGATGCCGGCGGAATTGCCCGGCTCGAGGGCCGCCCCCGCCTCGTCGAAGTCGTCCTGTCCGAGGAGCCCGGACGAGGAACCCTCGAACACGGACAGGTCCAGCTCGCCGTCGGCGTCGAGGTCCCGAAGTTCCATGCCGACGACACTGCCGTCGGTGTCCTTCCGGACGAACACGAGATCGAGAATGCGGACGATGCCTCTGTCCACCAGGTCGAGGAGCATGGGCAGCCCCTTGCCCGTCATGCGGTTGCCGGGAAACTCGATGACCAGATAGTCCACCGGTCCCATGTCCTCGAATTCATCGCTCATGACCACTCCACATGCGGTTGGTGAGGACCTGACCGAAATCCGCCCCCGTCCGTGTCGCATCTCGCCGGACGCGGCCGGAGGAAGTCCTCTCCCATTCGAGCACCCGCCGGAGCGCTTCGCACGTTCACAGGAGGCGGTCACGACCGGTAGCCGCCTCGGCGGGCTCCCGGCCCCGCTCGGGCAGGGGACGCCCCTCGCCCCCGCGGGACGCCCGCCCACCGAGGTGCGGGCGAGCGCGCCCTCCCCGGACACCGGAGGCTTCGCGGTCCGTCTGGACAGCTCGTCGAGCCGCCGCTTAGGGTCGGGAGCCGAATCGTCGGGCGGTCGCCCGGAACACCGGGAACCGTCCAGGAGCACGCACGTGGTCACCCTCGCCGATGTCGCCCGCCACGCCGGGGTCTCGGCCAGCACCGTCAGCTACGTGCTCAGCGGCAAACGCTCCATATCCGCGCCCACCCGCGAGCGCATCCAGCACAGCATCGACGCCCTCGGCTACCGGCCGCACGCCGGCGCCCGTGCCCTCGCCAGCAGCCGGACGGACGTCCTCGCGCTGATGATGCCGCTCCGCACCGGCCTCTACGTGCCGGTGACGATGGAGATCGCGATGGCCGTCACCACCACGGCCCGCTCCCACGGCTACGACGTGCTGCTGCTCACCGGCGAGGAAGGCTCCGAAGCCGTCCGCCGCGTCGAGGGCAGTGCCGTCGCCGACGCCATGATCGTCATGGACGTGGGGCTCGACGACCCCCGGCTCCCCTGCCTCCAGGAGGCCGAGCGCCCCTCCGTCCTCATCGGCCTGCCCGCCGAGACCGCCGAGGCCGCCGACGCCACCGGACTCGACTCCGTCGACCTCGACTTCGGGGCCGCCGGAGCCCGCTGCGTCGAACACCTGGCCGGACTCGGCCACACCCGGATCGCCGTCCTCGGCGAACCCCCCGCCGTGTACGAGAGGGGTACGGGCTTCGCCGCCCGCACCCTCACCGGACTGCGCGCCGCCGCCGGCGCCCACGGCGTCGGGCTGCTCCACCGGCCCGTCGAGGGCACCTACGCGGCCGTCGCCGCCGCCGTCACCCGCGTCTTCGAGGAACGCCCCGGCACCACGGGCCTCGTCGTCCAGAACGAGGCCGCCGTCGAGCCGCTCCTCGCGCTCCTGCGCCACCAGGGCCGTGCCGTGCCCGAGGACGTCTCCGTCGTCGCCATCTGCCCCGACCAGGTCGCCGTGCACGCCTCCGTGCCGCTCACCTCCGTCTCCGTACCCGCCCAGGAGATGGGCCGGCTGGCCGTCGAGCGGCTCGTCGCGCGCCTGTCCGGCGGGGCCCCTCGCGGCACGGAGCTCATCCCGCCCCGCCTGACGCCCCGCGCGAGCACGGGCCCGGCGTCCGCCTCCGTCTCGTGATCACGGCCGACGACGGCGCGACGGAGTTCCGGGCCTTCTTCGAGCGCCACTACGCCGAACTCGCGCGCCTGGCCCACCTGCTGACCGGCGAGACCGACGCCGCCGACGACGTGGCCGCCGACGCCATGCTCGCCCTCTGGCACCGCTGGGACCGGGTCCGAGCCGCCGACCACCCCGCCGCCTACGCCCGGGGCGTCGTCGCCAACCTCGTCCGCACCCGCATCCGAGGCACCGTCCGCGAACGGCGCCGGATCGCCGCCTTCTGGGACCGGCGCCCGGAGCACACCGAGGACCCGGACGTACCCGCCGTCGTGGACGGTCCGCACCGCCCTGCGCGCCCTGCCCTTCCGCAAGCGCGCCTGCGTCGTGCTCCGGCACGCCTTCGACCTGTCCGAACGCGACACCGCCCTCGCGCTCGGCGTCTCCGTCGGGACGGTCAAGAGCCAGACCGCCAAGGGCATGGCGGAACTCCAGCGGCTGCTCGGCGACCGGGCCGCCACCGAACTCGCCGCGGGAAGGCGCTGATGGACGAGGCACAGCTCCGCCGCGAGCTGCGGGAGGCAGCGCTCGCACACCGGCCCGACCACGCCCGCATCCTCGCCCGGGTGGAGCGGGGCATGGCCGCGCCCGCCCCGGCCGGGCGCCGGAACCGGCCGCCGCGCCCCTGGTCCGGCCGCCGCCGGCCGGCGGTCGTGGCCGTCGTCGCCGCCGTCGCCGGGGTCGTCGGCCTCGGCGGCCTCGCGGCGACCACCCTGGACGACCGGCCGGCCGGACCCGCCACCACCCTGCCCGCGCCCGGTCCGACGGCACGGGCGGCCGGCACGATCGACCCCGGCAGCAACCGCTGGTGGGCGCAGAGCGACCTCGCCGTGACGACGGAGTCCCCGGTCGCCGGCCTCACCGTCGAGCTGCGGGTCGCCCGCACGCCCGGCGTCGTGAGCACCGGCCACTGGCGCACCCGGCCCGCCGAGGACTTCACCGTCACGGTGACCGAGGAACCCCGTGCCCTGGTCTACCGGTGGACCCTCAAGCCGGGCCGCGCGGTGCCGCCCGGTCCCCACACCTTCGCCGCCCAGTACAACCACGCCGAGGGCGTACGGGACGCCTCGGCCGACACGTACACCGTCCTGCTCACCGGTGCCGACGGCGGCCGCACCGTCCTCCGGGGCGGCTTCGGGTACGGCGGCTCCTGAACGACTTGCGGTTGACGCGGCGTCAACTCCTACGGTCTTCGTACGGGGCCGGAGACACCGGCCCCCGGCGAAGGAAGGACACCGTCATGGCCTGGTCGATCGCGGATGTGGCCCGGATGTCCGGGGTGACCTCCCGGACGCTGCGGCACTACGACGAGATCGGCCTGCTCGCGCCCGCCTGGACCGCGGGCGACGGGCACCGGTACTACGAGGAGCCCCAGCTGCTGCGCCTCCAGCAGATCCTGCTCATGCGGGAGCTGGACCTCGGCCTGCGCGAGATCCGGGACGTCCTGGACAGCGGGGCGGACCGCGTGGCGGTCCTGCGCGAGCACCACGCCCGGCTGCTCGCGGAGCGGGACCGGCTCGGCACCCTGGCCCGCACGGTGGCCCGCACCATCGCCGAACTCGAGGAAAGCGAGGACCAGGACATGGTGAGCATCAACCGCCCCGAGAACCTCTTCGAGGGCTTCGGGGCCGACCCCGAGATCGAGGCCGAGGCGCGGGAGCGGTGGCCGGAGGCGTACGAGCGGTCCCGGCAGGCGCTCGAAGGGCTGCCCCCCGAGGCCGTCGAGCAGTGGCAGCGCGAGGCCACCGCCCGGATGATCCGCTTCGCGGAGCACATGGCCGCCGGCACGCCCGCCGCCGACCCGGCCGTCCAGGCCGAGGTGGACGCCCACTACCGGGACGTCTGCCGCTTCTGGACCCCGTGCGCCGAGGCGTACCGGGGTCTGGCCCGGACGTACGTCGAGGACCCGCGCTTCCGCGAGAACTTCGACAGGATCGCCGACGGCCTCGCCGAGTACCAGCAGCAGGCGATGGACGTCTACGCGGACGCCCGGCTGGGCTGAGGGCGGCTCGCCCGCGACTCCGGACCGATCTCCTCCCGCCCGTACGGGGGAGGGGGCCGGTCCGCGGTGCTCCGGCAGCAGCCGGCCGCACCCGGCAACCCTCAGCCCGGGCACGGCGATCGACCGCGTCGACCTGCTGCCTGACGGCCGCGGCCCGGCATTGACACCGGCGGCGCGTGAATCGTCATGATCTCGGTGTTGGTGCCGGCCACGGACGCGATGACAAGCTGAGCCCATGGACATCTTCAAGACGGCCAGCGGTGCGGTGCGGGGCTTCCGGGCGTCCGGCGACGTCGTCGCCGCGCTCGGAATCCCCCACGCCGCACCGCCGTTCGGCGCCCTGCGGTTCCGGGAGCCCGCCCCGGCGGAGGCGTGGACCGGAGTGCGGGACTGCACGGCCTTCGGCCCCGTGGCCCCGCAGTCGGCGGAGCTGCCCGGCTCTCCCGTGTGGTCGCCCGGCGACGAGGACGTCCTCACCGTCAACGTCTGGACCCCGGCCCCGGACGGCGGCTCCCTGCCCGTCCTCGTCTGGATCCACGGCGGCGCCTACACCTTCGGCTCCTCGGCCCAGCCCGACCTCGACGGCACCGCCCTGGCCCGCGCCGGACTGGTCGTCGTCACCCTCAACTACCGGGTCGGCTTCGAGGGGTTCGGGCACGTGCCCGACGCCGACGGGACCGCCTTCCCTGACAACCGGGGGCTGCTCGACCAGATCGCCGCCCTGCGCTGGGTCCGGGAGAACGTCGCCGCGTTCGGCGGCGACCCCGGCAACGTCACGGTCGCCGGTCACTCCGCGGGGGCTGCGTCGATCGCCTGCCTCATGGTGATGGACCGGGCCCGCGGCCTGTTCCGCCGCGCCATCGCCCACAGCCCCGCCAGCCCCCACTACCCACGGGACCTAGCCGCCGCGACCACCCGCGAGGTCGCCGCCGCGGCCGGCCGCCCGGCCACCGCCGAGGGCCTGCTCTCCGCGACCCCGCAGGCGCTGCTCGCCGCCTCCGACCGGGTCGTCGAGGAGTACCGGCGCGACCCCGCCTCCGGATCCCGCCACTACGACCCCTCGCTCTACGCCCCCGTCCTCGACGGAGACGTCCTGCCCGTCGACCCCCTCACGGGCCTGGCCGCCGGCGCGGCCGGGGACGTGGACCTCCTCGTCTGCCACACCACGGAGGAGTACCGGCTGCTCGACGCCGTCGGCAGCTGCGCCGAGGTCACCACCGAGGAGCGACTGGCGGCGTTCGCCGAGGACTTCGGGCTCCCCGACGGCCTCCTCGCCGGCTATCGCGCCGCGTTGCCCGACGCCCCGGTCGCCGACGTCTACCTGGCCGTCTTCGGCGACCTCCTCTTCGGCGAGTACGCCCACCGACTCGTCGAGCAGCACGCCCGGGGCGGCGGCCGGGCGTTCCAGGCCCTCTTCGACCGGCGGCGCACGGACCCGCGCGGGATCGTGCGGGCCTGGCACTGCGCGGACGTCCCCTTCGCCTTCGGCAACGTCGACGAGGAGTGCGTGACCTTCCTCATCGGCGGCGCCCCCACCGCCGCCGACCACGACCTCGCCCACCGGATGGTGGGTGCCTGGTCCGGCTTCGCCGCCACCGGGGACCCCGGCTGGCCGTCGTACGACGACGCCCCGGGGCAGCCGAAGGTGTGGCGGACGGACGAGTGCGACGCGCACGACGTGCCCGCCGCTCCCCGGGAGCTCTGGGCGGAGGCCGAGTTCCCCCTCCTGCGCCCGTGAGGGCGCGAGCGGCCGTCAGGCGCAGGGCCGTCGCGGCGTCCAGTCGCCCAGGTACGCCGTCCGGGTCGCGGACGCGGCCTCGGCGGGATCGAGCTGGGGGCGGTTCTCCGGGACCGTGATCACCGCGCCCGGGCCGGTGTTGCGGTACTCGGCGAAGCGCTGCTCCTGCCAGGGGTGGGCGTCCCGCATGTTCGCGTACGGCGCGACGGCGTCGATGCCGGGGCCGAGGACGCCGTCCCGGACCACGAGCGACGGCCGGGCCGTGGGGTCGGAGCCCGGCACCCAGGGCCTGGCCAGCTTGTAGAAGCCGTCCGGCGCCTCACTGGTGATCCGGCAGCGGGCGACGAGGAAGCCGTACGGATTGCTCCGGGCCGTGGACGGCGCGAAGACGAAGCCGTACGGGGCCGCCGCCAGGTCCGGGCGGACCAGCGTCCGGAAGTGGCAGTGCTCGAAGACCGCCCGGGCCCGGCCGAAGACGAAGTCGACGTCCCCCTCCACATGGCAGTGCGCGAAGTACTGCCGGGCCACGGCCGTGAGCGCCGTCGAGTCGGCGTACAGGGTGTCCTGATGGCCGAGGAACCGGCAGTGGAAGAAGGCCGACCGGTCGCCCTGCGCCTTCAGCGCGACGGCCTGGGTGCCGGGGTTCCCGGGGAGGTCCGTGCGGAGGAAGTCGTTGGCGAAGGTGACGTCCTGCGCGGTGAAGCCGTCCGCCTGGACGGTGGTGGTCGCGGATCCGGACGTGCCGTGGGTGCCGCCGCCGGGCCGGGGCGTGCCGGCCGCGTTGGCGTACACCACGACGACGTCCCGGGGGTCCCCGCTCGCGCCGATCCAGGTCATGTCCGTGCGGCCGGGGCCGACGACGACCGTCTCGCGGTACGTGCCGGGGGCGAGCACCAGCGTCCGGCCGGGACCGTCGGCCGCCGTGACCGCCGCCTGGACCGTGGTGTGGTCGCCGAGACCGCCGGGGTGGACGTACAGGGTCCGGGGGGTGAGCCGGTCGCCGGGCGAGCCGAGGCGGCCGAAAGGGGCCCGGGGGGCGGCGGTCGCGGTCCCGGCCTGCAGGGCCGGGGCGAGGGCGCCGCCGAGACCGGCGGCCAGCAGGGTGCGGCGTCCGGGGCGGGCGGCTCCGTCGGGGTGCGCGGGCATGCGTGTCCTCCTGGGGGTCTCAGCGGAGGCGGCCGGCGCCCGCGTGCCGGTCGACGAGGGCGGGGACGGCCTTCGGGTGGTCGACCCGGGTGCGCAGGACGGGGGTCCAGCCCGCGTCCGCGCGGAGCTGCTCTGCGGGGTACTGGGCGTTGTGGACGGCGAGCAGGTCGACCGGGGCGCCGTTGACGTGGTTGGCGGTGGTGGTGACCGGCGCGTCCTTCCACTTCTTGAGGATCTTCCCGGCGGGGACGCCCGCGGCGAGCGTGAACGCGTTCCGTTCGGCGACCAGCTGCGACTCCTGGCCGATGCCGAGGCTGTACACGTACGCCGAACCCGGCACGACGAAGTGGTTGTTGTACGCGTCGACCCGGCCGAAGCGCACCCGGGGCGCCCGCTCCACCACGTTCTCGAAGAGGTTGTGGTGGAGGGTGACCCGGAGCTTGCCCCGGTCGGTGGCGCCCGCGCCGTCGCTGTTGCCGATCATCAGGGTCTTGTCGTGGTCGGCGAAGACGTTCCAGGAGGCGGTGACGAGGTCCGCGCCCCGCACGACGTCCAGCTCGCCGTCGTGCCGCTGGTACACCTCCCCGTAGTACGAGGGCAGCGAACTGTCCGGGTGGGCGCCGTCGGTGAAGGTGTTGTGGTCGATCCAGACGTGCGTGGAGCCGTGCACGACCAGGCTGTCGTACTCGGAGTTCCACGCCCCGGTCGCGCCGTCGGTGGGGTCCCACTGCGGGAAGCAGTCGAGCGGGGACTCCAGGGTCAGGTTGCGGACGACGACGTTGTCCACGCCCTGCACCTGGAGGCTGCCGCCGGTGATCCCCGCGTGCCTCCCCACCCCGACGATCGTGGTGTTGGCGGGCACCTGCGCCTTGATCGCCCGTCCCTGTGCCGTGGCCGAGGCCGCCCGCAGCTCCTCCTGGGGGCCGCTGACCTCGTTCTCGTACCCCCAGACGGCCGGGTCGTAGTCGGCGAGGTAGCGGGTGAAGTCGTAGCCGGGGGCCTCGAAGGCGGCGCAGCCGGCGGCGGTCGCGTCCAGGACGCCGGCCACCTTCACGATGCGGGGCTCCGTGCCGGGCACGGCGAGCGCGTCCCGGAACTCCTCCCAGGTGGTGACGGTGAAGACCCGGGAGGCGTCGGCGGCGGACCCGCCGGTGGTGCCGCCGTCGGCGGCGGCCCAGCCGTCCCCGGCCGGCAGGACCGCGCGGGCCGGGTCGGCGGCCGGCCGGTGACCGGCGTGCGCACCGGCCGCCGGCGCGGTGACGGTGAGGACGAGGGCGGCCGCGGCCACCGCTCCCAGCTGCTTGCGTCGGTTCATGAGGGGCTCTCCTCGGAAGCGGGCCAGGTGATCCGGGCGGGGTCGATCCCGTCGTGCAGGCGGCGCGTCTCGCGCGGCGCGAGGACGTGGGTGGCGAGCAGCTCGGTGGCGACGAGCCGGGCCACCTCGATCGCCCCGGGCGGATTGAAGTGGGTGTCGTCCCGCTCGGTCGCCGTCCAGTTGAAGTACGTCTTCGTGGCCTCCGGCCCCAGCCGCTGCCACAGCGCCAGGGACAGCGCCTCGATGTCGAGCAGCGGTACGTCCGACTCCCGGGCCACCTCCCGCATCGCCGCCGGATAGGCGCCGTGGGTGCGCAGCGCGGTGCCGTCCACGGCGAACCTCCGCCGCTCCACCGGGGTGGCGAGCACCGGGAGGGCGGCCCGGGAGCGCGCCCCCTCGACGAAGACCCGGAGGTTGTCCTGGTAGGTGGTCCACGGCTCGGTGTGGCGGGTGGGGTCGGCGGCCTTCTCGTCGTTGTGGCCGAACTGCACCAGGAGCAGGTCGCCGGGGCGGAGCGCCGCCAGGACCGGGTCGAGCCGCCCCTCGTCGAGGAAGCTCTTGGTGCTGCGGCCGTTGACGGCGTGGTTGGCGACCGTCAGGCCCCGGTGCAGGAAGAAGGGGAGCGCCATGCCCCAGCCGGTCTCCGGCGCGGCGTCGGCGTACTTCCGGGCGGCCGTGGAGTCGCCCGCGATGAAGAGGGTGCGCATGTGGGGATGTCCTTGGGCTCGGGCGGCGGGGGCCCCGGCCAGGGCGAGCGCGAGGCCCGCCCCGGCCGTGACGACCGTGCGGCGGCCGACGCTCACCTGTTCTGCTGCTTCCACTCGGCCTGGGCCGTGTTCAGCTGCTCGGCGAGGTGGTCGAGGAACTCCTTCGCGGTGGACTTGCCGAGCAGGACCTTCTGGAAACCGGGCTCGTTGTCGGCCTTGGAGATGGTGTTCCAGTCCGGCAGGTAGTAGGGCAGCTCCACGATCGTGGCCTTGCCGCTGAAGAGGACCTCGGCGCCGAGCTTGGTCGGCTCGGCCTCCGCGAGCCACGGGTCGGCGGCGGCCTCGGTGTTGGCGGGGATCGCGCCGGCGGACCTGTTCCACTTGCTGTTGGAGGCGTGGGAGGCCGCGAACTCGATGAACTTCCAGGCGGCGGCCTTGTTCTTGCTGGACGAGAAGAGCCCCAGGCCGTCGACCGGGTTGGAGACCTGGACGCGGGTGCCGTCGTCGAGCGTCGGGTTCGGAATGCCCCGGAACCTGTCCGTGCCGAGCGCCTTCACGTGGTCCTGGTACGAGCCCAGGTTGTGGTTCAGCATGCCGATCTCGCCGCTGTCCCACTGGGCGACCATCTTGGTGAAGTCGTTGTTGACGTCGGCGGCCGGGGTGTTCTTCTTGTACAGCGCCGCGTACTTCTCCAGGGCGGCCACGTTCTTCGGGTCGTTGACGGTCGTCCTGTCGCCGTTCCAGAAGCTGGTGATGCCGCTCTGGCCGTACATGGCGTCGAGCGCCTGGGCGATGGAACCGGCGCCGCCGCGGATCGTGTAGCCGAAGCGGTTCTTGTCGACGGCGGTCAGCTTGTCGGCCGCCGCGTAGAACTTCGACCAGGTGGTGGGCTCCGGCAGACCCGCGGCCTCGAACAGGTCGGTGCGGTAGTACAGCACGCCGTTGCTCGCCGAGGTGGGGACGGTGAACAGCTTGCCCTGACCGCCCGCGGACTTCACGCTCGCGAGCATGCCCGGGTTCAGCTTGCCCTTGAGCGAACTCGCCTCGATGCGGGCGTCCAGCGGCTCCAGGGCGTTCTGCGCGGCGATCCCGGCGAGCATCGCCGCACCGACGCCGCCCACGTCCGGCAGGCCGTCGCCCTGGATGGCGGTGTCGTACTTGGACTGGACCTCCTTGGAGGCGATCCCGACGTACTCGACGTCGATGTCGGGGTTCGCCTTCTCGAAGTCCGCGATGATCTCCTTCCAGACCTCGGTGCGGACACCGCCGTTGTTGTCCCAGAAGGTGATCTTTCCCTTGCCCGATCCCTCGGTGCCCTTGTCACCGGCCGCGCCGCTGCCGTCGTCACCGCAGGCGGTGGCGGTCAGGGCGAGGACACCGGACAGGGCGAGGGCGAGAGCGGCTCTGCGCCGCCCGCCGGGGAAGATGGTCATCGTCGGCTCTCTTCTCTCGGGTCTTGCGGGTGATGGGGAGGTGGGGGGTTCGGAGGGGAGACGTCAGGCGGGGGTGACGCGGAAGGCGGAGAACACGGCCGTCCCGGCGTGCCCCGCGCCCTCCGGCGCGCCCGCGAACAGGCCGAGGAGCGCGCCGACCCAGCGCCAGGGCGTGGCGGCGAACTCCGGCCCGAGCCGGACCGGGGCCGCGGCCCCGTCGACGGCGTACGAGAAGCGGCAGCGCGCGTCCGCCGTGACCTCGATCCGCAGCAGCGCCCGGTCCCCGGGGACGGGCAGCGCGTGCGCCGCGTCCCGCTCCCGGTCGGCGCCGGCCGGGGCGAAGCGGTGCACGAGCCGGGTCGTGCCGTCCGGAGCCCGCTCCAGACCGATCCAGGCGTACGCGTCGCCCAGGACGACCAGGCCCGCGCGGGCCCCGGGCGCCTCGCCGGCGAGCCGCAGCCCGACCTCGACGGTCAGGGCCCCGGCCGGCAGCCGCTGGGTGAGCACGTGCGGCACGCTCCGCAGATCGTCCGGGTGCTCCGTGCGCACACAGCCGAGGCGCAGGCCGTCGCCCGCGTGCTGACTGGCCCAGCCCGCGGCCGGGTTGGCGGTCCACTGCCACTGCCGGCCGAACCGCCCGCCGGGGAAGGTGTCGTCCACCGCGGGCCGGGCGGGCGGCTGCTCCGGCAGGTCCGGCTTCCGGTGGACCCGGACGGGTGCGCCCCCGTCGCCGAGCACCGGCCAGCCGTCCGCGCCCCAGCGCATCGGCTGGAGGTGGACGAGCCGGCCGTGCGCGCCGGACTGCTGGAAGTGCAGGAACCAGTCCTCGCCGCGCTGGGTGCGCACCCATCCGCCCTGGTGCGGCCCGTTGACGTCGGTGCCGCCCTGGGCCAGGACGATCCGCTCCTCGTACGGGCCGGAGAACGACCGGGACCGGAAGGCGCCCTGCCAGCCGGTGGCCACGCCCCCGGCCGGAGCCAGGATCCAGAACCGGCCGTCGTGCCGGTACAGCTTCGGGCCCTCCAGGGTGAACCAGCCGGGGATCCGGTCGGCGTCGACCAGGACCCGGCCCTCGTCGAGGACCTCGTCGCCGGCCGGGCTCATCCGGTGCCCGATCAGCCGGTTGCTGACCCCGGCACGGGACCTGGCCAGGGCGTGCACGAGGTACGCCCCGCCCGACTCCTCGTCCCACAGCGGGCAGGGGTCGATCAGACCGCGGCCCGCCTTCACCAGGTGCGGCGCGGTCCAGGGGCCGCGCACCGAAGGGGCGTTGACCTGGAAGATCCCGTGGTCGGGGTCGCCCCAGAAGATCCAGAACCGGCCGTCGTGGTGGCGGAGCGAGGGCGCCCACACCCCGCGGTCGTGCCGGGGCGCGGTGAACGCCGCGGCCGGTTCGAGCCGCTCCAGGGCGTGGCCGACCAGCGTCCAGTTGACCAGGTCCCGGGAGTGCAGCAGGGGCAGCCCGGGGGCGCGGCCGAAGCTGGACGCGGTCAGGTAGTAGTCCTCGCCGACCCGCAGGACGTCCGGGTCCGACCAGTCGGCCGCCAGGACCGGATTGCGGTACGTGCCGTCGCCCAGGTCGCCGGCGGGCGGGGCGCTCATGAGGCCACCGCCTTGCGCACCAGGGCCGCGGCCTGCGGCCGGTCGAGCCGGCCGTCGGCGACCACGGTCACCACCCGGCGTACGAAGGTCTCCCCGGCCGCCACCGGGAGCCGCGCCCCGTGCGCGAGGGAGGAGCCGACCCCGGGGTACTCGGCGGCCCGCACGAACCACGGGTCGCGGCGGGTCCGCGCGGTCGCCCCGGCGAACACCAGGGTCCAGCCCTCGCCGGCCAGGGCCGCCCAGTCGGCGACGGCGCCGTGCACGGCCTCCTCGCCGTCCGTCTCCGGCCCGAAGACGACGGGTGCCGCCGCCTCCTTCGGCGCGCGCCAGAAGAAGCCGCCGTACGCGGCCCCGGGCCTGCCGTTCGTCGCCGGGCTGCCGATCGACAGCTCCCGCCCCGACACGTTGGTCAGGGAGAACGTGAGGTCGAGCGCCCAGGCGGTGTCGGTGAGCGCGGTGGCCGCCGCCGTCCGGTGCTCGCGGAGCAGCCGCTCGCCGCCGGCCGTCCAGCTCAGCTCCTCCACGAAGCCGTCCGGGTCGCACAGCTTGAAGCCGTCGTGCCGCTGCGTCCCGTGGTTGTCGAGCTCGACGGAGCCCCGGCCGCGCACGAAGGTGCGCCCGCCCCAGAAGTTGTGGCCCGCGACGTCGGCCACGGCGACGCCCGCCCCGAGGTGATGGGGGTGGTCCTCGGGCGCGGTCTCCGTCACCGGCAGCCCGGCGAGGGTGGTGACGGGGTGGAGGTACGGCCGGGGGGAGCGGTCGGCGGCGAGCTCGGGCCGGGTGGTGTAGCGGGCGACGACGCGGCCCGCGCAGCGCAGGACGGTGGAGGCGCCGGCGGTCATCGGGCCTCCGCCCGGGGCGACGGCGCCCAGGGGGCGCCGAGTTCGGAGAAGAGCGCGAGGGCTTCGGCGCTCGCGTCGACCAGGGCGTCCACGCCTTCGACGACCCGGCGCGGCCCGCTCCCGCCGGGCTCGGTGCGCCAGTGGGCGGCGGGGACGTCCAGGGGCTCGGGGGCGGTCCGCACCGCCTCGACGACCCGCATGAAGGCACCGGTCTCCGCCGGGGGCACCCACAGCCGCTCGCCCTCGGTGACGTGCGCGACGAGGTTCTCCAGGAGGTCGGTGCGGCCGTGATCGGTCTCCACGGGACCGTGCCCGGCGCGCTGCACCAGGACCCGGTCCTGCCGGTACCAGAAGGTGATCCGGCCCCGGCTGCCGTGGACGAGGACGTACGGCTCCGCGGACTTCTCCGCGCACAGCGTCGCCGCGACCGTGACCGGGGTGCCGGCCGAGGTCACGACCCGTACCGCCGAGGTGTCGTCGGACTCGATGGCGTTCGCGCGCAGCAGTTCCGTCTCGATGTGCGGGGCGTCCTCGGCGCGGGTGGAGCCGGAGACCGCGAGCGCCGTGGCGACGGCGTGCGCGAGCGGGTTGGTGAGGGCCCCGTCGACGACGTCCACGCCGTCGAGCCGCCGGTGTCCCGCCCAGGGCGCGCGCCGGAAGTACGCCTCGTCGCGGATCCAGGCGCCGGCCGCGCCGACGCCGAGGAGTTCGCCGATCGCGCCCTCCTCCACCATCCGGCGGACCGCGGGGACGGCGTGCGAGCCGAGCGACTGGAAGCCGATCTGGCAGGCCGCTCCGGCGGCCTCGACGCCGTCGGCCATCCGGCGGAACTCGGCGTACGAGGGGGCGGGCGGCTTCTCCAGGAGGATGTGCGCGCCGTGCCGGGCGGCGGCGAGTGCCATGTCGGTGTGGGTCTGGATGGGGGTGGAGAGCACGGCGATCCGGGCGCCGGTGGAGGCGAGGAGCGTCTCGAAGTCGGCGGACTGCTCCGGGTCGCCGATGCCGTCCAGTTCGGCCGCGTCGAGGGGGCGGAGCTCGCAGACCCCGGCGAGGCGGACGAGACCGCGCTCTTCGAGGCGGCGGATGTTGAGGAGGTGGCTGCGGCCGTGGCCGCGGGCGCCGGCGAGGACGACCGGCAGCGGGGTGCGTGCGGTGTTCATGTCTTCCTTGGTCGTGGGGTTCCCGGTCATCCCTTCACCGCCCCGGCGCTGAAGCCGGTGACCAGCCACTTCTGGATGAAGGCGAAGACGACGACCACGGGGACGGCGGCGATGACGCCGCCCGCGGCGAGCGCGCCGAGGTCGACGCTGTCGGCGCCCATGAGGGTGTTGAGGCCGACGGGGATGGTCTGCTTGTCCTGGCTGCTGAGGAACATCAGGGCGAAGAGGAAGTGGTTCCAGGCGTGCACGAAGGCGAAGGAGCCGACGGCGACCAGTCCGGGCCGCAGCAGCGGCAGGACGACGATCCGGAAGGCGTGGAAGCGGTTGCAGCCGTCGACCCAGGCCGCCTCCTCCAGGGAGTACGGCACGTTCCTGATGAAGCCGCTGATGAGGATCATCGACAGCGGGAGCTGGAAGACGGTCTCGGCGATGACGACGCTGCCCAGCGAGTTGATCATCCGCAGCCCGGCGAAGATCTGGAAGAGCGGGACGAGGAGCAGGGCGCCCGGCACGAACTGGGAGCAGAGCAGGGCCAGCATGAAGCCCTTCTTGATCCGGAAGTCGAAGCGGGCGAGGGCGTATCCGCCGGCCAGGGCGACGACGGTGGTGCTGACGAGCACCGCCAGGCCGATGAGCAGGCTGTTCTGGAAGAAGACGGCGAAGTTCCGCTCGGTCCACACCTTCTCGAAGTGCGCCGTCGTCATCGGCCAGGGCAGCAGCGAGGTCGAGCCGGCGGGCCGTACGGCGAAGAGCAGGATCCAGTAGAAGGGCACGAGGGTGAAGAGGAGGTAGATCCCGAGCGGCAGGTAGATCTGCCAGCGGGGCACCTCGTCCCAGGCCCTGTGCCTCGTGCGGGCGGGAGCGGCGGTCAGGGGGATCGCGGCTGTCACTTGCCGTCGCCTCCGAACTTGCTCAGGCGCAGATAGACCATCGAGCAGAAGAGAAGGATCACGAACGCCACCGTGGTGAGGGCGGAGGCGTAACCGAAGTTGTGGGCGTCGACGCTGGTGTGGGCGATGTAGAGCGGCAGGGTGGTGGTCTCGCCCGCGGGGCCGCCGCCGGTCAGCGTGTACAGCAGGTCGACGTTGTTGAACTCCCAGACCGCGCGCAGCAGCGTGGACAGGACGATCGCGTCCCGGAGGTGGGGGAGCGTGATGTGCAGGAACTGCCTGAGCCTGCCCGCCCCGTCGACCTCGGCCGCCTCGTACAGGTCCTTCGGCACGGACTGGAGGTCGGCCAGGATGAGGATCGCGAAGAAGGGCACCCCGCGCCAGAGGTCGGCGACGACCGCCGCGGGGAAGACGGTCGAGGTGTCGGAGAGCCAGGACGTGCCGTACGTGCCCATGCCGAGGTCCGCGAGGTAACGGCTGATCCCGGTCTGGGAGTTGTAGAGCAGCACCCAGATCGCCGAGGTGAGGACGCCCGAGACCGCCCAGGGCGAGAAGACCAGGGCCCGGCCGAGCGCGCGGCCGGCGAAGGTCTGGTTCACGATGAGGGCGAGCGCGAGCCCGAAGAGGAGCTGGAGGGCCACCTCCACCACGACCCACTTGAGGCTGAAGGTCAGCGTCCCCCAGAACCGCGGGTCGTCGGTGAAGATCCGGGTGAAGTTGTCCAGGCCGGCGAAGCCGTTCCGCCAGGGCTTGGTGGGGTTGTGGTGGCGCAGGCTGTAATAGAAGACGCTGAGCACCGGGTACGCGATGAACCCCAGCATCAGCAGGCCCGCGGGGGCGATCAGCAGGTAGGGCAGGGCGGCCCGGCGTGAGGGGGTCACGGCCGGGGCCACGACGGCGGCTCGGCGTGCTGGGGTCACAGCTGAGGCCATGACGGCGGCTCCGTTCTCGGTGAAGCGCTTCGCGAACGACGTTCGAGATTTCGGACGGGCGGGACGGGGAGTGCGCGGCCGGGCGTGGATCAGCCCGCGTACGGATCGGGGGTGGCTCCCGGCCGGGCCAGGAACGCGAAGTCGCAGCCGGTGTCCGCCTGGGAGATCTGCTCCATGTAGAGCGCGCCGTAGCCGCGCTCGTACCGGGCCGGCGGCGGCGTCCACGCGGCCCTGCGGCCGTCCAGCTCCTCGGTCGTGACGTGCAGGTGGAGGGAGCGGGCCGCGACGTCGAGGGTGATCGTGTCGCCCGTACGGACGAGGGCGAGGGGTCCGCCGACGTGCGACTCGGGCGCCACGTGCAGCACGCACGCCCCGTAACTCGTCCCGCTCATCCGGGCGTCCGAGATCCGGACCATGTCCCGCACCCCCTGCTCCAGGAGGTACCGGGGGATGGGCAGCATGCCGTACTCGGGCATCCCCGGCCCGCCCTTCGGACCCGCGCCGCGCAGCACGAGCACGTGCTCGGCCGTGATCCCGAGCGCCGGGTCGTCGATGGTCCGCTGCATCGTCCGGTAGTCGTCGAAGACGACCGCGGGACCGGTGTGCTTCAGGAGGCGGGGCTCGGCCGCGATGTGCTTGATGACGGCGCCGTCGGGGCAGAGGTTGCCGCGCAGGACCGCGACCCCGCCCTCGGCGGCCAGCGGCCTCGACCGCTGCCGGATCACCTCGTCGTCGTGGACGAGGGCGCCGGCCAGCTGCTCGCGCAGCGTCGCGTGCGAGACGGTCGGCCGGTCCAGGTGGAGCACGTCGGTCAGCCGGGACAGGAACCCGGTCATGCCGCCCGCGAAGTGGAAGTCCTCCATCAGGTACCGCCCGCCGGGCCGCAGGTTCGCGAGCACCGGCACGGTCCGCGCGATCCGGTCGAAGTCGTCGAGCGTCAGCTTCACCCCCGACCGGCCGGCCATCGCGATCAGATGGATGACCGCGTTGGTCGAACCGCCGAGGGCCAGGACGGCCGCCACGGCGTCCTCGTACGCCTCCCGGGTCAGGATCCGGGAGAGCCTGACGTCCTTCCGCACGAGCTCCACGATCCGCAGCCCCGACGCGGCGGCCATCCGGTCGTGCCCGGAGTCCACCGCCGGCACCGAGGAGGCACCCGGCACGGTCACGCCCAGGGTCTCGGCGGCGGCGGTGAGCGTGGACGCCGTGCCCATCGTCATGCAGTGGCCGGGGGAGCGGGCGAGACCGCTCTCCAGCTCGGCCATCTCGCAGTCGCCGATCGTTCCGGCCCGCTTCTCGTCCCAGTACTTCCACATGTCCGTGCCGGAGCCGAGCGTCTCGCCCCGCCAGTGGCCCGGCAGCATCGGTCCCGCCGGCACGAACACGGTCGGCAGGTCGACCGAGGCCGCGCCCATGAGGAGCGCCGGGGTCGTCTTGTCGCAGCCGCCCATGAGGACCGCCCCGTCCACCGGGTACGAGCGCAGCAGCTCCTCCGTCTCCATCGCCAGGAGGTTGCGGTAGAGCATGGGGGTCGGCTTCTGGAAGGTCTCCGACAGGGTGGAGACCGGGAATTCCAGCGGGAAGCCGCCCGCCTGCCACACGCCCCGCTTCACCGCCTGCGCCCGGTCCCGCAGATGGACGTGGCAGGGGTTGATGTCGGACCAGGTGTTGAGGACCGCGATCACCGGCTTGCCGAGGTGCTCCTCGGGCAGGTAGCCGAGCTGCCGGGTGCGGGCGCGGTGGCTGAACGAGCGCAGCCCGTCCGTGCCGTACCACTGGTGGCTGCGGAGCTCCTCCGGACGCCTGCTCATACCGGCCACCCGGCGGCTATCGCCGCCACCTCGGCCCGCTCCGCCTCCGGGAGTTCCCGGCTCGGCGGGCGGATGTCACGGCGGCACAGGCCGAGCGAGGCGAGGGCCTCCTTCACCACGGTCACGTTGTCGGCGCTCGCGTTGGCCGCGCGCAGCTCCTCGAAGCGGCGGATCCGCTCCCACACCTTCATCGCCGTCGGGTAGTCGCCCGCCCGCAGCGCCTCCAGCATCTCCAGGGAGAGTGCGGGGGAGACGTTGACCAGACCGGAGGTGAAGCCGGTCGCGCCGCCCGCGAAGTACGCGGGCGCGTACGGCTCGGCGAGGCCCGCCACCCACACGAACCGGTCGAGGCCCGCGTCACGCGCGAAGCCGGCGAACCGGGCCGCGTCCGGGACGGCGTACTTCACGCCGACGACGTTGGGGCAGGCGGAGCCGAGTTCGGCGAGCCGGGCCCCGCTCAGGAGCGGGTTGCGGAGGTAGGGGACGACGCCGAGCTCGGGCACGGCCTCGGCGATGGCCCGGTGGTAGTCGACCCAGCCGCTCTCGGAGACGTACGGGTGGACGGGCTGGTGGACCATCACCATGTGGGCGCCGGCGGCGCGGGCGTGCCGGGCGGCCTCCACCGCGG
Source organism: Streptomyces sp. NK15101 (assembly GCF_020400725.1). Taxonomy (GTDB): domain Bacteria; phylum Actinomycetota; class Actinomycetes; order Streptomycetales; family Streptomycetaceae; genus Streptomyces. The sequence continues at coordinate 133,235 of NZ_JAINVG010000009.1, read as the reverse complement.
TCGGCACGTCGTGTCCGACGCCGACCAGGACCGCGGCGCGACCGGCGGCCTCCTCGACGGTGGCCTCGGTGAGGGAGCGGCGCTCCTCGGGGGTGAGGGCGTAGAACTCGCCGGTGTTGCCGTTGGGGGTGAGGGTGCGGACCCCGCCGTCGAGCAGCCGGCGCAGGAGCGCGCGGTGGGCGGCGGTGTCCACGGAGCCGTCCTCGGCGAACGGGGTGACCGGGATGGCCACGACGTCGGCGAGGGCGGCCCTCATCGTCTCGAATTCCATGCTCACTCGCTGTTCGCTCGTTCGCTGTTCACGGGGGACTGGGGGAGACGCGGTTCGGGGGACCGGGGGAAGGCGCGCTCGACGAACGAGGCGATGTGGTCGTGCACGGCCCTGCCCGCCCCCTCGACGTCGCCCGCGACGGCGAGGCGCAGGATCTCCGCGTGCTCGGCGGCCTCGCGCTCCCAGGAGGGGACGGCGGCCCAGGCGACCGTGGAGACCAGGGCCGCCTGGTCGCGGACCTCGTCGAGCATCCGGCCGAGCAGCGGATTGCCGCAGGGCAGGTAGAGCGCCCGGTGGAAGTCCCGGTTGGCGAGGGACCGTTCGGCCGGGTCCTCGGCTCCGGCGGCGCGGCGCAGGGCCTCGTCGGCCGCGTCGAGCGGGGCGCCGGAGGCGACGGCGCGGCGGACGGCCTCGGGCTCCAGGAGCAGGCGCACGTCGTACACCGCGCGGGCCATGTCCGCGTCGACCGTCCGGACCGTGACGCCCTTGTACTGGCTCATCACCACGAGCCCGCTGCCCGCGAGGGTCTTGAGCGCCTCGCGGACCGGGGTCTTCGACACCCCGAAGCGCGCGGCGAGTTCGGTCTCCACGAGCGCCTGGCCGGGTCTGAGGCCCCCGGTGAGGATGTCGTGCTTGATCGCTTCCAGGACGTACTGGGTGCGGGAGGGGATGGGGCTGGGGGCGAAGGCCATGGAGCACTCTCAGATCTCGTGTATCGCGTCTCATATATGACGTACGAAGTGCAACGGGCATGAAGCTAAGGGGGCGCTGATGTTTCGTCAATGGGTCGCGCAAGCGCTTTCTGAACGGAGTGGGCGGGACCCGGGGGCTGGTTCGCCGTGTTGTTTTCCGGGATGACTGTTCCGGGATGACTGAGGGAGTCATCGGCGTCCGCGTCACCCACCACGCCGGAAAGGCCCGCCCGGGCCCCGACTTCGCCCTCGACGCCTCCGGGAACGCCGAGGGCGCGGTCCACGAGGACGGACCCGTCGTCGAACTCGCCTCCGGACCCCTCCGGTTGCGCCTGGACCGCTCGAAGCCCTGGACCCTGGAGTTCCGCGATCCGGCGGGCCGCCCCCTCGCCGAGGCGGGCCGCAAGGGCACCGCCTTCGTCACCACCCCCGACGGCGCCCACCATATGGCCGTCCAGCCGGCACTCGGCGTCGGCGAGCAGATCCTCGGCCTCGGCGAACGCTTCACGCCCTTCGTGAAGAACGGCCAGAGCGTCGACATCTGGCAGGCCGACGGCGGCACCAGCAGCGAACAGGAAGGCCATGGAGTACGTCCGGGGCGCGCCGCACCAAACGAGTTCCGCCGTTCGATCGACGCGGCCTACGCTTGCGTGATCGATGACATCGCACATCCGACGCGACGGGGGTCCTGGTGTGGGCGTGAGCAGCGGCGACGGCCTTGTGCCGCTGGAATGCGTGCCTGGTTACGTCTTCCGGCCGTACCGCGGTCAGGAAGACCACGGCGCCATGGCCGCCGTGCGGCTGGGCTGCGCGAAGCGGGACCGGATCGATGCCCGCTCGGTCGTGGAAGGTCTCCCGACGGCAGCCGAGATCGCCGAAGCCTCCGCCAGGCTGGACGACCCGTCCCATGACCAAGTCCTGGTGGAGCACGACGGTGGCGTCGTCGGCTACTCGACGATCAGGTGGTGGCAGGAGCGAGACGGGACGTGGTTGTACCTGCACCGTGGCTACCTGCTGCCCGAGCACCGCGGCCGGGGCATCGGCTCAGCCATGCTCGGCTGGGCGGAACGCCGTATCCGCCGGCTCGTGCGACAGCACGGAACCGCACGGACGGCCGTGCTCGGCGCGAACGCCATGGCCTCTGAACAGGATGCGACGACACTGCTGCTCGAAACCGGATACCGACGTGTCTTCAGCCTGGTGGAGCTGGAGCTGGCAGATCTCCGACAGCTCCCCGACCGCAAGACGTTGCCGGTCGGCATCCGAGTCGGTCGCATCGATCCAAGCAGCTACCGCGCGGCCTGGAAGACGGTCGTCGACTCCTATGCGGGCGCCGCCTTCACCGAGAGGTGGACCTTCGAGAGCTTCCTCGCCACGGCCGATCCGACCTGCTGGCGGGCCGCTTGGGAGGGGAAACACATGGCCGGTGTCGCCCTGTGCTCCATCCGTCGGCAGGACCCCACCGTGGGCGAGGTCGAGGAATTGAGCGTCCGGAAGGAGTCGAGACGGCTGGGACTCGGGCGGGCCCTGCTGCTGGACGGGTTGCGATGCCTTCGCGAGCACGGTGCCGAAACCGCCCGGTTGTACACAGGGACCGCGAATCCGCACCGCTCCTACGACCTCTACGAGAGCGTGGGGTTCCGGCGCCAGGGCGAGCACGTCCGCTACCGCAAGCCGATCACCGTCTGACCCGACGGGGGCGGCTCCGCGGCGCCTTGGCGGTGCGGAACCTCCGCCGTGATCACGGCTGCTCAGGAGGGTCCACCGGGAGGCTCAACTTCGGCTTGGCGTGAGGGTGGTTGCGCATCTCGACCCGGAAGTCCGCCGCCGCCGACTGGTCGTGCGTCCGGAGGCGGTACCGCTCCCAATCGGCGGCGAGCGCGCACGTCGCGCAGCCCGGGGCCGGTACGGCGGGCGGTACGGGGTCCACCGAGAGCACCACTGGTGGCTCGGGACAGGTCTGCCGTGCACGGCGTGTCGGCCTCGTCGCCGTGACCGGGCGGGTGAGGACAAGGATCAGCGCGCGTTCTTCCTCGGTCGGGCGGCGAAGCCCGGACGGTGCGGCCGTCCACACGGTTCCCCCGCCTGGCGGTTGCAGATGGACGACGTTCCCGTCCCACGCGGTGACTTTGCCGAGCCGAGGGGTCCCCTCGGTGGTGTCTTCCGCCATGAACGTCCCGAGGCCGGGGACCGGGCCGGGGTGGTCGCATGCGGGCATGGTCGCTCCTCTCCGTAGTGAAACCACTACCTGGAGCACTCGGCGTGGCCTACAGTCGGAGAGTCCTCAACGTTCGGTTTTCTGGGGGAGAACTGTGGGCTATCGCAAGAGGCTTGACCCGGACAGTGGACCCATGGCCGCGTACGGGGCACGTCTGCGCAGGTTACGCGAGGAGCGGGGCTGGACGCAGGAGGAGCTGGCCGCGCGTACGGGATACTCCGGCAAGCATATTTCGGGCGTCGAAATCGGTAGTCGACCCGCAACTCTCAGATTCTCGAGAGCTATTGACGAGTCGTTCGGACTGGTGGGAACAGGTCAGTCGTTCGATCGCGAGTGTCGGCAAGTGCGGCACGGTGTGCTGCTGGAGGGCTTCCCTGAATACGTCGCCCAAGAGCGCAAGGCCGTTGAGATCCGCCTGTTCACGATCGGGATCATCCCGGGGCTCCTTCAGACGCCCGAGTACGCGCGGACAGTGACGGATAGCTTCGTCTCGCGTGGGGCCGCTACGGCGGACCAGGCCGCAGAGCGAATGGCGTACCTGATGGAGCGCCAGAAGATCCTGGAGCAAGGGAGGCCCCCGATGCTCTTCGTCGTGATGGACGAGAGCTGTCTCCGTCGCCCCGTAGGCGGCCCCGGCGTCATGGCTGCGCAGCTCGACCGGCTCGTGGAGTTCGCGGAGCACCCAAACACCGTCGTCCAGGTGGCGCCGTTCGCCATAGGGGAGAGGCGCCCGCTCGATCTTCCTCTCTACCTGCTGACCTTGCCTGACAGGTCCGTGATCTCCTATGCCGAATCGCAGTCCAAAGGCCATTTGGAGCGGGAAAACGGAGCCGTATCGTCCATGCTCACGGCCTATCATCAGCTCGCGGCGGAATCGCTCTCGCAAGCCGGCTCCGTGACCATGATCAAGGAAGTGCGAAAGGGCATGCTGTGACCAACGAGTCTCCCCTCTGGTTCAAGTCTTCCTTCAGCGGCAACGGTGGCGCTGACTGCGTCGAAGTCGCCCACAACCTCGTCCCCACCCTCGGCACCGTCCCCGTCCGCGACTCGAAGGTTCCGGGCGGCCCGACCTTCGCCGTCTCCGCCGCCGCCTTCACCGCCTTCGTCGACTCGCTCAAGGAGCAGCGGCCCGGCGCCTGAGGCGTCGGCGGGCGGGAAACCGGTGCGGGCGGCGTACCGGGCCGCTAGCCTGCCCCGTATGGCGAGCCCCGAGGCGTCCAGAGCGGGGGGCTTTCGGTCACGTGCCGTCAGCCCCTGAGTCCGTTCTCCCCTGAGCCGGTGACATCACCGACCTGCTGCCGCGACCGCGCGGCCGGTCGCGCACGCCCGCGCACGGGAGGGCGGCACCCGGGCCGGCGGCGGTGACGAGACGACGTCCACCGTTCTCGCCCACCCCGGAGCCATCCGTGCCCCAGCCCCAGGCCCAACGCCGCCCCCTGCCCCTTCCCCTGTACCTGCTCGCCCTGGCCGTCTTCGCCATGGGCACCTCCGAGTTCATGCTCGCCGGCCTGCTGCCGGACATCGCCGCGGAACTCGGCGTCCCGGTCGGGACCGCCGGACTGCTCACCGCGGCCTTCGCCGCCGGGATGGTCGTCGGCGCCCCGCTGACGGCCGTACTCGCCCGTGGCCGGTCCGGCCGGTCCGGACTCCCCGGCCTCGTCCTCGTGTTCCTGGCCGCCCACGTCCTCGCGGCCACCACCACGAGCTTCCCGGTGCTCCTCGCCACCCGTGTCGCCGCCGCCCTCGCGAACGCCGGGTTCCTCGCCGTCGCCCTGACGACCGCCGCCGCGCTCGTCCCGCCGGAGCGGAAGGGCCGCGCGCTTGCCGTCCTGCTGTCCGGCACGACCGTGGCCACGATCGCCGGCGTTCCCGGCGGCGCGCTGCTCGGGGCGCTCCTCGGGTGGCGGGCCGCCTTCTGGGCCGTCGCCGTCCTCTGTCTGCCCGCCGTCCTCGGCGTCCTGCGCGGCCTCCCCGTCCCGGACGGGGAGCGGGCGGTGCGACCGGCGCTGCGGGCGGAGCTCGCGCGGCTGAGGCGCCCGCGCCTGCTCCTGGTGATGCTGCTCGGCGCCCTGGTGAACGCCGCCACCTTCGGCAGCTTCACCTTCCTCGCGCCCCTCGTGACCGGCACGGCCCGGCTCGGCGCGGTGTGGGTCCCCGTCGTCCTGGTGCTCTTCGGCGCCGGATCCTTCGCCGGGGTGGGCATCGCCGGACGGCTCGCCGACCGGCGGCCCGGCCCCGTACTGTCCGCCGGTGCACCGCTGCTGCTCGTGGGCTGGCCGGCACTGGCCCTGTTCGCCGCGTGGCCGGCCGCCGTTCTCGTCCTCGTGTTCGTCCTCGGCACGCTGTCGTTCGCGGTGGGCGCCACCCTGATCACCCGGGTCATGCACGAGGCCGACGGAGCCCCCACCCTGGCCGGTGCCTACGCGACGGCCGCGCTCAACACCGGCGCCGTCCTCGGCCCGCTCCTCGCCGGGCTCGCCCTCGGCACGGCGGCCGGGGACCGGGGCCCGCTCTGGGTGAGTGCGGCCCTCGTCGCCGTCGTCCTGCTGCTCCTCCCCACCGCCCGAGTAGGGTCGCCCGCATGACCGAGAACAAGGGGACGCTGCGCGACACCGCGCAGCGGAAGAAGGACGTGCTGGCGCGGCTCGAGAAGGAGGTGGACATCTGGGTGGCCTCGGCCGACGGAGACGGACGGCCGTATCTCGTGCCGCTGGCCTTCCTCTGGGACGGCGAGGCCGTCTGGCTGTGCACCCGGCGGACCAACCCCACCGGGCGGAACCTCGCCGCCGGGGGCCGTGCCCGGCTCGCGCTCGGAGACACCCGGGACGTCGTCCTCATGGACGGCGAGGTCACGACCCACCCGAGCGACGACGTACCGGTGGCGGCGATCGAGGCCTTCGCCGCGAAGTGCGGCTGGGACCCCCGGAAGTCCGGCCCCGCCTACGTCTGGTTCCGGGTCGGGCCGGTGGCGGTGGAGGCCTGGATCGAGGAGCCCGAGATCGCGGGGCGCCACATCATGCGGGACGGCGTCTGGGCGGACGGGGCCTGAGCTCAGGAGTGCCGGTGGTAGGCCTTGTTGGCGATGAGCCAGCCGCCGTCCACCCGGAGCAGCAGGAACACGTCGGTGAAGGTGTCCGTCCCGTGGTGGAGCGTCATCGTCGCGGTGGCGACCGTTCCGTGGACCTCGACGGCGTCGATGACGCGGGACCGGTCCGGCTCGTCCGGGGCCGGCCGGCCGGGGAAGAGCGCGCAGTACTCGTCCAGGGTCCACGAGACGAACGCGCCGTCCCGGATGCCCTCGACGTGGGCGCCGGGCAGGAAAGCGGCGCGGAAGTGGGCCGGGTCGCCGGTGGCGTGGCCGCGCATGTAGGCGTGGAGGGGTGCCAGCACGGCGGCGTCCGCCGCGCTCGGGTGCGCTGTGGTCATGCGTCCCAGCGTGAGCGATCGCGAGGGTTGCGACAAGCGAGGATCCCGCAGGCCCGCCATGCGGGGTGCGCATGCCTCGTCATCGGGGCCCGCCCCGGGAACGAACCGGTGCCGGGCCCCCGGCGGCGGACCGTTCAGCCCGCGAAGGCGATGTGCGCGAGGCGTACGGGCCCGTGCGGCCGGACCCGGAGGTCCGTCACGTCCTGGAGGTGCAGCAGGGCGCCGAGCGTGCGGTAGGCGTACGGGCCACCCGCCGGCGCGACCTCGATCCGGGCCACGCGACCTCGATCCGGGCCAGGAGGGTGCCGTCGCCGGGGGCCGGCTCGACCGCGCCCCCGCCCGCCACCGTCACGGCGGCCTCCGTCACCCGGTCGGCGAAGTCGCAGGAACTGTAGAGGAGTTCGCCTCCCTCCACCGGATCCGCAGGGGTCACCACGTCGCCCGCGGCCTTCGTGCGGTCCACGATGACCGCGCCGGACTGCTCGTCGTAGGCGAACGACGTGTACGACGGGCCGTTCTCCCCGCGGCCAGGACGGTGGTGCGTCCATGTGAATCGCCTCGACGCGACCCGTCGAGTGATCGCTTCGGCGACCCGGGACGACCGTGACGCGGGGAAGTCGAGGTGTCCGGAGCGGGGGCGGCGCGATGCCGAAGCGCTTCGACGAAAGGCGGACTCCCCTGTTTCCTGAACCGTTCAGTCTTGACAGTGAACCGATCGGTATAGTTCTCTCCTTCCCGGGGGCGGCGCGGGCCGTCGGCCAGGACGAGGGAGGCGGAGAGATGTTCGCGGTGGTGTACCGGTGGCGGGTGAGTCCGGGCAAGGAGCAACTGCTCGTCGACGGCTGGCACCGGGTGACCGTGGCGATCCACCGGGAGTGCGGCAGCTACGGCTCCCGGCTCCACCGGGCGGACGACGGCACCTGGGTGGCGTACGCCCGATGGCCCGACCGTGAGACGCGGGAGAGGTGCGGGACCCCCGATCCGGAGGGCGAGGCGATGATGCGCGAGGCGATCGCGGAGTACTTCCCCGAGACGCGCCTCACCCTCGTCGACGACCTGCTCGCCGAGCCGCCGCGGGCGGACTGAAGGGCCGCGCGCCCGACGAGCGGTGAAGGGCCGCGCACTCGGCTGGTGGTGAAGGGCCGCCAGGCGCCGGCTGCCGGGAAGCGGGCCGACGGACCCTGCTGCCGGGACGTCGGGGTGCCGGTCGCGTGGCCATCGGGGTCCTCTGCCCGGGGTGGCGGACGCGGTACGGGACACGCGCGGGCCGCCGCGTGATAGACCTCCGGGGTGCGCTCGGTGGTGTACCGGCCGTTGGCGTACGCCTTGACCCGGTCGGTCACCTTCCCGCCGAGCAGCTGCCGGACGGGCACGCCGAGCGCCTTGCCCTTGATGCCCCAGCAGGCCGTCTCCACCACGGCGATCCCGGACATGACGATCTCGCCGGCCCGTCCGAAGTCCCCGTACCTCATGCGCCGGACGAGGTCCTCCACGGCGAACGGGTCGGAGCCCGCGATGTGGTTCGCCTCCGCCTCGCGGAGATACCCGACCAGGGCGTCGGTGTGGCCGAGCGTGCGGGTCTCGCCGACGCCGGTCAGCCCCTCGTCCGTGTGGACCAGGACGTACGTGAGGTTGCGCCGGGGCGTGCCGACGGCATGAGTGGTGATTCCCGTGATGCGCACGGTGCTTGCTCCGTTCGGAAGGCCGGACGCGGTCCGGCGAGTGGCGGCGTGACCGTGGGGAGCGGCCCACGGGGGTGTCGACGGAAGCGCGCCCACGCTACTCTCTGTCCGCGATTTCGGTCGTGGTGCGGAATATCGAACAGTGCGAGCGTGAGGTGGGGGGCCATGGGACGACTCGTACCCGCGGTGACCAGGGCATTCGACATACTGGAGCTCTTCCTCGAGGGCGACGGCACGCTGTCCGCCCCCGAGATCACCCGCAGGCTCCGGCTGCCGCGCACCACCACCCACGAGCTGGTCACCACCCTGACCGCCCGCAACTACCTCGCCCCCGTGCCGGAACAGCCCGGCCGCTACCGGCTCGGCGTCCGCACGTACCAGCTCGGCAGCCGGTACGCGGAGCAGCTCGACCTCGCGGCCGAGGGCCGGGAGGTGGCCCGCGAGGTGGCCGACACCTGCGGCGAGACCGTCCACGTCGCCCTCCTGGAGGACACCGACGTCATCTACATCGCCAAGGTGGACTCCAGTCACGCGGTGCGGATGGTCTCGGCGGTCGGTCGCCGGCTCCCCGCCCACTGCACGGCCGTCGGCAAGATGCTGCTCGCCACGCTCCCCGAGGACGAGCTCGACGAGCGCCTCGAAGGGCGCGAACTCGTCGCCATGACGCCCAGGAGCCTCACCGACCCGGACGCGCTGCGGGCCGCCCTCGCGGAGATCCGGGTCCTCGGGGTCGCCGTCGAGCAGCAGGAGTCCAACCCCGACGTCAGCTGTGTCGCCGCACCCGTACGGGACCGCTCCGGCCGGGTCGTCGCGGCGCTGTCCGTCTCCGTGCCGGTGCACCGCTGGAGCGAGGAGCGGGAGAACGAACTCACCGCCCTCGCGGTCAGGGGCGCCGGCGAACTCTCGGCACGCCTGGGCCATCGGGCGGGACGCTGAGTCGGGCACGCGTCACGCGCTCGCGTCGGCGTCCGCGCGTCCCGCGTCCCGGCGCCCGCGCGGCCGGCGCATGCGGCTGACCGGCCCGAAGACCTCCCGGTCGTCGAGGAAGCCCTCCAGGGCGAAGGCGGCCGTGCCCCGCGTGACCGCGTTGTGCGGCACCGCGCTGCGCCGCAGGGCCGCCGCCCGGTGCGGCAGCGGCAGGACGTGCCGGGTGACCGCCTCGTACGTGGCGCTCAGCAGTCGCTCGCCGAGCAGGTCCACGACCTGGTTGCCGAGGACGAGCGCGCGGGGGTTCAGCAGGTTCAGCAGATTGGCGACCGCCGCCCCCGGGTGACGCGCGGTCCGGTCGACGACGGCCTCGGCCACCGGGTCCCGCTCCGCCACCGCGCGGGCCAGGGCGGCGACCGTCGCCGCGTCGTCCGTCCCCGCCGCCCGCGCGTCGCCCGGGGCGAGCTCGCGCCGGGTCTGCGCGATCCCCCGGGTGCTGACGTACGCCTCGACGCAGTCCCGGTTGCCGCAGGTGCACAGCCGGCCGTCGACGGCGAGGCAGGTGTGGCCCCACTCGCCGGCGCTGTCGGTGAAGCCCCGGTAGAGCCGGCCGCCGATCGCGATCCCCGCTCCGACACCGGCGCGCAGGGGCACCGCCCCCGCCGAGGCGCGGGCGGCCGTCCGACCTGCTCGACTACCTCGTCGACCCCTCGGTCTTCCGGTACGAGGACGGTCACGTGGCCCTGCCGGCCGGCCCGGGCCTCGGGATCGAGGTCGACGCGAAGGCGGTCGGACGGGCCGCCGAGGTGGGGCACCGCTGGCGCAACCCGGCCCGGCGCCGGGACGACGGCTCGCCGGCCGAGTGGTAGCGGCCACGCCGAAGGGGCGGGCTCCTTCAGGAGTCCGCCCCGGTGTTCCGTCGGCTGTACGGGTCGGTCAGCGGTGGGCCAGCCGGCCCGCCGCCGGGAGCAGCTTGCCGTCGTAGTCGAACAGGGCCTGGTTCTCCCAGCCGTTGCCGGACGAGGAGTCGGCCGGGTCCCAGCCGTTGCCCGCGACGGCGGTCCACGCCGGCTCCCAGTAGATGACGCCCAGGCCGCGGCCGTTCGGCACCGCCTCGACGACGTTCATCACGTCACGCAGCCACGCCGACTGGCCGGCGCTGCTCGCCGGGTAGCCGGAGACGAGCTCGCTCGGCAGGTCGATGATGTTCTCGTGGCTGTCCTCGCTGTCCAGCCGGAACGGGTACGCGGTCTCCGCGACCATCACCTTCTTGCCGTAACGGGCCGAGATGTCGTCCAGGTTGGCCTGGAGCGAGGGCAGGGCGCCGTGCCAGTAGCCGTAGAAGGACAGCGCGATCACGTCGTAACTCACGCCCTGCGCCGCCGCGTTGTCGAACCAGGTGCGGTACAGGGCGTTGTCGCCGCCGTTGGCGAGGTGCAGTGCGATCCGGGTGCTCGAACTGACCTCCTTGGCGGCGGAGATCCCGGACTTCAGCAGCCCGGCCAGCTGGGTCCAGTTGCTCGTGGAGCCCTCGGGCCACAGCATGCCGGTGTTGATCTCGTTGCCGATCTGCACCATGTCGGCCGCGGTGCCCTGCGCCTTGAGGGCGTTGAGCACGTCGTACGTGTGGTCGTGGACATCGGTCTTCAGCTGGGTGTACGAGTGCCCCGACCAGGCCGCCGGCTTCGTCTGGGCCCCCGGGTCGGCCCAGATGTCCGAGTAGTGGAAGTCGACGAGCAGCTTCATGCCCTGCGCCTTGATCCTCTGCGCGGTGGCCAGGACGCGGGCCTTGTCGTTGTAGCCGTCGGCCGGGTTCACCCACACCTTGAGGCGGCCGTAGTTCGCGCCCGCCCCCTTGAGCAGCGCCACCGCGTCACCGGTGGTGCCCGCGCTCGACCTGTACGTCCCGCCGAGGTCCTCGCTCTTCTTCAGCGCGGACAGGTCGACGCCCCTGACCGTCAGACCGCTCGTGCCCGAGGCGAACGTCAGGTCGTCGACGTTGATCCAGTTGCCCGCCTTGGCGTCGGAGTTGACGCTGATCGTGCAGGCCCCGCCGACGACCTTGACCGGGGTGACGATCCGTATCCAGCCGCTCGACGTCACCGGGAGGTCGGTGCGCTGCTCGGCGGAGCCGCAGTTGCGCAGGGCGAGGTAGGCGGAGTTCTGCCCGCCGCCGGAGCGGACCCAGGCGCTGAGCGTGTAGTCGCCGTCGGTGAGACCGGAGAGGTACTGGTAGGTCTCCACCTTGTACGCGGCGGAGGACCAGTGGGTGAGGCGGAAGCTGCCGCTGTGGCCCCCGGCCTCGGTGAAGGAGGCGGCGTCCTGGCCGGCGGCGGAGTAGGTGGACCAGCCGGAGGGGGTGGCGGTCCCGGTGCCGCCGGCCTCGAAACCGGCATTGGCGAGGGTGCTCGCGGCGGCGGCCTCGTGCGCCGGGAGCGGGGCGAGCAACAGGCCCGCGCCGAGCACGGCGGCGAGCGACGGGGCCCGCAGGCGGAAGCGGCTTCTGGTGGTGCGCATCGTCGAGTCCCTTCGACGGTGACGGACGGGGAAGTGGTGCGGGGCGGTTCCTTGCGGGTGGTGCGGTGGCACGGCTCGCCCGGGGGCGGCGCAACGGGTGCGGGCCGCCCCCGGGGAGATCGGAGGGCCCCGGAGGAGGTGTGGTCAGGCGTCGAGGCGTACGACCCTGACGGCGCCGGCCGGGACGGTCAGCCTGCCGTCCGCCGGATCGCCGTGGAGGAGCTCCGTGCCGGAGCCGTCCAGCGGCACCTCGGCGTCCTCGGCGGAGTGGTTCAGCGCGAAGACGTACCGCTGCCCGGCGTCCCCGGCGCGGTGCACGACCTCGACGTCGCGCGGGAGTCCGGTGCGCGGGGCGACCCCGGCGTCCTCGCAGGCGGCGGCGAGGATCGCGTCGAGCGAGGCCGCGTCGAGCCGGGTGGAGACGTACCAGGCGGTGCCCCGGCCGAGCCGGTGGCGGGTGACGGCGGGCCCGCCGGCGGCCGGTCCGTCCGCGTACGTCCACACCGTCTCCGCGCCGCGCGGCCGGACGAACTCCGTCCAGACGTCGCCGGTGAGTGTGGCGCCGTCCGGTCCGGTGACGGTCACCCGCTGGTCGTCCAGGAGCGGGGACCACTCGTCCACGGTGAGGCCGAGGACCTCGCGCAGGGCGCCCGGGTGGGCGCCGGGGTGGACGGCGTCGTGCTCGTCGACGATCCCGGAGAAGTACGAGACGACGAGGGTGCCGCCGTTCTCGACGTACTCCCGCAGGTTGTCTCCGGCGGCCTCGGTGGTGAGGTAGAGCGCGGGGACGACGACCAGCGGGTACGCCGAGAGGTCGGACTCGGGGTGGGCGAAGTCGACGGTGAGGTGCCGGTCGTAGAGGGCCTCGTAGAAGCCGTCGGCGCGCTCGCGGGCCTCGTGGGCCTCGCTCGGCCGCCACTCCAGGCTCTGCGCCCACCAGGAGTGCCAGTCCCAGACCATGGCGACGTCCGGGACGGTCCGGGTGCCGCGGATCTCGGCGAGGGCCTCCACGTCGGCGCCGAGGGCGACGACCTCCCGCCAGATCCGGGTGTCGGTGCCGCCGTGCGGGACCATCGCGGAGTGGAACTTCTCGGCGCCGCGCCGGGACTGGCGCCACTGGAAGAACATGGCGCCCTCGGAGCCGCGGGCGACGTGGGCGAGGGAGTTGCGGGCCATCTCGCCGGGGCGCTTGGCGGGGTTGCGGGGCTGCCAGTTCACGCCGGAGGTGGAGTGCTCCAGGAGCAGCCAGGGCGCGCCGCCGGCGACGGAGCGGGTGAGGTCGGCGGCCATGGCGAGGTTGACGTGGGTGCGGCGGCCGTCGGTGATGAGGTAGTGGTCGTTGGTGACGAGGTCGACCTCGCGGCCCCAGGCCCAGTAGTCGAGGGAGTCGCACTGGCTGAGCGCGGTCATGAAGTTGGTGGTGACGGGGATGCCGGGGGCGAGCTCGTGCAGGACGTCCCGTTCCGCCCGGAAGTTCTCCCGGATGGTGGCGTCGGCGAAGCGGCGGTAGTCGAGCTGCTGGGCCGGGTTGCCGACGGTGGGGGTGACGCGGGGCGGGTCGATCTCCTCGTACGAGCCGTAGCGCTGGCCCCAGAAGGCGGTGCCCCAGGCCTCGTTGACGGCGTCGACCGAGCCGTACGTCTCGTGGAGCCAGCGGCGGAAGCGGGCGGCGCAGTTGTCGCAGTAGCAGGCGCTGACGGGGACGCCGTACTCGTTGTGGACGTGCCACAGGGCGAGCGCCGGGTGGCTGCCGTAGCGGCGGGCCAGCCGGGTGGTGATGCCGGCGGCGGCCGCGCGGTAGTCGCCGTTGCCGTGGCAGATCGCCCCGCGTGAGCCGTAGGAGAAGCGGACGCCCTCGGCGGTGACGGGCAGGGCCTCGGGGTGGGCGCGGTAGAACCAGGCGGGCGGCGCCACGGTGGGGGTGCCCAGGTCGACGCGGACGCCGTTCTCGTGGAGCAGGTCGAGGAGCCGGTCGAGCCAGCCGAAGTCGTAGCGGCCCGGCTCGGGTTCGAGGAGGGCCCAGGAGAAGATCCCGACGCTCACCATGGTGACGCCGGCCTCCCGCATCAGCCGGACGTCCTCCTGCCAGATGCTTTCCGGCCACTGCTCGGGGTTGTAGTCCCCGCCGAACGCGAGCCGGTGCAGGCCCTTCGGAGTGGTCTGCGGCATGAGTCTCTCCTGAAACCTCGGAAGACGGAAGCTCTGGGCTACCTGGGAACGTGCACACACTCGATCTCGATGCGGCAACGCAACATAACCGCACACGAACAACCATTGACAAGTGTCTGGAACGTTTCTCTACTGTGAACGCTCACAGATGCATGACCGGCCACCCCGCTCCAGGGAGAGGCCCCTTTTTCGGTCAGGGAGAAGCACCCCATGCCTCACATCACGCGCCGCGGTCTCGCCGCCGCCACCGCCGTCCTGCTCGGCGCCACCGCACTCTCCGCCTGCGGCTCCTCCGGCTCCGACGACGAGGCGGGCGCCGGCTCCGGCCCCGTCTCGCTCACCTACTGGGCCTGGGCACCCGGCATGGACAAGGTCGCCGCCCTCTGGAACGCCGAGCACCCCGACATCAAGGTCACCGTGCAGAAGCAGGCTTCCGGCGACGACCTCGTCACCAAGGTCATCACCGCGACCAAGGCGCACAAGGGACCGGACCTCGTCCAGGCCGAGTACCAGGCCCTCCCCACCCTCGTCAGCAACGACTCCCTGGCCGACGTGGCCGCCGAGGTCCCCGAGGACGTCAAGAACGCCTTCGCACCCGGCATCTGGCAGCAGACCACCTTCGGCGGCGAGGCCGTCTACGCCCTGCCGCAGGACTCCGGGCCGCTGATGTTCTTCTACCGCGAGGACCTCTTCGAGCAGTACGGCCTCTCCGTCCCCACCACCTGGGACGAGTTCGCCGCCACCGCCCGCACCCTGAAGAAGAAGGCCCCCGGCAAGTCCCTGACCACCTTCTCCGCCAACGACGCCGGCCTCTTCGCCGGCCTCTCCCAGCAGGCCGGCGCCAAGTGGTGGACCTTCGAGGGCGAGAAGTGGAAGGTCGGCATCGACGACGCCGCCACCAAGAAGGTCGCCGACTTCTGGGGCGGCCTGGTCGCCGAGGGCGCCATCGACAACCAGCCGATGTACACCCCCGCCTGGAACAAGGCCATGAACACCGGCGAGCAGCTCGCCTGGGTCAGCGCCGTCTGGGCCCCCGGCACCCTCACCACCGCCGCCCCCGACGGCAAGGGCAAGTGGGCCATGGCCCCGCTCCCGCAGTGGACCGAGGACGGGAACTCCACCGGCAGCTGGGGCGGTTCCTCCACCGCCGTCACCTCCGACTCGAAGCACAAGGAGGCCGCCGCGAAGTTCGCCGTCTGGCTGAACACCGACCCGAAGGCCCTCGCCGCCCTCGTCAAGGAGAGCGGCATCTACCCCGCCGCCACCGCCGCCCAGACCAGCGGCGCCCTCGCCGAGGCCCCCGCCTACTTCGCCAACCAGCCCGACTTCTACACCCGCGCCGCCGAGATCGCGAAGACCACCGCGCCGGCCGCCTGGGGCCCCAACGTGAACGTCGCCTACACCTCCTTCAAGGACGAGTTCGGCAAGGCCGCCAAGGCCAGGTCCGGCTTCGGCACCGCCCTGACCGCCGTCCGGAACACCACCGTCGCGGACCTGGAGAAGCAGGGCTTCGGAGTCGCCAAGTGACGCGGCCCCGCCAGGGCGTGCGCCGGTCGTACGGGGCCGAAGCGGCCCCGTACGACCTCCCGTCGCCCACCACCACCCCCAAACGAGCGCGAAGCGCCCCCTACCTCTTCCTCCTCCCCGCCGCCGTCCTCTTCGCCCTCTTCTTCGCCCTGCCCATCGGCTACGCCGTCTGGCTCAGCTTCCACAAGGTCGAGATCAAGGGCCTCGGCCTCGGCAAGGGAGCCAGGAGCGAGGTCTGGGCCGGCCTGGAGAACTACACCGCCGCCCTCACCGACTCCGAGTTCCTCCACAGCGCCCTGCGCGTCCTCGGCTACGGCGCGATCGTCGTCCCCGTCATGCTCGGCCTCGCCCTGCTCTTCGCGCTCCTGCTCGACACCGAGCGCGTCCGCGCCCGTTCCTTCGCCCGCCTCGCGATCTTCCTGCCGTACGCCGTGCCCGGCGTCATCGCGGCGCTCCTCTGGGGCTTCCTCTACCTCCCCGACGTCAGTCCCTTCCTCCACCTCCTCGACGCCCTCGGACTCCCGCGGCCCGACCTCATGGACGGCGGACTCCTCTACCTGTCGATGGCGAACATCGCCGTCTGGGGCGGCACCGGCTTCAACATGATCGTCATCTACACCGCGCTGCGCTCCCTGCCCGCCGAGGTGCACGAGGCGGCCAAGCTCGACGGCTGCTCGGAGCTGCAGATCGCGCTCCGCATCAAGATCCCGATGGTGGCGCCCTCCCTGGTGCTCACCTTCTTCTTCTCGATCATCGCCACCCTCCAGGTCTTCAACGAGCCCATGACGCTCAAGCCGCTCACCAACGGCATCCCCTCCACCTGGAGCCCCCTCATGAAGGTCTACGGCGACGCCTTCACCGGCGGGAACATCCACGCCGCCTCGGCCACCGCCGTGGTGCTCGCCCTCGCCACCTTCGCGCTCTCCTTCACCCTCCTGAGGGCCTCCAACCGCCGCACCGCACAAGGAGCAGGCCGATGACCGGGCTCGCCTCCCCGCCGCTCCGCGCGTCCGCCCCGGCCGCCGGCACCACCCCCGGCACCTCCCAGGGCCCGCCCCGCCCCCGCCGCACGGCCCTGCTCCCCACCGCCGCGCTCGTCCTCGGGGCGCTCTACTGCCTGCTCCCCGTCGCCTGGGTCGTGGTCGCCGCCACCAAGTCGGGCCAGGACCTCTTCTCCACCTTCACCTTCCTGCCCGGCGACGGCTTCGCCGACAACCTCGCCGACCTCGACACGTACCGCGAGGGCATCTACTGGCGATGGATGGGCAACTCCGTCTTCTACGCGGGCCTCGGCGCCGTCCTGTCCACCGTGGTCTCCGCCTTCGCCGGCTACGCCTTCGCGGTCTACCGCTTCCGCGGCCGCGAGCCCTTCTTCAACGTCATCCTCACCGGCGTCCTCATGCCCCCGGTCATCCTCGCCATCCCGCAGTACCTGATCATGGCCGAGGCCGACCTCACGGACACGTACGCCTCCGTGCTGCTGCCGCTGGTCCTCTCCCCGTACGGCGTCTACCTCGGCCGGATCTACGCCGAGGCCGCCATCCCGATGGAACTCGTCGAGGCGGGCCGCATGGACGGCGCGGGCGAATGGCGGATCTTCCTGCGGATCGCCGTCCCCATGATGGCCCCGGGCCTGGTGACGATCTTCCTCTTCCAGTTCGTCGCCATCTGGAACAACTTCCTGCTGCCCTTCATCATGCTCGGCGACGACGAGAAGTTCCCCATGACCGTCGGCCTGTTCACCCTCCTCAAGCAGGGCGCCAGCCAGCCCTCCCTCTACACCCTCGTCATCACCGGAGCCTTCCTCGCCGTCGTCCCGCTCATCGCCCTGTTCCTGGTCATCCAGCGCTTCTGGAGCCTCGACCTGCTCTCCGGCGCCGTAAAGTCCTGACCACAGGGGATCGAGGGGAAACACACAGCATGAGCGCAGCAGCGAGCAGGCGCCGCCCGGCGACCATCCACGACGTGGCCCGCGAGGCCGGAGTCTCGCGCGGCACCGTCTCCCGCGTCCTCAACGGCGGCCACTACGTCAGCCCGACCGCGAAGGCGGCCGTCGACGCCGCGATCCGAAGAACGGGATACGTCGTCAACCGGCACGCCCGCTCGCTGATCACCGGCAAGTCCGACTCGGTCGCCTTCCTCCTGACCGAACCGCAGGAGCGCTTCTTCGAGGACCCCAACTTCAACGTCCTCCTCAGGGCCTGCACCCAGGCCCTCGCCGCCCAGGACATCCCGCTCCTCCTGATGATCGCGGGCACCGAGGACGAACGCCGCCGCAACCTCCGCTACATCGAGGCCGGCCACGTCGACGGCGTCCTCCTCGTCTCCAGCCACTCCGGCGATCCCGTGGTGGCCCGGCTGCACGAGGCCGGCGTCCCCGTCGTCGCCTGCGGCAAGCCCCTCGGCCAGACCGCCAAGATCGGCTACGTCGCCGCCGACGACCGGGACGGCGCCCGCGACATGGTGCGCCACCTGTACGCGACCGGGCGGCGCCGCATCGCCACCGTCACCGGACCGCTCGACACCCCCGGCGGGGTGGAACGCCTCGCCGGCTACCGCGAGACGCTCGCCGAACACGGCCTGCCCGTCGACGAGACGCTGATCGCCACCGGTGACTACAGCCGGGCCAGCGGCGAGGACGCCGCCCGCGTCCTCCTGGAGCGCGCCCCGGACATCGACGCCGTCTTCGTCGCCTCCGACCTGATGGCGCAGGGCGTCCTCGACGCGCTCGACCGCGCGGGCAGGCGGGTCCCCGAGGACATCGCCGTCGGCGGCTTCGACGACTCCCCGGCGGCCCTCTCCTCCCGCCCCTCCCTCACCACCATCCGCCAGCCCTGGGACCGCATCAGCACCGAGATGGTCCGGACGCTCCTGGCACGGATAGCGGGCGAGGACCCGGCGACGGTCATCCTGCCGACGGAGCTCGTCCGCCGCGAGTCGACCTGACGCCGCCCCGGGGTGAAGCAGCCGGACGCCCCCGGGCCCGGCTGCTTCCGCGTGTCAGCCGCCCGTCACCAGGAGGACCTCCAGGGTGCGCGGCCCGTGGATGCCCTCCACCCGGTCGAGCTCGATGTCGCTCGTCGCGGACGGCCCGGAGATCCAGGTCAGCGGACGCCCCGGGGCGAGCCGGGGGAGCGCGAGCGGCACCGAGGCCACCACCTGCTCCGGGGCCCGCACCACGCAGAGGTGCAGATCGGGGACGAGCGTCAGCGCCCGGCGGCCCTGGCCCGGACCGCCGTCCAGGACGATCGTGCCCGTCTCGGCGATCGCCACCGCGCACCCCGTCACCACGGCGTCCGTGCCGTCCAGTTCGCACGGGCCCAGCCGTGGCCCGTCGGGCCGCCGCACGGCCTCGGTCGTGGCGAGCCACTCCTCGGGCAGCCCGGGCGGCACGACGACACTGCGCGCGCCGCGCTCCCGGAGCAACCGGGCGACCAGGCCGGCGACGCCGTCCGGTCCGGTGCGGTGCACACGGGCCCGGTAGTCGGCGAGGTTCTCGTGGAGCAGGTCGAGGAGCCGGGCCGGGTCGTCCGGGACGTGGCGGGTCCGGTAGTCGCGGACGACGGGCGCGGCCTCGGGCGCGTCCGCGACGGCTGTACGGATCCGGGCGAGGATCCGTGCGCGGGAATCGGTCACGTCCGGTTCCTCCTCGCGGGGTTCCGCACGGGCAGGTCGGTCACGTCCGGTTCCTCCTCCACCAGTCGCGGAACGGTTCGGCGGGCATCTCGGGCAGGTCGCGGCTCTCCGTCCACCGGCCGGCGACGGGCCCGGGCAGCTTCCTCGGGTGCAGCTTGCGGGTGGCGGACGCGAGGCGCTCCCCGGCCCCGAGCACGCCGGGGTGGTCCAGGACCCATGTGGAGGCCTTGATCGCGGCCCTCTCCAGGCGGTGGCCCTTGCCGCCCTCCCCGGCGACCTTCTCCCGCAGGCGCACGAGCACCTCGGGCATGTCGATGGCGACCGGGCACACCTCGTAGCAGGCGCCGCACAGCGAGGAGGCGTAGGGCAGCGAGGCGTCGACCTCGCTCGCGGTGCCCCGCAGCTGCGGGGTGAGGATCGCGCCGATCGGGCCGGGGTAGACCGAGCCGTACGCGTGACCGCCGGCCCGCTCGTACACCGGGCAGACGTTGAGGCAGGCCGAGCAGCGGATGCAGCGCAGCGCCTGACGCCCCACCTCGTCGGCGAGGACGTCGGTGCGGCCGTTGTCGAGGAGCACCAGGTGGAAGGCGCTCGGTCCGTCTCCGTCGGTGGTGCCGGTCCACATGCTCGTGTACGGGTTCATCCGCTCGGCCGTCGAGGAGCGGGGGAGCGTCTGGAGGAAGACCTCCAGGTCCCGCCAGGTGGGGACGACCTTCTCGATGCCGACGACGGAGATGAGGGTCTCGGGCAGGGTCAGGCACATGCGGCCGTTGCCCTCGGACTCGACGACGACGAGGGTGCCGGTCTCGGCGACCATGAAGTTCGCCCCCGAGATCCCGACCTTCGCCCGCAGGAACTTCTCCCGCAGGTGCAGCCGGGCCGCCTCCGCCAACTCGGCCGGGGCGTCGCTCAGTCCCTCCGGTGCCGGGCGGCCCCAACTCGCCATCTTCTCGCGGAAGACGTCCCGGATCTCGCCGCGGTTGCGGTGGATCGCCGGGACCAGGATGTGCGAGGGGCGGTCCTCGCCGAGCTGCACGATCAGCTCGGCGAGGTCGGTCTCGTAGGCGCGGATCCCCTCGGCCTCCAGGTGCTCGTTGAGCCCGATCTCCTGGGTGGCCATCGACTTGACCTTGACGACCTCGCTTTCGCCGGTCGCCTTCACCAGCTCTGTGACGATCCGGTTGGCCTCGGCCGCGTCCGCCGCCCAGTGCACCGTGCCGCCCGCCGCCGTCACCGACTCCTCCAACCGGAGGAGGTGCGCGTCGAGGTGGCGGAGCGTCTCGTCCTTGACGCGCCTGCCGGCCTCGCGCAGCGCGGCCCAGTCGTCCAGCTCGGCCACCGCCCGCGCCCGCTTGTCCCGGATGGTGTGGGTCGCGTGCCGGAGGTTGGCGCGCAGCCGCTCGTCACGGACGGCCTCCCGCGCCGCCTCCGGGAAGGCCGGCATCCCCAGATAGGTCCCGCTCATGCCCAGGGCTCCTCTTCCGTGCTCGCCAGGATCTCCGCCAGGTGCAGCGCCCGCAGCGGCGCCTCCTGCCGCCTCAGCATGCCGCCCACGTGCAGCAGACAGGAGTTGTCCGCGCCGCACAGGACCTCCGCGCCCGTGGACAGCGCGTTCTTGATCTTGTCGGCGCCCATCGCCGCCGAGACGTCCGGGTTCTTCACCGCGAACGTGCCGCCGAAGCCGCAGCACTCCTCCGCGCCCGGCAGCTCCACCAGCTCCAGGCCCTTCACCGCCTCCAGGAGCCGCCGCGGCCGCTCCCCGAGCCCGAGGAGCCGCAGGCCGTGACAGGACGGGTGGTACGTCACCCGGTGCGGGAAGTACGCGCCCACGTCCGTCACGCCGAGCACGTCCACCAGGAACTCCGTCAGCTCGTACACGCGAGGCGCCAGGGCCCCCGCCTCCGTACCGAACGACGGGTAGTGGCGGCGGACCATCGCCGCGCACGAGCCCGACGGGGTCACGACGTGGTCGTAGCCCTCGAAGGCCCGCACCGTGCGCCGTACGAGCGGCTCGGTCTGCGCGCGGTAGCCGGTGTTGAACTGCGGCTGTCCGCAGCAGGACTGGGCCGCCGGGAAGTCGACCGCCACGCCGAGCCGTTCGAGGAGCCGGACCGTGGCCACGCCCGTCGACGGGAAGACGGCGTCGTTGACGCAGGTGACGAAGAGGGCGACACGCATCACGGCTTCCTCGGGGACGGTTCGGGTCGGGCGGCGGCCCTGTCCCAGGCGGCGCCGTCGCCCTGCGGTACGTAGTGTCGCAGGGGCCGCGTCCGCGCAGCGCGTCACGGCCTCCACCGCCCACCGGGCGCACCCGCGCGAGGGCGCCCTGCTCGCGCTCGCCGCGACCGCGGCCGTACCCCTGACCTCCGTACGGCAGCCGGCGCCGACCCTCGGGGCGGAGGCCGCCGAGCCGCTCCTGGAGGAGACCGGCGAGCAGGCGGCCGACCACCGGCACGAGCACGTGGTGCTCCGGCCGGAACCGGTCGTCCGCCGCTCGACGCTCCCCGGCCGCTGACCGCCCGTACGGTCCTCAGCGCACGCCGAGCAGGTGCTCCATGGCCAGCTGGTCCAGGTGCTCGAAGGCCATCGAGCGCTCCGCGGCCGCGTCCGGGTCGAACGTCTCGTACGCGGTGGGATCGGCCAGCAGCGCCGCGAGACCGTCGGCGGCCGTGGGGACGGCCAGCTCGGGCAGCCGGGAGGCGGCGAGCGCCGCCACGACGTCCGGGTCGGCACGGAAGGCCGCCGCGCGGTCCTTGAGGATCAGGTAGTTCCGCATGCAGTTCTTCGCGGACTCCCACACCCCGTCGAAGCCGTCGGTGCGGACCGGCTTGAAGTCGAAGTGGCGCGGGCCCGCGTAACCGGCCGTCTCCAGCAGGTCCACCAGCCAGAACGCCTGCCGCAGGTCGCCCGCGCCGAAGCGGAAGTCCTGGTCGTACTTGATGCCCGACTGGCCGTTCAGGTCGATGTGGAACAGCTTGCCGGCCCACAGCGCCTGCGCGATGCCGTGCGGGAAGTTCAGCCCGGCCATCTGCTCGTGTCCGGTCTCCGGGTTCACGCCGACGAGCTCGGGGCGCTCCAGCCGCTCGATGAAGGCGAGGGCGTGCCCGATCGTGGGCAGCAGGATGTCGCCGCGCGGCTCGTTCGGCTTGGGCTCGATCGCGAAGCGCAGGTCGTAGCCCTGCTCGGTGACGTACTGGCCGAGCAGGTCGAAGGCCTCCTTCATCCGGTCGAGCGCGACCCGGACGTCCTTCGCCGCGCCGGACTCGGCGCCCTCCCGGCCGCCCCAGGCGACGTAGGTGGTGGCGCCGAGCTCGACGGCCAGATCGATGTTGCGGAGGGTCTTGCGCAGGGCGAACCGGCGCACGTCCCGGTCGTTGGCGGTGAAGGCGCCGTCCTTGAAGACGGGGTGCGTGAAGAGGTTCGTGGTCGCCATGGGCACCGCGAGCCCGGTGCGGTCCAGGGCGCCCCGGAAGCGCTTGACGATCGCGTCGCGCTCGGCGTCCGGCGTCCCGAAGGGGATCAGGTCGTCGTCGTGGAAGGTGATGCCGTACGCACCGAGGGCGGCGAGCCGCTCGACGGCCTCCACGGGGTCGAGGGCGGGGCGGGTCGCCTCGCCGAAGGGATCGCGGCCCTGCCAGCCGACGGTCCACAGGCCGAAGGTGAAGCGGTCCCCGGGGGTGGGCGAGAAGTCGGTCATGGCGTCTCCCTGCTACTGGCAGCCAGATTTGTTTTCTGAGATAACTAATACGGGACGGGGCGCCCGGACGCCAGCCCCGACAGCCGAGAGACAAGGTGAGGACATGCCCATGAGCCGCCGCTCCGTGGTGATCGGCGTGGACAGCTCCACGCAGTCCGCCAAGGCCGCCGCCGTCGACGCCGACACCGGCGAGCTCCTCGCCCTCGGCCGCGCACCGCACACCGTCACCGGCTCCGCCGGGGCGCGCGAGAGCGACCCCGGGGAGTGGTGGACCGCCCTCGTCACGGCCGTCCGCGCGGCGGTGCGCGACGCGGACGTCCCGGCGGCGGCCGTCACCGGCATCGCCGTCGCCGGCCAGCAGCACGGCCTCGTCGCCCTCGGCCCCGACGGCCGCCCCCTCCGCCCCGCGCTGCTCTGGAACGACACGCGCTCCGCCCCCCAGGCGGCCGCCCTCGCCGCCCGCCTCGGCGGCCCGGCGTCCTGGCCGGCGCGGACCGGCTCCGTCCCGGTCGCCTCCATGACCGCGGCCAAATGGCAGTGGCTCCGCGAGCACGAGCCGCACCACGCCGCCGCGACGGCCGGCGTCCGCCTTCCGCACGACCACCTCACCGAACGCCTCTCCGGATCCGCCGTCACCGACCCCGGGGACGCCTCCGGCACCTGCTGGTACGGCACCGCCACCCGCGCCTACGACCCCGACGTCCTCGACCTCGTCGGCCTTGACCCGGCCCTGCTGCCGACCGTCGCCCCGTCCGGCGCCACCCGCGTCGGCACCCTCACCGCCGCCGCCGCCGAAGCGCTCGGCCTGCCCCGCACGGTCGCCGTCGCCGCCGGGACCGGCGACAACATGGCCGCCGCCGTCGGACTCGGGCTCGGCGGCGCGGGCCTGCTCGACCACCCCGTCGTCAGCCTCGGCACCTCCGGCACCGTCTTCGCCGCGACCCGCACCCGCCCCGTCGCCCCCGGCCTCGCCGGCTTCGCCGCCACCGACGGCACGTACCTGCCGCTCGGCTGCACCCTCAACTGCACCCTCGCCGTCGACCGGTTCGCCACGCTCCTCGGCCTCGACCGCGAGGACGCCGCCCCCGGCGGCGACGTCGTCGTCCTCCCGTACCTCGACGGCGAACGCACCCCCGACCTCCCGCACGCCGCCGGGCTCGTCACCGGCCTCCGGCACGACACCGACCCCAGGGCCGTCCTCGGCGCCGCCTACGAGGGCGCGGCCTTCACCGTGCTGCGCGCCCTCGACGAACTCCTCGCCGCCTGCGGCCTCGACCCCGCCGCCCCCGGCGTACGGGACCGCCCGCTGCGCCTCGTCGGCGGCGGCGCGCGAGGCCGGGCCTGGACCGAGACCGTCCGCAGGCTCTCCGGGCGCTCCCTGATCGTCCCCGCCGCCACCGAACTCGTCGCCCTCGGCGCCGCGGCCCTCGCCGCGGGCGCCGTCACCGGCTCCGACCCGGTGGCCCTGGCCACCGCCTGGGGCACGGGCACCGGAGCGCAACTGCCCCCGGCTCCGCGCGACGAGCAGGCCTGGGACCGCATCGCGACGGTCCTCGCCGCGGCGACACCGACGCTCCTGAGCTGACGGACGGCGGGACCGCCGCGTGCGGCTCGCGAAGCCCTGTTCCGCCCGCGATCTCCGGGTTACCCTGCGGAAGACGACGGGGGAACACCATGACCGCTCTACTGATCCTTTTCGGCGTACTGGGCTGCGTCGGGGCGCTGTTGACCATCACCCTGCTCCGCAGGGGCGGCGGCCGGGCGGACACGGTCGACGGCGTGCTCCGGGAACAGCAGGCCCTCCGCCAGGCCCAGGCCGACCGGGTCTCCTTCGGCCTCGGCGCCCACAACTCCCCGCCCACGGCGAGCGACAACTACATCCGCGGCAGCCGCCGGCCGTGAGAACCGCGCAGCCACCGGCCGTGAGAACCGGGCGGCTGCCGACCATGAGGGCCGGGCGGCGGCCGGCCGCGTGCCGGCGTTCTCGCGCCCGCGCCCACGGCGGATCGGAACACCGTCCTGGCCGAATTCCGCCTCCCGCCCGTACGATCCCGGCATGACGAACACGGCGTGGCGCGTCGCTCTCGGCGTGGTGGCCTCCAGCGCGTTCTTCTGGGCGGTCGCCGGGGCGGTCGACCTGGGGCTGGAGCGAACCCGCAGGGGCTACGCCCTACCCGACGGCGGGGAGTGGTACACGTTCGCCCTGTTCGCCGGCTTCATCGTCGCCTACCTCGGCGTGGCCTCCCTCACCGATACGCCCGCCGGCCGGCACGCGGCCCTGGTCCCGGCCGCGGGCGCCTGCTTCGGTGCCGTCTCGTGCCTGCTCATCGGCCAGGAGACGCGGCACTGGGTCGGCGCCGCCGTGATGGCGCTGATCGCATCGGCCCTCCCGCTCGTCGTCCACCTGCGGAACCGCGCACGGCGTGCCCGGCCCGCCGCGGACGCACCGGCCTAGGGGGCTTTCCGGACAGGCCCTGGTCTCCCGCTGCCACGGAAAACCGCATGACCCCCGGGCGCCGACCGGCTCCGTCGCGCGGTTGTCGGTGCGTTCTCGTAGGCTCGGCGATCTCATCGGATCGAAGGGGCTGCCGTGGAGGACGCGACGGACATCGCATTGCCGGCCGAGGTCCTTCCGGCGGATCTCGGCAGCGACGAGGAGATCGACTGGACGGCCGCGGAAGAACGGTGGGGCACGCGACTCCCGCGGGACTGCACGGCCTTCATGTCCCTCTGGGGCGCCGGCACGTTCGGGACGGTGGGGGAGGTGAGCGTCCTCATGCCGCTGCCGAAGGAGTACCCCCAGTGGGATCCCGGCACCTTCGAGGAGGAGACCGAGAACGCCCGTCACACCTGGGAGATGCTGCACGGCCAGGAAGGCCTCGACATCGACCCGGAGCACATCCTCGCCTGGGGCGTCACCTCCGGCGCGGACATCCTCTGCTGGCTGACGACCGACCCCGACCCCGACCGGTGGCCCGTCCTGGTCTGCGGTCGCCACACCCGCGAGGACTTCACCCTGTTCCCCTGCGGCATGGCCGAGTTCCTCCGCAAGCTGCTCCTGGACGAGTTCGACCCCTACCCGATCAGCGTCCGGCTCGGTGACGCACCGCGTTACGTGCACTGGCTGGAGCAGCAGCGACGCTGGAAAGCGGGCCTGGACCGGTACTCCGGCGAGCCCGTGCCCGCCGACCGGTAGGGGCCGGGGGCGAGGCGCTGGGAGCTTGAAGCGGTCTCACACGACCCCTGCCGCGGCCTTCCCGCGGGCCGTACGGCGGCGGTGGTACGCGATCGAGCAGCTCGGCGAGGGCGGTGAGTCCGAGTCGGTAGACGGCCGGGCCGGGAGTCGGGCCGTCGACCCGGGCCACCGGCGCGCCGAACGTCAGGGCGACGCGCCAGAGGTCGGACGGCAGGACGACCAGCGGCACGGCGTGGGAGGCGACGGCGGCCCAACGAGGCACACCCGGAAGGGCCTTGAGTTTCATCATGCCGACCGGACTGCCGCCGGACCGGGGGCCCGGCGTCGCCCTGGTGGCCCCGTCGTCTCCCGGGCGGGGGAGACGACCTCCTCCCGTCAGACCCCCGCGGCAGCCGTGACCCGGCGCTGGTGGACGCGCAGGTGCAGCGTCGCCAGGTCGAGCAGCGGGGTCGCCACGCCCAGGGCGCGGGCCCGGGCGGTCAGGTCGCCGAAGAGGTGCTCGACCTCGGTCGGGCGGCCCGCCGCCAGATCGCGGTAGAGCGACGGCACCATCGGCGAACCCGGCGCGGACACCACGGCGAGCGTCGCCGCCCGCTCCTCCTCCGGTACGGGGTGCCCGGCCGCGGCGGCGACCGCGGCGGCCTCGTCGAGCAGCGCCGGGCCGAGAGCGGGGCCGCCCGGCACGTCGTACACGTCGCCGACCGTGCCGCGCATCAGGCTCGTCACCGCGCCGAACGTGGTGATGAACACCCACTTGTGCCACATCGCCGTGAGGACGTCCGCCGGCACCGGCGCGTCGATCCCCGCCCCGTCGAGGACCTTCCGGATCCGCTCCACGCGCGCGGAGACCGTCCCGTCCTGCTCCCCGAAGGACAGATGGGCCAGCGGCGCGAGCCGCCGGATGTCGCCCGAGTCGTCGAGGGCGGTCACCACCTTGGCCACGCCGCCGAGGACGGCCGGCGCGCCGAAGCGGGCGTTGAGGGCGTCGATGTGGGCGAGGCCGTTGAGGAGCGGCACGACCGCCGTGTCCGGTCCGACGGCCGGCGCGACGTCCTCGATCGCCCGGTCGAGCCCGGTGGACTTCACCGACAGCAGGACGAGGTCGTACGGCTCGCGCAGCTCGCCGGCCGTGACGAGGCGGGGCTCCACCGCCCACTCCTCGTCGCGGCCCACGACCCGCAGCCCGCGCTCGCGCAGCGCGGCCGCCCGGGCCGGGCGGACCAGGAAGGTGACGTCCTCGCCCGCGCGGGCGAGCAGGGCGCCGAAGTAGCCACCGGTGGCACCGGCGCCGACGACCAGGATCTTCATCGGGGTGAACCCTTCGTGGGGCGCCTCGGGGGCGCGGTGGTGAGCAGAGGGGAGAGCAGCCGGTGCGGCCGGGCGAGCGCCGCCGTCACCGGGTCGTCGTCCGGGGCCGAGGGGGCGAGCCCCGGGCCGGGGGCGACCAGGACGTCCTGGACGGGCACGGCCGAGCCGCAGCCGGTGCAGCGCCCGTCCGGTTCGAGCGGCGCCTCGTCCTGGACGTGCAGGAAGACGCGGCGCGGCCCGCCCTCCGCCGCGTGGAACTCCTCGCCCCAGGCGGTGAGCGCACGGACGGCGGGCCAGAGCGCCACCCCCTTGGGCGTGAGCCCGTAGACCTCGCGGCGGCCCGTGCCCGTCTCGGGGCGGCGCACCAGGACGCCCGCCTCGGTGAGGGTGGCGAGCCGGTCGGCGAGGACGGCCCGGGGGACGCCCAGGTGCGCGGCGAACTCACCGAACCTGCGGACCCCGTAGAAGGCGTCGCGCAGGATCAGCAGCGTCCAGCGCTCGCCGACGATCTCCATCGAGCGGGCGAGGGCACAGGTCTGACCGCGGTAGTCGCGCGGAAGCGTCATGGGCGGAGCCTAACGCGGAAAGGTTCGGTCACCGAACTGTTTTCGCGCGGGCGAAAGGGCCGACTAGGCTCTCGCTCACCATGAACCAGCCCACGGAACCCAAGGCCGACAAGTCGGGAGTGCGCCGGCACAACCTGAGCCTCGTCCTGCGGACCGTCCACGAGGCCGGCGAGACGACCCGGGCGGCCGTCGCCGCCCGCGTCGGGCTCACCCGGCCCGCCGTCTCCTCCCTCGTCGAGCAGCTCCTCGACCTCGGCCTCCTCGTCGAGTCGGGCAAGACCTTCAGCGGGCAGGCGGGACGGCCCGGCACCGTGCTCAAACCGGCCGACACGGGACCCGCCGGCCTCGGCGTCGAGATCAACGTCGACTACGTCACGGTCTGCGTCGTCGACCTGACCGGCGCCGACCGCGTCCGCCGCACCGAGTACCTCGACAACCGGGACGCCGAGGCCGCCGACGTCCTCGCCCGCGCCGCCCGCGTCGCCGCGGACGCCCTGGACGCCGCGGCCGAACGGCACCTCGCCCCGGCCGGGGCCGGACTCGCCCTCCCCGGACTCGTCTCCGACGGGACCGTCCGGCAGGCCCCCAACCTCGGCTGGAACGAGGTCCCCGCCGAAGCCCTCTTCGGCAAGGCGCTCACCGCCCTGCGCCCCGGCACCGCCGGCCTCCCCGTCACCTCCGACAACGAGGCCAACATGGCGGCCCTCGCCGAGCTGTGGTTCGGCGACCTCGGCCCCCTCCGCACCTTCCTGCACCTGACGGGGGAGATCGGCGTCGGCGGCGCGATCGTCGTCCACGGCGAACTCCTGCGCGGCGCCCACGGCTTCGCCGGCGAGATCGGACACCTCGTCGTCGACGCCGAAGGCCCGCGCTGCCGCTGCGGCTCACGCGGCTGCCTGGAGCAGTACGCGGGACAGGCCGCCCTCCTCGCCTCGGCGGGCGCCACCGACGTCCCGGACCTCGCGCGCCGCGCCGGGGCCGGTGAACCGCGCGCCCTCGCCGCCCTCGCCGAGGCCGGCCGGATGCTCGGCCGCGCCCTGTCGGGGGCCGTCAACCTCCTCGACCCCGAGGCCGTCGTCCTGGGCGGCATCTACCCGCGCCTGATGCCCTGGCTGGCCCCCGCCGTCGTCGAGGAGCTCGCCACCCGGGTCGTCTCCGGCCTCTGGACCCCGGACGCGGAGCGCCTCCGCCCGGCGTCCGCCGCCACCGACGCGTCGCGCGGCGCGGCGGCCCTCGTCCTCCACGACGTCCTGTCCGACCCGCTGGCGTACGCCACGACGGCGGCGGGCGGCTGACGGCCCAGGCCGCCGGGTCCGGCGGGAGGCCGAGCGGCGGCCGGGCGTCGTCCCGCCCGCTCTCATCCCGCTCTCACGCGGGCCTTATCCCGTCATCACGCACCGCCC
Organism: Streptomyces sp. NK15101; assembly: GCF_020400725.1. Taxonomy (GTDB): domain Bacteria; phylum Actinomycetota; class Actinomycetes; order Streptomycetales; family Streptomycetaceae; genus Streptomyces. The sequence goes on along the minus strand of NZ_JAINVG010000009.1, from coordinate 104,000 downwards.
CTAGCTTCGCGCCCATGTTCCTCACCTACCTCCGGCGCGAACTGCGCCGCCGCAGAAAGGCGGCGCTCGTCGTCGCCTCCGGGCTCGCGCTCGGCATCGCGCTGGTCATCGTCGTCAACTCCGTCTCCTCCGGCATGAACCGGGCCCAGGGCGAGGTGCTGGAATCCCTCTACGGTCTCGGTACGGACCTGACGGTGACCAAGGCGCAGGAGCGGCCCGAGGCCGGCGCGCAGCCGCAGCGGCCGCGGTTCGAGTTCCAGGGCAAGGAGGACGGCGAGGAGCAGAGCAGCGACCGGCTGATGGTCCAGGGCTTCCAGACCCTCGCCGACTCCACCGTCGGCACGGTCGCGAAGCAGCAGGGCGTCGACCGGGCGGTGGGCGGTCTGAGCCTCGTCAGCCTGAGGATCGACGGAGAGTTCGAGCGCGGTCGGATCCAGCGCGGCCAGACCCCGCCCGGCGGTCCGGCCGGCGGGAACGTCGGCGACGGCGGAGGTCCCGGCGACACCGTCACCGGCGGCGGCGCGGCCTTCGACGTCGACTCCTTCACGATCTACGGCACCGACGTCACCGCCCCCGACCTCGGCCCCCTCACCACCTCCACCGTCTCCGCGGGCCGCACCTTCAGGACCACCGAGACCGATGCCGAGGTCGCCGTCGTCGACAGCGCCTACGCGCAGGAGAAGGGCCTCTCCGTCGGCGACGAACTGACCGTCAAGGGAGTGAAGTTCGAGATCATCGGCATCGCGACCGCCGACAGCGGGCAGTCCGCCGCCCAGGTCTACCTGCCCCTGGAGCAGGCGCAGACGCTCTCCGCGTCCGCCGGCAGGATCACCACGATCTACGTGAAGGCGACCGACTCGACCCGCATCGACGCGGTCGAGGCCGCCATCCGGAAGAACGTCCCCGGCACCACCGTCACCACCTCCGCCGACCTCGCGCAGACGGTCTCCGGCTCGCTCGACACCGCCGCCGACCTCGCCGCCGACGTCGGCAAGTGGCTCTCGTACGCCGTGCTGCTCGCCGCCGTCCTCGTCGCCGGGCTCCTCACCTCCGCCGCCGTCGGCCGCCGGGTCCGCGAGTTCGGCACCCTCAAGGCCCTCGGCTGGAAGAGCGGCCGGGTCACCCGCCAAGTCGTCGGCGAAGCCCTCGTCAACGGTGTCATCGGCGGTGTCCTCGGCATCGCCGTCGGCCTCGCCGGAGCGTACGCCGTCACCGCCGCGAGCCCGACCCTCACCGCCGAACTCGGCGCGGACGGCGGAGGGTTCGGCGGCGGACGCGGCGGCGGCATGGTCTTCGGCGGCCCCGGCGCAGCCCGTACGGCGGTCGGCAGGACGGTCGACATCGCCCTCACCGCCCCCGTCAGCGTCACCACCGTCGGTCTCGCCGTCCTCCTCGCCCTCGGCGGCGGGCTCGTCGCGGGCGCCTTCGGTGCGTGGCGCGCCTCCCGGCTGCGTCCCGCCGACGCGCTGCGCCGCGTCGAGTAGCCGCACGCCCGAACCCACCCGCGGCCCACGGACCGCCGGACCACGGATACGGCCCACGGACCGCCGGACCACGGATACGGCCCACGGCCCACAGCCCACGGAAACGGACCACAGGAGTCCCACCATGTACGAACTCATCGGCGTCACCAAGCAGTACCGGCGGGGCCGGCAGAGAGTCGACGCGCTCGCCGGGATCGACCTCACCCTCGCCCAGGGAGACCGGCTGGTCATCCAGGGCCCCACGGGCGGCGGCAAGTCGACCCTCCTCCAGATGCTCGGCGGCCTCGACCGCCCCACCTCGGGCCGGGTCCTGCTCGACGGCACCGACCTGGCCGCGCTCTCCGAGCGCCGGCTGACGACCGTGCGCGGCCGGAACATCGGCTTCGTCTTCCAGAGCTTCAACCTCATCCCCACGCTCACCGCCCAGGAGAACGTGGAGGCCGCCCTCGTCCCCCTCGGGGTCAAGGCCGCCGAGCGGCGCCCCCGGGCCGCCGAGGCGCTGGAGTCGGTCGGTCTCGGCGAGCGCCTCGGGCACCTGCCGTCCGAGCTCTCCGGCGGCCAGCAGCAGCGGGTGGCCATCGCCCGCGCCCTGGTGAAGCGGCCCAAGGTGCTCCTCGCCGACGAGCCCACCGGCAACCTCGACGAGTCGATGCGCGACGAGATCGTCGACCTGCTCGAAGGGGTCTGCGAGGAGCACGGGCTGACCTTCGTCATGGTCACCCACGACAGCGCCGTCGCCCGCCGCGCCCCCCGCCTGGCCACGATCCGGAAGGGCCGCATCACGATCGAGGAGAACCGGCGGACGGCGGCGGACCGCGTCGGGGCCTGAGGGCCGTCGCCGCCTTGCACGGGGGCGGCGGGGCCGGGGACGGAACGCCGCGGCGAAAGTCCCGGACGCCCGGGCCTCCCGTCCTCGGCCGCGGCTGCGCGGCAGGCCGTTGTCAGTGGTGGCCCCTACCGTTCTCACCATGACGACGACCTATCTGGAGCTGTCGCAGGACGGCGGCGGTGCCCACAAGTTCTACGAAGTGACCGTCGAGGACCTCGCGGTGTCGGTCCGTTACGGCCGGATCGGCTCGGACGGCCAGACCCAGCGCTCCACGTTCCCGACGGCGGCGAAGGCGCAGGCCGCGGCGGCGAAGAAGATCGGCGAGAAGGTCCGCAAGGGGTACGCCCCCGCCGTCCGGGGACAGCGCGCCGCGCGTCCCGTGACCCGCCGCGAGGTCAGCTCCGCACCCTCCACCGCGCGGGCCGTCGCCCCCGTCCTCTGGCGCTTCCGCACCGGCTCGGCCGCCTTCGGCATCCACGTCGACGAGGAGCGCTGCTGGGTGGGCAACCAGGCGGGGGACGTCTTCACGCTCGACCGCGGCGGCGAGGTGCAGGCCCGGTTCAGCCTGCCGGACGGCGTCAAGTGCCTGGTCGCCGACGACTTCTGGATCTACGCGGGCTGCGACGACGGCAAGGTGTACGACCTCTCGTCCAAGCTCCCCTTCGCCGCCTACGACATCGCCACCGACGTCGACATCTTCTGGCTCGACATCCACGAGGGCGTCCTGCACGTCGCCGACCGCTCCGGCCGGCTCACCGTCATCGACCACGAGGACGAGCACCAGTGGGCGCGCGGCGGCCAGGGCGAGCACGCCTGGATGGTCCGCGCCGACGGCGACGCCGTCTACTACGGGGACACGAAGGGCGTCGCCGCCCACGCGCCGGACGGCGGCGGCGAACTGTGGCACACCGCGACCGAGGGCGGAGTCCTCTTCGGCTGGCAGGAGGACACCGCGGTCTACGCGGGCACGTCCCGCAAGAAGGTGCAGCGGCTCGCGAAGAAGGACGGGCGCGTGGAGGCGGTGTACTCCTGCGACAGCCCGGTCTACTCCTGCGCCACCTCGCCCGGCGGCCGGTTCGTCTTCGCGGCCGACTCGGCCTCCTCCGTCTACTGCTTCGCCGAGGACGGCACCCGGCTGTGGAAGCTGGGCACGGGCGGCGGTTCGGCGCTCTCCATGCAGTACCGGGACGAGCGGCTCTACCTGGTGACGACGGACGGTTCGCTGGTCTGCGTGGACGCGAGCGAGACCGCGATCGAGGCCGCGCAGCAGGGCACGGTCCCGGTCGCGCGGGACGTCAAGCTCGCCGCCGCCCTGCCGGTGTACGAGCCGGCCACGACCGCGACGGCGGTGACCGCCGTCAGCGACGCACCGGCGGGCTCGGTGGTCGTGGAGTGCGTGACCGAGTCGGGCCGGACCAGGGTGCGGGTCGTCTCGCAGGGATACGAGTCCGGGTGGAACGTGCAGTTCCCGCGGGCGATCCGGGAGCCCGGCGCGCGGTACGTGGTGGACGCCCTGCACCCCGCCGCGGGCGGGTTCTACCGCGTCCGCGGCGACATCCGGCGGCTCCTGTGACCACCGGCGCGGGGGGCGGCTCGGGCGTGTTCGAGGCGGCCACGGGCGACGGGCCGCCGCTGCCCCCGGCCGAGGCCGAGCAGCGGTCCCGGGAGATCCGCGCGGCCGTCGACGGACTGCTCCAGATCAGACGGCTGACCCTGCGCCGGGGCGGTGACCCGAGGACCGTGCCCGCGGACTGGGAGCGCCTGCGGCCGGTCCGCGCGGTGGCCCTCGTCCTGGAGTCCGGCGGGATCACGCCCTCGTCCGTGGACGCCGCCGGGGTCCGGCTCTCCACGGGCTACCGGGTCAGGGCGGGGGAGCGGCCGGAGACCGCCGTGGTGGAGTGGCTCGGCCCGCCGGGGACGGGCGCCGCCCAGGAGGAGGCGGAGGCCCTGGGCGCATGCGTCCCCGTCCTGGCGCGGCTCGGCTGGGAGGCGCTCCTCTACAAGGGGCCGCGCGGCCGCCGCTTCCTGGAGGTCGAGCCCATGTCCCCGTGACGCGTGACCGTCAGGCGATCGAGGCGGAGACGATCGCCGAGACCGCGATGTTGCAGGAGGCCGTCACCCAGACCGCCGGGTGCGGCTCGGGGTCGACGAGCGTGGCACCGAGTTTCCCCGGCGTGACCAGGTCGACGACGAGGAAGGCCACCGCCATCATCACCAGGCCGAGGAGGCCGAACGCGGCGGTCGAGACGAGCCCCTTGCCGAAGTGGTCGTACGTCGTCCAGATCGAGGTGAAGACGATGCCGCCGATCCCGAGGAGCGCCGAGCTCAGCAGGACCGCGGCGTTGCGGTTGCGGTCCTCCCAGATCTGGCGCCCGAGCTTCCCGGGGGTCAGCAGGTCCACGAGCACGATGCCGAGGATCAGCAGGACCACGCCGAGGGCGCCGTAGGCGCCGGCCCGGCCGAGGCCGTTGACGATGTCGCTCATGAGGTGCCGGCTCCGAAGGTTGCGATCACGGGGGATCGGTGGTCAAGGACCGGCAAAATGTAGCGCACGGGTGAACGAAGCCCGCCGTCCGCCCGGGGCGCGGGTGAACGAAGCCCGCCGTCCGCCCGGGGCGCGGGCGGACGGCGGACGGAGGCGGCGAGTATCCGCTAGGCGCCTGGCGGAAGGTCCTTGGCTCGGGAGCGGACCATGAAGGCCGTGACGACCTCGACCGCGCCGACGGCGATGAGCCAGATGCCGCCGAGGAGCGTGAGCACCGTGGCGGACTCCAGCGGGGACACGATCAGCACGATTCCGGCGAGCGCGCTGACGATGCCGAGGAGGGCCTGCCAGCCGGAGGCGGGCATCGCCGGGTCGGAGGCCGCGGCCACGGTCTGGGTGATGCCGCGGAAGAGCCAGCCGATCCCGATCCACAGCGCGAGCAGCAGGGTCGACTGCGTCGCGCTCCGGAAGCAGAACAGACCGAGCAGGATCGACAGCGCGCCGCTGATGAAGGCCATCACCCGCAGTGCCGTGGTGGCGTGCGTGCCGAAGGCGGCGATCAGTTGCGTCACACCGCTGAGCAGCAGGTACAGACCGAAGAGCACCCCCACCACCCGCAGGGTGGCCTCCGGCCAGGCCAGCACCACGACGCCGAGGATCAGCGAGACGAGCCCGGCGACGAGCAGGGCCTGCCAGGCGAAGCCCGCGAGGATGCCCAGGGGGCCGGGCGGCGCGTCCCCTCGCGCGGAGCGGCCGTACGGATCGTCATGAGTCTGTGTCATGGGGCGGCACCGGTCCTTTCGTCACGGGGGCGGTAGGTCAGAGGGGAGTGGCGTACGAGCTGAGGAAGAGGGCCTCGGCCAGTGCCATGTGCTCGATCTCGGAAGGGTCCACGCTCTCGTTCGGCGCGTGGATGAGGCAGCCCGGCTCCTCGACGCCGATGAGGGCGATCTCCGCCGCCGGGAACTGTGCGGCGAGCACGTTGCACAGCGGGATCGAGCCGCCCTGCCCCGACTGGACCATGTCCTTCCCGTACGCCTCGCGGAGCGCCGCCCCGAGGGCCCGGTAGGCGGGTCCGTCGGTGCGCGCCCGGAAGGGCTGCCCGGCGCTCTCCGGTTCGACCTCCACCCGGGCGCCCCACGGGGCGGCCGAGACCAGATGGTCCGTCAGGGCGCGCAGGGCGTCGTCCGTGTCGATCCCCGGCGGCACCCGCAGACTGACCCTGGCCCGTGCCTTCGCCTGGATCGCGGCCGAGGAGCCCACCACCGGCGGGCAGTCGATGCCGAGGACGGTGACGGCGGGCCGGGCCCACAGTTCGTCGGCGACCGAGCCCGTGCCGACGAGGGACACCCCCTCCAGCACGCCCGCGTCGGCGCGGAACTGCTCGGCCGGGTAGTCCACCCCGTCCCAGAGGCCGTCGCCGGGCAGCCCCTTGATCACCGTGTCGCCGTGCTCGTCGCGGAGGCTGTCGAGGATCCGGACGAGGGCGGCGAGGGCGTCGGGTGCCGGGCCGCCGAACATGCCGGAGTGCATCTCGCCCCTGAGGGTCGAGACGGTCACGACGACGTTGGTGAGGCCGCGCAGCGAGGTGGTGGCGGTGGGCAGGCCGAGCGCGAAGTTGCCCGTGTCGCAGATCAACAGGGCGTCGGCGGCGAACAGTCCGGGCTGCAGCGGCACGAGCTGCTCCAGGCCGCCCGTCCCCTGTTCCTCCGAACCCTCCGCCACGAACTTGATGTTCACGGGGAAGCCCCGGCCCTCGGGCCCGCCGAGCGCGCGCAGCGCCGTCAGGTGCATCGCGATGTTGCCCTTGCAATCGGCGGCGCCGCGTCCGTACCAGCGCCCGTCGCGCTCGGTGAGCTCGAAGGGCGGGGTCCGCCAGGCGGCGTCGTCGAGGGGCGGCTGCACGTCGTAGTGGCAGTAGAGCAGCACCGTCGGAGCCCCCTCAGGACCCGGCGCGTGCCCCACCACCGCGTCCGTGCCGTCCGGGGTCGTCACCCGGCGCATGTCCCGGAGCCCGGCCTCCGTGAAGGCCCGCACGAGGAAGTCGGCGGTCTTCGCGCACTCCTCGGGCGGAAACTGGCGCGGGTCGGCGACGGAGCGCATCGCCACCAGCGCGGTCAGGTCCTCCTTCGCCCGGGGCATCAGCGCCCGGACCTTCTCCCGCAGGGCTGCGGTCTCGGTGGACTCGGCGGACATGCGTACCCACTTCCCTCGGGGACGAAAGCCCACTCAGTCAAGCAACACCGAACAAACGCCGCAAAACGTGACTCAAGTGGCCTATCCGGGGCGGGTCCCGGAGGGCGCGGGGGAGCGGGCGGGACGAGAGTGGACGGCGTACGCGTCCGCCTCCCGCACCTGGAGAACCCCATGGCCCACCTCAACCGACGCGATCTCGGGCTGCTCGTGCTGAGAGCCGGCACCGGCGCCGTCCTCGCCGCGCACGGCACGCAGAAGCTCCTCGGCTGGTTCGGGGGCGGCGGTCTCGAGGGCACCACCAAGGCGATGGAGGCCATGGGCTTCAACCCGGGCCGCCAGAGCGCGATCGCCGCCGGTCTCGGCGAGGCGGGCGGCGGCGTCCTCCTCGCACTCGGCCTCGCCACCCCGGCCGCCGGCGCCGCAGCGGCGGGCGCCATGGCGGGAGCCGTCGCCGTCCACGCCCCGGCCGGCTTCTTCGCCCAGGGCGGCGGCTACGAGTACCCGGCCTTCCTCGGCTTCACGGCCGCCGGGATCGGCATCACCGGCGCCGGACGCTACTCCCTGGACCACGCCACCGGGCACGTCCTCGACCGCCCCTGGGTGGTGGCCGTCGCCTTCCTCGGCACGGCGATCGCCGCCGCGGCCGTCGTCGGCCGCCGTGCCCAGGAGCAGGCGTCCCCCGACCCGGCTCCCGACGCGGAATCGGAGCCCGCGTAGGACGACTTCCGCCGGGGGACCCGCACGCGTCCGCCGCGCGGGAGGGTTAGGCTCGCCGCAGAAGGAAGGGACGGGCGCCGCACATGAAGATCGATCTGACGGACACCGACTCCAGCAAGATCAACAAGGCGATCCTGCAGGGTCGCAGGGCCGTCGGCACCCCCGCCGTCGGCGCCGTGCTCACCCTCGTCGTCGTCACCGACGAGGAGAACGCGTACGACTCCGTCAAGGCGGCCAACGAGGCGTCCCGGGAACACCCCTCCCGCACCCTCGTCGTCATCAAGCGGCACGCCCGCACCCCGCGCGAGCGGCAGGTGACCCGGCTCGACGCGGAGGTCCGGCTCGGCACCGACGCCGGCTCGGGCGAGACGGTCCTGCTCCGGCTGTACGGCGAGGTCGGCGCCCGCGCCGACTCCGTGGTCCTGCCGCTGCTCCTGCCGGACGCGCCCGTCGTCGTCTGGTGGCCCGTCGACGCCCCCGAAGTGCCCTCCCGGGACCCGCTGGGCTCGCTCGCACAGCGCCGCATCACCGACATGTACGCGGTCGAGGACCCCCTCACCGCGCTGGAGAAGCGCGCCGCCTCGTACGCACCCGGCGACACCGACCTCGCCTGGACCCGGCTCACCCCGTGGCGCTCGATGCTGGCCGCCGCCCTCGACCAGGCACCGCTCACCATCACCTCCGCCGCCGTCGAGAGCGAGGCGGAGAACCCCAGCGCCGAACTCCTGGCCCGCTGGTTCGAGGTCCGGCTCGGCGTCCCCGTCGACCGGGTCGTCACCGACGGCCCCGTCGTCACGGCCGTCCGCATGGGCACCCCCGACGGCGAGATCCGCATCGACCGGCCCGAGGGCCCGGTCGCGCACCTCGCCATTCCCGGCCAGCCCGGCAGGGTCCTCGCCCTGAAGGTCCGGACCACCGCGGAACTGATCGCCGAGGAGCTCCGCCGCCTCGACCCGGACGAGGCCTACGCGGCGGCACTGCGCGGCCGCGCCTGACGGGCCCGCCCACCGCCGTTGTGGGCAGTCGTTCCGCTGGGGCACAACGGACGGCGCCCCTGCCGGCGCCCGAGGCTCCCGCGCCTGGACCCGCACCCCGTGCACGGCTCCCCGGTGGTGCGGGTCCGGGCGCGGAACGCGGAGGCCCCGCTATGGGCGCCGTCCCGTGTGCCCACCCGTCCCGCCCTGCGGGACGATCGCCCACACGGCGGGTGGGCCGGGGAGTCGCCCCGCCGGGCTCGGGCCCGCGACGGGTCGCCCCGTCAGGCCCGTCGGCTGAAGACCAGGACGACGTCCGCCGCCTCCCGGACCCGGGGAACGTCCGGATCGGGCAGGGCCAGCAGGCGGGACCTGGTCTCGTCGACCAGACGGGTGGCCTCGCCGCCCACCGCCCAGGCGCCGGTGAACAGACCGCGCGTCAGCGACTCGGCCATCGCCCGCGGCGACACGGGGAAGGACGTGGGGCGTTCCGAGGCCGTCCCCTCGTAGACGAGGCCGTGCGCCGCGCCGATCGGGGCCAGCCACTCCGGCCCGTCGCGACGGCCGCCCTCCGGATCGAGACGGTCCTCCAACTCCCCGACGAGGACCCCGATGTCGTCCGCCGGGCGCGTCCCGCCCGCCGGAATCACCAGATAGCGCCCGCCCGGCCGCAGGACCCGCGCGACCTCGGCCAGCACGGCCCGGTTGTCCGGGCCCGCGTGCAGCAACCAGGTCGAGACGGCCTGGTCCACGGATCCGCTCCGCACGGGCAGCCGGCAGGCGTCGCCCACCGCCACCCGCGTGCCGAGCCGGGCCCTCGCCCGCGCGAGCATCCCGGGCGAGAGGTCGACGCCGTACACGGTGTGGCCGCGCGCCGTCAGTTCGGCCGCCACGATGCCCGTCCCGACGCCGATGTCGAGCACCGGGCGCGCCGGGTCGAGCAGCGGCACCAGCTGCTCCGCGAAACCGGCGGCACGCGCCGTACCGCCGCGCGACTCGTCGTACCCCGGGGCGATCTCGTCGAACTCCGCCACCGGGCGGGCGGCCGGAGAGGAGGAGGTCACCGTCGCCCCCCTCACGCCTGCGGGGTGAAGGTCACCGGCAGCGTCGCCATGCCGCGCAGGATGCCCTCGCGCCGGCTCAGGTCCGCGTCCGGGTCGGCGAGCCGCAGGTCGGGGAAGCGCCGCAGCAGGGTGCCGATGGCGATCCTGGCCTCGGCGCGGGCCAGCGGGGCGCCCAGGCAGAAGTGCACACCGTGACCGAAGGCGAGCTGTTGCGGCACCTCGCGACGGGCCACGTCGAGGATGTCGGGACGGTCGTAGCGCGCGGGGTCGCGGTTGGCCGCGGCGAGCCCGATGATGATCATCTCGCCGGGCGGGACGGTGACCCCGCCGATCTCGTACGCGTCGACCGTGAAGCGCGCGACGCCCCGGCTCACCGGGCCCTCGTAGCGCAGGAGTTCCTCGATCGCGCCGGGCAGCAGCGAGGGGTCGTCGCGCAGCGCGGCGAACTGCTCCGGGTGGCGAAGGAGGGCGTGGACGCCGTTCGCGATGAGGCTCGCCGTCGTCTCGTGGCCGGCGAGCGTGAGCAGGATGGCCATGGCCGTCAGCTCACGGTCGCTGATCTTCTCCTCGGCCTGCGCGGCGCAGAGCGCGCTCAGCAGGTCGTCCTTCGGGTCGGCCTTGCGCGCGGCGATCAACGGCTCGAAGAACTCGGTGAGTTCGGCGCGGGCCCGTGCTCCCTTGGCGAGCCGCTCCGGGGTGTTGGGCGGCATGATCAGGCCGACCGCGAGACGGGCGAAGTCCGGCTGCCCCTCGGCCGGGATGCCGATGAGTTCGCCGAGCACGGCCATCGGCAGCGGCAGCGCGAACTCCGCGACCAGATCGGCTGATCCGCGCTGGGCGATCGCGTCGAGGAAGGCGTCGGTGTGCGCCTGGACGCGGGGTGCGAGCTGCTCCACGCGCCGGAAGGTGAAGGCCTTCGAGACGAGGTTGCGCAGCCGGGTGTGGTCCTCGCCGTCGGCCACGAGCATGCTGGCCATCAGGACGTTGGTGCGCTCCTGGTGGGCCATCTCCTCCTCGAGGCCGGCGACCCCGACGGGGCTGCTGCTGAGGCGCGGGTCGGTGAGCGCGGCCACCGCCTCGTCGTATCCGGTGACCATCCAGACTTCAAGAGCGGGATTCAGCCGGACGCGCTGGACGACGCCGTGCTCACGGATGCGTTCGAAGAGCGGGTAGGGGTTGGGCTGTTGAGCAACGTTTACCGGGACATCGTGAACGATTGTCTGGTCTTGGCCGGTCATCTTCCGTAACTCCCCGGAGCTTTGTGAAAGATCTGAGGCAGGTAGTCATACCAGCCGCCCCAGTTGCGTGGTAGCGTCACCGGCGCTCGGCTCGGATGATGTACGGGGAGGCACCGGCGAACCGCCGGTGAGACACCAACGAGGCGTTCACCCACCGGTGATCCGGCGCCTCGTGCGATCGACTCGGTAAGCAGCCAAGGCCTCAACCAGGCCCGATGCGCAGGGGAGACGTTTCGTGGAGCAAGCGGCAGCCGTGGACCCGATCCTGGATCTGGCCCGTCCGTCGATCCTGCGGAACCCCTACCCGGCCTACGCGCACCTGCGGGAGACCGCGCCGGTCTTCTGGCACGAACCGCTCGGCTCCTGGGTCCTGACCCGCCATGCCGACTGCCTCGCGGTCCTCACGGACGGCAACCGGTTCGCCTCCGACTGGCGGCGCGCGGGCGAGGACATCCCCGCACCGCTGCTGAGCGTCCAGACCCTCGACCCGCCGGAGCACACCGCCATCCGGCACCTGCTGCTCGACGGCTTCCGCGCCCAGGACCGCCGGGCCCTGCACGACGGTCTGGAGCACCGGATCGCGGACCTGCTCGCCGAGCTGGCCGAACGGCCTTCCTTCGACTTCGTCGGAGAGCTCGCCGAACCGGTCGCCCTCCGCTTCGTCACCGCCTTCCTCGGTGTCCCCGCCCCCGAACTCGACTGGTTCGTGCCCATGTCCCGTACCGTCGTCGACGGCATGGACGCCGGGCTGTGGCCCGAGAAGCACGAGCCCGCCGTCGCGGCCCGGGCCCGACTCGCGGAGTACGCCGGCGGATGGCTCGCGGACCCGCCGAAGGAGGGGCTCATCGCCCACGTGGCCGAGCACGCGGCGGAAAGCGGCGTGGCAGAAACGGTTCTGCGGAACAGTCTGCGGGCCGTCCTCCACGCGGGCTACGAATCCGCCTCACGGTTCCTCGGCAACGCCGCGGCCGCTCTCCTCACCGCCCCCGGCGCGCTCGACGCGTTCCGGGCGAGCCCGGCCCCGGCCGTGGACGAACTCATCCGGTACGACGCACCGGTCCAGGCGGACGCCCGGGTCTGCGTCACCGACACCGAACTGGGTGGCGTCACCATCAAGGCGGGTGATCCGGTCACGCTCTTCCTGGGCGCGGCCAACCACGACCCGCTGCGGTTCGACCACCCCGCAGAACTGCGACTCGACCGCGCCCCGAACCCGCACCTCGGGTTCGGGCGCGGGGCCCATGCCTGTCTGGGCGCGTCCATGGCGATCCGGCTCGCCGGATCGGTCCTCGGGGCCCTGGCCAGGGACTACCCGGACGCACGGGCCGTCGCGGAACCGGAACACCGGCGCAATCTGACCCTCCGTGGTCTCGACCGCTTGGAGGTCACACTGCGTCCACGAGCGGGGGAGGAGGTCCGACCATGAAGTACTGGCACTGAAACCAGCGAGCGTGACGCCCGTCCGGGAGGCGGGCGGCACGCCGGTGTGCGGCTCACGTGCACCCCGCCGGAGCCCGGGTCCGCTGCACGGCCCGGGCTCCGGCCCCGTTTCAGGAGCCCTGACGCAGCTTCCCCGGCAGCCAGCGGAGCTGGGCGGCCTGCTGGAACGCGCCGCCGCCCTCGTGGTCGTTGAAGTCGTACACCTCGATCGCCTTCTCCTCCGCGGCGTACGCGTTGAAGGCCGCGAACACCGTCGACGGCGGGCACGTCTCGTCCTCCAGGGCCGTCGAGAACAGCGCCGGGGCCGTCGCACGGGCCGCGAAGTGGACCCCGTCGAAATAGGCCAGCGTCTCCCTGACCCGCTCCACCCGGCCGCGGTGCGCCTTGAGGTAGTTGCCGATCTCGCGGTACGGCATGCGGTCCGTGATCGTGGTCGCGCGCGGGAAGTCGCACAGGAACGGCACGTCCGGCGCCACCGCCACCAGGTTCCGCACCAGCCCCGCCACGGCCAGCGTGATGCCGCCGCCCTGGCTCCCGCCCGTCACCGCCGTACGGCCCGCGTCCACCAGCGGATGCGAGCGGGCCGCCTCCACGGCGCGCACCGCGTCCGTGAAGAGCCGGCGGTAGTAGTAGGAGTACGGGTCCTCGATGCCCCGCGTCATGAAGCCCGGGAACGAGGGCGCGCTGCCCGTCGGGTCCGGGGTGTCACCGGTGGCCCAGCCGCTGCCCTGCCCGCGCGTGTCCATCACGAAGTGCGCGAACCCGGCCGAGGCCCAGAGCAGATGGGTGTGCGGAAGGCCCCGCCCACCGCCGTACCCGAGGAACTCCACCACGACGGGCAGCGGTTCGGTCGTGCCGGCCGGCAGGACGAACCATCCCCTGACCGGGTGCCCGCCGAACCCGGCGAAGGTCACGTCGAAGACCTCCACCGTGGCGAGCCCGGTCACCACGGGCTCGAAGCGCGCGTCCAGCTCGTGCGCGCGTGCCTCGTCGAGGGTCTTGGTCCAGAAGGCGTCGAAGTCCTCGGGTTCCACGGACGCGCTCCGGTAGGTGCGGAGCCGGTCGAGGGACAGGTCGAACTGGGTCATGGAAACCGCCTGGTGAGTGAAGGTCTCGTTCGAAATCTCGACCGGTCGCCCCGGTCCTCCTCACCCTAGGGCGTACCCCCACCGATTCATATACGTGAACTTCAGGGGTTCTCGGGCGGACACTCCGCGCGGTGAACACCACGTGAACGCCGCATGGCCGCCACTCATGACATCCTCGGACGAACCGCCCACACGGCGTCCGACCTGTGGGCCTTCCTCGTCCTGCGCGGAGGGACACCTTGCTCGTCAGCCACGTTGTACGCCCCGACGCCCTGCACGTGACGCTCCACCGCGACCTGGACGTCACCAACCGCGCCGCGGCGGCCCTCCGGATCGAGGCCCTCGTCCAGGCGCACCGGCCCGCCCGGGTCGTCATCGCGGTTCCGGCCGCCGACCCCAGCCCCGCCACCCTCAGCGCCCTCGCCCGTGCCCACCGCATGTGCGCCGGCCTCGGCGTCCCCCTCGTCCTCACCGGCGCGAGCGAGCGCACCGGCCGCCTCCTGGAGACCGACGGCGCCTGAGACGACGGTCGTGTGTCCCCGGGAGGCGGCGGCCCCGCTCAGACGGTCGCGGGGAACCTGTCCCAGGCGCGGTGTCCGGTGAGGGCGCGGGTGAGCTGTTTCAGGGCCGCGGCGGCGGTGTCGGCGAAGGCGATGCCCGGCTCGTTCTCGTGGATGCCGGCCGCTTCGAGGATCCGGGAGGAGCCGTTCCAGCCGCCGATGGCCTTGCCGTGGCGGTACGCCTCCGTCAGCAGCAACAGGACCCGGGGGTCGGGGCCGTCGGGGCCGGACGTGCCGGCCTTCGCGTCGCGGGCGCCGTGGGCGTCGGCCGCGGCCCGGGGCGCACCGGCGAAGAGCAGGGCGTCGAACTCGACCGAGCGCGCGGTGGCGAAGGTGCGCTGGACGGTGACGGGGTTCCGCGACCCCAGGGTGCCGCCCGTCGGGGCGATCACGAGCGGGACCATTCCCGCGTTGAGGATCGTCTTCCTGACGGACCGGACGCCCTTCAGGTCGGCGTCGCCGTCGGCCACGATGCCGATGATCCTCCCGTCCACCGGCCAGGTGCGGCCCAGCTGGGACAGGGCGGGGCTCGGTTCGACGTCCGCGAGCGGTTCGGTGGCGGCCGGGGCGGGGAGCCCGAGACCGGTGGCGACCTCCTCGCAGAGCTGCGGATCGATGTTGGCGAGGACGGTCAGCATCCTCTCCTTCACCGCCTGTTCGTAGCACTTGCCCAGCTCGAAGGTGTAGGCGGCGATGATGTGCTCGCGTTCGGTCGGCGTCATGCTCAGCCAGAAGAGCCGGGGCTGCGAGAAGTGGTCGGCGAACGAGGCGGGCGCCTCGCGTACCTTCCGCGCGGCGGCGACCTCGACGGGGGACTCGATGAAGGCCCCGTCGTCCGCACCGGCCAGGAACGGGCAGCCGCCGTCCAGGGAGTTGGGGCGGTAGGGCGCGACTCCGGCGTGCACCGCCGTCTGGTGCATCCCGTCGCGGAGCATGTCGTTGACCGGGGTGTGGGGGCGGTTGACGGGCAGTTGCGCGAAGTTGGGGCCGCCGAGCCTGCTGATCTGGGTGTCCAGATAGGAGAACAGGCGCGCGGCGAGCAGCGGGTCGTCGGTGATGTCGATGCCGGGCACGAGGTGTCCGGGATGGAAGGCGACCTGCTCGGTCTCGGCGAAGAAGTTGGTCGGGTTGGCGTTGAGGGTCATCAGACCGACGGGCCGCACCGGCGCGAGCTCCTCGGGCACGATCTTGGTGGGATCGAGCAGGTCGATCCCCTCGAAGGTCTGCTCCGGGGTGTCGGGGAAGACCTGTACGCCGAGTTCCCACTGGGGGAAGGCGCCCGCCTCGATGGCGTCGGCCAGGTCGCGGCGGTGGAAGTCGGGGTCCATGCCGTTGGTGATCTGCGCTTCTTCCCAGACCAGGGAGTGGACGCCGAGCTTCGGCTTCCAGTGGAACTTCACCAGGGAGGTCGAGCCTTCGGCGTCGGTCAGGCGGAAGGTGTGGACGCCGAAGCCCTCCATCATCCGGAAGGAGCGGGGGATGCCCCGGTCGGACATGTTCCACAGGGTGTGGTGGGTGGCCTCCGTGTGGAGGGAGACGAAGTCCCAGAAGGTGTCGTGGGCGCTCTGTGCCTGGGGGATCTCACGGTCCGGGTGCGGTTTCCCGGCGTGGATGATGTCGGGGAACTTGATGCCGTCCTGGATGAAGAAGACCGGGATGTTGTTGCCGACCAGGTCGAACGTGCCCTCGGAGGTGTAGAACTTCGTCGCGAAACCGCGCGTGTCACGGACGGTGTCCGCGGAGCCGCGTGAGCCGAGGACGGTCGAGAAGCGTACGAAGACGGGTGTCTCGACGTCCTTCGCCAGGAACGCGGCCTTGGAGATCTTCGCGGCCGTGCCGTAACCCCGGAAGACCCCGTGCGCGGCGGCCCCCCGCGCATGGACCACCCTCTCGGGAATGCGCTCGTGGTCGAAATGGGTGATCTTCTCCCGCAGGTGGTGGTCCTGGAGCAGCACCGGGCCGCGTGCACCGGCCTTGAGCGAGTGGTCACTGTCGTAGAGCCGGGTGCCCTGGGCGTTCGTCAGATGGGCGCCGCCCTGTGCCACGGCCGCCTGGGGCGCACCCGTGGGCTGTCCGGTCGGGCTGACGGTGTCGGGGCCGTCCTGGTCGGGAGCGGGCGGCAGGGGGCCCCGGGGCAGGGTCGGCTCGGTCACCTCCGGCGGCTCGGGCGCCGGCTTCCCGGGCACGGCGCGCGGCGCGTCCTGCCGCCGGGGACCGCCCTCGGGCGCCGTGGACTTCCGGGGCGTGGACTTCCGGGCCGTGATCTCGCCCGTGTTCTTGCTCGAGTTCTTCCGGACCATGCCTGCTCTCTCTTCCTGTGGGATTCCGTGGTTTGCGAGTGCCTCGCCGCCCCACCGGCCGACGTCCCTCGAGCCCGGTGCCACCCTCTCGTCCCGCTCGGCATCCGGCATCCCGAGCGGCCCCGCTACGGCCGGGCCTCATGCGAACGGGCGTTCCTGGGTGCATTCGGGGGAACGCGGACCGCTCGGCGGGGCCGGCCATCGGCGGGCCCCGCGCCCGTCGCGGGGCGACGGGCGGCGTCCGGGCGTCCTTCCGGGTGTTCGTCGACGATGTGGTCAGTGGTGCTGCATCGGCCGTGGTTCGGGTAGGGGCGGGGTGTGAACCCGTCGAACGCCTCCCCTCTCCCCAGCATCGACTCGCTGGACGAACTCGCCGACGTCCTCGCCCGGGGCAGCGGCCTGTACGTGCGGTGGTCGAGGGGCCCCGATGCCGATCTGCCGGACGTGAGCAGCCGCGACGATCTCACCGGGGTCCCGCTCCCGGGCCTGTCGGCGAGTCCCCTGGACGTCGAGCCCTGGTGGGGCGACCGCCCCCTGCGCACCTGGGCCGCGCGGCGTCTCCACGACTACTCCCACCTCCCGCGGGTCAAGGACCCCCGGGTGCGGCCCTGGCTCCTGCGCGGACGCGAGGTCGGGCGCGGGCCCGACAACGAGCCCCTGGTCGCGGAGGTGCGGCCCCTGGGCTGGATCGGTGATCGCGTCATCGAGGAGGCCTCGTCCGAGGTCGAACGCCAGCCGAACGGCTGGGGGCCCCTCGACCGTCACACCTGATCCGTGTGCCGTGTGCCGTGTGCCGTGTGCCGTGCCCGCGGCCGGAGCCGCCGCGTGCGCGGCGGCTCCGGCCGCCCTCGGGCCCGCTGAGGTGCGCGGCGATGACCGGACCCGGCCGTCACGACCGCCGGTCGAAGGTCAAGTGCCCATGCCCTCCTGTTCGGGTGGGGTGCCGCCCCCTTCGCCACCGCCTCGGTTCCCCTTGTCGGTGCCGTGGGGGCGCCCCGAGGACTTCTCCGCGCCTCCTGGCCTCTGCCGTGCCTTGAGGGCCGCGGCATCTTCGGGCGTGGCCGCTCCCTTGCCGCTACGCCGCTGTCCGGGTTGCTGGGGCTTGCTCATCGCGTCCTCCTGGATCGATGGAAGAGAACTCCACTCGTCTTCGCGTGTGACCTGTCGGAGCGCCCCTCAATCCTTTTGTCATGGTTTGAGTCTCGGCGTCCGGCGATGCCGAGGCCCTGCGCGGACTGAACGGTCTCTTCCGGCTCTTGTCCCCCCGCTCCCGTACGGCGGACCGACTTCCCCGCCGACGGCCGACGGCCGACGGAGCGGCGGAGCGGCGGAGCGATGGTGATCACGGACGCCGTCCGGAAACCGAGCCGGTGCGGAGCCCGTATGGAACCGCCCCTTCAGGGCACCCGCAATCCCGGAAGCCGGAGCGGAGGAGGAAGCCATGCCCAGCCCCTTGACCGTGGCGCGAGCCCAAGGCCTGTTCAACCTGGTGGGCGGTCTGTGGCCGGTGGTCTCGCTCCGCACCTTCGAGCGCGTGTACGGAGCGAAGGCGGAAGGGTGGCTGCAGAAGACGAGCGGCGCCCTGCTCGCCTCGGCCGGCATCAGCATGCTGATGGCGGCTCCCGGCCCCGAGGGACTGCGACATGCCCGTCGTACGGGGATCGGCACGGCGCTGACGTTCCTCGCCGTCGACCTGGTGTACGTGCCGAGGCGGCGGATTCCGGCCACCTATCTCATGGATGCGGCGAAGGAAGCAGCATGGCTGGCGTCCTGGTGGGCGGCGGGGACGGAGTCCGGCGACCGGACTCGCCGCCGCGAGGCACGCCGTCGTCGGTTCGCGCGGTGAGGCCGGGTGGGCCGTGAGGCCGTTCGGCAGGGGCTTGCGAGGGGGTGGGGAACAAGGGACAGGAGACCGGATCCGGGCCTGAGGGCAGGTCGGATCCGGTCTCGTGTCAGGGGTCAGCGGTCCCCGGCCATGGGGTGGCGCCGGCCGGTGGGGGAACCGCGCCGGGTGCCGGTGCGGTCGCGGGCCGCGGACGCGGCGGCGAGAGCCAGGAGGGTGGCGATGGCTCCCGTGATGAGGTTGCTGGTGATGGAGCGGGTGTGGGCCACGTCGCCCGCGACGACCCAGGGGGCGACGCAGGTCCAGATGCCGATGACGGCCGCGGCCCAGGCCATGGAGTGGGTGCGTTCGTACGAGGTGCCGAGGCCGCCGAGGAGCAGCATGTACGCGAGTCCGGCGATGAGGTTGGTGACGGCCAGTGTGGTGAAGCCGTTGAAGCCCACGATCCAGGGGGACGCGGCCAGGAAGAGACCGGTGACCAGGGCGAGGGCCTCGATCATCTGGGCTCGCGGGGTGACGGCGGCCCTGTCGTGCCGGGCGCGCAGTTCCATCAGGTCCGGATGTTCTTCGATGGGTGCGCGATGAGTTGATGCCATGATGACCTCCGAAGGATGTTCACCCACCGCTTACCCATAAATCCGGCATAAATAGACGAAATGGGTGAATGTTGCGCAGTGCGCAGGGAGGGGCGCCGGATCGGGCGGGCTCCCCGGCCGCGTTCGCGAGCCGTCGGTCTAATGCGGCGCGCGCAGCAGCGCGGCGAGGGCCGCGGCGAATCCCATCGGCTCCACCGGCAGGGTGATCACGGCGTCGGCGCGGCTCCAGGTGGCCAGCCAGGCGTCCTGGGGCCGGCCGATCAGGAGCAGGACCGGCGGGCACCGGAAGACCTCGTTCTTGATCTGCCGGCACACGCCCATGCCCCCTGCGGGGGCCGCCTCGCCGTCCAGCACGCAGGCGTCGATGCGGCCCGTGTCCAGTGCCCGCAGGACCGCGGGAAGGGTCGCGCACTCGACGAACGTGACCGGCGGGACGTCGGGGGCGGGGCTGCGGCCGGTGGCCAGACGGACCTGCGCCCGGGTGTCGGCGTCGCTGCTGTAGAGGAGGACCGAGACGCTCGCTGCCATCATTTCTCCAGGCTGCGGTGATCGGGCGTGGCGGAGCGGAGCCGGTACCTGCGGGTAGGGTCCCGGAACCGAGATGTTCAAAAATACACAGATGGGGTATTTCCGCATGTTCGGCGCCGGCCGGACGCCCGCCCGTTCCTCACGGGCGGGCGGGTGACGTCATGGCATGGCGGTGAGAGCGATGGCTCAATGCAAGATCCCCGACTACCGCACCGATCATCGTGGCAGGCACTGGACGCACGCCCTGCGCTGGGCGCAGAAGGCGGGAGCCGTCATCGTCACCGACGAGACGGAGGAACCGGTGATCTACGCGCACGAGGGCTCGGGGCCCGGGCGTTTCAGGCCCTGGATCACCGCGACCGGTGCCCGCTACGACAGCCACGACGTCCATCCCGAGTGGTGACCAGGGGTGACCGCGCACGGCGCGGAAATCCGGTCGAGACCTCTGGACTCCGCCGAGGACGGTTCGCCGCCTGGCAGGCGCGGTGGTGCGGCGCAGCAGCGTGAACTCGTAGCGCTCCCACTCGTCTGCCGTGGCGACTCGGAGGCACCGCGGGCGAGTCGACCGGCGCGGCCGGGGTAGTCGGCGGGCATGAGAACGAGCGGTACGGGCATCGGACGCACGGGCACGGCCCGCTTGGACGCCGGCGTCGGCGCCGACGAGGCGGGCGTCGTCTTCCGCGCGGCGCGGGCCGTCGCCCGTCGCCGGGGCGCCCGGCCCGCCCTGCACCCCCACGGCGTGGTGCTCGCGGGACGCCTCGACGTGCCCGACCAGGAGATCCGGTGGGGCGTGCCGTGGTTCGACCGGCCCGCGTCGTACCCGGTGACGGCACGGTGGTCGCGGGCGGCCGGGTTGCCCCGCCCGCTTCCCGACGGGCTGGGGCTCGCGCTGCGGGTGGAGGACGCGGATGGACCGGGGCGCTCCCTGGAGCTGTTGCTCACCAGCGGCGGTCGCGGTCGCCTGACCCGGCACGTGCCGATTCCGCGCGTGTCCGCCACCGCCGGTCCGTACACCACGCTCCTGTCCTATGTCGTGGGTGCCGGGAAGGGCGTCGTGGCCGCGTTTCCCGTGCCGAACTCCCCACGGATCGCGGCCGACCCGGCCGCGGTGGGGGCGGCGGCGGCCTCACGGCCCGTCGTGTTCGACCTACGGGTCGGGACGCCTGCGGGCTGGCGGCCTCTGGCGCGGCTCACCCTCTTCCGTGAGGAGCACGCGCCCGCTCGGCACGGATTCGACCCCTATCGGAACTGCCTGCCCGGCTTCCACCCCGTCGACCGCCTGCGTGCGCTGCGCCTCGCCGCGTACGCGGGGTCCCGAGCCGGACGGGGTGGGAGCGAAGGTGCGACGGCCGGTCGCGCGAGATCGGCACGGGGAGATGGCGAACCATGGTGATCCAGATCGACCGGGGTCTGACGCCGCGCGTCTCGGACCCTGCTCATGTGCTGCGCCAGGGGGCCCACGATCAGATCCTGGGCCTGCTGATGCTGGCGGTCTCGGTGCTGCTGTTGCTGGTGCCGATGGCCACGCAGGCAGGGCCCAAGGACGCGCAGATCAACGAGATGCTCGTGGGGCTCGTCGTCGCGTTCACCGCGGGGTGGCGCATCTATCGCGGCGGGAGCCTGCGATCCGATGCCGTCGTGGGTCTGGCGGGCGCGTGGCTGATCGTCTCGCCGCTCGTCCTGGACGCCCAGAACACCGCCGTGGACACGGCGGACCGCGTGCTGGCCCTCGTGGCCGGCAGTGCCCTGGTCGTCCTCAGTCTGGTCTCCTTGCTGATCTGGCGGTCGGACCGCAGACGCCGTACCTGACCGACCTGCGCCCCGCACCTGACCGACCTGCGCCCCGCACCTGACCGACCTGCGCCCCGTACCTGACCAACCTGCGCCCCGTACCTGACCAAGCGGCGCCCCGCACCTGACTAACCGGCGCCCCGCGCGACCGCGACGACCCACAGCACCGCCGCCGCGCCGGCGGCCACGCCGAGAGCCGTACCGACCAGACGCCGGCGCAGGCACGCGTAGCGCCGGCCGTACTCCCGGCGGAGTTCCTCCGCGTGCGCGACGGCGGCCTCGAGCATCCGTCGGCGTACGGCCAGGTGTTCCTGGGCGAAGGCGCGGGCGACCTCGGCCTCCTCGCCCGGTCCCAGCCAGGGAAACCGGTGGGCGAAGGCGGCACCGGCCTCGGCGGCCTCGGTCCTCGCACGCTGCGCGAGCAGGTACCCCTCGAGCCGCACGATGCCCGTGACCGCTTCGGCCGCGAGGTCACGCCGGGCCGCCCCGGCCATGAGGTCGGGCGGGCCCGGCAGGCCCTGGTGCTCACGACGGCCGGGCACGGTCATGCCCCTCGGCCGTCTTCCGGGCCCTGGGCGGCGCCGGGGTCGTCGATGACGTCCCGCTTGTGCGTCCGGCCGTAGTCGAGCGCCGCGAGGCTGGGGAAGTTCAGGTCGAAGGCGGGTGACTCGGAGCGGACGCGCGGGATGGAGAGGAAGTTGTGCCGGGGCGGCGGGCAGGAGGTGGCCCATTCCAGGGAGCGGCCGAAGCCCCACGGGTCGTCCACGGTGACCCGCGGGGCGGTCTTGGCCGTCTTCCAGACGTTGTAGAAGAACGGCAGGGTGGACATGCCCAGCAGGAACGCGCCGATGGAGGAGACGGTGTTCAGCGTCGTGAATCCGTCGGCCTGCAGGTAGTCGGCGTACCGCCGGGGCATTCCCTCGGCCCCGAGCCAGTGCTGGACGAGGAACGTGGTGTGGAAGCCGACGAAGAGCGTCCAGAAATGGATCTTGCCGAGCCTTTCGTCGAGCATGGTGCCGGTCATCTTGGGCCACCAGAAGTAGAAGCCGGCGAACATCGCGAAGACGACCGTTCCGAAGACCACGTAATGGAAGTGGGCGACGACGAAATAGCTGTCGGTGACGTGGAAGTCCATCGGCGGCGAGGCCAGGATGATTCCGGTCAGCCCGCCGAAGAGGAAGGTGACGAGGAATCCGATGGACCACAGCATCGGGGTCTCGAACGAGAGCGAGCCGTTCCACATCGTGCCGATCCAGTTGAAGAACTTCACCCCCGTGGGCACCGCGATCAGGAAGGTCATGAAGGAGAAGAACGGCAGCAGCACCGCACCGGTGGCGAACATGTGGTGCGCCCACACCGTCACCGACAGGCCCGCGATGGCGATCGTGGCGCCGATGAGTCCCACGTAGCCGAAGATCGGCTTGCGGGAGAAGACCGGCAGGATCTCGGTGACGATGCCGAAGAACGGCAGCGCGATGATGTAGACCTCGGGATGGCCGAAGAACCAGAACAGGTGCTGCCACAGCAGCGCCCCGCCGTTGGCCGGGTCGTAGACGTGCGCGCCGAACTGCCGGTCGGCCTCGAGCGCGAACAGCGCCGCCGCCAGCACGGGGAACGCGAACAGCACGAGCACCGAGGTCAGCAGCACGTTCCAGGTGAAGATCGGCATCCGGAACATCGTCATGCCCGGGGCGCGCATGCAGATGATCGTGGTGATGAAGTTGACCGCACCGAGGATCGTCCCGAAGCCGCCGAGCGTGAGCCCCATGATCCACATGTCGCCGCCGACGTAGGGCGTGCGTTCCCCGCCGCTGAGCGGCGTGTAGGCGGTCCAGCCGAAGTCGGCCGTGCCCTGCGGGGTGAAGATGCCGCAGAAGGCGATCAGCCCGCCGAAGAGGAACAGCCAGTACGAGAACATGTTCAGCCGCGGGAAGGCGACGTCGGGCGACCCGATCTGCAACGGCATGATCGCGTTGGCGAAGCCGGCGAAGGTGGGGGTGGCGAAGAGCAGCAGCATCACCGTGCCGTGCAGGGTGAACGCCTGGTTGTACTGCTCGGGGGAGACGATCTGCAGACCCGGCCGCGCCAGCTCCGCCCGGATCACCAGGGCGAGAATTCCACCGAGCAGGAAGAAGACGAACGAGGTGATCAGGTAGAGGTGCCCGATCTTCTTGTGGTCCGTCGTCGTCAGCCAGTCCACGACGATCCGGCCCTTGCTCCTCCTTTCCGTGGGCACGAGGGTGGGTGGTTCCGTGGAAGTGACCATGAGAACTCCGTCGGGGAGGGAAGGCGATACACACGGGCAGAGCGACCCTAGACACGCGGCTTCCGACAAGCTGCTGGGACACGTGCATTCGCAATCAATCCCTTCATCAGACAGGACCGGACCCGGAAGGCGCTCGGGGAGTGGGGGCGCCGCGGATCGCCGTGGGGCCGGCCGGTGCTGATTCCTCCTCCTGATCGCCCCGGTCCCTTTCCGCAGGCTGCGCGTCAGGCTCTGCGCTGCCTTCGGACGGGACAGGTGAGGACGGCGCCGCCGGCTGACCGACGGCTTACGGGCCGAAGGGCAGTCGCCAGGCCGTCCAAGAGGAGGAAGCGCTCCGGTTCGGAGCGGGAAAACGCCCCGTGATGCGCCGCGTACGCGGCGGCCTGATGTCCCGTCACGAAGCGCGGGCACCCCGGACCTCCGAACGGCCGATCAGCGACCGACACCGCCGAAGGTCCAGCCCTCGCCGAGGACCAGGAAGACCAGGTCGAAGCCCCCGTAGGCGGGTCTGACGAACTCGGCGCCGGTTTTCGTCCCCATGTCCTCGCCCTCGTACGGGCGGTGCCGTCCCGCTCGACCGACGGCCGCTCGAAGCCGCTCCACGAGCTGTGGGCGTCCCCTGTTCCCTCGGTGGCCAGGCCCCTGCAATTCCCCTGCCCCGGGGCGGAGTCGGACGGCGAACGGGCTCCCTACGGCCTTGTGAACAATATTGAAAAGCCATGTGACATGTGCCATTTTACTGCGCAGCCCGTCACGGACGGGTTCCCAACTTCCCTCCCAGGAGTGAATCTTGCGCGCCATGGCCATCGCCACCGCCCTGCTCGTCGCCGCCGTCGCGGCCGCTCCCGCCCAGGCCGCCCAGGCCGGTCCGGCCGACCCCCGGCCGGAACACGTCTTCGCGGACCCGGCCCAGCGCCCGGCCCACGGAAACGCCAAGAACGTTCCCGGCGCGACCGCCGGCGGCGGGCTGGAGTCACGGATCCTGCCGATCGTCCACGACTGCAACCCGTCGCTGCGCATACGTGCCCAGGAGATGACAGCCGCTCAGCTGGCGGCGACCTGCGCGAGCCTGACCGGCCAGGACGCCTACTTCCACGGCGTGGTCAAGGACTCGGGACCGGTCGCGAACGACTACAACACCACCCTGGAGGTCGACGTCTTCAACTCGAGCGCCGACTACAAGGCCTACGCGAGGAAGATCTACGGCATCGACACCAACAACGGCGGCATGTACCTGGAGGGAGACCCCTCCAGCCCGGGCAACCAGCCCCGGTTCATCTGCTACGAGCGCACCGACGTGAGCCCCGGCTGGCAGATCTGGAACCTCAACCACGAGTACACCCACTACCTCGACGGCCGTTACGACCTGTACGGCGACTTCGGCGCCAGCCAGACCACCCCCACCGTGTGGTGGGGCGAGGGCATCGCGGAGTACGTCTCCTACTCCTACCGCGGGATCCCCTACACCAACGCGCTGGCCGAGGCCGGCAAGCACACGTACTCCCTGCGCACGCTGTTCGACACCACCTACGCCAACAGCGACGTCAACCGCACCTACAACTGGGGCTACCTCGCCGCCCGCTACATGGTCGAGCGCCACCCCGCCGACGTCGCCACCGTGCTCGGCCACTACCGCACCGGAAACTGGACCGCCGCCCGCGCCTTCCTCACCTCGCTGGACTACGAGGCCGACTGGAACGCCTGGCTGACGGCCGTGGCGGCGGGCGCCTGACCCGTACGCCCGACGCCGCCGGAGTCTCCGCCGACCGGAGGACGGGCGGTCGCGCCGACGGCTACGGGGAGACCGTCCGCGTCACCGAGCGGTGGTCCGTCGACAGCGGTGTGCCCCGGGACCGGTCGGTCCCGGGGCACACCGCATGCCGGCCGCGTGTCAGGCGCTCTCGGGGAAGTGGCAGGCCACCTGACGGGCCTCGCCCTGTGCGGTGGTCCGCAGGGCCGGTGCCTCGGTGCGGCAGATCGCCTGCGCCTTGGGACAGCGGGGGTGGAAGGTGCAGCCGGGCGGGGGAGCGGCCGGGCTCGGGGGGTCGCCGAGCAGCGTGATCCGTTCCCTGGTCCGCTCGGCGGCCGGGTCGGGCAGCGGCACCGCCGAGAGCAGCGCCCGGGTGTACGGATGCTCCGGCGCCCCGTACACCCGCTCCTTGTCCCCGATCTCCACGATCCGGCCGAGGTACATCACGGCGACCCGGTCGCAGACCCGTTTCACCACGGACAGGTCGTGGGCGATGAAGAGATAGGCGAGGCCCAGCTCCCGCTGGAGCCGCTCCATCAGATTGACGATCTGCGCCTGCACGGAGACGTCGAGGGCGGAGACGGGCTCGTCCGCGACGACCAGCCGGGGGCTCGTGGCGAGCGCGCGGGCGATGCCGATGCGCTGGGCCTGGCCGCCGGAGAACTCGTGCGGATAGCGGTCGATGTGCTCCGGGATGAGCCCGACGAGCTCCATCAGCTCGACGGCCCGCTTGCGCGCCTCCGTCGCCGGGCTCCCCTGCACCAGCAGGGGATCGGAGATGATCCGGGCCACCGTCTGCCGTGGGTTGAGGGAGGAGTGCGGGTCCTGGAAGACCATCTGGATGTCGCGGCGCAGCGGCTTCAGCTGCCGCTGGGACAGGTGGCTGATGTCGCGTCCGTCGTACGAGACGGAGCCGGCGGTCGGTTCGAGGAGGCGGACGATCGCGCGGCCCGTGGTCGACTTGCCGCAGCCGGACTCGCCGACGAGGCCGAGGGTCTCGCCCGCCGCGAGGTCGAAGCCGACGCCGTCGACGGCCCGGATCGGTGCCGAGCGGCCCCGGCGCCCGGGGAAGGTCATCCCGAGGTCCCGTACGCGGAGCAGGGGCGGGGGTGTGGTGGTCATGGGGCGACGCCTTCGTACGCGGGGAAGTGGCAGGCGACCGGGTGTCCCTCCGGGCCGCCGAGCGCCGGCCGCTCGGCCGCGCACCGCGACCGCTCCTCCTCGGAGCCGCGGGCGGCGCGGGGGCAGCGGGGCGCGAACGGGCAGCCCGGTGACGGGTCGAGCAGGGACGGCGGGCTGCCGGGGATCGCCCGCAGCGGCGCGTCGTCCGGGTCGTCGAGCCGGGGCAGCGAGTCGAGCAGACCCCGGGTGTACGGATGAGCGGGGGCCGTGAACAGGGCGTCCACCGCGGCCTGTTCGGCCGCCCGGCCGCCGTACATCACCAGGACGTCGTGGGCCACCCGGGCGACCACGCCCAGATCGTGGGTGATCATGACGACGGCCAGTCCCCGTTCCTCCTGGAGGCGGGCGATCAGTTCCAGGATCTGGGCCTGGACGGTCACGTCGAGCGCGGTCGTCGGCTCGTCCGCGATGAGCAGGTCCGGTTCGCAGGCCAGCGCCATGGCGATCATCACGCGCTGGCGCATCCCGCCGGAGAACTGGTGCGGGTACTCGCCGGCCCGGCGCCGCGGCTCGGGGATGCCGACCTCGGCGAGGGCCTCGACGGCCCGCGCGCGGGCGGCCCTGCGACCGGAGCCGAAGTGGACCCGGTGGTGCTCGGCGATCTGCTCCCCGACGGTGTAGTACGGGTGCAGACTGGAGAGCGGGTCCTGGAAGATCATCGCCATCTTCCGGCCGCGCAGTCTGTTGAGCGCGCGGTCGGAGAGGCCGATCAGCTCCTGCCCGTCCAGGACGACGGAACCGGTGACGTCCGCGCCGGTGTGCAGGCCCATGACGGCGAGCGAGGTGACGGACTTGCCGGATCCGGACTCGCCGACGATGCCGAGGGTCCGGCCGCGCGGCACGTCGAAGGCGAGGGAGTCGACCGCCCGGACGGGGCCGTGCTTCGTCGGGAACGTGACCGTGAGGTCCCGTACCGACAACAGGGGTGCGGAGTCGGCCATCAGTACCTCACTCGCGGGTCGACGACGGCGTACAGCAGGTCGACGGCCAGGTTGGCGACGACGATGAAGGTGGCGGCGAGCAGCGTGACGCCGAGGATGACGGGCTGGTCGCCGGTGGAGAGCGCGCCGTAGAACAGCCGGCCGACGCCCGGGAGTCCGAAGATGGACTCGGTGATGACGGCGCCGGCGAGAAGACCGCCGAGGTCCATGCCGAAGATGGTGAGGACGGGGGTCATGCCGGCGCGGAGCCCGTGTTTGACGACGACCGTGCGGCGGGGGAGTCCCTTGGCGCGGGCGGTGCGGATGTACGGCTCCGCCATGGTCTCGATCATCGAACTGCGGCTCTGGCGGGCGTACATGGCGGCGTACAGGATCGCGAGCGCCAGCCAGGGCAGCAGCAGGTTGGCGGCCCAGTCGAGCGGGTCGGTGCCGAACGGCGTGTACTGCGGATAGGGCAGCAGTCCGGCCACCCGGATCAGCCCGTAGATCAGCATGACCGAGGTGAAGTAGACGGGCAGGGAGGCGGCGGCGACCGCGCCGACCATGAGGACGCGGTCGGTGAGGCTGTCCTTGCGCAGGGCCGCCGCGACGCCCGCGGAGAGTCCGAGGAGCAGCCAGAGCACGGCGGCGCCGAGGGCGAGGGAGGCGGAGACCGGGAGCCGGTCGACGAGCAGGTCCCAGACGGGCTGGCTGTTCTCGTACGAGTAGCCCAGGCAGGGGAAGTCGCAGTTCAGCGCGTACGGGCCGGAGCCGACCGTGCGGCCGGTGAGAATCCCGGCGGTGAAGTCGGCGAACTGCCGCCACAGCGGCTGGTCCAGGCCCATGTGGGCGCGGATGGCCTCCAGGCGCTCGGCGCTGCACGACTTTCCGCAGGCCGCGGCGGCGGGGTCGGAGGGCAGGACGTAGAAGATGGTGAAGGTGACGGCGGCGATGGCGACGAGGACGGCGACGACGCCGAGCAGCCGGCGGGCCAGGTAGAGGATCACGTGCGGCTTCCCCTCGGGTCGAGGATGTCGCGCAGCGCGTCGCCGAGCAGCGTGAACGAGAGCACCGTGAGGAAGAGGCAGAGGCTCGGGACGACGAAGTACATGGGATCCGTGTCGTAGAAGGCGACGCTCTCGGCGATCATCTGGCCCCAGGAGGGCGTCGGCGGACGGACGCCGACGCCCAGATAGCTGAGGGCCGCCTCGGTGGCGATCATGCCGGGGACGATCAGGGTCGTGTAGGCGATGACCGGCCCGGCGACGCCGGGGAGGATGTCGCGGGTCAGGATCCGCCAGGGGCCGGAGCCGCCGACGCGGGCGGCGTCGACGTACTCGCGGTGCTTGAGCGAGAGGGTCTGGCCGCGGACGACGCGGGCGATGCCGGGCCAGCCGAACAGGCCGATGACCAGGGTCATCAGGACGATCCGGTTGACGTCCCGCGCCACCGACATCATCGCGATCATGAAGATGAGGGAGGGGAAGGACATCGTCAGGTCCATCAGGCGGGAGAGGGCGCTGTCGGTGCGGCCGCCGAAGTAGCCGGCCGCGATCCCGGCCGCGGTCCCGGCGGCGACGACGATGGCCGTCGCGGCGAAGGCGATGAGCAGGGAGACCTGGGCGCCGTGCACGACCCGGGCGAACAGGTCGCGGCCGGTGACGGGTTCGACGCCGAGCCAGTGTTCGGCCGAGACGCCGCCGAGCGGTCCGACGGGCAGGCCTCCCAGATACGGATCGACGGCGCTCTTGTCGAACTCCTCGGGCCCCCAGCCGCCCAGCGCGCTGAGCAGCGGGGCGGCCACGGCCATGACCGCGAAGAGCGTGACGACGGCGAGGGACACCTTCACCGAGGGGCGGCGGCGCAGTTCCGCGCGGGCGAGTCGCCAGGGACCGCTGCCCGCGCGTGAGGTCGGAGAAATGGTCGACATGACTGGTGGTTCCTCAGTTCCCGCTCTTCGCCGGGTCCTTGAGGCCGACCGTCGCGTAGTCGAT
Source organism: Streptomyces sp. NK15101 (assembly GCF_020400725.1). Classification (GTDB taxonomy): domain Bacteria; phylum Actinomycetota; class Actinomycetes; order Streptomycetales; family Streptomycetaceae; genus Streptomyces. The sequence continues at coordinate 74,755 of NZ_JAINVG010000009.1, read as the reverse complement.
CTGGCCGCCGAAGGAGGTGTGTCCGAAGGCGCCGGCGATGTTGGTGCCGAGCAGCAGCGGCATGCGCTCGATGACGGCGGGCGCCGTGGGGGCCTTGGCGAGGATCTCCCCGTCCAGCGTCTGCCAGGCCTTGTTCGCCCGGGCCGCGTCGGCCATGGCGGCGATCTCGTCCATCCGCTTCATCGTGGCCCGGTCCCGGAAGAGGGAGTGGTTGCCCGAGTTGCCCTTCTCCTTGATGTAGCGGCCGTCGAAGACGAAGGGCAGGAAGGTCGACCCGGAGGGGTAGTCCGGGCACCATCCGGTGTAGACGAGGTCGGTGCGGTTCTCGGTGTCCCCGATGGTGTCGTAGAACGCGGACGGGTCGACGGTCTCGATGGTGACCTTGATGCCGGCCCGGCCGAGGGACTGCTGGATCGCCTCGCCGACGGCCTTGTCGCCGTTGGAGACGGTGATGCCGGTGGAGAGCCCGTCGGGCCTGCCGGCCTCCTTCAGGAGCTGCTCGGCCTTGGCGACGTCACCCGTCAGCGGTATCCCCAGGGTGTCGGGCTGCTTGCCGCCCTGGAAGAGGGAGCCGGGCATGAGGGCGGTGGCCGCGTCGTTCAGCGCGGGTCCGCCGGAGGCGGTGACGAGGGCCTCGCGGTCCAGCGCGTACTGCACGGCCCGGCGGACCCTCACGTCGTCGAAGGGGGCGCGGCCGGTGTGCATCTGCACCATCTCGGTGCAGTTGGTCGACTCGGCGAGCAGCCGCGCCTTGACGTCGGCCTTGGTGAGCACCTTCGGGGTGGACTCGGGACGCAGTTTGCCCCAGGACACCGCCGACGCGTCCGCGCCCGCGCTCGCGATCAGCCGGTCGTCGATCTGGTTGCCCTTCAGTCCCATCGTCACGACGATCCGGTCCGGGTACGCCTTGCGCACGGTGTCGGTCCCGGCGTCCCAGTGCGTGTTGCGCACCAGGACGAGCTGCTTGTCGCGGGCGTAGGACTCGATCTTGTACGGGCCGGAGGAGAAGGGCCGGTTGTCGTACTGGGGGCCCTTGTCCTTCGCCCGGGGCACCGGGGCGAAGGTGGGCAGCACCGTGGCGTAGGGGAACTCGGCGAAGGGCTTGCGCAGTTCGAAGACGATCGTGTGGTCGTCCGGAGTCCTGACGGAGTCGAGGTGCTCGCCTCCCGCCGGGCCCTGGTAGCCCTCGGCGCCGGCGAGGTAGCGGGCCGCGTAGTCGGGGCCGCCGGGGAGGTCGGGGGAGAAGGACCGCTCGACGTTGTACTTGACGTCCCGGGCGGTGATGGGGGTGCCGTCCTCGTACTTCAGGCCCTGCTTCAGCCGGAAGGTCCAGGTCTTCGCCCCGTTGGACGGAGTGCCGAGGTCCTCGGCCAGGTCTGGGACGAGGTCGCCGCCCTTGGCGCCCGGTTCGGCCTTGTAGGTGACGAGGGTGCGGTAGAGGAGGCGCGTGCCGAAGTCCATGTCGCCCATCACCCAGTTGCGGGCGGGGTCGAGGTGGGTGAAGTCCTGGTTGGACAGGACGGTCAGGGTGCCGCCCTTCTGCGGAGTCCCGCCGACCGTCGCGCCGTTGTTGGCCGTGACGGGGTTCTTCCGGTTCCGGTCGCCGCCGGCTTCCTTCCCGCCGGAACACGCCGTGACGCCGAGGGCGAGCGTCGCCACGAGGGCGGTGGCCAGGGAGGTGCGCGTGCGCTTGTTCATGAGGGGTCACTCCGGGTGCGAAGCGGACAGCCAGAGGGCTGAGTGGAATGTGACCCGTAACATAGTAATGTGAAATTGTACTGACAAGCCGTCGGGGGTTCCGTTACCCATCCGTGTCATCCGGCCGGAGGGTCCGGCCGAGGTCGGCACCCCGGCGCGGTCCGCGGCTTCCTGACGCGCGGTCGGGATGCGGGGCGGCCGGGGCCTCCGGTGCCGCACAAACGCTACGAGGTGGAGCGAAACCGCAGGTCAAGGGCTGGTATCGATCCCTGAAGGGCCATTGACCCGGCGCGGCTACCAGGGAGTAACCTCTGCTCGCGCCGCCCCCCACCGAGCCGATCACCCAGAGGTACGCCTTGAAGAAGTACGTGCTCGCCGCCCTCGCCGGCGCCCTGCTGGCACTCACGTCCGCGGCCCCGGGCCACGCCGCCGGAACATCCGCCTTCGGGCCGTCCAGCAACCCCGTCCTGTTCGTCCACGGATACAGTTCGTCGGGCTCCTACTGGAACACCATGGCCGACGACTTCCGGGCCGACGGCTGGCCCTCGTCCCACCTGGACCAGTGGAGCTACGACTGGCGACAGTCCAACGCCACCACCGCCCAGCAGCTGGCCGCCGAGGTGGACCGCCTGCTCGCGGCCACCGGCGCGTCCAAGGTCGACATCGTCAGCCACTCCATGGGCGGGCTCTCCAGCCGCTACTACGCCAAGAACCTGGGCGGCAGCGGAAAGATCGACGCCTGGGTCTCGCTGGCCGGTCCCAACCACGGCACCGACTGGGCCAACGGGTGCGCCTACACCTCCTGCCTCGAGATGCGCATCGGCTCCGCCTTCCTCGCCTCGCTGAACGCCGGTGACGAGACCCCGGGCGACCCGCGCTACGGCACCTGGTGGTCGCCCTGCGACACGGTCATCAACCCCGACAGCAGCGTCGCTCTGAGCGGCGCGAGGAACACCCAGACCGCCTGCCTCGGTCACACCGCCATCGGTTCGGATCCGACCGTCTACGGGCAGGTGCGCGACTTCGTCAACGCCTGACGCACCACGCGTCGCCAGGGGACGGAAGCCGGCCCCGCACGGGACGTCCGGCAAAGTCCGGTGCCGACCCGCTCGGAGGGGTACCGGAAGTGCGTCCCGGGCGGTGCGGCGTCCACTCGGCCGCGTCCCGGTCGGTCTCCTGCCGACCGGGACGCGCGGTGACCGCGACCGGAAAGGCCGCGGCGTCCTGGCCGTGCGGCGTATGCCCCACGACCGGCGCGCCCCACGACGGGCGGCCGTCCGTTCCGCCGCTTGGGGGCCCCACGCCGAAGGAGTGGGACCCCCGCGTCAGGGCCGGAGTCCGATGCGGTCGAGGGCGATCCTGCTCAGGTCGGTGACGGCTTGCCGGTCCCCCTGACGCCAGGCGTCGGCCCATCCGCCCGGTGGGGCCGGGAGCCCGGCGAGCGCGCCCGGAGGACCGGTGAGGGCGCGCAGGGCGAGCAGGTCCGCGCCTCCGGGAGCCTCCGCGAGGCGGCGCAGGGTGCTGCTGCGCCGGATCCAGAGCAGCCGCGGCGGGAGCCACAGCAGCAGCACGAAGAGCACCGGGACGAGGACGAGGGCCGTCGTGACCACATCGGCGACCTGGTGGACGGTCTCCTGGAGCGACACTCCCGCGTCGGCGAAGCCGGAGCCGGCGTCGGCCGCGGACTGGAGCGGCTTCTTCAGGATGTCGCCGATGAGCGGCACGTCCGATGCCGCGTCCCCCGCGTTGCCGAGTTCTTCGGCGAGGCTGTCGCCGGCGCTCTCCACCTTGCGGCCCGGTTCGGCCAGCAGCAGGATCGCCCTGCGGACGGCGAAGGCCGCCCACACGGCGGCGGCGATCAGGGCCACGGCGATCAGGTCCGCGAGCACCTGAAGGTTTCGGCGTGCGGGTGTCTGGGCGTAGAAGCGCAATCAAGAGCTCCTGTTCGAGTCCGGGCGTCGAGGAGGTCCGGCCGCGATCCGGCCGACCGGCCGTCGGACTCCACTGTCCCACCGCGCCTCATCGGCGAACCCGCAAGACACGAGGCACGTCGGGAGTCCCGCGCCGACGCCCCGCCCGCCTTCCGGCCGAGGACCAGCCGTCCGGGCCGAATCCCGGCGGTCCGGTCGTACCGACCCGAGCGGAGGCCGGCCGCTTCCCGGTGCCGCGGGAAGCGCCGCGCGGCCCACCGAACGCTCGACGACGAACGATCGCGTGCCGCTACGGGGGGGCAGGGCGACATCAGGCGGGTAGCCAGTGAGGCCACCAGGCGGGAACGTTGTCGGGGGCGCAGCCGCCGTTCGTGTCGTTGCCGACTCCGAGCGGTGTGCCCAGCCAGGCGAAGTGGACCAGGGCAAGGGCCGTCAGGGCGATCACGAGGGCAGCGCCGGGGGCGATCACGCGCAGGGCTCGGGGCGTGGTGCGCGGGAGCAGCAGGGCGGGCATCGCCCATGCCGCAAGTCCCGTGAAAGTCGCGGCGATGACGGTGAGCGGCGCTTCCCAGGTCCACCAGTCGAACAGGCTCGGGTGTTCGCGAAGGACGACCGCGCATGTCCGTCGTGCCGCCCGGGACAGCCGGTGGGCACCGTAACCGGCCGCTGCTCCCGCGAGAAGTGTCGAGCAGCCGGCTGTCCAGGGCGGGTCACGTCGTGTCTGCATGCCGGTGAGGGACGCGCCACGCGCATGGAAGGTTTCCCTCCGCTTCGACGGTCGGTGATGCGGACGAGCAAGCCGCGGACACGGTCGAGTCAGCCGGTGAGGTTCGCGCCCGGGGCTCCGCGCAACAAGACCCCCCAGGGTGAAAAGGAGCACCCGGTCGGGTGAGACCGGGCCGTCACCCTGTCGCGCGGTGGGCTCCGGCGACTAGACACCATGGATGTGATCAAGGAATCGCCCGCCCGGACGCGTCGCCGGCCGTCCCGGCCCGCACGGCTGCCGGCCACCGCGGCGGTCCTGGCCTGCGCGGTCCTGACCGGCTGTGCGGCACGGGCCTCGAAACCCGCCCCGGATCCGGACGAGTTGATCAAGGCCGCCACCCAGCGCCTCACCGACGCCTGCCTGGCCCGCCAGGGACTCGTCCCGCCCCGCGCCGGGAGGAGCCGGCCGCCGGGCACGGACGACCGGAAGGTCGACGCGGCGCTCTTCGGCTCCGGCCCGGCCGAACTGTCCCTCCCGCTCCCCACCGGCTACGTCGTACGCGCCCACACCGACGGCTGTCTTGCCGCCGCGCAACAGCGGCTCTACGGCGACCAGCCCGGGTGGTTCCGCGTCTCGGTCGTCGTCAACAACCTCGGCCCCGAGGCCGCCCACACCCACCGCGACCTCACCGAGGTCCGGGCCCGCCACCGCACCGAGATCGCCCGATGGGAGCGGTTGCGTGCCCACGCCCTCGCCGAAGCCACCGCTGTGCTCAAGACCCCGCCACCGAAAGGAAACCCACCCGCATGAAGCGCCTGACCACCCTCCTCGCCACCGTCCTGATCCCCACCGCCGGGATCCTCGCCACCTCGGCCGCCGCCGAGGCGGCGGACTGCCGCAGCGGCTACTTCTGTGTCTGGACCCACGCCGACTTCGACGGCCTGAAGATCGAGCACAGCGGTGACGACAGCTGGTGGGAGGGCGACATGTTCAAGCAGGACTCCTCCTGGGCCAACCACGGCGTCTCCGGCCCGGGTGTGCCCGACCACGTCAAGGTCTACGAGGGCCGCCAGCACCTCGGCAGGGTCACCCTCTGCCTGGCCCCCGGGCAGGAGGTCGGTCACGACGCCGGCGCCAACGACCAGGGCGGCTCCCACCAGTGGTCCGCCGGCTGCTGAAAGCGTTCCCTCCCCGGCGGGCGCGGCGCGGGACCCGGCCTCCGCCGTGCCCGCCTCGCGCGGGGGACGCCCCGCCGGGCGGGTCGGGAATCCGGAAGGAGTACCGGCCCGGCCGGCGGGCCGGACGCCGCGGTGACGTGCGCTCAGCCGGCCTTCGGCGTGAAGCCCTTCGCCGCCTCGGAGACGAGCGGCTCACGGACGGTCCGCATGCCGCCGGGGACGGACTTGTCCGGCTGGAGGATGACGGACTCGCGCGAGGACGGCGCCTCCGGGTCGCTGAAGTCGTGCGTCCCGAACCCGGCGTCGTACGCGTTCAGGGTCAGCAGGGCCTTGTCGATGCCCTCCCGGGTGAGGTCCTTGGCGTCGCACGCCTTCTTCAGCGCCTCCCCGAAGACGCCGGCCGCCGTCCAGCCGGCCACGATGCCGTTGTCGAGGCTGTCGTTCGGGTACGCGGCCTTGTAGTCGGCGACGAGCTTCTTCGCGGCCGGGGTGTCGGCGCCGATCGGAAGGCTCGGAGAGGCGAACCAGTACATCTTCTCCAGCGCCGGCCCGGCCTGGGTGCCCAGCAGCTGGGGGGCGAAGGCCGAGTTGTTGCCGATGACCGGCACCAGGAACTTCGCCGCCGCCGCGACGCCGACCAGAGAGGCGGCCTGCCGCGGGCCCGTGCTGACGACGACGGCCTTGACGCCCGCCTGCTTCAACGCCGCCACCTGCGCCGACATGTCGTTGTCGGTGGGCTTGACCTTCTGCTCCACGACCGTCAGCCCCGCCTTCCCGGCCGCGTACTTCGACCCCGCCAGCGCGTTCTCGCCGTAGTCGCCCTCGAAGTAGACGTGGCCCAGCTTGTCGCCCGCCTTCAGTCCCTTCTCCTTCACCAGGAAGTCGACGGCGTTGATCGTCTCGATGTCGTACGTGGAGCCGAGGACGCGGATGTACGGGGAGCCGAGCAGTGAGGCCGACCAGGCCTGCGGCAGCACCACCCCCTTGTCCAGGGCGTCGACGCGCTGCTTCACGGCGGCGACGAACGGAGAGCCGATGAACTGCATGTAACCGGCGACCTTCGGCTCCAGCTCGGTGTAGGCGGAGAGCGCCTTCTGCGGGTCGTAGCCGTGGTCGCGGACCGTCAGCTCCAGTTGCCGGCCGCAGATCCCGCCGGCCGCGTTGACCTGCTTCACGTACAACTGCTGTGCCTGGGTGACGCTCTTGCCGAGCGTGGCGTACACGCCCGTCATGTCGGTGAGCGCACCGACCGTGATGGTCTTGTCGGTGACGCCCGTGCCGGACTTCACCCCGTCCGCCCCGGTGTTCGCCGCGTCGGTGGACGTGGCCTTGGAGCTGCAGCCGGCGGCGGTCAGCACGACGAGGGCGGCGGCGAGCGCGGCGGCCGTGGTTCTCGGGGCCTGGCGTCGGTGGGTCATCGTTCCTCCCCAGAGGAGTGCGAGGGTCGGGCGTTCCGCCCGCGGGACCGGGCGGCGAGCCGGACCAGGCCGCCGGGCAGGAAGAGCACCACCGCGACGACGGCGGCGCCGTAGAGATAGCGGGCGGCCTCCCCCGGTGTGATCCCGCCCGTGCCGGGGGCGGAGACCAGGGGCAGCGCGTCGCTGTACCGGTTGAGGAGCTGCGGCAGCAGGGAGACGAAGACGCCGCCCACCACCGCCCCGGCGACCGAACCGAGACCGCCGATGACGATCATGGCCAGGTATTCGAGGGAGAGCAGCATGCCGAAGTACTCCGGCACGGTGCGCTGGAAGACCAGTGCGAGCAGGACCCCCGCCAGTCCCGCGTACATGGACGACAGGACGAAGACGGCGGCGCGGTAGCGGGCGACGGGGATGCCCATGACGCCGGCGGCGATCCGGTGGTCCCGGATCGCGTTCATGGCTCGGCCGGGACGGCCGCGGAGGACGCCGCGAGCGAAGAGGACGCCCGCGAGCAGGAGGACGAGCCCCAGGTACCAGAGCTTCTCGGCGGAACCGAACGGGACCCGGGCGACCAGTAGTTCGCTGTCGTCGAAGGCGATGCCGAAGAGGTTCAGCGGGGGCACGGCGCGGCCGTTGAAGCCACCGGTGAGGCCGTGGGCGTTGAACAGGACGTGCTGTCCGATGAAGATCAGCGCGAGGGTCGCGATGCCGAGGTAGGCCCCCCGCAGCCGACCGGCGATGGGACTGAACAGCCCGCCGGCCGCACCCGCGAGGGCGACGGCGAGGACGGCGGCGAGCCAGCCGGGCAGGCCGAGGCCGGTGAGCCCGTCCGTCCCGTCCCCGGCGAAGACGCAGTAGCCGTAAGCGCCGACGGCGAGGAAGAAGGCGTGGCCCATCGAGAGCTGGCCGGTGGCTCCGGTCAGCAGGTTGATGCCGATGGCGCCGATCGCGGCGGCCATGGCGAAGAGCCCGGCCTGGAGCCAGAACCGGTCCAGGTAGAAGGGGAAGGCGACGAGCACGAGCCCGGCGGCGGCCCACCCGTACACACGGGGCCGGGCGAGGACGGCCGTGCTCCGGCGGGGAAGCGCGTCAGACACGGGACAGCTCCTTCGTGCCGAAGAGTCCGGCGGGGCGGAGGAGCAGGACCGCGACCATCACCAGGTACGGGGCGAGATCGCCGATGCCGCGCCCGAGGAAGGTCAGATCGCCCTGGTAACCGGTGGCGAGGGACTCGGTGACCCCCACGAGCAGGCCGCCGACGAGGGCGCCGGTGGTGGAGTCGAGCCCGCCGAGGATGGCGGCCGGGAAGGCCTTCATCGCGGCGAGGGATGTGGTCCGTTCCAGGCCCGGGGTCGGGAAGACGGTGAGGAAGAGCGCGGCGACGGCGGCGAGGCCGCCGGCCACCGCCCAGGCGCCGAGCGAGACCCGGCCGAGCCGGATGCCCATGAGGGCGGCGGTCTCCTGGTTCTCGGCGGCGGCGCGCATGGCGACGCCCCAGGAGGTGTGGCGGAAGGCGAGCAGGAAGGCGGTGATGAGCAGTGCGGCGACGAGGAAGGCCGCTATGCGGGTCTGCGCCAGGGTGACCGGGCCGACGGTGACGACGGCGTCGCCCCACGGGTCGCCGGGCGACAGGATGTCGGTGCCGATGCGGCGGGTCAGCTCGGTGGCCAGCAGGATGTCGACGCCGATGGTGACGATGGCGAGGACGCTCTGGTCGGAGCCGCGGTAGCGGCGCATGACGAGGAACTCGACACCGGCGCCGACCAGGGCCGCGCCGCCGATCCCGGCCAGCAGCGCCGGCCAGAAGCCGATGCTCTCGTGGAGCACGGCGGTCACGTAGCCGCCCGCGAGCAGCAGGGAGGCGTGGGCGAAGTTGACGACCTCGGTGGCGCGGAAGATCACCACGAAACCGAGGGCGATGAGAGCGTATACGGATCCCAACGAGACGCCGTTGAGCAGGAGTTCGGCGAAGGTGGTCATCCGGCGGTCTCCTCTCCGAGATAGGCGCGGACGACCGCGGGGTCGTTCTGGACGTCGCCGGGAGCGCCGTCGGCGATCCGGCGGCCGAAGTCGAGGACGGTGACGGAGTCGGCCAGCCGCATCACCACTCCCATGTCGTGCTCGACGAGGACGACGGAGATGCCGAGGCTGTCGCGGACGCCGGCGATGACGGCGGCGGTACGCCGGCGCTCGTCGGAGGTCATCCCGGCCACGGGCTCGTCGAGGAGCAGCAGCGAGGGCTCCATGCAGAGGGCGCGCGCCAGTTCGGCGAGCTTCTGCTGTCCGTAGGGGAGGGATCCGGCGGGCTGCGCGAGCTGCTTCTCCAGGCCGACGAAGGCGGCGATCTCGCGGACGCGGGCGCGGTGGCGGGCTTCCTCGCGGGCGGCGGAGGGCAGCCGGAGCCCGGCGGCGAGGAAACCGGTACGGGTCAGCCGGTGACGGCCGAGCAGCAGGCTGTCCTCGACGGTGGCGCGGGGCGGCAGCGCGAGGTTCTGGAAGATGCGGGCGACACCGAGTCCGGCGATCTTGTGCGGAGGCAGGGAGGTGAGTTCGTGCGGGCCGAGCCGGACGCTTCCCGACGTCGCCCGGTAGACGCCGGAGAGCACGTTGAAACAGGTGGACTTGCCGGCTCCGTTGGGGCCGATGACGGCGTGCACGGTGCCGGGACGGACGGTGAACGAGACCGCGTCGAGGGCGGTGAGCCCCGCGAAGCGGACGGTGACGTCACGGACGTCGAGGGCGGGGACGGCGGCGTGGGCCTTCGCGGGGACGGGCCCTTCCGGGGCGGGGACCTCCGCGGACCGGGCGTCCGCCGCGGTGCCCTCGCCGGGCGCGGCGGGCGGCTTCGCGGGACCACCGGGGTCCGGGCCCCGGGTGGCGGGCTCACTCATCGGATCTCCTCCCAGCGGGCGAGGACGGGGTGCGCGACGGCGGCGTCCGAGGCGTCCGCGTCCGCGGCCTCGTCGACGACGCCCAGATAGCGCCGCCGCACCTCGTCGGAGGCGGCGAGTTCGGCGGCCGGGCCGGAGAGGGAGACCTCGCCGACCTCCAGGACGTACGCCCGGTCGGCGAGCCGCAGCGCGAGCGCCGCGTTCTGCTCGACGAGGAGGACGGCGGTGCCCTGGGCGTTGATCTCGCGGATCGTGTCGGCGATCCGGGCCGCCATGAGCGGGGCGAGGCCCAGCGAGGGCTCGTCGAGGAGGAGCAGCTTCGGCGAGGCCATCAGCGCGCGTCCGACGGCGAGCATCTGCTGTTCACCGCCGGACAGCAGCCCGGCGCGCTGGTGGGACCGGTCGGCGAGCACGGGGAAGAGTTCGTGGACCCGTCGCAGGGCCGAGGCCTTCGCCCTCCGGTCTCCCCGTGCGCCGAGCGCCCCCGCCCGCAGGTTGTCCTCCACGGTCATCCGGGCGAAGACCTGCCGCCCCTCCGGCACCTGGGAGATCCCGGCGGCGACGACCCGGTCCGGCGCGAGCGCGCCGATCGGCCGCCCGCCGAAGGCGACGGAGCCGGAGGTGACGGCCCCGCCGTGGAACGACAGCGTGCGCGAGACGGCCCTCAGCAGAGTGGACTTCCCCGCGCCGTTGCCGCCGAGAACGGTGACGACGGCGCCCTCCGGCACGGTGAGCGACACCCGCCGCAGGGCGCGTACCGGTCCGTATCCCGCCGACAGGTCCGTGACCTCGAGGGCGAGTCCGGTCCCTCCCATGGTTCCCCTTCCGTGGCCTGTTCAGTGGCGATCACCCCAGCACCGCGGTGGCCGCCCGTCCACGTGCGGCGGCCGAAACGCTGCCGGTGACCAGCGGGCGCCGGGACGGGTTGTGCACGCGCACAACACCGCGTGTCAGGGGCCTGTCGGGAAGGGGGACGGGGTGGCATCCTCCCGGCATGGGACGGCGCAGACCACGGACCGGCGATGACTGGAAGCTGCTGGCCGAGGCGTGTACGGCGCTTCTGGAGCGGCTGCCCGAGCTGGTGGACGAGCACCTGAGAGAACTGCACGAGTACGAACCGGCGTACGGCCGGATCGTGCCGTACGACCAGCACTGGCGTGAGGCCCACGAGGCGCTGCGGATCGGGATCGAGATGATCTCGGCACCGCGGGACTCACCGCGTCGGGACCTGGAACACGCCGACGAGTTGGGGCGGCGGCGTGCCGAGCAGGGGATGCCGCTGGAGCTGCTGGTGCACGCCTACCGGCACGCCGGTCATCTGGTGTGGGAGGCGCTGGTCGAGGACGCGGCGGCGTTCCCGTCGAGGCTGGCGGTGCTGACCCAGTCGGCGACCATGGTCTGGCAGGCGGTGGACGCGCAGGCGGACACCGCGTCGGAGGCGTACCGGGCGACGGAGCGGGAGCTGCGGCGGCGTACCGACGAGCAGCTCCAGGCCCTCTTGGACGCACTGCTGCAAGGCCGGTGTTCGCCGGAGGTGACCTCGCGGGCGGCGGCCGGCCTGGATCTGCCGGAGCACGGCCGGTACGCGGTGGTGGTGCTGCGGCACGACCGGCGGGAGGCCCCCGAGCCCTTCCACCGCCGGGTGCAGGGGGCGGGCGCGCGGTTCCTGTGGCGGATGGGCGCGGACTGCGAGATCGGGGTGGTGTCGCTGGCGGAGGGCATCGGTCTGGACGCGCTGTCCGAACTGCTCGACGGGCGCTGCCCGGGACCCGGAGGGATCAGCCCGGTGGTGACGGGTCTCGCGGAGCTGGGGCGAGCACGCAGGCTCGCGGAGCTGGCCCTGCGGACCAGCCCGCCGGACTCACGGCAGATCGTCCGGCTGGACCGCCGGATGGCGGGCGCCCTGGTGGTCGGACAGCCGGAGCTGGCCGGCCTGCTGGTGACGGACGTCCTGGGCAGCCTGCTGGAACTGGACCCGGCCGACCGCGCGATCCTGCTGGAGACACTGGACGTCTGGCTGGAGTGCGAGGGTTCGGCGGGCCGGGCGGCGGCTCGGCTCTACTGCCACCGCAACACGGTCTTCAACCGGCTGCGCCGCCTGGAGCAGCTGACGTCCCGGTCCTTGTCCCGGCCGAGGGACCTCACGGAGATGACGCTGGCCCTGGACGCCTTCCGCCTGACGGCCTCGTGCTGAGGCGGCGAGGGACCCGCCCGGACCGCTCGTCCCGCACGAAGAGGGCGAGCGTGGACCGCCGGGCCCGGGGAGCCCCGGGCGTGGGGGAGCCCTGGGCCTGAGGGAGCCCCGGGGCTCGGCGAGCGGGACCGTGCGGTGGATGTCGAGCCCGCCGGGCCGGCGGCCGCCGGGAAACGGGCGGAACGGCCCGAGCCCTCCGGACGGCACCGCCGGGCTCTCACCGTCCGGGCCTCGAAGCGGGCGGCGACGGCCGGTCCGGCGGCGGTTCGCCGCCCGCGCCGGGCTGCCGCCGAGTGCGGGCCGGGCCGACCGCGGCGACGGCGGGGGCTGGCCGGGCCGACCGCGGCGACGGCGGAGGTGACGGCGACCGGGAACAGGCGTTCCCCGGACCCCGCCGGGGCACCGGTGGGAACGGCGGCCGAGGACCGGACGCTTCCCGGACCCCGCCGGGTCACCGGTCGGAGCGGCGGCCGTCCCCCGTGGTACGGGACAGGAGCCCCGACAGTTCGACGCGGGAGCGGACTCCCAGCCGGGCGAAGACGTTCCGCAGGTGGTGGTCGACCGTGCGGGGGCTCAGCGACAGCCGGTCGGCGATCTCGTGGTTCGTCGCCCCCGCCGCCACCAGTCGGGCGATGCGCTGCTGCTGAGGGGTCAACTCGCCCACCGCACCGGGGACGGCCCTCCTGCCCACCGCACCTCCGGTCGCCCGCAGTTCGGCCCGCGCCTGGTCGGCCCACACGCCGGCCGCCGCGCGCTCGAAGGTGACCATCGCGTCGCTGAGCGGACCCCGGGCCTCGACCAGACGCCTGCGGCGGCGCAGCCACTTGCCGTACGCGAGGAGGGTCCGGGCCCGTTCGAAGTCGTTGCCGCTCTCCTCGTGGTGCCGCACCGCCTCCCGGTACCAGTCCGCCGAGTCGCCTCCTTCGGCCAGCAGTGCCCGGCAGCGGGCCAGTTGGCCGGGCGCCTGGGGGTCGAGGCCGAGCCCTGCCCAGACCGCGAACTCCTCGGCCGCCGTGCCGGCCTCGGCCTCCCGGCCCGCCGCGCAGGCCGCCTCGACGAAGCAGGGCACGACGAGCATCCGTAGGGCGAAGTGACCGCCGCGAGGCCCCCTCCCGACGAGGGGAGCGAGACGCGCCGCGGCCTGCGCGGCGAGCCCGCTTGCCAGTTCGGCCCGGGCGATCGACCACTCGGCGAGCGTCGTCGCCTGGACGAGGCCGTGCGCTCGGGCGGTCCCGAGCGCACGGCCCGCGTGCTCCACGACGGCCTGGGCGTCGCCCCGGACGGAGGCCGCCAGGGCGAGGACCGCGTGCTGGTGGGCGGCCGCGTTGCGCTGCCCGGTGGACTCCGCCGTACGGAGTCCCTCCCTGGCGTGCGCGGCGGCGCGCTCGTGCTGTCCGGCCCGCAACTCGGCGTAGGCCAGGTGCTCGAGTACCCGGGGCAGCAGCGCGGTCCCGGCGGTGGCGCGCATCGTGGCCAGGGCACGGGCGAGGACGCGTACGGCGGCGGGCGCGTCCCCCAGGACCAGGGCGGCGGCGCCCGCCCGCAGCAGGCGGCGCGGCTCGTCGGACGTGCCGTCGCGGGCCACGACCCGGGCCAGCGGTGCACGCGCCTCCTCCAGCCGCACCGCGAGCGCGGCGCGCATCCCGTCGCGGAAGTCCCGTTCCACCGTGTCGGCGCCGGCGAAGGATCCGGGGCGTTCGCCGCCGAAGCCGCCCCCGCCGAGAGCGGTCGCGCAGGCCTCCGGGTCCCCGGCCGCCCACGCCGCCTCCATGGCGAGGAACCGTGCCTCCGAGGCCTCCTCGGGCGCCCCCTCGCGCAGCAGCGAGGCGGCGAGGAGCAGCACCTGATGGGCGTCCCCGACCGGACCGTCGCCCAGTCCGGCCAGTCCGCGGGCGAGTTCGGCCCTTCCCCGCACCACACCGGGCAGCCCCCGTGCGTCCTCGGGCGCCCGCGCCTCGCCGGTCGGCTCGCCGGCGCCCCCCGGCGCCCGGAACCGATCGGGCCGGTGTCCGGCGTCGCGGGCCGGACCGGTTTCTGCCGGGAGTCCGGGAACGCCGGCCGGCCCGGATCCCGGCGACGCTCCGCGGGAGCGGGACGGCGCGGTGGACGTCCCGGCACCGGACCCGGCGGGATGAGGTACGCGCGCCGGCGCCGCACCCCGCCCCTTCGCGGCCTCGTCCCCGCCCGCCGGCCCGCTCCGGCCGCCGGACCGGGCCGCGGCGGGAGGGTCGAAGAGGGCGTGCAGTTCCCGGCGCCGGGACGGCGGCACGGTGCCCAGGACCGCGCGCCGCAGGAAGGGGTCGTCGAAGCGGAGTGCTTCCCGGGTTCCGCGCAGGAGCCCGTCGGCGACCAGCCGGTCGAGCGCCTCGGGCGACGCGCGCACGGCGCGGGCCACCGCCAGGACCGCGTCCGCGCCGACCGGGCGCAGGGCCCCGGGCCCCCCGGCCGCGGGGTCCGGCCGCCCGGGCTCGGGACGCGGCTCCCCGGCGACGGCCACCAGGGCCAGCACCCGCCCGCACTCCGCCGGCAGGGAGTCGAGGAGCCCTCGGTACACCTCGGCCAGCGAGGCGTCGTCGGTGACCGGACCCGAGGGGCCGTCCGCGCCCCCCGGCTCGGCGGAGACACGGGCGGCCGTCGCCGTCAGGACACCGGGATGGCCCGCGGCCTCGTCGAGCAGTCGCGTGCGGAAGGACGCCGTCAGGGGCACCCGGCACACGTCGTCGAGCAGGTTCCGCGCGCCGTCGCGGCTCAGCCGCCCGAGGGACAGCAGCCGGGCACCCGGCACATCGGGGGGCCGGTGATAGGCGGCGAACGAGACGACCCACGCCCACGGTCCGGTGTTCGCACGCCAGGCCGCGTCGAGCGCGGTGCGGGAATGGGCGTCCCAGAGGTGGTGGTCGTCCAGGCAGAGCAGCAGCGGCTCGCCGGGACACAGGGCCGCCAGCGCCCCGGGCACGCCGCCCGGGCCACGGGCCGCCCGCAGGGCACGGCGCGCGGCCGAGGGGGTGGGGGCGAGGGCGGACACGAGGGCGCGTATCCCGCTCCAGGGGACGCGGTTGCCGCCGGGCGCGGCCACCCGGTGGGCCCGGACCCGGGAGTCCCGTACGGCCCGGTCCAGCAGTGCGGTCCGACCGGTGCCCGGGCCCCCGGTGAGCAGCAGGACGGCGCCCTTCCCCTCGGCGGCCCGCGCCGCCAGCTCCGCCACGGCGGCGAGTTCGGACGTGCGGTCGTACAGCCGCGGAGCAGCGGCGACCCTCGGCGCTCCACTCACGCCGTCACGGTACTGGCCGGTAAGGAGCGAGGAAAGAGGGAGGCGTTGGGCCGGGGTCCACACCTCGGGCCCACCCGCTGTGCCCGCGGACAACCCGGGCCGCCCGGAGCCGGGCGGGCCCGGGGAGAGCGGGCCTTCGCGGGCCGTCGGCAGCTGAACGCGGCCGAACGGCCGACGCCGGGGTCTTCGCCGCACCGGCGGCGAGGACCCCGGGCGCGTCAGGAGCCGAGGGGGCAGGTGCCCCGGTACTCCTCGATCGTCAGGCTCGGCCGTGGCAGGGGGCAGAGGAACTGGTCGTAACGGGTGTCGTCGTCGATGAACCGCTTCAACCAGGAGATGCTGTACTTCGCGATCGTCGTGTTGGAGCTGTTGGGGGTGAAGTGGGTGGCCCCGTTGAGCTCCAGGTAGGCCTTGTCCAGTGAGGCCGGCAGGCTCTCGTAGAACGGCTCCGAGTGGGTGGCGACCGGGGCGATCGTGTCGCCGTCGGCGCCCACGACCAGGGTCGGGGTGCTGATCTCGGGCCAGGTCTTGTCGGTGTTCCAGCCGGTGAGCGGGATGGCGGCCTTGAGCGAGGGCCGGCTCTTGGCGGCTTCCAGGGTGCCCCCGCCGCCCATCGAGTGGCCCATGACACCCAGTCGCGAGGCGTCGACGCGGCTTCGGACCGAGCTGCGCTGGGTCAGGTAGTCGAGTGCCGCGAGGAGCTGGCGGCCCCGGCTGTCCGGCTGGTCCAGCGTGGTGAGGGTGTCGATCGTGAAGACGACGAAGCCCTGTGAGGCGAGCCGCGGTCCGAGCCACGCGATCGAGGACTCGTACGCGGTGAAGCCGGGGGAGATCACCACGGCGCCGAACGTGCCGTCGCTCGTGGAGGTGGGGTAGTAGATGGTGCCGCCGCCGAACCCGGTGGCGGCGAGGGAGGAGACGCTGGTCTGGGAGACCGCGTACGAACCGCGGACCGCTTCGATGGAGTCCACGGTGGGCGCCGGGCCGCGCTGGTAGGGATTGTCCGCGGCGGTGGCGGTGGCGGTGGGCGCGGCCAGGAAGGCCAGGGATGACAGGGCTGCGGCGGCGGCGATGTGTCGTTTCACGACGGAGTCGTCCTCTCGGGTCGTGTGCCGTCATGGCGTGGGCTGCGCGACGCCGACCGGAAGACGGCCGGCGCACCGGTGTGGACCGGCCCCGTCACTGTCGGGGCGACGACGGAGGAAGGCATCGGCGAAATGACCGGTCACCCGGTCCCGGGCGTTCCGGTGGGTGCGGTCGTGAGGAGTCCGCGATCCCGCTTCGGCTTCAGCGGCCGGCTTGAGGACTGTCGGCCGGCCTCCGACCTCCCCGCCCCCCGAGCCACGGGCAGGCGCGGACGTGGGGAACGGCCTTTGTCGGGCGTCGCTCGGGAGTCGCCGGGAGGAGGACCGCAGGGGGACGTGCCCGGGGCCGCCGAGCTCCCGGCCCGAGGCGGAGAGGCAGCCCTTTCCTCACGGCCTGCTCCTCCTCCCGGCGAGCAGCGACCGGTACCAGTGGTAGGACGCCTTGGGAGTGCGCCGCCCGGTCGGGAAGTCGACGTGGACCAGCCCGAAGCGTCTGCTGTACCCGTAGGCCCACTCGAAGTTGTCCAGGAGGGACCAGACGCTGTACCCGCGCACGTCCACGCCCTCCGTCAGCGCCTCGGCGACCGCGTGGAGATGGCTGTCCAGGTAGGCGACGCGGTCGGTGTCGTGCACGCTGCCGTCGGGGGTGAGGGCGTCGTGTTCGGCGGAGCCGTTCTCGGTGATGTGGATCGGCGGAAGGTCCGTGCCGTAGCGGTCGCGGAGCGAGACGAGGAGTTTCTGGAGGGCACCGGGGACGACGGGCCAGCCCATGGCGGTGTGACGGACGCCGGGGACGGAGACGGCCTCGAAGCGGTTGTCCATCGCGGTGCGGCGGGCGGGGTCGGGTTCGCGCCAGGGGGCGGCGCGCACCGTGGACGGCGTGTAGTAGTTGATGCCCAGGAAGTCCATCGGGGCCGATATGAGGGCGAGGTCGCCTTCGCGGCGGAAGTCCTGGCGCTCGATCAGCTCACCCCAGGTGTCCGCTTCGGCGGCGGTGTAACACCCCCTGAGCAACGGGTCGGTCCACATCAGGTTGCGCTGCGTCTCGGCGCGAAGGGCGGCGGTCACATCAGCGGCCGCCGGGGTGGCCGGGGAGATGTGGTCGAGGTTGAGCGCGATGCCCGCCTCCTGGACGCCGACGGCGCGCAACGCCTCCATCGCCAGGCCATGGCCGACCAGCAGGTGGTGGGCCGCGGCCAGCGCCGGCGTACCCTCGCGCGCTCCCGGGGCGTGCTCGCCGTCGGCGTATCCCAGGAAGGCGCTGCACCACGGCTCGTTGAGGGTGATCCAGCGGGGTACCCGGTCATGGAGTCGTGACGCGACCAGCTCCGTGTACTCCGCGAAGCGCTGGGCGGTGTCCCGCGAGCGCCATCCCCCGGCGTCCTCCAGGAGCTGGGGGAGGTCCCAGTGGTAGAGCGTCACGACCGGTGTGACACCGGCGTCCAGCAGGTCGTCGACCAGGCGCTCGTAGAAGTCGAGCCCTCGCGGGTTCACCGGGCCTTCGCCGGACGGCTGGATCCGCGGCCAGGCGACGGAGAAGCGGTACGTGGCCACTCCGAGGTCCGCGAGCAGGGCGACGTCCTCCCTGTGCCGGTGGTAGTGGTCGCAGGCGGTGTCGCCGCTGCTGCCGTCCAGGACGGTGCCGCCGCGCCGGGCGAAGGCGTCCCAGATCGACGGTCCCCGTCCGTCCTCCTCCGCCGCGCCCTCGATCTGGTACGCGGAGGTAGCGGTGCCGAACTCGAAGTCGGGTGGAAAGGCCGCGGGTTCAGTCATGAAAAAGGACGTCCTTCGATCGGGAGACATGAAATCGGCTGTGGGAAAGCAGAGCCGAGCATGAGGTGATTCAGCGGTTCCGTCCAGGGGCCGAAGGCGGAACGGGATCGGTTTTACTAAACAAGGACTTAACTGAACCAGTTAACTAGACAACGTTGTCATGCTGCAGCCAGAGTGTGGTGCACATTTCCCTGTCCGCCCTTACGGAAGGCTCGACGCGATGGTGTACGGAGCACTCGACATCGGGGGTACGAAGATCGCCGGCGCCCTGATCGACGGCGAGGGCCGTCTGGTCGCCCGGTCCCAGCGGGCCACCCCCGCCCACGGTTCCGCACCGGAGCTCATGGCCGAGGTGTCCGCCGTCATGGAGGAACTGTCCGCCCACCCCGAGTGGGCCGCCCTCTCCTGCCTGGGCATCGGCAGCGCGGGGCCCGTCGACACCGTCGCGGGCACGGTCAGCCCGGTCAACATCCCGGCCTGGCGCTCCTTTCCGCTCGTGGACCGGGTGCGGGAGCACCCGCGGTTGCCGTCCGGGATCCGGCCCGTCCTCGTGGGCGACGCCGTGGCGATGGCCGCGGCCGAGCACTGGACGGGAGCCGCGAGGGGGGCGGACAACGCGCTCTGCATGGTCGTCTCCACCGGGGTGGGCGGCGGGCTGATCCTCAACGGCGCTCTCCACGCGGGCCGCTCGGGAAACGCGGGTCACATCGGCCACATCACCGTGGAGCAGGACGGCCCCCTCTGCCCCTGCGGCGCGCGCGGCTGCGTCGAGCGCTTCGCCAGCGGTACCGCCATCGCCGCCCATGCCCTGGAGGCCGGGTGGACCCCACCGCCCGGCGTCGCCCCGACGGCCGCCGAGGTCGCGAACGCGGCCCGCGCGGGGGACCCGAGGGCCCGCGCCGCCTTCGACCGGGCGGGCCGTGCCCTGGCCGCGGGCATCGCGGCCACGACGGCGCTGGTCGAACTCGAGCTCGTGGTCGTGGGCGGTGGTGTCGCGCAGTCCGGCGAGACGCTCTTCGGTCCGCTCCGCCGCCACCTCGCCGACTACGCGGTCCTGGACTTCACCCGCGACGTCCCGGTGGTGCCGGCGGGGCTCGCGCTCGACGCCGGGCTGATCGGGGCAGCCGCGGTCGCCGCCGCTTCGGCCGATCCGTCCCGCGCGGGTGCCGGTGCCGCCGACAGCCGTGCACCCCGTCCGTGACCCGTCCGGAAAGAGAGCTCGTGGACCTCCTCTCCAACACCATCCAGCCCTATGCCTGGGGCTCCCGCACCGCGATCCCGAGCCTCATGGGAACGCCGCCCACCGGCGAGCCCCAGGCCGAGTTGTGGATGGGAGCCCATCCCGCCGCGCCGTCCCGGGTCGACCGCGGGCACGGGCCGCTGCCCCTGGACCGGGTGATCGGCTCGGACCCGGCGACGGAACTCGGCACGCCCACCCTGCGCCGGTTCGGCCCCCGGCTGCCGTTCCTGCTGAAGCTGCTCGCCGCCGACGCCCCGCTCTCCTTGCAGGTCCACCCCGATCCCGCCCAGGCCGAAGCGGGCTTCACGCTGGAGAACGCCCTGGGAGTGCCCCTGGGCGCTCCGCACCGCACCTACCGGGATCCCCACCACAAGCCCGAGATGATCGTCGCCCTCACCCGGTTCCACGGGCTGTGCGGTTTCCGAAGCGTCCGGCAGTGCGCCGACCTCCTGGACGCCCTCGCCGTACCCGCCCTTCGTCCCCATGCCGAGGTGCTGAGGAGCCGGCCGGAGGAGACCGCCCTCGCGGAGGTCTTCACCGCCTTCCTCAACCCGTCCGAAGGGCTTCTCGGCACCGTCACCGAAGCCGTCACGGCAGCCGCCGCGCGCGTCGGCCCGCACCAGAAGGACTTCCTCTGCTACGCGGAGGTCGCCCGGGCACACCCGGGCGACCCGGGGCTGCTGGCCGCCCTGATGCTGCGCCGTGTCGAACTGCGTCCGGGGGAAGCCCTGTTCCTCGGCGCCGGCGTCCCGCACGCGTACCTCTCCGGCCTCGGCGTGGAGATCATGGCGAACTCCGACAACGTCCTGCGCTGCGGACTGACGTCCAAACACGTCGACGCGGCCGAGCTGGTGCGCGTGATCCGCTTCAGCGCCCTGCCCGGCCGTGTCCTCACGCCCAGGGAGCGGGCGGGCGAAGAGATCTACCCGATCCCCGTCGACGACTTCCGGCTGTCGCGGTTCCGGCTCCGCGGCGCGGAGCAGTCGCGCCCGCTTCCCGCCGGAGTGCCGCAGATCGTCCTGTGCGTCGAGGGAGCGGCGCGGGTGACCTCGGTGGCGACAGGCGACACCCTGCGGATCGGACCGGGGCAGTCCCTTTACGTCCCCGCGGCCGAGGCGGTCTCCCTCGCGGGAGAGGGGGCCGTCTTTCGCGCCACGGTCGGAATCGAGGTCGCGTCCGACGCCACTCCGGGTCCACGCGAAGGATCCAAGGCAACTTAACCGGTTAGGTTCCACCTATTGTCTTCCGGCCTTCTTCCCCTCTAACCTCGTCATCGGTCGCCGGGCGTATCGCGAATCCGCCACGCCACCGCCGCGCGGGGACAACCCCACCGGTCGGCGCACTTCCTTCCCCTGCTCGGTGAGAGCCGCAGAAACACACCGGGCAGCGGGAACCCACCGGCCCACCCTCGTGTCCTCGACGCGTCGTTCCGCAGGGCCGGCAGTACCGCACCCTCCATGTCAGGCAAGCCCGCACGCCATGGCACCGCGCCCCCGGCATGCGCGCGACCGAGTTGGGAGCACCACATGAACAGGACACTGGCCACTGCGGCGGGAGCGCTGCTCGCCCTCGCCGCCGCGACGATCACCGCGCCCGCCGCGGCCCACGCGGCCGACACCTCCACCACCGGCTTCCACGTCACCGACGGCCGGCTCCTCGATGCCAACGGCCAGGACTTCGTCTTCCGCGGAGTCAACCACGCCCACGCCTGGTACCCCGGCAGGACCGGTCAGGCCCTCGCCGACCTCAAGGCGCTCGGCGCCAACTCGGCCCGGATCGTGCTCAGCACGGGCGACCGGTGGACGAAGAACGGCGCCGCCGACGTCGCGAACATCGTCACCCAGTGCAAGGCCAACAAGCTGGTCTGCGTCCTCGAGGCCCACGACACCACCGGCTACGGCGAACAGAGCGGAGCCGTCTCCCTCGCCAAGGCGGTCGACTACTGGCTGGAGGTCGCCGGCGCGGTCAAGGGCCAGGAGAAGTACGTCGTCATCAACCTCGGCAACGAGCCGCACGGCAACACCGGCTACAGCGCCTGGACCGAGGACACCAAGAACGCCGTCACCCGGCTGCGCGCCGCCGGTTTCCACCACACCCTCATGGCGGACGCCCCCAACTGGGGCCAGGACTGGTCGAACACCATGCGGGACAACGCCCCCGCCGTCTTCGCCGCCGACCCGGAACGCAACACCGTCTTCTCCATCCACATGTACGGCGTCTACGACACCGCCGCCGAGGTCCAGGCGTACCTGAACAGCTTCATCAGCCGGAAACTCCCGCTGGTGGTCGGCGAGTTCGGCAACGACCACTCGGACGGCAACCCTGACGAGGACGCCATCATGGCCACCGCCCGGCAGCTGAACCTCGGCTACCTGGGCTGGTCGTGGAGCGGCAACGGCGGGGGAGTGGAATACCTCGACCTCGCCACCGACTTCGACGCGAGCCGGCTCACGCCCTGGGGACAGCGCCTGTTCGACGGTGCCGACGGCATCCGGCAGACCTCGCGCGAGGCGAGCGTCTACGGAGGGACCGGCGGCGACACCCAGGCGCCGACCGCCCCCGGCGCTCCCACCGCGTCCGAGGTGACCGCCACCGGGGCCCGGCTGACCTGGACCGCCGCCACCGACGGCACCGGCGTCACCGGCTACGACGTCGTCCGCGTCACCGGCTCGGCGGAGACCCCCGTCACCACCACGACGGGCACGAGCGCCACGCTCACCGGTCTGACGCCCTCCACGACCTACACCTTCGCCGTGTACGCCCGCGACGCCGCCGGCAACCGCTCCCCGCGCTCCGTCACCACCACCCTCACCACCGCGGCCGGACCGTCCGCCGGAGGCTGCACCGTCGGCTACCGGCTGCAGGACTGGGGTACCGGCTTCAACGCCGACGTCACCATCCGCAACACCGGTACCCAGGCCGTCAAGGGCTGGCGGCTCGACTTCGCCTTCCCGGGCGGCCAGACGGTGACCTCCGCCTGGAACGCCAAGGTCGCCCAGGAGGGCAACCAGGTGCACGCCACGCACGAATCCTGGACCGAGACCATCCCGGCGGGCGGCAGCGTGAGCTTCGGCCTGAGCGCCTCGTCCACCGGCGGCAACGCCGTCCCCGCCACCTTCACCCTCAACGGCGCCATCTGCGCCATGAGTTGATTCACACCCGCCCCTCCGGGCCCCGCCCCCCCCCGTGACGGGGCCCGCACCCACCCGACACGACCGGCCGCGCCGCCCCGACGGGCCGAGCGCGGCCGGTCCCCTCCGTGAGGAGCCTCCCGTGCCGTACACCGACCTTCCGCCGGACCACCCGGCCGCCCGGACCGCCGATCTCCCGGAGGAGCCGGCGGACTTCGACGCCTTCTGGGACGAGACCCTGCGGACCGCGCGGGAGGCCGGGAGCGATCCGGCCGTCCGGCCGGTGTCCGACTCGCCCCTCACCACGCTCGACGCCTACGACGTGAGATTCGCCGGCTGGGCCGGCGACCCCGTCGCGGCGTGGCTCCTGGTTCCCTCCGAGGCGGAGGAGCCCCTGCCGACGGTGGTCACGTACATCGGTTACAGCGGAGGCCGGGGGCGGGTCGTCGACCATCTCCTGTACGCGTCCGCCGGATACGCCCACCTCGTCGTCGACAGCCGGGGCCAGGGCCACGACACCCCCGATCCGCACCCGGACGGCGGCACCCACTGGGTGCACGGGTACATGACCCGGGGCATCGAGTCGCCCCACGCCCACTACTACCGACGCCTCGTCACCGACTGCGTCCGGGCGGTTGACGCCGCACGTACGATCCCCCACGTCGACCCGCAGCGGATCGTGGTCCAGGGCGCCAGCCAGGGAGGCGGGCTCGCCCTGGCCGTCGCCGGACTCACCGGCGACCGCATCGCGGGCGCCCTGCCCGACGTGCCCTTCCTCTGCCACATCCGGCGCGGCGCCGAGACGGCCACCGAAGGCCCGTACACCGAACTCGTCGACCACCTCCGCCACCACGCCCCGTACGCGACGGAGCGGGTCTTCACCACCCTCGGGTACTTCGACGGTGTGCACTTCGCCCGCCGGGCCACGGCTCCCGCGCTGTTCAGCGCCGGTCTGATGGATCCCGTCTGCCCGCCGTCCACCGTCCTCGCGGCCTTCCGCGCGTACGCGGGGGAGAAGGACATCAGGGAGTGGCCCTTCGGCGACCACGCCGGAGGCAGGGGCGCCACCGCCGTCGAGCACCTGCGCTGGCTGCGGGCGCACCCGCGCCTGCGTCCCTCCTGAGGCGGCCGCGCGCCGGGTGTTCCGGTGACCCGCCGGGTCGGAAGTGCCAGGGGCGCGGCACACCGAAGGTGCCGGTGCCGAGGCTCGGGCGGCTCGCGAAAGCGCAGGCTCCGCGGAACCGGCGGCCGGGGGCGTTCCCACGACTGTCGGGACGAGGGGCCGTACCTCCGGCAGGGGGTACGGCCCCTCGTCATGCGCCTTCGCGCGTACGGGGCGGGCCCGTGGAACCCCGGGGGGTCAGCGACGGCGTCGGCACCTGGAGTGCCTCGCTCCGGGTGCCTTCGATCACCTCGAACAGGGCACGCGCGACCTCCTCGCCGAAGCGGTGCACGTCATGGCTCATCGCCGACAGCGGCGGGTGCGTGAGTCGGCACAGCTGCGAGTCGTCCCAGGCCAGCAACGACACGTCGTCCGGCACCACGAGCCCCATCTCGGCCGCCACGGCGGCCCCCGCGACGGCCATGATGTCGTTGTCGTACACGATCGCCGTCGGGCGGTCCCGCGTCAGCAGAAGCCCGCGAGTAGCCCGTGCACCCTCCTCGCCGGCGAAGCCGGTCGACACCTGGCGGCGGCCGTCGAGACCGAGCTCGGCCATCGTGGCCTCGAACGCCCGCGCGCGGATGGCGCTGTGCCCGAGTCCCGCCGGACCGCCCACACGGGCGATGCGCCGGTGGCCGAGCGCCGCCAGGTATCGCACGGCGTCTGCGGCCGCCGTGGCGTCGTCCGTCCACACCGAGGGGAAACCGCCGGTCAGCGACGGGTGTCCGACGGCGACCGCGGGCAGCCCCAGCGCCCGCAGCGGGGGGATCCGGGGATCCTCCTGGTGGAAGTCGACCAGGATGGCCCCGCCGATCGTCTTGCTCCGCCACCACTCCTCGTACAGGGCGACCTCCTCGTCGAGGTCCCGCACCAGACGGAGCAGCAGAGAGCACGAACGGTCCGTCAGCACGCTCTCGATGCCGGAGATGAACTCCATGTAGAAGGGTTCCAGACCGAGCAGCCGGGCCGGGCGGCAGACGGCCAGGCCCACGATGCCCGCGCGTCGGCCGGACAGGCTCCGCGCGGTCTGGTGCGGGGCCCAGCCCAGCTCGCGAGCGACCTCGAAGATCCGCTCGCGGGTCGCCCGCGACACCCCCGGGCGGTCGTTGAACGCCATGGAGACGGCGCCCTTCGACACGCCGGCCCGCGCGGCGACGTCGTTGATGGTCACGCGAGGAGCGCGGGCGCTCACGCCGGGTCCACGCTGAACAGGGCCGCGCGGACCCGTTCGACGCCGTCGAGGTCGAGGTCTCCGCAGCCGCTCAACCGGATCCTGGTCTCTTCGCCGGGGAGCAGCGTGAGCAGGCCCCGGTCGGCGCTCGCCGCCGGACCGAGCCGGTCGGGCTGGAGGAGGAGGTCTCTCACCAGCGTCCGCGCCGTCACCACCACGTCGACGGCCGTGCCCTCACGGGGGACGGCCTCCAGCCGGATGTCGTAGCGGGCGGGCGGGTAGGCGAACTCCCGGTCCGGCACCGGGAAGTGCACCGCACGCAGCCCGTCGGCGTCGGCGACGAGGAACTCCTTGGAGGATCCGGGGGCGGGCAGCAGTTCCGCCGGGAGCACCGACCGGGCGACCGAGCGCGGCGCGGCCTCGACCTCGACCACGCACCTCGCCAGGACGGTGCCGTCCGCGTCGAACCGCCGCAGGGTGACCTGGGCGTGCCAGGAAGCGCCCGACTGGTTGTCGACGGCGAGCACCGGCCCGTCCTCGCCCGGCAGCAGCGTCAGCAGCCGGTCCGCGTACACCCGGCGCAGTTCGTGGTAGAGCGGCTTGAGCCGGCCGTCGCCGTCGATCGCCGCCCACGAGCTCACCGGCCAGCAGTCGTTGAGCTGCCACACCACCGTGCCGGCGCACACCGGCCAGTTGGCCCGCCAGTGTTCGATGCCCGCCGCCACGGCCCGCGCCTGCACCACCTGCGCCAGGTAGTGCCAACGGTCGAAGTCGTCCTCGGGGAGCGGGAAGTGCCGGGCGATGCCCCGGTCGAGTTTGCCGTTGCCGTCCTCGGCCTTCTGGTGGTGGAGCATGCCGGGGGAGTCCGGGGCGAGGTGCTCGCCGGGCAGGGCGCGGTGCAGCGTCGCGAGGGCGGGGGGTGCCTGCCAGCCGAACTCGGCGACGAAACGCGGGACGTTCGCGCGGTACTCGGCGTAGTCCTGGCGGTTCCACACCTCCCAGGAGTGGTGGGTTCCGTGGCGGGGGTCGTTGGGGTGGTGCTCCCAGGAACCCGACCACGGGCTGCCCGCCGTGTACGGGCGGGTCGGGTCCAGTTCGGCGACGATGCGCGGGAGCACGCCGAGGTAGTACCCCTCGCCCCAGGAGTCGCCCGCGAGAGGCCCCTCCCAGTCCCAGTCGCGGAAGCCCCAGAGGTTCTCGTTGTTGCCGTTCCAGAGGACCAGGCTGGGGTGCGTCATCAGGCGGACAACGTTGTCACGCGCCTCCGCCTCGACCTCGCCGCGCAGCGGCTGTTCCTCGGGGTAGGCGGCGCAGGCGAACAGGAAGTCCTGCCACACCATGAGTCCGAGTTCGTCGCAGACGTCGTAGAAGGCGTCGTCCTCGTAGATGCCGCCGCCCCAGACGCGCACCAGGTCGACGTTGGCCTCGGCGGCCTGACGGAGCCGGGTCCGGTAGCGCTCCGGCGTCATCCGGGAGGGCAGCACGTCGTCCGGGATCCAGTTGACCCCGCGCGCGAAGATCCGGACGCCGTTGACGACGAAGGTGCAGCCGGTTCCGTGCGCGTCGGGGGACCGGTCGAGTTCGACGCTGCGGAAGCCGATCCGGCGTCGCCAGGCGTCGAGCGGCCCTTCCTCCTCGTCGAGCAGGGTCACTTCGAGCTCGTACAGGGGCTGGTCCCCGTAGCCGCGCGGCCACCAGATCCGCGGCGCGGCCACTTCGAGACGCAGCACCGCCTCGTCGCCGGTGAAGGAGACCTGGCCCTCGGTCTCCACCTCCTCCCCTCGGACGGTGGCTCGGACGGTCAGCGGCCGACCGGTGCCGCGCTCCGTGCGCTCCGCCCGGAGCCGGAGCTCGACGTGACCGGTCGCGCCGTCGACCGTGACGAGCGGGCGGACCTCGGCGAGCCGGGCGGTCGACCAGTGCTCCAGGCGCACCGGGCGCCACATGCCCGCCGTCACGACGGTGGGCCCCCAGTCCCAGCCGAAACTGCACGCCATCTTGCGGATGTACTGGAAGGGCTCCGGATAGACGTTGGGCCGTTCCCCGGTGAGCGCGCGGACCCGGTCCGCCTCCTCGTACGCCGAGCCGAAGCGCACCTCCAGGCGGCCCGTGAGGCCCGTGACGTCGAAGCGGTGGGCGCGGTGCATGTTGCGGGTCGTGCCGAGGACGTCGCCGGCCAGGACGATCTCCGCGGCGGTGTCCAGTCCGTCGAAGACCAGCTCCGTGCGCTCGTGCGTGCTGTCGTGGGTCAACTCCGTGACGTAGGACCACCCTTGCCTGCCGACCCAAGCGATCTCGGTCTCGTTCCGGCCGATGAAGGGGTCGGGTATGACCTGCGCGGCGAGCAGATCGGTGTGGACGCAGCCGGGAACGCGGGCCGGGAGCAGCGCGCCCTCGTGGCGCAGGCTCCAGCCCTCGGTCAGCTGGGTGACGTCCTTCATGTGTGCGGCTCCAATCGCCTGACTGCGGCGGGATGCGTATACGACCCGGACAACCTAGCCGTACGCACACCGGCTGTCTATGAACCGGTAAAGCTCATTTCCGTAATGGAATGTGTACGGAGAGTCTCGAATGAGGGCGCGATTGGGCGTCTTCGTGGTGCACCGATAACGATTGGGCATCGTGCGGGAATCCGGAGCTTTACCGGTTCATACGGTCCTGTCATAGTGCCGACATCCCACTTTGACCTGAGCCGTAACCCTGAAGGAGTTGGGCACATGGGGAAGACGAAGACGCTCACGGGCGCGCTTCTCACCGTCGCGATGCTGACCGTGGCGGGATGCAGTGGCGGAGGTGCCGCGTCGGGCGAGACCGCGGCGGCGCCCGCCGACCCGAACGAGGTCTCCGGGGAGATCAAGGTCCTCACCCAGCGGACCGACCTCGTCCAGAACGGCACGCTGAAGCGGTACGCCGCGGAGTTCAACAAGCTCTACCCCAAGGTGAAGGTGAAGTTCGAGGGGATCACAGACTACGAGGGGGAGGTGAAGATCCGTATGAACGCCAAGGCCTACGGTGACGTGCTGATGATCCCCGCGGCGGTCGCCAAGAACGACTACCCGAAGTTCTTCGCCCCCCTCGGGCCGACCGCCGAACTCGCGGAGAAGTACCGCTTCAGCGACAAGACCGAGGTGGCCGGCAAGGTCTACGGCATCGCCCAGTTCGGCACCGCCAACGGCTTCGTCTACAACAAGGCCGTGTGGAAGAAGGCCGGGATCGCCGCGTGGCCGAAGACCCCGCAGGAGTTCCTCGCGGACCTGAAGGCCATCGGCGACAAGACCGAGGCCGTTCCCTACTACACGAACTTCAAGGACGGCTGGCCGCTGGTCCAGTGGACCGCCAACGTGGGCTCCGTGACCTGCGACGCGAAGGCGACCGACAAGCTGGCCGGCCCGGTGTCGCCGTGGAAGGCCGGGGGAGAGCTCCACGCCATCGACACGCTGGTCCACGACATCGTGAAGCAGGGTCTCGCCGAGAAGGACCCGACCACCACGAACTGGGAGAGCTCCAAGGCGATGCTCGCCGAGGGCAAGGTCGGCACGATGATGCTCGGCTCCTGGTCGATCACGCAGATGCAGGGCGCGGCGAAGGAGGCCGGCGGCTCGCCGGCGGACATCGGCTTCATGCCCTTCCCCGCCCAGAAGGGCGGCAAGTTCTGCGCCACCCTGGTCTCCGACTACCAGCAGGCCGTCAGCGCCTACTCCGAGAACAAGCCGGCCGCGCGCGCCTGGATCGACTGGTTCACGGAGAAGTCCGGCTACTCGGAGCAGGAGGGCGCGGTGCCGGCGGTGAAGTCGGCTCCGATGCCGGCGACCCTCAAGGACTTCGTTGACAACGATGTCACCTTCGTGGAGCGCTCCGAGGCCAGGACGGCCCTGGTCAACGACATCGACAACGCAGCCGAAATCGGCCTGAACAAGCCCGACTACCGGCAGAAGCTCATCGACACCGCCCGCGGAGCGCAGGAGGGCAGCCTCCAGGACTTCTTCGCCGACCTGGACAAGAGGTGGGACGAGGCGGCGAAGACCGCCGGTTCCTGACACCGGCGGAGCGGGGCCCGGCCGTACGACACCGGCCGGGCCCCGATCTCCCGCAGCCGCGGACACGAAAGGCCGACATGACCGACACACCTCCTGCCCCCTCCCGGACCGAGCCGACGCGGAGGCCGCGTCAGACGACCCGGGACGACCGCCCGGCGGGCCCGGTCGCCGTCGCGGCCCGGAAACTCCCGGGCGCCACGAGCACCCGGGGACGCTCCTGGCGCGACTCCCCGCTCCGGCGCATCACCCCGTGGTTCTTCCTGGCGGTGCCGCTGGCGCTGCTGATCACGTTCACCTACGTGCCCGTGGCGAGCATGATCTCCTACAGCTTCACCGACTGGGACGGAGTGAGCCCCGACCGCGAGTTCACGGGGGTGGAGAACTACGTCCAGATCTTCACCCGCCCCGAGCTCTTCCGGGTCTTCTTCGTCAGCGGCTACTACCTCGCCGCGTCCGTCCTCCAGATCGGAGTCGCCCTCTACTTCGCCACGGTCCTGAGCTTCGATCTCAGGTTCCGCAACTTCTTCAAGGGGATCCTCTTCTTCCCCTACCTCATCAACGGCGTCGCGATCGGCTTCGTCTTCCTCTACTTCTTCCAGGACGGCGGGACCCTCGACTCCGTACTGGCCCGGCTCGGTGTGACCACCGATCATCCCTGGCTCGGCGATCCCACCTCTGCCAACGTGTCCCTGGCGGGCGTGTCGGTCTGGCGTTTCACGGGGCTGAACTTCGTCCTCTTCCTCGGCGCCATCCAGTCCATCCCCGGAGAGCTCTACGAGGCGGCCCAACTGGACGGTGCGGGCAAATGGAAGCAGTTCCGCCACATCATCGCCCCGAGCATCAAGCCCGTCCTCAGCCTCAGCGTCATCCTGGCGGTCTCCGGCTCCCTGTCCGTGTTCGAGATCCCCTACATCATGACCGGCGGCGCGACCGGCACGTCGACCTTCGTCATCCAGACGGTCAAGCTCGCCTTCCAGTTCAACAAGACCGGCCTGGCCTCGGCAGCGGCCGTGGTGCTGCTCGCGATCATCCTGCTGATCACCTGGCTCCAGCGCCGGCTCGTGCCCGACGACAAGGTGGACCTCGTATGACCCCCGCCCCGACGACGCGCCGCCGCTTGCCGGTCGGGACCGCGCTGACCTACCTGTCCCTGCTCGCCGCGACGGTGGTGGTCCTGCTGCCACTGGCTGTCGTCTTCCTCACCTCGCTCAAGACGTCCGAGGAGGTCTCCGACGGCGGCGCGCTCTCCTTGCCGGGGGACTGGCTGAACTTCCGGAACTACGCCACGGCGTTCACCGACGGCCACATGCTCGCGGCCTTCGGCAACACCGCCTTCATCCTCGTCTTCTCGGTCGGCGGCACCGTGATCATCGGCTCGATGACGGCCTACGCGGTCGACCGCTTCGACTTCCGGGCGAAGAAGCTCGTCATGGCGCTCTTCCTCGTCGCCACCCTCGTACCGGGCGTCACCACTCAGGTCGCGACCTTCCAGGTCGTCAACAGCTTCGGCCTGGTGGACACCCGCTGGGCCCCGATCCTCCTCTACATGGGCACGGACATCGTCTCGGTGTACGTCTTCCTGCAGTTCATCCGCTCCATCCCCCGCTCGCTGGACGAGGCCGCCCGCCTCGACGGCGCCAACGCGTTCACGATCTACCGGAAGATCATTCTTCCGCTCCTCAAGCCGGCGATCGCCACCGTCGTCATCATCAAGGGGATCACCACCTACAACGACTTCTACATCCCCTTCCTCTACATGCACTCGGAGGACCTCGGGACCATCTCCACTTCGCTGTTCCGCTTCAAGGGCCCCTTCGGTGCGCACTGGGAGGCCATCTCGGCGGGCGCGATCCTCGTCATCCTGCCGACGCTCGTCGTGTTCCTGCTGCTCCAGCGGTGGATCTACAACGGTTTCGCGCAAGGGGCCACGAAGTAGCGGGCGCGGTGCCCGCGGGGCGGCTCAGGCCGACGGAGCGGAGGTACTGCCCCGTGGTACGAACCGGGCGTACTCCTCCTCCGCGTTCCCGGCCTCCCCGTTCGCGACGAGGGCGAGCAGGGTCCGTGCCGCGCTGGCTCCGTACGCCGGGATGTCCCGGGCGAGAGCGGACAGCGCGGGCCGGACGACCTGGGTGAGCGGCGATTCGTCCCAGGCCACGACGGACAGCTCGCGGGGGATCGAGAGACCGATCTCCTGGGCCACGGACAACGCGGCCACCGCCATGATGTCGTTGTCGAAGATCACCGCCGTGGGGCGCTCGGCGGCGATGAGCAACCGGCGGGCGGCGCGGGCTCCCTCGTCGCCGGTGTAGTCGGTATGAACGATCTCGGGCTCGGGCAGCCCTGCCTCCGCGCAGCCCTCGCGGAGGGCGGCGTCCCGGACGACGGTGTGCGCGAAGCCCTCGGGACCGGCCACCCGCGCGATGCGCCGGTGGCCGATCGCCGCCAGGTACCGCACCGCCTCCCGCACGCTCTCTCCGTCGTCCGACCACACGGCGGGCAGGGAGCCCGCCGTGTGCGGCGGTCCGATGACCACGGCGGGCAGGCCGAGGGCCTCGATCGCCGGCACGCGCGGGTCGTCGGTGCGCAGGTCGACCAGGAACACGCCGTCCACCCGCCGCTCTCCCCACCAGCGCCGGTAGATCTCCAGTTCGCGCTCCTCGCTGTCGACCATCTGCAGCATCAGGGCGTACGCGCGGTCGGAGAGGACGCTCTCGATGCCGCTGATGAACTCCATGAAGAAGGGCTCGGTACCGAGGGTGGAGGCCGGCCGCCGCACGACGAGCCCGACCGCCTGGGCGCGAGCACCGCTGAGAGCCCGCGCGGCGCTGTTGGGACGCCAGCCGAGCTCCTCCGCGATCGCCTTGATCGACGCACGGGTCGAGTCGGAGACCCCCGGCTGGTCGTTGAGGGCGTAGGAGACGGCCACCTTGGACACTCCGGCGCGGAGCGCGATGTCCGCAATCGTCGGCCGCTTCACACGTGACTCCCACTCTGCACAGGTCCTCCCAGCAGAGCGACCCTACCCGCAGGGACAGGGGAGCCTGCCGGATACGGCTCCCGTTCCGGACGCCGGGCCGCCGCCCGGTCCTGCGAGAGCTCGTCCGACATCCCGGTCGCGCGATCGCGAAAGGGAGGAAGCGTCTGACGCGGCGGGACGTCCGGTGCATGTCCGGATCGGGCTGTGCTCAGAGGGACCGTCCCGTGAACCGGACGATCGCTCGACGAGCGCCGGTGGGCAGCGGATGCCGCCGCTGAGGCCGTCGTCGGAGGGAAGGCGCCCTCGTGTGAAGCCCGTCGTCGAGGGGGCGGGCCCCGGCCCGCCGCGCGGGCCGACAGCTCGATGAGATGACGCTCGAGCAGCGGGCCGGCGCCCGCCAGGCACTGGCTCCGCTCCCGCGTGGGGCACGGCGAGTGCACCGCGCCGGCCGTGCCCCACGCGGGAGCGGCCGTGACGGTCGTTGTCGGTGGAGGCTGGTCCGAGAGTGGCCCGGATCCTGGTGTCGGCCACCTCACTCGGTGGGGAGGCGGGCTCGACCGCGGGCAGGAGTGCCGCCGTGGGACGTCGCCTTCCACCAGGACATGTGGTGCGGGGGCCGCACTGTGGTCACCCACGGGACGGCCCGCACCTCCGGACCGCCCGATCCGCATCGACCGCCACTGCGTCACGCTCCCGGACGGCGTCCTCGAACCGCCCGCGAACCGCGACGCATGCCCGCCGGAGCCCTCAGAGCCGGACCGACCAGCTGACCGTGGACCTCATCGTCCGGGCGACGGCGCGGTCCCGCACCGAGGGCGTACGGTCCTCGGCGGTGAGGGACAGCGTGTGCGTCCGAAGGTCGAGCAGCCGCAGGGCCGGGTCGGACACCCGTACGTCGGTGCGGCCCGCGAGGGACTTCACCTCCCGCCCGTCCAGGTACCAGCGGATCGTGAGTTGACG
The DNA here is from genome assembly GCF_020400725.1 of Streptomyces sp. NK15101. GTDB lineage: Bacteria > Actinomycetota > Actinomycetes > Streptomycetales > Streptomycetaceae > Streptomyces. The sequence continues at coordinate 41,929 of NZ_JAINVG010000009.1, read as the reverse complement.
CCCGTCCGCCCCCGTCAGCCGGGGTACGAGGGCTTCGGCGGTGTCGCCCCTGCGGAGGGTGCGATCGGTGGGCGTGACGGGGGAGGCGATGCGCGCCTCGCGGTAGAAGCCGGCGATCATCGCCTCCACTCCGGGCAGATTGAAGGGCTTGCCGAGGGAGCGCATCATGGAGTTCTCGGTGGGACGCCGCAGTCCGGTGACGTAGTAGCCGCCGCCCTCGTACGCGCCGACGGCGCCGCCGTCGGGAGACTCCTCACCGAGCCAGCGGTGCCACTTGGCGCCCCGGTCGGCCATGTCGTCGGCGGTGAGGGTCGTGATGTTGGAGTCGGCGGGCTCGGGGCCCACGTAGCGCTCGTAGCCGGGGTAGTGGGGGTAGAAGTACTCGTCGGCGAGCTTGCCCAGGGAGTGGCCGGTTTCGTGGATCGCGACCTGGCCGGATTTCTCGTTGCCCGCCGAGGCCGTCGATATGCCCTCGTAGCCGAGGGTCTTGCTGGGCTCGTTGTAGCCCGCGCCGCCGTACTTGGTGCTGTTGGCGAGGACGAGCACCAGGTCGGCCTCGGGAGCCTTCGCCACGTATCCGTCGACCTTGTCCTGGTCGACGCAGAGCAGCCGCTCGATGCCGTCGCACCAGAAGTACGAGCCGAGGGCCGTGTCACGGAGGGTGTCGGGAGAGGGGTCGCCGGAGACGCCGGACTGGTTCGAGACGGCGTCGACGGTCCAGACGTTGAAGAGGTTGCGGTAGGTGGTGTACGGCTCGACGGCCGTCAGCTCGGCCCATTTCTGCTGGGCGTCGGCGTGGAAGCGGGGCAGTTCGGCGACGGTGTAGCCGTCTCCGACGACCACGATGTCGAGCCGGTCGGCGACGGGGCCGTTGTCGACCACCTCGGCCACCTCGCCGTCGGCGACCGCCTCGGTCGCCGTCAGGCGGGAGGCCGGCCGGTTCCGGCCCTCCGGTGGCACACGCGTGTGGCCGGATCCGGCGAGCTTCCCGTGTTCCGGCCCGGGTACCTCGACCTCGACCTCGGCCGTGGGGGGTGCCGTCGGATCCGCGGCGGCGCTGCCGGGTGCGGCGGCGAGTACGGCCGCGAGGGCGAGGGCCGCTCCTGCCGCCATGGCTCCGCGTCGTGCTGAACGCATGAAATCAGTCCCCTGTCAGGCGAGTTAACCGCGTCAGTAAATGGGCTGAACAAGTTGCTTAACCTAGAGGGAGGGCGAGGGGTGCGCAATGCCTACCGCTTCTGGATACTGGGGAGTTCACGAACCAGGGGGTCCACATGGACGATCCGATCACGATCGGCCACCGAGTACAGCGCCTGCGCACTCAACGCGGTCTGACGCAGCGGCAGTTGGCCGAGCCTTCGTACACCCCCGCGTACGTCTCGACGCTGGAGTCGGGCAAGGTCAGGCCCTCGGAGACCGCACTGCGCTTCCTCGCGGAGCGGCTCGGTACGTCGTACGAAGAACTGGCCACCGGCCGCCCCGCGCACCTCGCCACCGAGCTGCGGCTCGCCCTCTCCGACGCCCACCAGCAGCTGGCCACCGGGACGGCTGACGAGGCCGCCGTGCGCTACCGCCGGCTCCTCGCCGATGCGGAACACCTCGGACTCGTTCCCGAGCAGGCCGAGGCGCTGCTCGGGCTCGGCGACTGTGCCCTGGAGACCGGTGAACTGGTCGACGCGGGACGTCACTTCCAGGCCGCCGAGCGGCTCCTCGCCGAGGAGCCGCTGCCCCGCCGCGCACGCGCGATCCGGGGCCGTGCCGTCGCACACCTCCTGGCGGGGGAGCTGCGTTACGCCTGCTACCTCCTCGAATCCACCATCGACGAGCTCGGCGCGAGCGGCCTGGCCGACCCCGAGGCGCTGGTCATCCTGTACGCGGCCGTGATCGGCCCGTACATCGACATGGGTGCACACGCCCGTGCCGCGCACGCGGCCGAGCTCGCCCTGGCGCTGGCTCCGCAGGTCGACGATCCGGCACTGGTGGCGGGCATGCACCGGCAGGTGGCCCGCACCTTCCTCGCCGAGGGGCGCACGGCCGACGCCGACGCCTCACTGGCCAAGGCGCAGGCCGTCTACCAGCAGCTGAGCCTGTGCACCGATCTCGCGCACTGCCACTGGATGCGCGGCTACGTCCAGGCCCAGAAGGGCGAACTGGCTTCAGCCGAAAAGGAGCTGCGGGCCGCCCGGGACATGCTGAGCGCCAGACGCGCGACTCTGTTCACCGCGCAGGTGGAGGTGGAGTTGGCCGATGTCCTCCGGCGGCTCGGACGGCACGGCGAGGCGTCGGATCTGCTCTCCGCATTTCTTGAGCTGGGTGACCGGCACGGCGCGGTGCACGCGGGGGGTGCGCACAGGCTGCTCGGGCTGATCGCCGAGGAGCGGGGGGACACCGAGACCGCCGAGGAGCACTACGTCATGGCGCTCGGACTGCTGGAGCGCAGCGGCGCGAGCGGCGACCTCGCCGATCTGTGCCGTCTGCTGGGCGACCTTCTGCGCCGCGGCGGCCGCACCGAGGCCGCGCTGGACGCGTACCGTACGGGGCTGGGCCATCGGTCGCCCCCCGGCACGACGACGCTGGGGCCGGCTCCGACGGCACTGGCGTTCCCGCGGCACTGAACGAGCGGCCGACCGTGTCCTTCCGGCATGGTCCGGATCTCGGTAGGCGGCGGACAGGTGCCTCACGCCGTGCGGGCGGGTGCAGGTCGCGCGGCGGCGGGGCCGGCGGCGGGCGAAGAGCTCAGGGGTGAACGATGCGCGGATCCTTCGGCGGCGGCGGAGTCGCCACGTCTACAGCCCGGACGCCACCGTCAGGCCCTCCAGTACCGCCTCCTCCACCGTGCGCGGGCTGACGCGGTCGCCCACCGCGAAGACACGGTCGGGCGCGACGCCCAGGGCGAGCGGGTCGAGGTCGGTGACCGGGAGGTGGCCCTGGGCCAGTACGACTCCGGCCGCGCCCTCCAGCACCACCGGGTCCTCGGTCAGGGTGTGCTGGAGGTAGACGGTGTCGTCGTCCGCGCCGTGGAGCCGGACGTTGGGAACGATCTCGATCCGGGCGCGCACGGCCTGGGCCAGCATGGCGGCGCGTACGTACTGCTGCAGGTGCTCGCCGGCCGCGAAGCCGGTCACGCAGAGGGTCACCTTCCGGCCCTGGCCGGCCAGGAGGAGGGCGGTGCCGAGGCCGATCCAGTCGCCGCGCCAGTCCGCCACCACGATCCGTCCCCGGCGGCCGCGCGGGATCTCGGCGTCGCCGCGGATCACCGACCAGGCGTCCAGCACCACCGGGTCGTCCATCAGCTCCATGCGCGGTCGGCGGGGCCGGGCCCCGGTCGCGAGGACCACGGCGTCCGGGGCCGCGGCGGCGAGGTCCGGGGCGTCGATCCGCGAGCCCGTCACGACGCGGACTCCGGCGCGGTGCGCCTCGCCCTCCAGGTTGGTGACCACGCCTCCGAACTCGGCCCGCCCCGGGAGCCGTTCGGCAAGGAGCACCTGGCCGCCCACACGCCGGCCCGCCTCGTGCAGTTCCACGTCGTGACCGCGTGCGGCCGCCACGGCCGCGGCCTTCAGGCCGGCCGGGCCGCCGCCGACCACGAACACCTTCTTGCGCCGTGACACGAGCGGCAGAACCCCGAAGCGACGCTCCCGCCCCGTCTCCGGGTGCTGGATGCAAGAGACGGGATGGCCGAGCTGGAAGTGGCCGATGCAGGCCTGGTTGCAGCCGACGCACGCACGGATCTCCTCGGCACGGCCTTCGGCGGTCTTGGCCGGCAGGTCCGGGTCGCAGATCAGCGCCCTGGTCATCGCGCAGGCGTCGGCCTGCCCGTCCGCGAGGATCTGCTCGGCCTCCTGCGGCTGGTTGATCCGGCCGGCCACCATCACCGGGACGCCGACCACCGCGCGTACCTTCGCGGCGAGCGGGGCGGTGTAACCGGCGGGCCGGAACATGGGCGGAGCGATGTGCTCGGCCCCGGACAGGCTGGACGAGCTGCCCGCGCACACCGAGACGTAGTCGAGGAGGCCTTCGGCGTCGAGCCGGGCGACGGTCTCCAGGACCAGCTCGGTGTCCAGGCCGTCGTGGCTGAGTTCGTCGCCCGAGACGCGCAGGCCGACGGCGAAGCCCGGCCGGGCCTCCGCCCGGGCGCTGCGCAGCGCCTCGCGCAGGAACCGCAGCCGCCCCTCGCGGTCGCCGCCCCAGCCGTCGGTCCGGACGTTGACGTGGGGGCTGAGGAACTGCGCCGGCAGGTAGCCGTGGCTGGCGACGACCTCCACGCCGTCGAGTCCGGCCTCGCGCAGTCGGCGCGCCGCTTGTCCGTAACCGTCGACGACCTCGTGGATCTCCGCCTCGGTCATGGCGCGCGGCATGACGTGGAAGCGCTCGCTCGGCGTGGCCGAGGGCGCCCACGCCACCGGCGCGGTGCCGTCCCCGGACTCCAGGATCTCCCGGCCGGGGTGGAACAGCTGGCCGAAGACCTTCGTACCGTGCCGGTGCACCGCCGCCGCGAGCCGGGCGTAGCCGGGGACGCACGCGTCGTCCGTGGCCATCAGCACGTGCGTGGTGTAGCGGGCGGACTCGTGCACGCCGGAGACCTGGAGCACGATCAGGCCGACGCCGCCCGCGGCGCGGGCCTCGTGATAGGCGATCAGGTCGTCGGTCACCGCGCCGTCCTCGGCCAGGACCGTGTCGTGGCCGGAGGACAGGATCCGGTTGGGCACGGTGACGCCGCCTATCCTCAGCGGGCTGAACAGGTGGGGGAACCGAGTCGTCATGGAACGTCCTTTCTCGGGCCCGGCGGGCGGCGGCCGGAAGAGGGCCGCCGCGCCCCGTCAGCGGAGCGTGATGTGCGGTTCGAACGCGTCGAGGAGCAGGTCCCGCATCCGGGCCGGGGACATCTCCCCGTTCCCCGCCAGCACCTGGATGGCCAGGCCGTCCGCGAGAGCGGTGAACCGGCTGGTCAGCGCCTCCGGATCGGCGTCCCCGGCCATCCCCTCGTACTGGCAGGCGCGCACCAGGTCGAGCACGGTCCGCCGCCAGCGGGCGTAGATCTCGCGCTGGCCCTCCCGCAGCGCGGGGTCGAGGATCGCCTCGTTCCACGACTGCACCCACACCGACCATTCGTCGTTGTCGTCCTCGCCGCTGATCAGCTGGACGTCGATCAGCCGCCGCAGCTTCTCGACCGGCCCGTCCGCGTCCCGGAACTCGGCTTCGAGCCGCCGGTGGAGCCGCTCGGCGTAGTGGTGCAGGGCGGCGCGCAGCGCGTCGCCCTTCGTGGGGAAGTGGTAGTGGATCGTGCCCGTGCTGGTTCCGCAGGCGCGGGCGATGTCCGCGACCCGGACCTGGTGGAAGCCGCGGCGGGCGATGAGCCGCGCGGTCTCCTCGAGGATCTGGGCCCGACGGACCTCCGCGTCGACGGCGTCGGCGCGGCGTCGCGCCTCGGGCGGCACCGGGTCGTCCGGGGCGGTGGGCGGCCGGCCCTCCCCGGTCCGCAGGTACCGCAGGGACACCTTCCCGATCCGCGCGATGGCGGCGAGTTCGCGGTCCGCGAGGCGGCGGCCGCCGTTGAGGGCCTTGGACAGCGCGGTGGGCTCCATGCCGACGCGGGCGGCGAACTCGCGCTGGCTGACCGCCGCCGACCGCACCACCAGGCGCGCCCGATCCGCCACGGCCCGGGCGTCGTCGTCCTGCGCCCGCCGGATCGCCGTCATCGCGTCGCCCCGCCCGCCCTGTCCGCCCCGCCCAGGACGGCGAGGACTTCGTCGGCGGCCCGGTATCCCGACGACACCGCGCCGTCGATGTAGCCGTTCCACTCCGAAGCGGTCTCCGTCCCCGCCCAGTGCAGGGGGCCGGTCGGCTCCCGCCAGCCGCGTTCGCCGTGCCCGCTCCATCCGCCGGGCGTCGTGTAGGCCTCGTATCCGCCCCGGGCGAAGGGGTCCTCGGACCAGATCTTCTCCGTGTAGTCGCGCGGCCGTCCGGCCCGGGGGCCCGCGACGGAGACGAGGCCGTCCAGTACGGCCGCCCTGCGGCCGGCCCCGTCCAGGGCGGCGAAGCCGTCCAGGCGGTCGCCGTACACGAATCCGACGAGAACGCCGTGCGAGCCGTCCTCCGGGGAGTTGTCGAACACGACGCCGACCGGCCCGTCGTCGTACAGGGTCGCCACTCCGGACAGTCCCTCCTCGCGCCAGAACGGGGTGTCGTAGACCGTGTGGACCTTGGCGACGCGTCCCATCGGACTGTGCGACAGCCAGCCGTCCCGGGCGGCGGGCAGGGGTGGCGCGAAGCCCATGGCCCGTACGGCGTGCGGGGGCAGGGCCACGATCGCCCGGCGAGCCCGGAGCGAGGTGGCCGGGGTGCGGACGCGGACGCCGTCGGCGTCGTACGCGATCGCGAGCGCCTGCTCGCCGAGGCGGACGCGGTCGCCGAGCAGGGCCGCGACCGCGCGGGCCGGGCCGGCGGCGCCCGTGACGAACCGGCTGTCCTGGGCGCAGCCGCGGGTCTCCATCAGCTGCTCGAAGCCGCCGGCCGCGGCGATGTAGAAGAGCACGTGGAAGAGCGAGATCTCGTCGGGCTCCGCGCACCACAGCCCCTGGACGGCGAGGGCCAGGCGGCGCAGGGCGTCCGCGTCGTCGGTTTCGGACCGGAAGAAGGACCGTGCCGTCCGTGCGTCCCATTCCGCGAAGCGGGCCGTGCGCCACGGCCGGACGGTGTCCACGGTGCGGGCGAACTCGTCGAGGAGCCCGGTGATCCGGACGTACTCGGCCGTGCCGGGCCCGTCGGCGGGCGCGGCGCCGGTGTAGGGGACCCTCGCGCCGTCGTGCCAGACCTCGATGTGGCTGCCCTTCTCCCAGGTCGGGAAGGTGGGACAGCCGAAGCGTGCGGCGAGTTCGACGAGGCGGGTCTGTGTGGGGCCGACCCATTGGCCGCCGTGGTCGATGGGGCCGCAGCCCGGTCGGATCTCGGTCAGGACCCGTCCGCCGACCCGGTCGGAGGCTTCGACCAGGGTGAAGTCGACGGCGTTGTCGTGGAGCCGGAGTGCCGCGGCCAGCCCGGCGTACCCTCCGCCCACGACGACGACATCGGATTCGATCAGACGCGTTCCGCTCTGTCTCTCCATGGCCCGAGAGGATGCGGCAACACTGACGAGCGCGTCAATGGTTGCGGCAGAAGGACCGCGCCGCACGGCCGGTGGGGGAGAGGCGGCCCTATCGACCGGTCGTCAGCGTCTCGTGGTCGATGCCCAGTTCGGTCACGAGGGCGTCGTCCACCCACTCCAGCATCGTGGCGCGGCTGAGCGGACCCTTGTACGAGGTCATCTGCACGGCCAGTCCGTCGAGCAGCGCGGTCAGACGCCAGGCCACGTCCTCGGGGCGGTCGCAGACGAACTCGCCGGCCGCCACGCCCTGCGCGACGACGTCGGCGATCGCGGCCTTCCACTGCTGGTCGAGGTCGTGGGCGACCTTCCTCAGGGCGGGTTCGCGCAGCGCGGCCGCCCAGCCCTCGATCCAGAGCCGCCAGCCCTTCGCCTGCCCGGTCGGCGCGTACCAGCGCACGGCCGAGCGCAGCCGGAGCACGGCGCTGGTACGGGGCTTGTCCAGCAGCCTGCGCAGGTGGGCGAGGTCTCCCTCGGCGGCGTGGGCGAAGGCCTCGGCGACGAGCAGTTCCTTGGTGGAGAAGTGGTAGAGCACCAGGGAACTGCTGACTCCGAGCGCCGAGGCGACGTCCGCGATGCGCACGCCGCTGACGCCACGGGCTTCGATCTGCTCGACGGCGACGCGCAGGATCTCCGCGCGCCGTTCCTCCACGCTCAACCGGACTCTGGCCACGGCTTTACCCTACACAGCCCTTGACAGTGCCGTGTGGCCGGGCTCACAGTGCTGGCTACTGACTGGCCGTTCAGTCAGATGCCGTGCCGCTCCGTACGTGACCCTCCCCCGTGCTGCCGTAGGAGTCCGCCCCGTGACCCAAGCACCCGTCACCGCCAGCAGGGCCGAAGAGCCCGCACCCGAGACCCCAGACCTCTCCGAGGGCTGGGGCGAACAACGCGGCCGGCTCCGCAAGGAGCTGCGCCGTTTCGACGTCCTGCTGTTCCTCATATGCACCCTCGTCGGACTGGACACGATCGGGTCGGTCGCGGCGCAGGGCCCGCAGGGACTGACCTGGATGGCCATCCTCGCGGTGCTCTTCTTCCTTCCCTACGGACTCCTCGTCGCCGAACTCGGCTCGGCCTTCCCCGTCCAGGGCGGCCCGTACGTCTGGACCCGGCTCGCCTTCGGCCGGCTCACCGCGGGCCTCAACCAGATCCTCTACTGGATCTCCAACCCGGTGTGGGTGGGCGGCAGCCTGTGCATCATCGCCCTCACCACCTGGGAGGAGTTCTTCACGCCGCTGCCCGGTCTCTGGAAGTACGCCGCCGGTCTCGTCTTCATCTGGGGCGGCGCGCTCGCCGTCGTCCAGTCCGTCCGGGTCGGCAAGTGGGTGCCGATCGCGGGCGCCGTCGCGCGCATCGTGCTGCTGGGGTTCTTCCTCGTCTCGGTGGTCGTCTTCGCCGTGCGGAACGGCGTGCACGCCCTGCCCGCCGGCGAGTTCTCACCGACCTACGCCGGTTTCGTGGCGCTCGTCCCCGTCCTGATCTTCAACTACGTCGGCTTCGAACTGCCCAGCTCCGCGGCCGAGGAGATGCGCAACCCGCGCCGTGACATCCCGCTCTCCATCCTCCGCTCCGGCATCGCCTCGCTCCTGCTCTACGGCGGTCCCATCCTCGGCATCATGTTCGTCCTGCCCAGCGAGAGGATCGGCAGCCTCGGCGGTTTCATCGACGCCTGCAAGGCCGTCTTCACGGTCTACGGGGGATCCATCGCCGCAGACGGCACGGTCACCCTCACCGGCGCGGGCGCGGTCTTCGGCGGCATCGCCGCCGCGGGGCTCATCATCGGCCTGCTGACCTCCGGCGTCACCTGGGCGATGGGCGCGCACCGTGCCCAGGCCGTGGCCTGCGCCGACGGCGCGGGGCCGGCCTGGCTCGGCACGATCTCCGAGAAGCACGGCACCCCGGTGCGGGTGAACCTGCTCTCGGCGGTCCTCGCGTCGATCCTCCTCGTCGCCGCCCTCAACCTCACCGGGGGCGACGGCGAGAAGTACTTCGCGGCGGGCCTGGGCCTGACGATCTGCACGACCTTCATCTCGTACGTCATCACCTTCCCGAGCCTGGTGGTGCTGCGCCGCAAGTACCCCGACACCCCGCGCCCGTACGCCGTCCCGGGTGGTCGCCTCGGCACCTGGACGGTCACCGCGCTCGCGACCGGCCTGGTCGCCTTCACGGTGGTCGTGCTGATCTGGCCGGGCTTCGGCGTCGGCTGGTTCGGCACGGAGGGTTCCCCCGCGGACTCCCTGCCCGAGGCCTTCGCCGGCCAGCGCTCCGCGTACACGCTGAGTCAGGTCGTGCCGCTGCTGATCATCGCGGTCATCGGCCTCGTCTTCTACGCGGCGGGCGCGAAGACCCGTCGTACGAAGAGCTGAGGCTCAGGCCGGGCGACCGAGGGCCGGCACACGGGTGACCGTGCCGTCGTCCTCGCGGACGTCCCGCACGTGACGGAAACCGATGGGGCCGAGGAGCGCCGGGGAAGCCCGGTTCTCCTCGGCCGCAGCCGTGCGTGCGTCCGGAAGCCCGGTTCTCCTCGGCCGCGGTCGTGCGTGCGTCCGGAAGCCCGTTGCCGTGGCGAGCACCTGCGGTCCGGCCCGGCCCGATGTCCCGGCGCCCGAGCAGGCGGAGGGCCGGCCCCCGTGTCGGTGCCGGCCCTCCCATGCCCGAGGGGCGGCGCACGGGCCGCCCCTCGCTGCGTACGGTCTGCTCCGCTACCCGGCCGACCGCCCGTACACCTGCTTCCCCAGCCACTGGCCGCCGTCCACCGTGAGGCACTCGCCGGTCAGGTACGACGCCCCGTCGCCCAGGAGGAACAGCGACGCCTCCGCGATCTCGGCGGGGTCGGCGAAGCGGCCCGCCGGGACCGTGGCCAGAACCTCCTCGCGGGCCTCGTCGGTGGCCCACAGGGCCGCGCCGGCGCCCTCCGTCTCCGTCGGGCCGGGGGCGATGCAGTTCAGGCGGATGCCCAGCGGGGCGAGTTCGACCGCCAGGGTCCGCGTCATGGCCAGGACGCCGGCCTTCGCGGCGGCCGAGTGGACGGTGCCCGGATGGCCGTGCCAGGCGTATGTGGCGATCACGGAGAGGATCGACCCGCCGGTGCCCTGTTCGCGCAGCCTGCGGGCTACGGCACGGGTGCAGTAGTACGAGCCGTTGAGGACGATGTCGACGACGGCGCGCCAGCCGCCCGGGGACAGGTCGACGCCGGGGACGACGAAGTTCCCTGCGGCGTTGTTGACCAGCCCGTCCAGCCTGCCGAACCGCTCGACCGCCGCGGCCACCAGCGCGTCCACCGCCTCCGGGTCGCGTACGTCCGTCGGCACCGCGAGGGCCTCCCCGCCGGCCTTCTCGATCAGGGCGACCGTCTCGTCGAGCCGCTGCGGGGTGCGGCCCGCCACGGTGACGCGCGCACCCGCCGCCGCCAGCGCCAGCGCGATCGCGCGGCCGATGCCGCTGCCGCCGCCGGTCACGAGGTACGTACGGCCGGCGAACCGGCCGGGTTCCGATGTCATGCCGGCACTCCATGGGCGTCGAGGGCGACCGCGCCGCCCGGGTGGACGAGCAGCGGATTGACTTCGAGCTCGGTGAGCTCGGGATGCTCGGACGCGGCCCGCGCCAGTGCGCACAGGGCGTCCGCGGCGGCATCCAGGTCGACGGCGGGCGCACCCCGCCAGCCGGTGAGCAGCGGTGCGTGCCGCAGGGAGAGCAGCAGCTCGCGCGCCCGCCCCGGGGTGAGCGGGGCGAGGGCGAGCGCGGTGTCGGCGAGCAGTTCGGCGGTGACCCCGCCGAGGCCGACCATGGCGACGGGCCCGAACGCCGGGTCGTATCGCACTCCGGCGATGAGCTCGACGGAGTGCGGGTGGACGGCCATCTCCTCGACCGCGTACCGGGCGGCGCCGGTGGCGTCGCGCATCCGGGCGAAGGCGACGCGCAGCGCGGTCTCGTCGGCGATGCCGAGGGCCACCCCGCCCGCCTCGGTCTTGTGGGCCAGGCCCATCGCCTTGAGGACGAGCGGGTACCCGGTGCGGCGGGCGGCGTCGGCCGCCTCGTCGGCCGTGCCGACGAACTCGGCGGTGGGAAAGTCGAGTCCGTGCGACCGGAGCAGGGTCCGGACGCTCTCGTACTCCCCGTCCGCGACGGGGCGGGACGGGGACGGCACCCGCTCGGGCGGCGCGTACGGCGTCGCGCGTGCCGGCCGGGTCGCATGGGCCAGGGCGGTCGCGGCCTGCTCGATGCGCTCGTAGACGGGCACGCCGTGTTCGCGCAGCACGGTCAGGGCAGGGGTGTCGCGGGCCATGGTGTGGACGACGAGCAGCCGGCCGGCTCTTCCCGCGGCCTCCGCCAGCTCCTCGGCGACCTCGCACTCCTCGCGGGTCTGGTCGGGGTTGGCGGTGGCGTAGTCGCCGAAGTAGCCGGTGAGGACCGTGGCATCGGTGTCCCCGCCGTCGAGCAGGGCCCGGGTGATCCGGGCGTAGTTGCGGAGGTCCGCCTCCCCGGCGCCCGCGAGGTCGACGGGGTTGCCGCAGCCGCCCCGACCGGGGAGGTGCGCGGCGACGGCGGCCCGGGTGGCCTCGTCGAGAACGGGGACGTCGAGCCCGCGGGCGGCCAGCGCGTCGGCGGCGAGCGCACCCTGGCCCCCACTGTCGCCGACGACGGCGATGCGCGCCGCTTCGGGGGACGCGGGGGCTCCGCCGGCGGCGTCCGCGGGCACGGCCCGGCTCAGCCCGAGGCACGGCCCTTGTCCCGGCCCTTGTGCCTGCCCCCGTCCCCGCGCCCGCCTCTGCCCCAGGCCGTGCCGTGCCGCCGTCAACAGGACGGCCGTGTCGACCAGTTCGCCCGCCGACTCCAGCAGGATCGCGCCCGTGTCGCGGCAGACGGCGTCCACCACCGCCCGGGCGCTCACCAGCGCGCCCGTGTGGGAGGCCGCCGCGCGGCCGGAGGCCTCGCTGCGGCCGAGGGTCAGCAGCAGGACGGGCTTGCCGGCCGCGTGGGCGGCGGCCAGGGTACGGGCCAGGCGCCGTCCGTCCCGGAAGTCCTCCACGTACGCGGCGACGACGCGCGTCGCCTCGTGGGCGATCAGCGCGTCGAGGGCGTCCGCCGCGTCGATGTCGCGCTGGTTGCCGAGCGAGACGAACCGGGAGAATCCCTGTCCGGCCCGGGCCAGCAGCCTGCCGATCTCGAGTGCGAGGTTGCCGCTCTGCGACACGAGCCCGACCCCGCCCGCCGGGAAGTCGCCCCAGCTCAGGCGCAGTTCGGTGGTGGTGTCGACGACGCCCATGCAGTTGGGGCCGAGCAGCCGCCCGCCGTGCGAGGTGACGAGCGCGGCCAGTTCCCGCTCCTCCTGCGGACCTGACCCCCCGGACGTGATCACGGTGAAGCACCGCGCGCCCGCCGCGAGCCCCTGGACGACCACGGGCCGCACCTGCGGCGGCGGCACCGCGACGACGACCTGCTCGGGAACGGTCGCCAGGGACCCGAGGTCCGGCAGGAAGGGCACGCCGCCGAGGTTGCCGCCCCGCTGGTTGACGAGGTGGACGGTGCGCCGGGAGCGTCCGGCGAGGGCGCCGGCGGCCAGCCAGTAACCCCACTTGGCGGGGTCGGCGGAGGCCCCGACGACAGCGACGGAACGCGGGTCGAAGAGGGCGTCCAGGCTCATGCGTACCAGCCGAAGCGTGCGGCGATCACCGGCAGCCGGTCCGCGACGACGCCGTGCGCCGCCGCGCGCGGGGTGGTCCCGTCGTGCTCGGCCCGGGTCAGGACCTGCTCGACCAGCGCGCGCATGGAGCGCCGGATGTGGGCGAACGCCTCGTCCGGGTCCGCGCCGATGTCGCCGAAGAGGGTCCACCACCACCAGGCGTTGGTGGCCGAGTTGACGACCACGTCCGGCAGGACGGTGATGCCGCGCGCCGCCAGCAGGACCTCGGCCTCCGGCAGGACCGGCATGTTGGCCGCCTCGGCGATCCAGCGGGCCGTGATCCCGGCCTGGTTGCCGGCGTCGACCGCGTACGAGACGGCGGCCGGGACGAGTACGTCGGCGTCGGCGGACAGCCAGGCGTCGCCGGGCAGTTCGCGGTCGTCCGCGCGCAGGGCGGCGCGGTCCACGGTCCCGTACGCGTCCCGGGCGGCAAGGAGGGCCTCCACGTCCAGGCCGTCCGGGTGGACGATCGTGCCCTTGACGTCGGCCACGGCGACGATCTTCAACCCGGCCCGGGCCAGGAAGCGGGCGGTCGCCCCGCCCATCGTCCCGAAGCCCTGAACCGACACCCGCGTCCCCGCGTGCGGGACACCGGCCCTGTCCAGCGCCGTCAGGACCGATTCGGCGACCCCGCAGCCGCCCGCCAGCTCGTCGAGCCCGATGCCGTCCACGTCCACGGCGAACGCGTCCGCGAGCCGGCGCCGGGCCGCGGCCTCGTCGTCGAGCAGCGGGTACACGGCCTGGATCGAGGAGACCAGACCGGCCTCGGCGGCCGCGCGGTCGACGAGGTCCTGGGTGAGGCCGAGGTCCTCGCCGGTGGTCCAGAAGTGCTCGATGTGCGGCCGCATCGCGCGGAGGTAGCGGACCAGCACCCCGTACGCCTCGGGGTCGCGCGGGTCGCAGTCGATGCCGCCCTTGGCGCCGCCGAGCGGGATGTAGCGGCCCTCGGGGTCGTAGTGCAGGGCCTCCTTCATCGTCATGCCGCGGGCCAGGCCGGCGACCTCGTCGAGGGTGCAGCCCTCCCGCATCCGCAGCCCGCCGCTGGAGACGCCGCGCACGAGCCGGTCGATCACCAGGTGGCCCTGGCGGCCGGTCACATGGTCCGTCCAGGTGAGGGAGATGAGAGGGGTGTGCGTGAGGGCGGTCGCGGTCTCGGGCGTCATCGGGGGGACTCCTCGGGAACTTCGGGAACTTCGGGGACGGTGAGGACGGTGGGTCCGGGAGCGGTCAGCGCGAGGGCCAGGGCGTCGGCGAGCTCCTCCGGCGAGCGGACCACCGCGCCCCGGCCGCCGTAGGCGCGGGCGAGCGCGGGGAGGTCGACGGCGGGCAGGTCCACCGCCAGGGGAGTGTCCCCGCGGGCCGCCATCTCCTCGCGGATCTCGCCGTAGCCGCCGTTGTCGAAGACCACGACGGGGAGCGGGAGCCGAAGCTGTGCGGCGGTGGCGAGCTCCTGCACGGAGAACTGCAGGCCGCCGTCGCCGCTGAGGGCGACGACCTGCCGCCCGGGGCACGCGGTCTTCGCGCCGATCGCGGCGGGCAGGGCGTAGCCGAGGGTGCCGAAACCGGTGGGGTGCAGATAGCGGCCTTCGGGACCGAGGGGCAGATGGGGCAGTGCGCCGTAGTAGCAGCACTGGGCGCTGTCGGAGGTGAGGACGGCGTCCTCGGCGAGGACGCGGCGCACGGCTTCGAGGTACGGCAGCCAGCGCGCGTCGCGGGTGCGGGTCTCGTCGTCCCGGGCGGCACGGAGGGCACGGACGCCGTCGGGGTCCGCGGGGACGCCGTCGGTTCTTCCCCGGCACTCGGCGAGCAGCGCCCTGAGCAGGGCACGGGCGTCGCCCACCAGGGGCACGTCCGCCGGGAGCCCCGCGTACATCTGGGCGGGGTCCACGTCGACCCGGATCAAGGTGCCCGTCAGGGCCGGCGGCGGACCCCAGAGGTCGGACTCGGCCAGCTCCGTGCCGACGGCGAGGACCACGTCGCGGTCCACCAGCCACTTCTGCACGGCCGGGCTGTGCAGCGACACGCCCAGCGAGAGCGGATGGCGCTCGTCCATCACGCCCTTGCCGTTGGCGGTGGTCACGGCCGGCGCGCCCAGCTCCCCGGCGAGCGCCGCGCATTCCGCGGCCGCCGCCCGGGCCCCTCCGCCCAGGACCAGCGCGGGCCGCCGGGCCGCGCGCAGGGCTTCGGCCGCCTTCCCCACCGCCGCCGGGTCGGGCGCGGGGGGTCCGGTGAGCGGCGCACGCCGTACGGGCCCCGCCGGCTCCACGGTCTCCAGAAGGTCCAGCGGCACCTCGATGTGCACCGGACGGGGCCGGCCCGTACGGAAGAGGGTGAAGGCCCGTGCCACCGCCGAGCCGATCTCCTCCACCGACGACACCCGGTGGCTGAAGGCCGCGACGCCGCGCAGGGCCTCGGTCTGGCTGCGCATCTCGTGGAGGAGTCCGGTGGACTGGCGGGGGTGCCGCAGCGGCATGCCGGGGGAGACGACGAGCAGCGGCACGCTGTCGGAGTGGGCCTGGCCGACGGCGGCGGCGATGTTCAGCAGCGCGGGGCCGGTGGTGGTGATCGCGACACCGGGTCGGCCGGACACCCGGGCGTACGCGTCGGCGGCGTATCCCGCACCCTGTTCGTGACGGGGCGTCACATGGCTTACGCCGTAGGCCCGGAGGTGGCGGTAGATCTCCAGGTTGTGCGTGCCGGGGATCCCGAAGGCGTCGGTGACACCGTGCGAGGCGAGGGCGCGGACGACGGCCTCGCCGCCGGTGACGGCCTCGCCCTCCTCGGGCGGAGTCGTCATCACAGGCCCCGCGAGATCACGAGCCGCATGATGTCCGAGGTGCCCTCCTCGATCTCCTCCAGCTTGGCGTCCCGCATCCACTGCTCCACCGGGTACTCGCGCGAGTAGCCCCAGCCGCCGAGGGTCTGCACGGCGGCCCAGGTGCAGTACGCGGCCGTCTCCGAGGCGGTCAGTTTGGCCATGGCGGCCTCGGTCGTCGCGGACAGGCCGGCGTCCAGGCGCTTGGCGGCGCGCCAGGTCATCAGGCGGGCCTGCTCGATCCGGGTCCGCATGTCGGCCAGGCGGAACGCCACCGCCTGGTGCTCGACGATCGGTTTGCCGAACTGCTGCCGGGTGCGCGCGTAGTCGCGTGCGTACTCGTACGCGGCCCGCGCCACGCCGGTCGCCGCCGCCCCCAGCACGACCCGCGAGACGTCGAAGGTCCGCATGAGTCCCTGGAAGCCCTGCCCCTCCTCTCCGAGGCGGTTCTCCTCGGGCACGAGGGCGTCGGCGAAGAAGACCTCCCGGCACACGATGGCGCGCTGGCCCATCTTGCGCATGGGCTCGCCGAAGGTGACGCCGGGAGTGTCCTTGCGCAGCAGGAAGGCGGTCACGCCCCTGGAACGCCGGGTGGGGTCGGTCTTGGCGAAGACGACGTACTGCTCGGCCTCGCCCGCGTTGGAGATCCAGGCCTTCTGGCCGCTCAGCAGGTAGCCGCCGTCGGTGCGGGTGGCCGTCGTCACGATGGACGCGGCGTCGGAGCCTGCGCCGGGCTCCGTGGTGGCCAGGGCGGTCATCGGGGTGTCGGGACCGGTCAGCGGGGTGAGCCAGGTCCGCTTCTGTTCCTCGGTGCCGAGTTCGAGCACCGGGTCGGCGAAGAATCCGTTGGAGCAGAGCAGGTTTCCGATGCCGAGGTCGCCGACGCACAGCTCCTCCTGCACGAGGCACTGGGTGAAGACGTCGGTGAAGCCGCCGCCTCCGTACTCCTCGGGAAGCATGAAGCCGGTGATGCCGACCTTGGCGGCCTTGTGCCACAGGTCCCACGGCGTCTCGACGTCGGCCTCGTCCACGGCGCGCGCCCGCGGGCGGATCTCGTCACGGGCGAAGGTCCGGGTGAGTTCGACGATGCCACGCTGTTCGGGGGTGAACGGGACCAGCTCGGTGGGGAGGTCGGACATGGTGCCTCCAGGTGTGGCAACAGGGTCGCTAACTGAACCGTCAGTCAGTATCGAGAGGTATCGGCGGCACTGTCAACGCCCCGGATCCGCCCACTTCCGACCGCCACCTCCGGACCGAGGTCCGGAAGTCATGGGCCGGCTGCCGGCCCGTCGGGGCGGGGGTGATCACGGATGCCCGCGGGGGAGTTCCGAGAGGTGCCTCTGCCGCGTCGCGTCGGCCCGGTCGAGGTGCGGCAACCGCGGCAACCGTCGGGCGAGGAAGCCCCCCACACGGCCCCCTCCCCGCGGCCGAGGCCGCGGGGAGGGGGTGCTGCCCGCTGCGGACACCGCTGAACGTCCGCCGTCCGTCCTCCGGGCCGGAGCGCGGGCAATCCTTGTCGGTTCGGGTCCCGCCGGAGCACGGCGATCGCCCCCAGCCCCGTCCGGCGGACGGGCATACCGCTACCCGTTCCCGGACCGGTCCGGGGGAACGGGGGGTACGGCGGCCCCGGGTCTCCTACCGCTTGTGGCCGTTCCCGTGTCCGTTCGGATGCAGGACCACCTTGGTCCAGCCCTCGTCACGGGCGTCGAAGTGCTCGTAGGCGGTGGGGGCCTCGTCCAGGCTGAGCTCGTGGGAGACGACGAAGCTCGGCTTCGCCCTCCCGCCGGCGATCAGATCCCGCAGCGCCCGGTTGTACTTCTTCACCGGCGCCTGCCCCGTGCCCATGCGCTGGCCCTTGAACCACATCATGCCGAAGTCGATCGGGACCTTGCCCTGGGCCTCCAGCTCGCCCTGGGCCTCCGCGCCGCCGGGGTCCTCGGGCAGGAACACGCCCACCACGCCGATGTCGCCCGTGAACCTGACCGAGTCGATCAGGCCGTTGAGCGTGAGGCTCGCGTCCTCGTGTCCCTGGGGGTCGTGGGCCTGGTAGCCGACGCATTCGCAGCCGTTGTCGGCGCCCAGACCGAGGGTGGCCTCCTTGACGACCTCCGCCGGGTTCTGCTCGGCGGTGTTGATCGGGATGGCCCCGATCTCCTCCGCCATGCGCAGCCGGTCGGGCTGGTGGTCGGCCGTCCAGACGCGGCCGGCGCCCTTGAGGAGGGCGGAGTAGGTCGCCATCAGCCCGACGGGACCGGCCCCGAAGACGATGGTCTGGTCGCCCGGCTTGACGTGGGCCATCTCGGTGGCGTGATAGCCGGTGGGGAAGATGTCGGCGAGCATCACGTAGTCGGTCTGCCGCTCGGCGGCGTCCTCGCCCAGACGCAGCGCGTTGAAGTCGCCGTAGGGCACGCGCAGCAGCTCCGCCTGGCCGCCCTGGTAGGGGCCCATCTCGGCGAATCCGTAGGCGGCTCCCGCGAGGGCGGGTTCCGGCTGCATGGTCAGGCAGTAGTTGGTCAGACCCCGCTCGCACTGCTTGCAGAAGCCGCAGGCGATGTTGAAGGGCAGGACCACGTACTCGCCGACCTGGACCTTGCGGACGGCCGGGCCGACCTCCACCACCTGGCCCAGGTTCTCGTGTCCCAGGGTGCGGCCGGACTCGAACGAGGTGCGGCCCTCGTACATGTGCAGGTCCGAACCGCAGATGTTGGTGGTGGTGATCTTGACGATGATGTCGCAGGGGTGTTCGATCTTCGCGTCCGGTACGTCCTTCACTGTGACCGTTCGCGGTCCTTCGTATACCGCTGCCTTCATGATGACTTCCCTCGGTGCCGCGGCATGGCCGCGGCACGGCGATGACGAGGCGGCGCGAAGAGCCTGACTCGCGGAAGTCGCTACGACGGAGTCCGTGGCCCCGGCACGCCTCTACAGGCCGTTCCACCCGGATCGGATGGATCGGTGGTGCCGCCACCGGCCCGCCAGGCGGAGCTTCGGCGCTCCGGCGGCGCGCCCTGCGGGTACCCGTCGGCCCCGGGGCGAAACAACCGCGCACCGGCCGATCAGCGGCTCCTGCCCGGACGACCACCAGTGGAAGCGAACGGCCGGTCGTCGAGGACGAACAGCGCCCACACCAGGTCGACGACCACCAAGCCCGCGTAGCGGACGACCACCCCGATACCGACAGTCATGACCGTGGACACGTTGCGGAGAGCCGCCCTCTTCCTCACCGGCCCGGCCCGGATGGAGGGGCGCGAGACGACCGATGAAGGGCCCCGCGGCGGCTGACTGCCCGCAGGCACCTCGACCCGGTGCCCGGGGGCCCGCCGAGCTGAGCACGGTCTCTTTCACGGCCTGCCGGGCCCTGGTCTGCACCCACCGGGCCACACGGTCGCGTGCGCCATCACGAGCACCGGCTCGGCGTCCCCCCGGTCGGCACATCCACGGTGGAGCACCCCCGGACGTTCCCCGGGAGCGGGAGCGGGAGCGGGAGCGGGAGCCGGTGACGGCGCCTGTCGCGCGGTTCGCGGCGCGATCAGGTAATCAGGAACGGTGAACGAGGACACGACCGACCCCTTCGTGCATGTCCGGGGCGCCGGTGAGAACAACCTGCGGAACATCGATGTCGACGTTCCGCGGGACGCGCTGGTCGCCTTCACCGGCGTCTCCGGCTCGGGCAAGTCCTCACTCGCGTTCGGCACGCTCTACGCGGAGGCCCAGCGGCGCTACTTCGAGTCCGTGGCACCGTACGCCCGAAGGCTGTTGCAACAGGTCGGCGCACCGCACGTGCAGGAGATCACCGGGCTGCCGCCGGCCGTGGCCCTGCAGCAGCGACGCGGGTCGCCCGGCTCGCGCTCGACGGTCGGCACCCTCACCACGCTGTCGAACCTGTTGCGCATGCTGTACTCCCGCGCCGGCACCTATCCGCCCCGGGCCGCACGGCTGGAAGCCGAGTCGTTCTCCCCCAACACCGCGGCCGGCGCCTGCCCGGAGTGCCACGGGCTGGGCGTCGTGCACGACGTCGCCGAGGACCTGCTCGTCCCGGACCCCTCGCTGAGCATCCGCGAGGGGGCGATCGCCGCCTGGCCGGGCGCCTGGCAGGGCGCCAACCTGCGCAGTGTCGTGAACGGCCTGGGGATCGACATCGACCGGCCGTGGCGCAGGCTCAGGAAGAAGGACCGGGACTGGCTGCTGTACACGGACGAGCAGCCCTCCGTGTACATCGAGCCGGAGGAGGGCCGCGTCGACTACGGCTACCAGGGGAAGTTCTGGAGCGCCCGCAAGCACGTCATGCACGTCCTCGCCGACTCCAAGAGCGAGAAGACGCGCGAACGGGCGCTGCGGTTCGTCAGGAGTGTGCCCTGCCCCGCCTGTCACGGCAGCGGACTGCGGCCCGAGGCGCTCGCCGTGACCTTCGCCGGACGTTCCATCGCCGAGATCAGCGCGATGCCGCTCACCGAGGTCGTGGCGCTGCTGCGGCCCGTCGCGGGGCGGTCCGAGGCCGACGCCACCACGTCGACCGCCCGGTCCGGGGAGACGACCGAGGCCGCGGTCCGGATCTGCGGCGATCTCGTCGCGCGGATCGAGGTGCTGCTCGACCTGGGCCTGGGATATCTCAGCCTCGGGCGCCGCTCGACGACCCTGTCGCCGGGCGAGGCGCAGCGCCTGCGGATCGCCACCCAGCTGCGTTCGGGGCTGTTCGGCGTCGTCTACGTCCTCGACGAACCCTCCGCGGGCCTGCACCCGGCTGACGCGGAACCGCTGCTGGAGGTGCTGGACCGCCTCAAGGCGGCGGGCAACTCGCTGTTCGTCGTGGAGCACGACATGGACGTGGTGCGGCGGGCGGACTGGGTGGTCGACATCGGTCCCGGTGCGGGCGAGGGCGGCGGACGCGTGCTGTACAGCGGCCCGGTCGCCGGTCTCGAGCGGGTCGGGGAGTCGGCCACCAGCCAGTACCTGTTCGGGCGCGCCCAGCCGCTCGATCACCGCCCGCGCACGCCGCACGGCTGGCTGCGCCTGCGCGGCGTCTCCCGGCACAATCTGCACGACGTGTCCGTCGACGTACCGCTCCGCGTACTGACGGCGGTGACGGGCGTGTCCGGTTCCGGGAAGTCGACGCTGGTGACGCAGGTGCTCGCCGAGGTCGTCCGCGGCCACCTCGGACTCGTACCCGAGGAGCCCGACGAGGCGCGGCTGGAGGTCGACGTCCAGGACGCGTCGGGGGTCGAGTCGTTCGACCGGCTGGTCCGGGTCGACCAACGGCCCATCGGCCGGACGCCCCGGTCCAACCTGGCCACGTACACCGGGATGTTCGACGCGGTGCGCAAGCTGTACGCGGCGACGGACGAAGCCGGGGCGCGCGGCTACTCGGCCGGGCGGTTCTCCTTCAACGTGCCCGAGGGGCGGTGCGAGACCTGCCAGGGCGAAGGGTTCGTCGCGGTGGAACTGCTGTTCCTGCCCGGCACCTACGCGCCGTGCCCGACCTGCGAAGGCGCCCGGTACAACGCCGAAACGCTGGAGGTCACCTACCGCGGCAAGAACATCGCGGAAGTACTGGCGCTGTCCGTCGACGCCGCCGCCGAGTTCCTGGCCGCCGTCCCGGCCGCCTCCCGCAGTCTGGAGACGTTGCGCGAGGTGGGACTGGGGTACCTGCGGCTGGGCCAGCCCGCGACGGAACTCAGCGGCGGTGAGGCACAACGCGTCAAACTGGCCACCGAACTGCAGCGAGCCCGCCGCGGGCACGCGCTCTACCTGCTCGACGAGCCGACGGCGGGGCTGCACCCCTCGGACATCGCGCTGCTGCTGCGGCAGCTGCACCGGCTCGTCGACGCCGGCAACACGGTCGTCCTCGTCGAGCACGACCTGGACACGATCGCCACCGCCGACTGGGTCATCGACCTCGGTCCGGGCGGCGGCGACGCGGGCGGACGGGTGGTCGCGGCGGGCCCGCCGGCCAAGGTGGCGAAGGCCCGCCGCAGCGCCACCGCGCCCTATCTCGCGGCCCGACTGGCGCGCTCCTGACGACGGCGCGAGCGGCTGAGTACCCGGCCGGCCGGCTTCGGGACGCGGGGCCGCGCTGGTGACGTCGCTCATCCTCGGCAAAGCGACTCTCGGCCCGTCCGGCCCGGTGTTTCCCCCGCTCGTACCTGCGATTGGCGTGGTCACGGCGGTCATCGGGGTCCTGACCGTCACGAGGGGCCTCCGGCTTCTCATGGCTGACGCCTCGTCGGGCAAGTGGGCGCCTGTGCGTGGTTCATCGCTCCCGGGGGCCGCGGTGATCGCCGCGGCCCCCGGATCGGCTTCGGCGAGCCGTCGGCGGGCCGGGCCCGCCCTGATCCGTCCCCGTCAGCCGAGGGGACGTCGGCGGATCGCCGGCTCGCGCAGGGACGGCGGGGCGTAACCCGAGTCCTGGGACGACAGGGTGGTGCCCGGGGGAACGATCTTGTCGATCTCGTCCAGGACGTCCGCCGGCAGGGGCCTGTCGGCCGCGCCGAGCTGGGACTCCAGCTGCTCCAGGGTGCGCGGGCCGATGATCGGGGCGGTGACTGCCGGGTGGGCGAGGACGAAGCCGAGGGCCAGTTCGATCAGGGTGAGGCCCGACTGCTCGGCCAGGGCCGCGAGCGCCTCGACCGCCTCCAGCTTGGCCGCGTTCTCCGCGCTGCCGATCTCGAAGCGGCCCGGCTGGCGGCCCGCCCGGCTCGAATCCGGCTGCGGCCCGCCTGCCCGGTAGCGGCCGGTCAGCCAGCCGCCGGCCAGCGGGCTCCAGGGGATCACCGCCAAGCCGTACCGCTGGGCCACCGGCAGCACCTCGGCCTCCACGCCGCGCGCCAGGATCGAGTACGGCGGCTGCTCGGCCACCACCCGCTCACGGCCCCGCCTCTCCGCGATCCACTGCCCCTCGACGATCCGCGACGGCGGGAACGTGGACGTGCCGAGGTAGCGGACCTTGCCCTGGCGGACCAGATCGGTCAGTGCGCCGAGCGTCTCGTCGAAGTCCGTGTCCTCCTCCGGCCGGTGCACCTGGTAGAGGTCGATGTGGTCGGTGCCGAGACGCCGCAGGCTGTCCTCGACGGCACGGTGGATCCACCGGCGCGAGTTGCCGAACCGGTTGACGTCGTCCCCCATGCGGCCGTGGAACTTGGTGGCCAGGAAGACGTCGTCCCGGCGACCGGCGAGGGCCTTGCCGACGATCACCTCCGACTCGCCCTGCGAGTACACGTCCGCCGTGTCGACGATGTTGATCCCGGCGTCCAGGGCGCGGTGGATGATGCGGACCCCGTCCTCGTGGTCCGGGTTGCCCCGGGCGCCGAAGTTCATCGCGCCGAGGGCGAGCGCGCTCGTCTGCACGCCGGTGCGGCCGAAGGGCCGGTACGGGATGGTCATGACGTTCCTTCCGTGGGGACAGCCGCAGGGACGGGCGTGGGGACGGTTGTGGGAACGGGCGCGGGGGTGGCCGTGGCCGTGGAGACGGGCCGCCGTCCGGGTGCCGTCCCGGATTCCGCGAGCCGGTCGACGCTCGCCGCCCCGCCGGCGGCGCGGAACGCGTCCCACAGCCTCCGGTACGGGCCGTGCGCCGCGAGCAGTTCGTGGTGCGTGCCGGCCTCGGCGACCGTGCCGTCCCGCAGCACGATCACCCGGTCCGCGCGGGCGGCGGTGGTCAGCCGGTGCGCCACGACGAGCGTGGTGCGCCGCCGGGTGAGCGCCGCCGTCGCGGCGGTCACCCGGCGTTCGCCGGCCAGGTCGAGCGAGGCGGTGGCCTCGTCGAGCAACAGGACGTCCGGGTCGACGAGTTCGGCCCGGGCCAGCGCCAGCAGCTGCCGCTGGCCCGCGGACAGGCCCCGGCCGCGCTCGCCGACCTCGGTCAGATAGCCGTGCGGCAGTCCGGCCACCATCGCGTGCGCGCCGACCGCCCGCGCCGCGGCCTCCACCTCCGCGTCGGTGGCGTCGGGACGGCCGTACGCGATCGCGTCCCGCACGGTCGTGCCCAGCAGGTACGCCTCCTGCGGGACGACCCCGAGCCGGCGCCGGTACCCCGCCGGATCCAGGGCGCGCAGGTCGGTGCCGTCGATCCGTACGGTCCCGGCGGTCGGGTCGTAGAAGCGGGCGACGAGCTTGACGATCGTCGACTTGCCCGCGCCGGTCGTCCCGACCAGGGCCACCGTCTCGCCGGCGGCGACCCGCAGGCTGACCTCGTGGAGTACCTCACGCCCGCCGCCCCGGTAGCCGAACGACACCCGGTCGAACTCGATCTCGCCGCGCAGCTCGCGCACCGGCACCGGGCGCTCGGCGACCGGCGTGCCGACCGGCTCGCGCATCAACGTGCGCAGCCTGCCCAGGCCCACGACCGCCTGCTGGTAGCCGTCGAACGCCTGGGACAGCTGCTGGACCGGCGAGAAGAACAGCTCGATGTAGAGCAGGAACGCGATCAGGACACCGGCGGTGAGCCGGCCGTCGCGCACCTGCCCGGCGCCGATCGCCAGGACCACGGCGGTCGCCGCCGTGCCGAGGAACTCGACGAACGGGAAGAACGTCGCCATCAGCCGCTGCGCCCGCAGCCTGGAGTCGCGGAACGCCCCGGCCAGGCGGGCGAAGTCGCGGGCGTTGCGCGCCTCGCGGCCGAAGGCCTGGGTGACCCGGATCAGGGCCACGTTCTCCTGGAGGTAGGCGTTGACCGCGCTGACCCGCTCCCGCGCGTCGAGGTACGCGGGCAGCGACCGCGCCCGGAACACCGCTGTGGCGGCGACGAGGACCGGCAGGGCGAGGAGCAGGGTGACGGCGAGCCCCGCGTCGATGACGAGCAGGGCGACGAGCACACCGAGCATCGTCAGCAGGGAGACCACGAAGGTCACCAGACCCGTCTGCAGGAACGCCGACAGCGCGTCCACGTCCGTGGTCATCCTGGTCATGATCCGGCCGCCCTGCTCGCGCTCGTAGTAGTCCAGACCGAGCCGCTGCAACTGGGCGTACGTCCGCACCCGCAGCGTGTGCAGCAGACGCTCGCCGGTGCGGCCGGTCACCCGCACCTGGGCGACGTTCACCAGCCAGCCGAGCAGCACGACCACCGCCGCGACGGCCGAGGTCGCGAGCAGCACCGCCGGTGCGGACCGGCCGACGCCGCTGTCGACGCCGTGCCGCACCAGGACCGGTACGGCGAGCTGCGCGAGCGCGTCCGAGCCGACCAGCGCAAGACCGCCGAGCAGCGGCAGCCGGAAGGGCCGTACGAGCGTGCGCAGTCCGAAGTCCGGGTCCCAGGCGCGGGCCTGCTCGGGCGAGACCTTCGGATCCACGTCCACACGCGGCAGCGCCGCCGGTCGGTCCCGGAGTTCCTCGCCGGCCGGGGCGCCGCCGAGCAGTCCTCCGCCCGGCCCCGCGCGGCCCGGCCCGGAAGTCGCGGCGGCCTGCGCGTAGGCGGCGGCGGCCCGCGCCCCGACGTCCGGACCGGCCGACGGAGCGTCCGGGGCGGGGCGCCACAGCTCCTCGGTGACACCGCGCGGCCGCGGCGGCTCCGCGGCCGACGCCTCGTCCACGCCGAGTTCGCCGGGCTGCTCATCGGGAGACAGCAGCGACCGGTACAGCGCGCTGCGCTCCCGGAGTTCGTCGGGCGTGCCGGTGTCGACGACCCGGCCGTGGTCCAGGACGGCGACTCGGTCGGCCAGTTCAAGGGTGGACGCCCGGTGGGCGATGACCAACGTGGTGCGCTGCCGTGCCACTTGGTGCAGGCCGGCGTGGATGGCCGCCTCGACCCGGGCGTCGATGGCGGAGGTCGCGTCGTCCAGCACCAGGACGGCGGGGTCGGGCAGGATCGCCCGGGCCAGGGCGATGCGCTGGCGCTGCCCGCCGGACAGGGTGAGGCCCTGTTCGCCGATCACGGTGTCGTAGCCGTCCGGCAGGGCGCTGACGAACGCGTCGGCCTGCGCCAGCCGCGCCGCGCGGCGGATCTCCGCCGGTCCGGCGCCGGGACGCCCGTAGGCGATGTTCGCCGCGATGGTGTCGGACAGCAGATGCGGCTCCTCGAAGACGAAGCCGATCCGGGCTCGCAGTTCGGCGAGCCGCAGTCCGCGGACGTCGACGCCGCCGACCCGTACCGTCCCGGCGACCGGGTCGAAGAACCGGGGCAGCAGCGCCGCCGCCGTGGACTTGCCCGACCCGGCCGCACCGACCAGGGCCAGCGTCTCCCCGGGCTCCACCCTCAGGGTGAACCCGTCGAGCAGCGGGGCGGCCGTGGCGTCATGGCCGAACACCACACCGTCCCACTCCAGGGCCGGCGCCCCGTCCGGCACGGCGACGGCGTCCGGGGCGTCGGTGATCCCGGGAGCCGTGTCGACGATGTCGAGCACCCGCTCCACCCCGGCGCGTGCCTGCTGCCAGACGGTGAGCAGCATGGCCACCTGGCGCACGGGCGTCACGAACGAGCCGAGATAGGCGTTGAACGCCACGAAGGTGCCCAGGGAGACGCTGCCGCGCAGCGCCAGCCAGCCGCCCAGCGCGAGCACGGCGACCTGCCCGAGGACCGGCACGGCCTGCAGCGCCGGGTTGTACCCGCTGGTGAGCCGGGCGACCCGGAACCGCGAGGAGAACAGCCCGCGCGACCGCCGCTCCAGCTCCGCCAGTTCACGCTCCTCCTGCCCGAACCCCTTGACCACGCGGACGCCCGCGACCGCCGCCTCCACGGTCGACGCGACCTCGGCCGCCTCCTGCTGCGCGTGCCAGTTGGCCGGGAACAGGTCGCGGCGGCTGCGGTACGCGATCAGCCACAGCACAGGGCCGACGACGAGGGCGACCAGGGTCAGCAGCGGCGACAGCGCGAACATCAGCGCCACCGAGAGGGCGAACATCAGCGCGTTGCCGAACATGTTCGGCAGGAACTGCAGCAGCATCTGGACGAGCGTCACGTCGGAGACGGCCCGGCTGACGACCTGGCCCGTGTGCAGTTCGTCCTGCTGGCGGCCGCCGAGCCGCAGCAGCGCGGCGAAGGCGTCGTTGCGCAGCGCGTACTGCACTCCGAGGGACACCCGGCCGGAGCGGTACCGGCGCATGAAGCTCGCCCCGAACCGCAGCGCGCCGAGACCGAGCAACAGCACCACCCAGGGGGTCAGCACGGCCGAGGGGGACGCCACCCCGTCCACGACGTGGCGCAGGACCAGCGGCAGTACGGCCGTGGCCACCGCGGCGACGAGCGCGGCGCCGTACGCCCAGGCCAGGTCGGAGCGGTGGACCAGGCAGTACCGGACCAGCCGGCGCACCCAGCCCGCGCCGGCCGGTCCGGGCGACGCCGGGGACGTACGGTCCGCGGTGCGACAAGGTGCGACCGTCACGCGGACGCTCCGAGGGCCTGCGGGGTCGTGAGAGGGTCCGCGGGGCGGGGCAGTCCGTAGTGGTCGCGCAGCGTGCTGCCGGTGTACTCGGTGCGGAACCTGCCGCGCTCCTGGAGGATCGGCACCACCTTGCCGACGAACGCCTCCAGACCGGACGGCAGGACCGGCGGCATGATGTTGAACCCGTCCGCGGCGCCGCCGTCGAACCACTCCTCGATCGCGTCGGCCACCTGCACCGGCGTGCCGGTGAACGTCCGGTGCCCGCGGCCGCCGCCGAGCCGGCCGATCAGCTGACGCACGGTCAACTCGTCCCGCCGGGCCAGCTCCACGATCAGCGTGTACCGGCTCTTGGCGCCCTCGATCTCGTCCTCGGACGGCAGGTCGTCCGGCAGCGGTCCGTCCAGGTCCAGCGCGTCCGGGTCGATCCGGAACAGCCGGGCGAGCTGCCGCTTGGCGAACTCCGGGCTGATCAGCCGGTCCAGCTCGCGGTCCAGCTCCTCCGCCTCCGCCTCGGTGTCACCGATGACCGGCACGATCCCGGGCAGGATCTTGACGCCCTGCGGATCGCGGCCGTGCGCCACGGCCCGCTTCTTCAGGTCGGCGTAGAACGCCTGTGCCTCTTCGAGGGTCTGCTGCGCGGTGAACACCGCCTCCGCCCACCGCGCCGCGAACGCCTTGCCGTCCTCCGACGAACCGGCCTGCACGAGCAGCGGGTGACCCTGCGGCGAACGGGGCACGTTCAGCGGTCCGGCGACCCGGAAGAACCGCCCGGCGTGATCGATGCTGCGGACCTTCGTGGAGTCGGCGTGGACACCGGCGTCCTTGTCGGCCACGATCGCGTCGTCCGTCCAGCTGTCCCACAGCCTGGTGGACACCTCGAGGAACTCGTCGGCGCGCTCGTAGCGCTCCTTGTGCAGGGGCGCGTCGTCCAGGCCGAAGTTGCGGGCCGCGTCCGCTCCGGCGGTCGTGACGACGTTCCACCCGGCCCGCCCGCCGGAGACGTGGTCGAGGGAGGCGAACCGGCGGGCCAGGTTGTACGGCTCGTTGTACGACGTCGAGGCGGTCGCGATCAGACCGATGTGCTCGGTCACCCCGGCGAGCGCCGTCAGCAGCACCGTCGGTTCCAGCCGCCCGCCGGGCCGGCGGGCGGGATCGCCCATCAGTCCCGGGCTGTCGGCGAGGAACAGCGAGTCCAGTCTGCCCCGTTCGGCGATCCGGGCGAGGTTGCGGTAGTGCTCGACGTCCCAGGAGGCGTACGGGTTCGACTCCGGCAGCCGCCAGGCGGCCTCGTGGTGGCCGACGCCCATCAGGAAGGCGTTCAGATGGAGCTTCTCGGCGCGCTTGCTCATGACGGTTCCCTCGTGTCCTTCGTACGGTCGTCGGGGAGGGCGCCCAGGGCGCCCAGCAGGGTGGTGCGGTGCCGCTGGAACAGCGGGTCGCCCGGGTCGCGTCCGGCGGGCAGGTCGATGCGCAGGTCCAGGACGAAGCCGCCGTCGTCGAGGACCAGCACCCGGTCGGCGAGGGCCACCGCCTCGTCCACGTCGTGGGTCACCAGCAGCACGGCCGGCCGGTGCCGCTCGTACAGTCGGCGCAGCAGCCGGTGCATCCGGATGCGGGTCAGCGCGTCGAGGGCGCCGAACGGCTCGTCGGCGAGAAGCAGTTCGGGCTCGCTCACCAGCGACCGGGCCAGCGCGGCCCGCTGCTGCTCGCCGCCGGACAGCTCGTGCGGCCAGGCCGACACCCGCCCGCCCAGGCTGACTTCGTCGAGGGCGGCACGGCCGCGCTCCTTGGCGTCGCCGCCGGGCAGGCCGAGCACCACGTTGTCGAGGACCCTCAGCCACGGCAGCAGCCGCGAGTCCTGGAAGACCAGCGAGACCCGCCGCGGCACCAGGATCTCGCCCGTGCCGACGGTGGTGTGGTCCAGTCCCGCCACCGCGCGCAGCAGGGTGCTCTTGCCCGAGCCGCTGCGCCCGAGGAGCGCCGTGAACTCGCCGCGGGCGAGGGTCAGATCGACGTTCCGGAGGACCTGGCGGTCACCGAAGGACCGGGTGAGGCCGCTGACGCGGACGGCGGCGGAGTCCACCGCCTCGGCGACCGGGTCGCCGTCGCTCAGGCGGTGATCGTACGTCGCCACGACAGCACCCTCCCCTCCACCAGGCGGACGAGGGCGTCGGAGGCGAAGCCGAAGGTGCCGTACAGCACCAGACCGACGAGGATGATCCCGGACTGGGCGTACTGCTGGGCCTGGAACATCATGTGGCCGATGCCCGAGGTGGCGTTGATCTGCTCGACCACGATCAGACCGAGCCAGGCCGCGGTCACCGCCAGCCGCAGCCCCGTGAAGAAGCCCGGGAGCGCGGCCGGCAGCACGACCTTGCGCAGGAACAGCCGGCGCGACAGCCGCTGTGCCTCGGCGAGTTCGACGTAGCGGGCGTCGATGGAGACCAGCGCCGCATGGGTGTTGATGTAGATGCCGACCGTCACGCCGAGCGCGATGACGACCACCTTCATCGTCTCGCCGATGCCCAGCCACAGGATCAGCAGCGGAAGCAGCGCCAGGTTGGGGATCGAACGCTTGACCTGCAGCGTGCCGTCCACGACCGCGTCACCGATGCGGGAGAGCCCGGACGCCAGCGCCAGCACCACGCCGGCCACGACGCCGATGAGCAGGCCGAGCAGCGCACGCGACAGCGAGGCCTGCACGCTCTCCTGCAGACGCCCGCTCATCCACAGCTCCTGGGCGGAGGTCACGACCGAGGCGGGCGACGACAGCTTGCGCGGGTCCAGCCAGCCGGCCGCCGAGGCGCCCCACCAGGCGAGGACGAGCAGCAGCGGGCCGAGGAGCCGGCCGAACGGGACCGACTTGCCGCGCCCGAGGCGGCGCTGGATCGCCGGCACCAGACCGGCGGCCGCCGCCGTGTCCGGTGTCGTCGCGTCCGCCGGCGGTGTGGAGGCCGGGGGCGCCGAGGACGGCGGTGCCTTCTCCGGCCCGCCGGTCACGGTGGCCGTGCCACCGCCCGTTCGGGAGGTCAGGTCGAGGTTCATCGAGGCTCCGGAGGTCGGGGGAGGAGGGAGCGGAACGAACTGGCGTGGAAGACGAGGGGGTCCACGTCCCGGTCGAGGCGCAGGTCGTGGACGCGCAGGACGACGATGTCGTGGTCACCGGCCCGGATCTCGTCGTCGACCGAGCAGGTGAACCAGGCGGCGGCGCCGTCCAGCAGCACCGCGCCGTCCTCGTCCGCCTGCCACGAGGTCCCGGCGAAACGCCCGCCGGCCGGACCGGCGAGCCGCCGGCACAGCGCCCCCTGGTCCGCGCCGAGCACGCTGACGCCCAGGCGGCCGGCGCGGCGCAGCACCGGCCAGGTGCCGGAGGTGTGCGCCACGCAGACGGAGACCAGCGGCGGCGCGAGGGACACGGTCGTGAACGAGCTGGCGGCCAGCCCGACCGGCTCGCCGTCGACCAGGGCGGCGATCGCCGTGACGCCGGTGGGGAACGCGCCGTACACGGCGCGCAGGGAGGTGGTGTCGTGCAGGACGGCGGTCATGCGGGGGCCTCCGAGGAGCGGGCGGCGGACAGCCGCCGCGGGGCTGATCCGGCGGGGGACGCGGCCGGTTCCGCCAGGAGCGGGAGCAGGGCGTCGCCGACGCGGGCGATCTCCTGCCGGTACGGGGTGTCCGACAGCACGAAGTGGGTCACGCCGAGCTCGCGGTACCGGTGCAGCGCGTCGGCGACCTCCCGCGCGGAGCCGACCAGCCAGGTCGTACCGGCGCCGCCGCCTCCGTAGCGGCCGGGGGCCGTGTAGAGGCAGCTGTCCAGGACGTCGCCCCGGTCCGCCAGGTCGAGCAGCCGCCGCTGGCCGACGGCCGTGCCGCGCCGGAACGCCTCCCGGGCGCGCGGGTCCTGCCGCGCCATGCGGGCGACCTTCTCCTCCGCCGCGCGCCACGCCTCTTCGGCTGTGTCCCGCACGAGGGTCGTCACGCGCAGCCCGAACTCCAGCGGCCGGTGTCCGCGCCCGACCTCGTCGGACAGCGTCCGCAGCCGGTCGACGCGTTCGGCGACGCCGTCCAGCGGCTCGCCCCAGAACAGCTGGACGTCGGCCTCCTGCGCGGCGACCCGCTCGGCGGCCGGGCTCGCGCCGCCGAAGTACAGCCGGGGGTGCCGGCCCTCCTCGGCGCGCCAGGGACGCGGCCGGACCCTGGAGTTCTCCACCCGGTAGTGCTCTCCCCGGAACGTCACCTCCTCGTCGTTCCACAAGCGGCGCACCAGCCGGAGGAACTCCAGGGTGCGTTCGTAGCGGCGGGCGGGGTCGAACTCGCCGTCGCCGTAGGACGCGGCGTCGTCGAGGCCGCTGACGACGTTGACCAGGACCCTGCCTTCGCTGAGCCGGTCGAGGGTGGCCGCGGCGGAGGCGAAGTTCGCCGGGTGCCAGTAGCCGGGCCGGATGGCGATGAGCGGCTTGAACGTCGTCGTACGGGCGGCGAGGGAGGCCGCGACGGTGAAGGTGTCCGGACGGCCCCAGCCGGTGCCGAGGAGCGCCCCGGCCCAGCCGTGGTCCTCGACGGCGCGGGCCAGCTCCGTCGAGTGGTCCAGCGTGCCCCGGCCCTCGACGGTGTCGTCGCCGCGATGCCCGGGCTCGACGGTGTTCGGGATGTACCAGAGGTGTTCGCCCATCTCAGGCCTGTCCTCGGTACGCGGCGGGCGCGGCCTCCGCCGCGACCTTCTCGAACCGCCGGTCGAACAGCACGCTGACGTCGAACTTCTTCACGAAGCCGGCGCCGGACATGAGATCGGCGATCGACTGCTCCCAGGCGATCGAGGAGTCCCAGTTCGTGGGATACAGCGGCTTGCTCCGGGCCTTGACGATCCGTTCGCCGTCCTCGCGGGTGACGCCCTGATCCTTGACGTAGTACGACTCGACCCACTGCTCGGGGTTCTCCCAGGACCAGTTGTTGCCCCGGACCCAGATCGGGATGAACGCCCGGATCGCCGCCGCCTTGCGTTCGTCGGCGAGCACCGCCGTGGGCGCCCACAGCAGGCTCAGGAGGTCCTGGACGTCGGTGGGCAGGGTGCGCGCGCCGTCCTTCGCGTACTGCTTCAGGTACTTCGTCAACGACGGCTCGGTCAGCGGGGCGAGGTCGACCTGGTTGCCCTGGAGGGCGGTCAGGAACTGGGCGCTGGGCAGCGGCACCAGGGTCACGTCCTTGTGGGAGATGCCGTTCCCGTTCAGCCACTTGAGGATCGTCACGCCCTGCGCCTGGCCCTGGGAGAAGGCGATCCGCTTGCCGACGACGTCCTTCGCCGTCCGGATGTCGCTGCCCGGCCGGGTGGTGGGGATGTAGGTGACCGCGGTGTTGTGCGCGACGGCGACGATCTTGGCGTCGAAGCCGATGTCGTGCGCCTGGATCGGCGGCATCCCGGCGTTGCTCGCCAGGTCGACCGCGCCCGCGCGGAAGCCCTGGATGGTCTCGGGGCCGCCGTTGAGCCGGACCCACTCGACGGAGAACGGCAGCGGACCGAGCGAGGGTTCGGCGGCGAGCTGTGCCTGCGTCGTGGCCGTTCCGAGCCGGAGGGTGGTCTTCTTGTCGGGCGCGACGGTCGGCAGCGCGCCGAGCTGCGTGGAGCCGGGCTGGTCGGGGGAGGCGCAGCCCGCGAGTGCCAGCAGCGCGCCGCCGCCCAGGGCGAGGAATCCCCGGCGGTTCAGGGGTCTTGAGGTGTGCAGGGACATGGCGATACGGGGCCTTTCACGTGCCGGCGAGGGATCGGCCGGGGGAGGAGGGACGCGACCGGGAGCGGAGGGCCGGCGGGGGCCGGCGGGGTGGCTCGAAGGGCCGAGCGAGGGGGGACCGAGGAGACAGACCGAGAGGGGGACCGAGGAGACGGGCCGAGGGGGTGGCGGGGCCGCCGACGTCGGTGGCCCCGCTCGGGTGTCAGGAGGCGGCGACGACCCGGTGGTCGGCGGTGAACGGCCGCCCGGCGACCGACTCGGACGGGTGTCCGTCCGGTCCGACGGGGACCTCGCCGATCAGCGTGACCCGGTGCAGCCGGCGCTCGACGTCGAGGTGCTCCAGGTCGCGCGGGGCGAGGTGCGCGGTGGCCCGGTTGTCCCAGAACGCCACGTGCCCCGGCTCCCAGCGGAAGCGCACCGTGTACTCGGGCCGGGTGATCTCGGCGTACAGCAGGTCCAGGATCCGTCGGCTCTCCGCGGCGGTGACGCCCACGATGTGGCTGGTGAACCCGGGGTTGACGAACAGCGCGCGCTCCCCGGTCTCCGGGTGCACCCGCACCACGGGGTGCACGGACACGAGCAGGTTGTCGTTGACCCGGCGGGCGTACGCGCCGTCCTCGCCGACCGGCCGGCCGCCGCCGTACCGGTGCTCGGCGCGCAGCGTGTCCACGAACGCCCTGACGGGGGCGGACAGCCCCTCGTACGCGGCGACGAGGTTGGTCCACTGCGTGTCGCCGCCGAACTCCGGGACCGTCTCGGCGCGCAGGATGGACCCGGCGGGCGGGTTCACCGCGGCGGTGACGTCGGTGTGCCAGCCGTCGAAGTAGCTGTACTGGCGCTTGCGGTACTCCGCCCGGAAGTTCTCCCCGTAGCGCTCCTCGAAGCGGCGCGGGTCGATGGTGAAGATCTCCGGGTGGTCCTCCGGCGGGGCGTCGTCGTGCGGGTGGGCGTAGGTGAGCTCGCCGAAGTGGCGGGCGAAGGCGATCTGCGCGGCGTGGTCGAGCCGCTGCCCCCGGAAGAAGACGACCTTGTGACGGTGGAGGGCCTGCTTGATCTCGTCGACGGTCTCGACGGCCAGCGGGCCGGCGAGGTCCACGCCGTCGATGTCGGCGCCGATGTGACCGGCGACGGGACGGACGGTGAGCGTGCTCATGGGGCGAGTCCTTTCGGGCATGACGAATGAGGGCGGGTGAGGAAGGCGACCGGGCGTACCGGGCCGGCGTCGGGGCCCGTGGGGCCACCTGCCGGGCGCGGGCGCACGGGTGTGAAGGGCGCCCGGCCGGTGTCCGGTGCGCGGCGAAGCCGGGAAAGGGGCCGGCGCCGGTGCTCCGGCCGGTACTTCGGCCAGAGCTCCGGGCGGTGCTCAGCCGTGCTTCGGCCGGAGCACCGGCCTGGTGCCCCAGGGAGTGCTCCAGTCGGTGCTCCGCTGCGCTCCGGCCGTGCTTCAGCCGGTGAACGTCCCTGATTCAGGCCGGAGTCCGGCGGAGGCGTACGCCGGGATCAGTACCCAGTGCCCCGGCGCGGCGGCGCGCGCCGGCGGAGAGCCGGTCAGCGGGCGCGACAGCCCAGTCCGGCGAAGTGGTGCGCGCGGAAGGCGTTCACGGGGTGCCGGTCTGCGGCTGCCCGGATCGTGGCCCTCTGCTGTGCGTCCATGGGAAGAGTGTGCTGCTCCCGTGCCGGTACGGGCAATATTTTCTGGCGGCGCGGAAGAAACCCACCCCGCCCCGCCCCGCTCATCGGGCGCCGCCGCTGGTACGCAGCCCCAACGGGTCCTGGTAGACGGCCGCGAGCACCGGCGCGGTCGCCGCCACCGCGAGCGTGTCCGCGCCGAAGGAGCCGGTCCGCACCTGGTCGCCGCCGCTCGTCAGCTCGCGGGTCAGCTCGTCGAGCAGCCGGGGCAGACGGAGGGTGGCGAACTCGGTCAGCACCAGGTCGTCCGGGCGGATCAGGTCGAGCAGCGGCCGCACCGCGTGCGCGATCAGCCGCAGGCGGGTGCGGCACAGGTCGAGCGCCCGGACGTCGCCCGCGCGGGCGGCACGCACGAGCAGCCGCAGATCGGGGTGCGGGATGACGCCCTCGGCGACGGCGCGCCGCGCGACGGCACGGTCGGAGACGGTGACCTGGAGGCAGCCGGTGCGGCCGCAGGGGCACGGCTCCGCCGACCCCGGTACGGGCAGGTGGGCGATGCCGCCGGCGCCGTACCGCCGGCCCTGCAGCAGGACGCCGCCGGTGGCGATCGCCGCGTCCACGGCGTTGCCGACGAACAGGTGCACCAGGTCGCCGCCGCGGTTCGCGCCGAACAGCAGCTCGGCCTGGGCCAGCGCCCGGGCGTGGCCTTCCACATGGACCGGCAGTCCCACCGCGCGCTGCAGCGAGCGCCGCAGCGGGATGTCGCGCCAGCCGAGCGCGGCGTTCTCGACCAGGACCCCGGCGTCGGGATCGACCCAGCCGCCGGTGGCCACGCCGAGGCCGAGGACGGAGCGCCCGCCGAGGTGTCTGCGCAGGAAGCCGGGCAGTCGTGCGGCGACGTCCTGGAGGACCGCCCCGTGCTGCGGCTGCCGTGGCACGTGCTCGTACGCGATGACGCTGCCGCGCAGGTCGGTGAGCGAGAACGTGAGCCGCGGGACGGCGATGTGCACGCCCGCCGCGACGTGGTGCGCGGTCTCGATGTCCAGAGGGATGCGGGGGCGTCCGGGCCGGGGCGGCCGGTGCGGCTCGGGCGGCTCCCAGACCAGTCCCATCGCGAGCAGTTCGGCCGCGTGCCGTGACACGACGGCCGCGCTCAGGCCCGTCTCCCCGATGATCGCGGTGCGGGCCAGCGGGCCTCCGCGCAGGATGGCCCGCAGGACGGCGGCGGCGTCGGGCTGGTCGGCGGCGGGCTTTCCGCCCGGCGTCGCGATGAGCGCTGGTCGCATCGGGATTCCTCGGTCCGGGAGGCGGTCGTACGGTGGCACGGCGGCCCCGGCAACCGAGGGCCTAGGGATGCGGGGGACAGCTCGACGACCTCATGCCCCGATGCTCGCAAGCGCGAGGGGACCGGTCAACGATCCGGCGTTAAGGGGCAATGACGGTTCTGCGAAGCGCCCCCGGCGGCTTCGCTTCGAGACCCCCGAGGGGGCTTCCGCCACCCGGCACCGTCCGCGACCCGGTTCGTCGGCATCCCCGCGCCGGCTCCGGCTCCGGCGCGGGGATCACGGATCCCGGTGCTTGCCGGGTGTC
This sequence comes from Streptomyces sp. NK15101, assembly GCF_020400725.1. Lineage (GTDB taxonomy): Bacteria > Actinomycetota > Actinomycetes > Streptomycetales > Streptomycetaceae > Streptomyces. Next base: position 6,036 of record NZ_JAINVG010000009.1, on the reverse strand, counting down.
ACGGATCCCGGTGCTTGCCGGGTGTCACGGATCCCGGTGCCCGCCGGGTGGGGCTGCCCGGCTCTCGGTGGTGCCGGGTGGACCCGGCGAGAGTTCGCCCGCCGTGAGGTGCTCCAGGACCTCCGCCAGTTCCTCGCAGGCGCGGCGCACCGACCGGCGGGTCGCACGCTGCTCGGTGACGACGGAGGCGAGAAGCAGGGCGGTCAGGGCGGCGGAACCGTTGAACGCCTGGAGCTTGACCATGATCTCGACGTCCGTCAGGTGGAGGAACGCGCCCCGCCCGGAGGTCGCCTCGAAGGTGGCGAGCACGGAGGCGAAGAGCGCGCACAGCATGCTTCCGGCGAGCTGGAAGCGGAGCGCCGCCCAGATCAGCAGGGGGAAGACGAGGAACAGCATGCTCATCGGGCTGAGCACGGCCATGGGCATGAGGACCAGGGTCGTCAGCCCCAGAAAGGCCGCCTCCTTCCAGCGCCGCACCCGGAACCGTCCGGCCGGCCCCGCGAGGACGAGCAGGAGCGGGGCGACGAGCAGCACCCCCATCGTGTCGCCCACCCACCAGGCCAGCCAGGCGGGCCAGAACTCGCTCTTGTTCAGGGAGCCCTTCGTCACCTGCAGCCCGACCCCCGCGGTCGCGCTGATCAGCATGGCGCCGAACCCGCCGAGGAAGACCAGGGAGAGTCCGTCCCGCAGCCGCGCCATGTCGCGCCGGAAGCCGGCCCGTCTCAGCAGCAGGAAGGCGCAGAGCGGCGCGACGGTGTTGCTCACCACGGTGACCACCGTGGTGGGCCCCGGAGTGGTGAGGGAGGCGATGACGAGGAAGGAGCCGAGGGCGATCCCGGGCCAGACCCGCGCGCCGAGCAGCAGCAGGGCGGCGACGGCGACGCCGGTGGGCGGCCAGATGGGGGTGACCACCACGCCTTCGACGACGAGGCTGCCCAGCAGGCCGAGTCGTCCGGCCGCGTAGTAGCAGACCGCCACGGCCAGCGACGTCAGAGCCGCCTCCGTAGAGGGCCGGAACTGCCGAGTATCCAACACGTCAGCCATCAGACACCGGCCGGGCCGCCGCGACCGGGCAAGGACCCCTGCGTGTCGGGCACCGTCGTACGGAACGGGCCCGATCCGGCCCGAGGACCGATCCGGCCCGAGGCGAGCCCCCTCCCCTCACTCCTCGGCCGCCGACCGGGCCGGACCGCCGTCGTGGCCGACGACCAGGACGGCCGCGTCGTCCTCGTGCCCCACCGTGGCCGCCAGCTTCATGACGGCGGTGGCGAGCGCGTCGACGTCCATCCCGGCGACGGCGGTGATCCCGGCGAGCCTCGTCACCCGGTCCAGACCCTCGTCGACGTGGAGCGAAGGCCCCTCCACCACCCCGTCGGTCAGGAGGACGAAGACACCGTCGGCGGTGAGCCGGTGGCGCGTGGTCGGGTAGTCGACGTCGCGGAGCACACCGAGCGGAGGCCCGCCCTCGCTGTCGTCGATGCCGGAGCGGCCGTCGGCGGTGGCCCAGATGTGGGGGATGTGACCGGCCCGGGCGCACTCCAGGGTGCCGGCAGCGGGGTCGAGCCGCAGGAAGGTGCAGGTGGCGAAGAGGTCGGCGCCCAGAGAGATCAGCAGGTCGTTGGTGCGACCGAGCAGCTCTCCCGGGTCTCCGGTGACGGAGGCCAGCGCGCGCAGTGCCACGCGGACCTGTCCCATGAAGGCGGCGGCCTCGATGTTGTGCCCCTGCACGTCACCGATGGACATGCCGATCTGCCCGCCGGGCAGGGAGAAGGCGTCGTACCAGTCACCGCCGACGTTGAGCCCGTGGTTGGCGGGCTCATAGCGGACGGCCAGCCGGGCGCCCGGAAAACCGGGCAGGTCCGAGGGCAGCATGTCGCGCTGCAGGGCCACGGCGAGCTCGACACGGGAACGCTGCGTCTCGGCCAGCTCCCGCGCCCTGGCGGTCAGCGACCCGAGCCGGACCAGAAGGTCCTCGCTGTTGTCGGCCGGCCGTCTGCGGAACATCGATCACTCCGACGTCACGACAATCCTCGCATCACTCCGTCCCGTCTCCAGCACGCGGGACCACAGGGGGACCACCTCGGTACGAACAGGTCCTTCCCCACTCTGCCCGGAGGGGACGGCGTCCGCATCTCATCGGCGCAGAACGCGGCGGATCCCAGCGGGCCGCCCCCGACATCGAGGACTCGGTCCGGGGCGGCTCGACCGTCCACTTCTCCGTCGGCGACGACCGCACCCGGCAGGGCGTCCGGATCTACGAGGTGCGGCTCTCCACCACCCGGTTGCACTGAGTTCCCGCACGAGGACGGTGATGGCCGGCGCCGGAGGGGGTAGGCGGGGCGGCACAGGACCATCGTGTGCGCCGAGGAGAGAACATGACTGACGACGCCTACCTGTTTCTCGTGGACGGCCCGGTCACCCCGCCGGGCGCGCCGGTCGCCGTCGTGGGGGACCTGGAGTGCCTCGAGACCCCGGCGGTACGGGCCTGGCTGAACGCACAGGGAGTCACGGCCGCCTCGGGCGCGCTCCGGCTGCTGCCGCCCGAGGAGACGGCGGCCATCCCGGAAGGGGCGGAGAAACTGCCCGTGCCGCTGAGCGACGATGAACTGCTCCGACTGCGCCACGCGCTCGCGCCCGGCGCTCTCGCCCGGGTGGAGGAGGAGCTGCTGGCCTACCGCGACTGCGCCGGTGACCGTGACGCGCTCCTCGCCCGGGCCGTGGCGGCGGGAATCGCCCCGCACCGCATCGCGGAACTCACCGGCGAGGACCCCGCGACCGTGGCGTCCGTGGCGTCCGCCGCCACGAGCCAACGGGGCTGACGCCGCCTCGGCGGAGGGGCGCGGATCACCGGTGAGACTGCCCCGGGCACCCCACCGACCAGGTCCTGTACCTGCCGTCCGACGCCGGAGCACCGGTCAGCACGTAGCTGACGGACCCGTCGCCGGCCCGGGTGGGGGCGAGGGGCCGCAGGCTGAACCGGTGGGTCCAGCCACGGCGGGAGACCACGGTGAAAGCGGTGCGGTCGGTCATGGCCCGCTTGGGTTCGGCCCTCCCCGCCCGGGCGGCCTCCTCCTCGTGGCTGGTCGGGGTCGGACTGCCGGGTGTGGCGCCGGTCGGCGCGCCCTCGGGCTCCACCGTCGCCCAGACCATGGCCTCGCGCGGGTGCGGAGGGCGCACGCTCGTCATGTCGGCGACCGGACGGCACGCGGCCCTCGCCGAGGGGGCCCGTGCGCCGCCGGCCGGGGTCGGTTTCCTACCGCGTCTCCGGCTCGCGAGGCCGCCGGGCGGGAAGCCGTCGCTCGCGAGTTCCATGCTGCCGAGGGGCTTCGGGCGGGCGGCAGTTCGATGAGCGTCGCGGCGTACCGTGGTGCTGTACGGGTGGTCCTGCGCATGCTCCATGCCTTCGCGGACCGGGGCGTGCGGCCGGGCGCTGAGTCGACACAGGACGCCCTTCACCACCGTGAGGCGGTCGGGGACCGTCTCGCCGAGCTCCTCGATCCGATCGTCGAACGGTGGGCACGGCCTGTAGCCGGGCCGGACAGCGGCCGCGAGTTCCGTGGCCACCGGTGTGAGGCCCGGACGGGCGTGTGCGTGCCTGGCCAGGAGCGCTCTTGGCCCTCAGCCCGAGACGGCCTCGGCCCAACCGCGGTTGACGGTCTCTTTCGCCTTCTCCGTCTGCGCCTCCGTCGGAAACGTCGGCGTGCCCTCGACCGTCGGCAGTTTCTCCGCGGCGGTCTTGTCGAGGGTGCCGTCCTTCTCCATGGCGTCCATGAGGACGGGGCGTGCATAGTCGCCGAGCCGGAGGTTCTGGCCCTCCGGGCTGAAGACGTACTCCTGCCACAGACGTGCCGCCGCGGGGTGCGGAGCGTCTTTGTTCACCCCGCTCGCGTAGTACTGGGCGAAGCTGCCGTCGAAGGGGATGGCGGTCCGCCAGTCGACGTCCGTGCCTTTCTCGCGGAACTCGTCGGCGTATCCGAGGTTGAGGAAGTCCCAGTCGATGCTGATCGGGGTCCGGCCCTTCGCGATCGTGGCCGGGGTGGATTCGACCGGGATGAAGTTGCCGTTCTCGCTGAGCTCGGCGAAGAAGTCGATGCCGGGCTGGATGTCGTCGAAGGAACCCCCGTTCGCCAGGGCCGCCGCGTAGACCGCGGCGAAGGCGGAGTTGGACTTGGTGGGGTCGCCGTTGAGCGCGACCTTGCCCTTGTACTCGGGCTTGCGCAGGTCGGCGAAGGTCGCGGGGCAGGTCTTGACGCGCTTGGCGTCACAGCCGATCGAGACGTAACCGCCGTAGTTGTTGTACCAGCGGGCCCGGTCGTCCTTCTGTTCCTCGGGGATCTCGTCGTACGCGGCGACCTCGTACGGAGCGAGCAGGCCCTGCCGCGCCGCGGACCGCGCGAACGAGTCCCCCACGTCGATCACATCGGGGGCCCGGCCTCCGCCCCTGTGCTCCTTCAGGGCGTTGATCTCGTCCTGGCTGGTACCTTCCGGGTTCTCCACGATGACCTTGATCCCGTACTTCTTCTCGAAGCCGTCGATCACCGCGCCGTAGTTGGCCCAGTCGCTCGGGAGGGCGATCGTGTTGAGCGAGCCCTCTTTCTTCGCCGCTGTGGTCAGTGCCGCCATGCCGCCGGCGTTCGCGGCGGAGGTGGCCACCGCGGGTGCTCTGGGCGCGGTGCCGGGCTTGTCTCCGCAGGCGCCGAGGGGCGCCGCGAGGACCAGGCAGGCGGCGACGAAGGCTGTCCGGAGACGAGGTGTGGGCACAAAGGCTCCATAACGGGCGGACGCGTACTGATCGAGGCCAGCGTACGTTCGGCGGCCTCGGCGGCGCAGTCCCGGACGGTGGTGTCCGCTGGCTTCCCTGCGGCTGCCGTGCCGGCGCGTTCTCAGAACCCCTCGTCGTCCCACCCGGCCAGGAGCGCCTCCCCGAGATCCATCGCGGGCGGTGCGGCCCCGTCGAGGAGGGCCTGCTCGCTCCAGATGATCTTGCCGCGGGCGGTGTAGCGGGTGCCCCAGCGCTCGGCGAACTGCGCGACGAGGAACAGACCGCGGCCGCCCTCGTCGGTGGCCTCGGCCCGGCGCAGGTGCGGGGAGGTGCTGGACCCGTCGGAGACCTCGCAGATCAGGCTGCGGTCGTACAGCAGCCTCACCCGGATGGGCTCGGTGCCGTAGCGGATGGCGTTGGTCATCAGCTCGCTGAGGATGAGTTCCGTGGTGAAGGCGATCTCCTCCAGGCCCCAGTCCGCCAGTCGGCGGGCGCAGGCGTTGCGCACCGGGGACACCGCCGCGGGGTCGGGCCGCACGTCCCACTCGGCGATCCGCGCGGGGTCCAGTCGGCGGGTGCGGGCGACCAGCAGCGCGACGTCGTCGCTGGGCCTGGTGGACAGCATCGCGTCGATCACCGCGGTGCAGGTCTCCTCCGGGGTGCGGGCGGGCCCGGCCAGGGCGGCGCGCAGCGCTGCCAGGCCCGCGTCCGGATCGCGGTCGCGGCTCTCGATCAGCCCGTCGGTGAAGAGCGCCAGCCGGGAGCCTTCGGGCAGGGTGACCGTCATGGTCTCCACGGGCAGGCCCTCGCCCAGGCCCAGCGGCGGGGAGACGGGCACCTCGGGGAAGGACACGGTTCCGTCGGGGCGGACCAGAGCGGGACCCGGATGCCCGGCGGTGGCGGCCGTCACCTGCCCCGTGACGGGATCGTAGACGGCGCACAGGCAGGTGGCTCCGGTGATCCCCTGCCACTCCTGCTCGTCGGTGTCGATGTGGGCGACCAGCTCGTCCAGGTGGCTCAGGAGTTCGTCCGGAGGCAGGTCGAGGGTGGAGAAGTTGTACACGGCGGTGCGCAGGCGGCCCATGGTGGCGGCTGCGTGGAGACCGTGGCCGACGACGTCGCCGACCACCAGGGCCACCCGGGTGCCGGGCAGCGGGATGACATCGAACCAGTCACCACCCACACCGGCCTGGGCAGGCAGATAGCGGTGCGCGACCTCGACGGCGGACTGCTCCGGTACGCCCCGGGGCAGCAGGCTGCGCTGCAGGGTGACG
>NZ_JAINVG010000089.1 GCF_020400725.1 Streptomyces sp. NK15101 | reverse complement strand
CCCACCGACCCCCACCCCGCCCCCGCCGTGGCGTTTTCGCAGGTCACAACGGGTGTGGGGAATGGATTTCACATGACGGCGGGACTCATGTAATGTTCTTCCTGTCGCCGGGACAGCGGGCCGAAAGGGCCGGGAAACGGAGACAAGAACTAAAGACAAGCACTCGTAGCTTAACGGATAGAGCATCTGACTACGGATCAGAAGGTTGCAGGTTCGAATCCTGCCGAGTGCACACAGACAAGAGGCCCGGACGAGAGTCCGGGCCTCTTGCGTTGTGGGGGCGTACGGCGGCGAAGCGCAGCGACCGCCGGCAACCGACCTTTTCGGCAGGGTCCTTCGGGGCCTCTGGCGTTGGGTGGTCACCCCAGCTTCGCCGGGTCGACCCCGTAGAGGGTGGCGGCGGTCGCCGCCTGTCGGGCGGTGCGGGTTTCCTGTTCGTCGGCCCGGGCGGGCCACAGGGGGACCAGGTCCGATGTCGGCGAGGGGTCCATGCGCAGGTAGTGGCAGGCGCCGTCGATGCGGAGGGACAGGGCGTACACGCCGGCGCCGGCGGCCTGGCCGGAGATCCCGGCGACCTTGGTCCCGGGGGCGATCAGGCCCTTCTCCTTCAGGAACTTCAGGGCGCCCCGCGGGGTGTGCGCGTATCCCGCGGTCGCCGTCCGCCGGTGGGCGGACGGGCCGGTGGGGCCCTGTGCGAGCAGCGCGCCCATCTGGGCCGTGAGGCTGCCGGGCCTGCCGTCGGTCCGCGAGGTCGGGCACGGCATGTCGGACTGTTCCACGCTGTGGGGACCGCGGCCGAAGGTGTAGCGGTAGCAGCGGACCGGATAGGCGTCCGCGGCGACGGTCTCTCCGTCCGGCGGCACCAGCCCCAGCATCACCTCTGCCGTGTGGGTGCCGCCGGCGGGCCGGTGCCGGGCGCTCAGCGGCACTCCGCCGTGCGACCCGGCCCGGGCGACGAGCGTGCCCTCCGTGAACTTCCCCCCGTGGGGCTGCCCCCCGGAGTGGAAGCCCGCGTTCAGGTCTCCCCGCAGGTGTTCGGCGAACGCGGCGGCCCGGGCGTCGACCGCGGACGTGTCCGGAGCGGTGGCCCACCGGTGCAGCAGGGCGCCGGCCACTCCCGCGGCTCCGGCGGCGAGCGCGGTCGCCGCGAACAGCAGGGCCCGGGGCCCGGCGCCGCGTCTCCCGTCCCGGTCGGCACCGGGACGGTGGTCCTGTCGGTCTTCGGCGACCCGCGTCGTCATGGCTTCCCCCTGGCGGCAGAACGTCTCAGGGTGCTCCCGGGCCGCCGATCCTCGCATCCCCGCCGGACGGGGGCCGCGGTGGGCGCTCCCGGGGGGCGCCCGGGCCGCGGGCGGGTCAGGCCGTGGCCCGGAGGGGGGTCGGGCGGGGGGTGACGACGCGGCGGGGGCGGGTGCGGAAGCCGAGCTTCGGGTGGGCCACGCCCCAGGCCGCGCCCTTGCAGATCAGTTCCTTGTAGCCGGCGGCGAGCCGGCCCGTCAGGGCGGCGCGGACGGAGCGGTCGTCGGCGGTGACGTACTGGATCAGGCCTTCCCTGCGGCCCAGCGAGATGCACTGGTTGAAGTAGCGCAGCGGCGTCTTCGGGATCTTCCCGCCGGTGAGGCGGGCCGCGATGGCGTCGGCCGCCTGCCAGGCCATGGGGGTGCCCGAGGCGCACGACATCCGCAGCGGCTTGTCGCCCGGGCCCATGGCCAGGGCCGCGTCGCCGACGGCGTACACGTCCGGGTGCGAGACCGAGCGCATCGTCCTGTCGACCACGATCTGGCCGTTGTCGGTGACCTCCAGGGTGGTGGCCCGTGCGATCGGGTGGACCGCGAAGCCGGTCGTCCACACGGTGACCGCGGCCGGGACGGACCCGCCGTCGGCCGTGGTGATCCGGTCGGCCTCGACGCCCGTGACCGCCGTGTGTTCGAGCGCGGTGATGCCGAGGCCGGCGAAGACCTTCCGTACGTGCTGCCGGCCCTTGTCCGAGAGCCAGTCGCCGAGTCCGCCGCGGGCGGCGAGCGTGACGGCGAGGTCCGGGCGGGCCTCGGCGATCTCGGTCGCGGCCTCCAGGCCGGTGAGGCCGCCGCCGACGACGACCACGGACCGTCCGGCCTCCAGGGCGGCCAGGCGCTCGCGCAGCCGGAGCGCTCCGGGGCGGCTGGCGATCTCGTGGGCGTGCTCGGCGGTGCCGGGGACCCCCTGGGTGTTCCAGCCGCTGCCGAGGGCGTAGACGAGGGTGTCGTACTCCAGTTCCTCGGTGCCGCCCGCGGCGGTGACGGAGACGGTCCGGCGCTCGGCGTCGACCGCCGTCACCGTCGCCAGCTTCAGCTCGACGCCCGTGCCCGCGAACATCTCGCTGAAGGGCCGGTGCGGGAGCTCCTGGCCGACCGCCAGCTGGTGCATCCGGACGCGCTCGACGAAGTCGGGCTCGGCGTTGACGAGGGTGATGGCGACGTCCTCGCGGTGGAGCTGCCTGGCGAGGCGCCCGGCGGCGATGGCTCCGGTGTAGCCGGCCCCGAGGACGATGATCCGGTGCTGCTGCATGTGCCTGCTCCTGTCTCACGCGGTGTCGACCCTTGAACCGGGCAGCCCGACGATTCCTGACAGGAGTGGAGTGTGGCGTGGGTCACAGGTGATCAGAAGGCGGCTTCCACCAGGGGCGCGCCGTGGTCGGAGGCCGCCCACTGCCTCGTCGCGCGTTCGAGCTTGTCGGGGTTCACCTGGTTGCGGAAGGCGGTGATGCCCTCGGCGGTGACCTCCAGGCACATGATGCCGACGACCCGGCCGTCCAGCACGGCCACGGCGGCGGGGGAGCCGTTGGCGGTCGTCGCGTAGACGTCGGGCGAGCCGCCGACCGCGTTCCGCTTGGCGACGCCGGGCTTGAAGAGGCCCCGCATGAACTTCGCGACCGCGAGGGCGCCCTCGAACGCCTTGGCGCGGGCCGGGACCTTTCCGCCGCCGTCGCCGATGGCGATGGCGTCTCCCGTGAGCAGCCGTACGAGCGGCTCGGTGCGGCCGCTCGTGGCCGCCGCGAGGAACTCCTCGACGATCCGCCGGGCCTCGGCCTCGTCGATCTCGGTGCGGGGCTTGCCGGCGGCGACGTGCTTCTTCGCGCGGTGGAAGATCTGCTGGCTGGCGGCCTCGGTGATGTCGAGGATCTCGGCGATCTCCCGGTGCGGGTAGTCGAAGGCCTCCCGCAGCACGTACACCGCGCGCTCGTTGGGGGAGAGGCGCTCCATGACGGCGAGGACCGCGTACGAGACCGATTCGCGCTGCTCGGCGGTGTCGGCGGGGCCGAGCATCGGGTCGCCGGCGAGGAGCGGCTCGGGCAGCCACTCGCCGACGTAGGTCTCGCGCCGGGCGCGGGCCGAGGTGAGCTGGTTGAGGCAGAGGTTGGTGAGGACCTTCGTCAGCCAGGCCTCGGGGACCTCGATGCGGTCGACGTCGGCGGCCTGCCAGCGCAGGAAGGTGTCCTGCACGGCGTCCTCGGCCTCGCTCGCCGAACCGAGGAGGCGATAGGCGATCGCCTCCAGGCGCGGCCTGGCGGCCTCGAACCGGTCCACGTCGTCCATGGTCAGCACCATGGTCCGGATCCTAGTCCGGCGGAGTGCGCGACGGCAGGCCCGCGGGACCGTAGCGGGTTCTCCGGAAAGGGAGTTAGGGTCGGATGATCTTTCTTTCTCATCGGATGCGGGGGTTTGGGACATGGCGCTCTTCGGAAACGCGCACGCGATCGATCCGGCACAGGCGCAGCAGGACTTCGCGCGGCTGCTCGGCCAGGGGGAGCAGGTGCACGCCGCGTACCTGCTGATCCGCGACACGATCTTCTTCACCGACCGGCGGCTCGTCCTCGTCGACAAGCAGGGGATCACCGGCAAGAAGGTCGAGTACCACTCGATCCCCTACCGGAGCATCACGCACTTCGCCGTCGAGACGGCCGGCACCTTCGACCTGGACGCCGAGCTGAAGATCTGGATCTCGGGCAGCCAGCTGCCGATCCAGAAGACCTTCACGAAGGGGGTCGACATCTACGAGGTGCAGGCGATCCTCACGCAGTTCGTCGCCAAGTAGGACGCGGACGGAGGGGAGGGTTCTCGGGTGAATCGCCGAGAACCCTCCCCTTTTGGGTGAACCTGTCTGATTTGCATGTCAGTTGAATATGCCCTCGGCCTAGCTTGCGTGGCGGAGGTGATGATCGATGGACGCGATCGACATCGATGACCTGGTGCACGTCGCCACCGGAGCGCCCCTGCGGCGGCTGACCGCGCCGGACGGGACCCACTGGTTCCCGGTGGTGGACGTGGCGAAGCGCCTCGGATATGCGGGGGCGCGGGAGGCGTTGCGGACGGTGACCCTGCCCGAGGAGTGCCTCGCGGCCGCACGGGAGCTCGACGGGGGCACGGGGTCCCCCGGCCGGTCCACCGGGATCCGGGCGTCGACCCGGATGGTGAGCCTGGAGGGGCTCGTGCAGCTCGTCGGGGCGTGCCGGAGACCGGAGGCCGGGCCGTTCCGGGCGTGGACGGCGGGGGTCGTGGCGGCGGTCCAGCGGTACGGCGGATACGGACTCGAACCCTCGCCGGTGCAAGCCGGGTTCCTGCTGCCGCCGGAGCTCGTCGACGTCCTCGTACGGCTCGAGGGACGGTTCGACGAGCAGACCGCCGCGTACGTGGAGCACGCCGAGTACGCGGAGCTGCTCCGCGAGACCCGGCAGAGCCTCTCCAGGGTCGCCGACTCCCTGGAGAGGCTCGCCGTGCCCCGCCAGCGCGCCGGCGCCGTCGTCGCCCTCACGCCGCAGGAGCTCGTGGAGTCCTGGGCCATCACGGGGGACGTGCGGACGGTCGCCTCCTGCCTGGCGCCCGCGCTCGTACGGGGCGGGGTGCGCTACCGGCCCCAGGACGTCACCCGCCGCACCGGCCTCTCCGGCGAACGCGTCCGGGACTGCGTCCGCCGCCTCCTCGAACGCGGCTGCATGCGCGAGGTGGGCACCCCGGCCCCGGACGGCACCCGCATCTACGTCCTGCCGTGACGCGCTGCCGCCGGACCGGGTTTCCGGGTCCTGCGCCGGTCCGCCGGGTCTGTGCCGACCCACCGGCCTGCGCCGGTCCGCCGGGCCTGCCCGGTTCGCCGGTCCTGTGCCGGCCCACCGTCCTGCGCCGGTCCGCCGGGCCCGGCCGGTCCTCACGGGCCGACCGGGCCCACCGCCACCACCTGGTACGCGTCCGCGTACACGATCCGGCCCGGGTCCGCCGACTCCAGGCGTACGCAGGGCACGCCGTGGTCCCGCAGGATGCGCAGGTACGGGGCGACCCGGGCCAGCGCCTCGGTCGCCGTCGGCCGGAACCAGGCGGCGGCACCCGGGTTCACGGCCGGGTCGTAGACCGTCGGGTCCGCCTCCGAGGGGTTCGGGAAGTGCGCGTCGTACCAGTCGTTCGACGCGCGCCAGACCGTCCACTCCTCGGGGGAGAGCCTTCCCTCCCGGGCCAGCGCGTTGGCCAGGCCGAAGACGCCGGGATGGTGGCCCCGCGGGCTTCTGGCCGGGGACTGGAAGCGGATGTGACGGAGACTGGAGGGCATCCGGGGAGCATAGGGAGGCGCGGCGGCGTGGAGTGGTGGCCTCGGGGGATCGACTGGACCGGTGGAGCGCCCGGGCTGCGGTGGCGGGGCGGGCGCGTCAGCGCGCTCACCTACGGGCAGCGGCTCGCCTTCCGGACCGTCGGCGTCCGCCGGTGCCCCGGCGCCCGGGGCAACCCCTGCCCCCTGGAGGCCGTCGTGCCCGGCCGGTCCACCGGCGGTCGGTGTCCGGAGTGCGCGCGGCTCGACCGGGCGCACTCCGTCGCGGCCGACACCGTCGCGGACGACCCGCAGCCGTACCGCGTCTACCTGGCCTGGTTCGGACCCGGGATGACCAAGGTCGGGATCACCGCCGAGGCCCGCGGCGAGACCCGGCTCCTGGAGCAGGGGGCCGTCGTCTTCAGCTGGCTCGGCCGGGGCCCGCTGATGGCCGCCCGGCGCACCGAGGAGGTGCTGCGGCAGGCCCTCGGCGTGCCCGACCGGGTGGCGTACGAGCGCAAGCGGGCCGCCCGGCACGCCCTGCCGCCCGCCGAGGACCGGGCCCGCGAGATCGAGGAGCTGTACCGGCTCGCGCGGGCCGTCGGCGGCTGGACGGAGACCCTGGAGCCGCTGGAGTTCGCCGCACGGGACCATGCGGGGGCGTTCCGTCTCGACGGGCTGCCGCGCCTCGACGGCACGGTCGGCGAGCTCGTCGGCGGCGGCGTCGTCACCGGCCGGCTGCTGGCCGCCGCCGGGCCCGACCTGCACCTCCTCGCCCCCGACGGGCGCTGCCTCGTCCTCGACACCCGGCTCATGCGTGGCTGGATGCTCGCCGCCGCCGGGGAGGAGGAGGGCTTCTCGGTGCCGGTGACGGCGGCGGTGCCGGTGGCCGGGAGCGCCCAGGAGGGGCTCTTCTGAGCCCTCCCCGCTTCGTAAAGTCTTGGATCCCTTTCCCGGGGCGCCGTGGACATCCCGCCGCCGCCCCGACGAGGGTGATCACATGACCCCGAAGCTGGTGGCGGGCCTCGAACCGCCCTATTACACCGCCGTGTTCACCTCGGTCCGTCCCGACGCCCCCGAGGGCTACGCCGAGACCTCCGCCCGGATGCAGGAGGTCGTCCGGGAGATCCCCGGCTTCCTCGGCTACGAGTCCGCCCGCACCCCCGGCGGCATCGGCATCACCGTCGCCTACTTCCGCGACCTGGAGTCACTCGACGCCTGGCGCCTCCACGCCGAGCACCAGGCCGCCAAGGCGCACGGCCGGAAGCACTGGTACGACAGCTACAGCGTCCACATCGGCAAGGTCGAGCGGAGCTACGGCTTTGAGCGCGAGTGACGACGCCCCGGCCGTCGACGCTCCGGCCGTCGACGCTCCAGCTGTCGACGCCCCGGCCGTCGACGCTCCAGCCGTCGACGCTCCGGCCATCGACATCCCGGCCCTCGTCGAGCGGCTCGGGATCCCCGGCCTCGTCGACGTGCACACGCACTTCATGCCGCAGAACGTCCTCGACAAGGTCTGGGCGTACTTCGACGCCGTCGGGCCGCCGGCCGGGGTGGAGTGGCCCATCACCTACCGCGAGGAGGAGGAGCGCCGGCTCGCCCTCCTGCGCGGGTTCGGCGTGGTCGCCTTCACCGCGATGCTCTATCCGCACAAGCCCGGCATGGCCGCCTGGCTGAACTCCTGGGCAGCCGACTTCGCGGCCCGCACCCTCGACTGTCTGCACACGGCGACCCTCTTCCCCGAGCCGGGCGTCGGCGCGTACGTCCACCGGGCGCTCGACGCCGGCGCCCGGGTCTTCAAGGTGCACCTCCAGGTGGGCGGTTTCGACCCGACCGACATCGAGCTCGACAGCTCCTGGGGAGCCCTCGCCGACAGCGGCACCCCCGTCGTCGTGCACTGCGGCTCCGGGCCCGTCCCGGGGAACTTCACCGGGCCCGGACCCATGTGGCGGCTGCTGGCCCGGCACCCGAGGCTGCGGGTGATCGTCGCGCACATGGGGATGCCGGAGTACGGCGACTTCCTCGACCTGGCCCAGCGGTACGAGGGCGTCCACCTCGACACCACCATGGTCTTCACCGACTTCAGCGAGCGGCTCGCGCCCTTCCCCGAGGGGGAGCGCAAGCGGCTCCTCGACCTCGGCGACCGGATCCTCCTCGGCTCGGACTTCCCGAACATCCCGTATCCGTACGGCCACCAGCTCCACGCCCTCGAACGCCTCGGGCTCGGCGACGACTGGCTCCGGCGGGTCCTGTACGCGAACGGAGCCGCGATGTTTCACGTGAAACGGTGAGCAGCCGCCCGCCCGAAGGGCCCTGAGAGCCTTTCTCAGGGAATTCACAGGAAAGGGAAAGAGGCCTCTCAGCGGCGGCCCCCACCGTGGGAGTCATGACCGTGACCACGCGAAGCACCAGCGCCCGCCCCGGCACCCACGCCGACATGCTCCGCGCCGACGGGACCGCCGTCCGGGTCCTCGTCGTCGACGACGAGGCCTCGCTCGCCGAGCTGCTCTCCATGGCCCTGCGCTACGAGGGCTGGCAGGTCCGCAGCGCCGGGGACGGGGCCGCCGCCCTCCGCGCCGCGCGCGAGTTCCGGCCCGACGCCGTCATCCTCGACGTCATGCTCCCGGACGTCGACGGGCTGAGCCTGCTCGGCTCGATCCGCCGCGAACTGCCCGACGTCCCCGTGCTCTTCCTGACCGCGAAGGACGCCGTAGAGGACCGCATCGCCGGGCTCACCGCCGGCGGTGACGACTACGTCACCAAGCCCTTCAGCCTGGAGGAGGTCGTGGCCCGGCTGCGCGGCCTCATCCGCAGGTCCGGGGCCGCGCAGACGCGCAGCGAGTCACTGCTCGCCGTGGGGGACCTGACCCTCGACGAGGACAGTCACGAGGTCACCCGGGGCGGCGACTCCATCCACCTCACCGCGACCGAGTTCGAGCTGCTGCGCTACCTCATGCGCAATCCGCGGCGGGTGCTCAGCAAGGCGCAGATCCTCGACCGGGTCTGGTCGTACGACTTCGGCGGCCAGGCCAACGTCGTCGAGCTCTACATCTCCTACCTGCGCCGGAAGATCGACGCGGGCCGCTCGCCGATGATCCACACCCGGCGCGGTGCCGGCTATCTCATCAAGCCGGGGGAGTAGTCCCCGTGCGCGTACGACGAGGTCGTCCCTGGTCGCTGCGGACGCGGCTCGTCGTCTCGGCGGTCGCGCTGATCGCGGTCGTCGCGGCGGTGATCGGGACGGTGACGACCATCGCGTTCCGCTCGTACCTGTACGGCCAGGCCGACGAGCAGGTCCACGCCGTCGCGGACCGGGCGGCGGGCCCGCCGGTCGGCGTGCCCCTGGTGCCCGACCCACCCGGCTCGGTCCACCTGAAGGACCCCCTCGCGTTCCTTCAGGGGCCCGGCGCCCTCGGCACCCTCGGCGCGGTCCTCGAGGACGGCGAGGTGACCTCGGCCGGATACTCGGCGGAGGTCGGGGGCAGCGGGCCGTACGAGCGGTTCACCCGGGTCAGCGCGCTCGACGCGGCGCAGCGGGCCGCGCTCGCCGCCGTTCCCCGCGACGGCCGGCCGCACACCGTCGAAATGCCCGGGGGGCTCGGCTCGTACCGGGTCGAGTACGCGGCCGGGTATCGCGGCGAGATCCTCGTCGGCATCCCCCTCGGCGAGGTCGAGGACGCCCTCTCCACCCTCGTCCTCGTCGAGCTGAGCGTCACCGGCGCCGGGCTCGTCGCCGCCCTGCTCGCCGGAACCGTGCTCGTCCGGGTCGCCCTCCGCCCGCTGCGCCGGGTCGCCGCCACCGCCCGTCAGGTCGCCCGGCTCCCCCTGCACAGCGGGGAGGTGGCGCTCCACCACCGGGTTCCGGAGGCGGAGGCGGATCCGCGCACGGAGGTCGGCCAGGTCGGCGCGGCCCTCAACCGGATGCTCGACCACGTCCACTCGGCCCTCGACGCCCGCCAGCAGAGCGAGACCCGGGTGCGGCAGTTCGTCGCGGACGCCAGCCACGAGCTGCGCACCCCGCTCGCCTCGATCCGGGGGTACGCGGAGCTCACCCGGCGCGGCCGCGAGGAGTGCGGCCCCGACACCCGGCACGCCCTCGGCCGGATCGAGTCCGAGGCGACCCGGATGACCGGCCTGGTCGAGGACCTCCTGCTGCTCGCCCGGCTCGACGCCGGCCGCCCCCTCGCGTACGAGACCACCGACCTCGTCCCGCTCGTCGTGGACGCCGTCGGCGACGCCCGCGCGGCCGGCCCCGACCACCACTGGCGCCTCGAACTTCCCACGGACGGAGCCGTCGCACGGGCCGACGGCGCCCGGCTCCAGCAGGTCCTGGTCAACCTCCTCGCCAACGCCCGCACCCACACCCCGCCCGGCACCAAGGTCACCGCCCGCGTCCGCACGGAGGGGCCGGCCGTCCTCGTCGAGATCGAGGACGACGGTCCCGGCATCCCGTCCCGGCTGCTCCCCGCCGTCTTCGAGCGCTTCGCGCGCGGCGACGCCTCCCGCTCCCGGCACGCCGGATCCACCGGTCTCGGCCTCGCCATCGTCCGCGCGGTCGTGCTCGCGCACGGCGGGGAGGTGGGCGTCGAATCCGCCCCGGGGCGGACCGTGTTCACGGTGAACCTGCCCATGACCGAGGACTCACAGGCAGGCCACAGGCTCATCACACAGCCGTGACAGCGGCCCCGGCGAGTGTCGGAGCATGCGAACCCCAACGATCGCGGGGCCCCCGTCCGCGGCCCCCGGAACGCCCGACGCCCTCCCCGCCCGGCAGCACCTGCCGGTGGACGCCGCCGGGCGGCCCGTCCTGGACGTGGTGGTCCCCGTCTACAACGAGGAGAAGGACCTGGAGCCGTGCGTCCGCCGGCTCCACGAGCACCTCCTGACGACCTTCCCGTACGGCTTCCGCATCACCGTCGCCGACAACGCCTCCACCGACACCACGCCCGCCGTCGCCGCCGCCCTCGCGGCCGAGCTGTCCGAGGTGCGTTCCGTACGGCTCGAACAGAAGGGCCGCGGCCGGGCGCTGCGGACCGTGTGGTCGGCCTCGGACGCGCCCGTCCTCGCCTACATGGACGTGGACCTGTCCACCGACCTCAACGCGCTGCTCCCGCTGGTCGCGCCGCTCATCTCCGGCCACTCGGACCTGGCGATCGGCTCCCGGCTCGCCCGCTCCTCGCGGGTGGTGCGCGGCCCGAAGCGGGAGTTCGTCTCGCG
Source organism: Streptomyces sp. NK15101 (assembly GCF_020400725.1). Classification (GTDB taxonomy): domain Bacteria; phylum Actinomycetota; class Actinomycetes; order Streptomycetales; family Streptomycetaceae; genus Streptomyces. The sequence goes on along the minus strand of NZ_JAINVG010000089.1, from coordinate 20,817 downwards.
GGCCTACAACCTGATCCTGCGCTCCTCGCTCGCCGCCCGGTTCTCCGACGCGCAGTGCGGATTCAAGGCGATACGGCGGGAGGTCGCCGAGCGGCTCCTGCCGATGGTGGAGGACACCGGCTGGTTCTTCGACACCGAGATGCTGGTCCTCGCCGAGCGGGCCGGGCTGCGCATCCACGAGGTGCCGGTCGACTGGGTCGACGACCCCGACTCGACCGTCCACATCGTGCGGACGGCGACCGACGACCTGAAGGGCGTGTGGCGCGTGGGGCGGGCCCTCGCGACCGGTTCGCTGCCCCTCGACCGGCTCGCCCGGCCGTTCGGCGACGACCCCCGGGACCGCGAGCTGAACGGTGTGCCGGGCGGCCTCGCCCGGCAGCTCGTCGGCTTCTGCGTGGTCGGGGTGCTGTCCACGCTCTGCTACCTCGCGCTGTACTCGGCCTTCCGCCTCGGCCTCGGCCCGCAGCTCGCCAACGCCGCCGCCCTGCTCGTCTCCGCCGTCGCCAACACGGCCGCCAACCGGCGCCTCACCTTCGGCGTGCGGGGCCGGGACCGGGCCGTCCGCCACCAGGCGCAGGGGCTCGTGGTCTTCGCCATCGGCCTCGCCCTGACCAGCGGTTCGCTCGCCGCCCTCGGCGCGGCGACCGGCGATCCGGCGCACTCCACCGAGCTCGCCGTCCTGGTCGTCGCCAACCTCGCCGCGACCGTCCTGCGCTTCCTCCTCTTCCGGCTCTGGGTCTTCCCGGACCGCGCCTCAGCAAGGAACGAACGATGACCACTCCGCCCGCCGCCGTCCACGCGGCGCCCCGCAGCGGCCGGCTCGCCCGGCTGTGGCGCGGACGCGCCGAGGACGCCTCCTGGGTCCGGCCCGCCCTCCTCGGCCTGCTCGCCGCGACCGCGCTGCTCTACCTGTGGAACCTGAGCGCCTCCGGCTACGCCAACTCCTTCTACTCCGCCGCCGTCCAGGCGGGCTCCCAGAGCTGGAAGGCCTTCTTCTTCGGCTCCCTCGACGCGGCCAACGCCATCACCGTCGACAAGCCGCCGGCCGCGCTCTGGCCGATGGCCCTCTCCGTGCGCCTCTTCGGGCTCGGCTCCTGGCAGATCCTCGTGCCCGAGGTGCTCATGGGCGTGGGCACGGTCGCCGTGCTCCACGCGGCCGTCCGGCGCCGGTTCGGCGCGGGCGCGGGCCTGATCGCGGGCGCGGTCCTCGCGCTGACGCCGGTCGCCGCGCTGATGTTCCGCTTCAACAACCCGGACGCGCTGCTCGCGCTGCTCATGACGGTCGCGGTGTACTGCGTGCTGCGCGCCCTGGAGCAGGACCGGGGCGCCGCGAGGTGGCTCGTGTGGGCGGGCGCGGCCCTCGGCCTCGCGTTCCTCGCGAAGACCCTCCAGGCCTTCCTGATCCTGCCGCCGCTCGCGCTCGTGTACGTGGTGTGCGCGCCGGGCGGGTTCGGGCGGCGGCTCGGCCGGCTAGCCCTCGGCGGGCTCGCGATGCTGGTCTCGGCGGGCTGGTGGGTGGCCCTGGTCGAGCTGTGGCCGGCGTCCTCGCGTCCGTACGTCGGAGGCTCGCAGAACAACAGCTTCCTGGAGCTGACCTTCGGCTACAACGGCCTCGGCCGCCTCAACGGCGACGAGGTCGGCAGCGTCGGCGGGGGCCGTGGCGGCGCCGGCAGGGTGGCCGAGAACCTGCCGGCCGGCATGGAGCCGCCCGTCCGCGTCGGCGGCGGCTGGGGCGAGACCGGCATCGGCCGGATGTTCGGCGACCAGGTCGGCGGCCAGATCTCCTGGCTGCTCCCGGCCGCGCTGCTGCTCCTCGTCGCCGGGCTCGTGGTGACCTGGCGGGCCTCGCGCACGGACACGGCGCGCTCGGCGTTCCTGGTCTGGGGCGGCTCGCTGCTGATGACGACGGCCGTCTTCAGCTTCATGGCCGGCATCTTCCACGAGTACTACACGGTGGCCATGGCCCCGTACCTCGCCGCCCTGATCGGCATGGGCGCGGCGGTGCTGTGGGAGGAGCGGACCCGGTTCCTCGCCTCGGCGGCCCTCGCCGCCTCGGTCGCGGTGACGGCGGCGTGGGGCTGGACGCTGCTCGGCCGTACGCCGGACTGGCTGCCGTGGCTGCGCTGGGCGGTGCTCGTCGCCGGGTGCGCGGCGGCGCTCGGGCTGCTACTCGCGGGCCGCGTGGACCGCCGGTTCGGTCTCGCGGCGGCGGGCCTCGGTCTCGCGGCGGGCCTCGCGGGCCCCTTCGCTTACACCCTGGCCACTCTGGCCGACGGCCACCAGGGCTCGATCGTGACGGCCGGCCCGTCCGGCGCAGCCGTCGGCGGCCGGGGCCCGGGCATGCGGGGCGGCCCGATGTTCGTCCTGTACGGCCCCGGGCCGGGCGGCCAGGGGCAGGGCATGGGCCAAGGCATGGGCCAAGGCCGCCCGCCCGGCGGCGGCCAGGCCCCCGGCCAGGCAGGTCAGGCCCCCGGCGGCCAGGTCGGCCAGGCCCCCGGCCAGATCGGCCAGGTCCCCGGCGGTGGTCCCGCGCAGCTCCCCGAGGGCGGCCGGCCCGGCGCCGTCGGCGGTCTGCTCAACGGCGCCGACGTCGGGGCCGAAGCCAAGCGGAAGCTCATGGCCGACGCCGACGACTACACGTGGGTCGGCGCGGCGATCGGCGCGCAGAACGCGGCCAGTTACCAGCTCGCCACCGGGAAGCCGGTCATGGCGATCGGCGGCTTCAACGGCAGCGATCCGGCGCCGACCCTCGCGCGGTTCCAGCAGTACGTGGCCGAGGGGAAGATCCACTACTTCATCGCCTCCGGCGGCGGCTTCGGTGCCGGGGGGAGCGGGGCGCAGATCACGTCGTGGGTGGAGTCCACGTTCGAGAAGACCACCGTCGGCGGCGCCACCTTCTACGACCTGACCGAGAAGAAGTAATCCCTATACAGCGTAAGAGAACTCCTATACGGTGTACGAGCCTTGGCCTCGTACACCGTATAGGAGCCCCGTCCCATGACAGCTACCGGCAGCCACCCCCAACGCTGGCTGATCCTCGGCGTCATCTGCCTCGCGCAGCTCACGGTGCTGCTCGACAACACCGTGCTCAGCGTCGCCATCCCCTCCCTCACCTCCGAGCTCCACGCGTCCACCGCCGACATCCAGTGGATGATCAACGCGTACTCGCTCGTCCAGTCCGGCCTGCTGCTCACCGCGGGCAACGCCGCCGACCGCTACGGCCGCAAGAAGCTCCTGGCCACCGGCCTCGCGCTCTTCGGCCTCGGCTCCCTCGCCGCCGGTCTCGCCGGCTCCACCGCGCAGCTGATCGCCGCCCGCGCGGGCATGGGCGTCGGCGGGGCGCTCCTGATGACCACCACCCTCGCCGTCGTGATGCAGATCTTCGACGACTCGGAGCGGGTCAAGGCCATCGCCCTCTGGTCCACGGTCGCCTCACTCGGCTTCGCCGGCGGCCCGCTGATCGGCGGCGTGATCCTGAACCACTTCTGGTGGGGAATGATCTTCCTGATCAACCTCCCGGTCGCGGCCGTCGCCCTCGTCGCCGTCCTCAAGCTCGTCCCGGAGTCCAAGAACCCCCAGGGCGAGCGCCCCGACCTGCTCGGCGCGCTGCTCTCCACCATCGGCATGACCGCCGTCGTGTACGCGATCATCAGCGGCCCCGAGCACGGCTGGATCTCCGCCCAGGTCCTGGTCCCGGCGGTCGTCGGCCTCCTCGGACTCGGCGCCTTCGCGCTGTGGGAGCTGCACACCCCGTACCCGATGCTCGACATGCACTTCTTCCGGAACCAGAAGTTCATCGGTGCCGTCGGCGGTTCGATCCTGGTCGTCTTCGGCATGGGCGGCTCGCTCTTCCTGCTCACCCAGCACCTGCAGTTCGTCCTCGGCTACGAGCCCCTCGAAGCCGGCCTCCGGATGGCGCCGCTCGCCCTGACGATCGTCGGCCTCAACCTGACCGGCGTCGGCCCGAAGATCGTCATGAAGCTCGGCACCCCTCCCACCGTCGTCCTCGGCATGACGCTGGTCGCCGCCGGCCTCACCTCCATCGCGCTGCTCGGCGGCGGTACGGACGGCAGCTACTGGGGGATGCTGCTCGGCCTGGTCCTGATGGGATTCGGCATCGCCGTCTCCTCCCCGGCCATGGCCAACGCCCTCATGAGCGCGATCCCGCCGGAGAAGGCGGGCGTGGGCGCCGGGATCAACGGCACCCTGGCCGAGTTCGGCAACGGCCTGGGCGTCGCCGTCCTCGGTGCCGTGCTCAACGCCCGCTTCGCCGCGCTCGTCGCCGTGACCGCGACCTCGCTCCCGGCCGCCCTGGCCGCCGCCGGCGGCGAGGCCGAGCGGCGGCAGATCTCCGATGCCTTCGCCTCCGGCCTCCAGACCAGCCAGCTCGTCGGCGCGATCGCCGTCCTCGCCGGCGGCCTGCTCGCGGCGGCCCTGCTCAAGCGGGCCGAGCGGACGGAGCGGGCGGTGGGTCCCGAACAGCCGGTAGCTGCCTAGCATGGTGACGGACCGCTGACAGACGGAGGAACGCGATGGTCAAGGCAGCCGATCGGGCCAAGAACCCGGCGCGTTCCAGCGTGTGGCTGGAGAGGCGGGCCACCCGCAGCGGCGGGGGGCCGGCCGGGCTCGACCGGGACCGGATCGTCGCCGCCGCGGTCCGGATGCTCGACGAGGAGGGCCTCGCCAAGCTGTCGATGCGCAAGCTCGCGACCGAGCTGGGCGTCACGGCCATGTCCCTCTACTGGTACGTGGACACCAAGGACGACATCATCGAGTACGCCATGGACAGCGTCTACGGTGAGATCGACCTCGCCGCGGTCGACGCCGCCCGGGACTGGCGGGAGCGGATCCGCCTGCTCGCCCTGGACTACCGGCGGATGCTCGTCCGCCACGGGTGGATGTCGCCGAGCGCCGGCCAGTACCTCAACATCGGCCCGAACTCGATCGCCGTCGGCCACAAGATCCACGACACGATCAAGGAGACGGGCCTCTCCCTCGACCGCCGGCCGAGCGCGATGTCGGCGGTCTTCCAGTTCGTGTACGGCTACGGGACGGTCGAGTCCCAGTTCGGCCGGCGCGCGGCGGAGGCCGGGATGTCGCAGGACGAGTTCTACGTGGACTCGGTGAGCGCCTTCCGGGACGACCCGGAGCTCACGGACCGGATCGAGGGCCTGCGGGAGATCCTCGACGAGCGGACCTCGCACGACGACCTCGGCGCCCTCTGGGACCGCGACTTCGACTACGCCCTGGACGTCCTGATCGCCGGCATCGAGGTCATGGTCGCGCGCGAGGCCGAAGGCACCTGACGGAGGAGACGACGGAGCGGCGGGCCGTCCCCTGCCCGCCGCTCCGTACCCGACCCGGCCGCGCCTCCGCTCGAAGCGCGGCCGGGAGCTTTTCCTAGGCCTTCGCCTCGGCCGCCTCCTCGGGGGCCTTCGCCTCGTTGCTCTTCAGCGCGACCTCCTTGATGAACAGCGTCACCACGAAGGCGAGCAGCGCGAAGGGCGCCGAGTAGAGGAAGACGTCGGCGACTCCGTGTCCGTACGCGTCCTCCATGACCGTGCGGATCGGGGCCGGCAGCTTGTCCATGTCCGGGATGCCGCCGCCCGAACCGCCCTTGCCCAGGGCGGCCGCGGCCTTCGGGCCGAGCTCGGCCAGGCCCTCCTTCACGTAGTCCGTGACCCGGTGGGCCATGACCGCGCCGAGCGCCGAGACGCCGATCGCACCGCCCAGGGAGCGGAAGAAGGTGACGACGGAGGAAGCGGCGCCGAGGTCGGCGGGGGCCACCTGGTTCTGGGTGCAGAGCACCAGGTTCTGCATCATCATGCCGAGGCCGAGGCCGAGGACCGCCATGAAGAGCGCGATGTGCCAGTACGCCGTGTCGTAGCGGATCGTGCCGAGCAGCCCGAGACCGCCGGCGGCCAGGGCGCCGCCGCTGACCAGCCAGGCCTTCCAGCGGCCGGTCTTGGTGATGACGAGACCGGAGACGGTGGAGGAGACGAACAGGCCGCCGATCATCGGGATGGTGAGGACGCCGGACATCGTCGGCGACTCGTTCCGGGCCAGCTGGAAGTACTGGCTGAAGAAGACCGTGCCGGCGAACATCGCGACGCCCACGAAGAGCGAGGCGAGCGAGGCGAGGGTGATCGTCCGGTTGCGGAAGAGGCGGAGCGGGATGATCGGCTCGCTCGCCCTGGACTCGACGAGCACGAACACCGCGCCGAGGAGGACCGAGCCGCCGACCATGGCGGCCGTCTGCCAGGACATCCAGTCGTACTTGTCGCCCGCGAAGGTCACCCAGACGAGGAGCAGGGAGACGGCGGCGCTGATGAAGAACGCGCCCGCCCAGTCGACCTTGACCTGACGCTTCACCACGGGCAGCTTCAGGGTCTTCTGCAGGACGATCAGCGCGATGATCGCGAAGGGCACGCCGACGTAGAAGCACCAGCGCCAGCCGAGCCAGTCGGTGTCGGTGATGACGCCGCCGAGCAGCGGGCCGCCGACGGTGGCGACGGCGAAGGTCGCGCCGAGGTAGCCGCTGTACCGGCCGCGCTCACGCGGGGCGATCATGGCGGCCAGGATGATCTGGGAGAGGGCGGTCAGACCGCCGACGCCGATGCCCTGGACGACACGGCAGGCGATGAGCATGCCGGTGCTCTGCGAGAGACCGGCGACGATCGAGCCCGCGACGTAGACGATCAGGGCTATCTGGACGAGCAGCTTCTTGGAGAAGAGGTCGGCGAGCTTGCCCCACAGCGGGGTGGTCGCGGTCATCGCCAGGAGGGCGGCGGTCACCACCCAGGTGTAGGCGGACTGGCCGCCGCCCAGGTCGGTGATGATCTGGGGGAGGGCGTTGGAGACGATCGTCGAGGACAGGATGGCGACGAACATGCCGAGCAGCAGCCCGGACAGCGCCTCCATGATCTGCCGGTGTGTCATCGGGGCGGTCTCGCCGCCACCGCCGGTACCGGTGACGCCGTCCCGCGCACCGGTGTCGGGCATGGTCGTGGCCATGAACTTCCTTTTTCTCAGGCGTGGTGGGCCCGGCAGTCCCCGAAGGATTCGCGGAGGCGGGCGAGCAGGTGGGTGAGGAGGTCGACGTCGTCGTCGGACCACTCCGCGAGGTGGCGGGAGAAGGCCTCGGTCACTCGGCGGTCGAGCTCGCCGAGCATCGCGCGGCCCGGTTCCGTGAGGCGCAGGATGCGGGAGCGCCTGTCGTCCGGGTCGGGCAGCCGCTCGATCCAGCCGTGCTCCACGGTGTGGGCCACATGGCGGCTGCACACGGACATGTCGACGGCCATGAGCTCGGCGAGCCGACTCATCCGCATGTCGCCGTGGTGGTTGACCAGGGCGAGCACGGCCGCCGAGGCGCCCTGGCAGTCGACGGGCAGGACGCGGGCGAGGCCGCGCTTCACGGCGCCGATGGCGCTCACCGAGCGGGCCAGCTCCTCGTACCTGTTCCGTGTCGCCATCGGGCACCGCCGTCCATCTTGTTGCTTAGGGCAACCATAGAGATGGATGGTTGCTCCAGGCAAACTAAATCGGTCAAACGGCGCTAAAGAATCGGCAAAGGCGGGCCGTCGGTGCCGGGGCTTGGGCCCCTCACCCCGACTTCGCTAGGGTCCTGGCCCATGGCACACAACCCCCAAGCACCGTACGGCCAGGGCCAGCCCCCTCAGGGTCCCGAGGGCTACGACCCCGCCGGCAGCACGCAGATGTTCCGCGCCTTCGTCGACGAGGGCACCCCGCAGCGGCAGCAGCCGCAGGCCGCGGCCGCGTCGGGCGGCCCCCGGGTCGGCCTGATCGTGGGCGTCGTCGCCGTGATCGCCGTCCTGGCGGCCGTCGCCTGGCTGGCGCTGGGCTGACCCCGCCGTATCCCCGTAGAGGTGGGCCGGCCCGCGGCACGCGGACCGGCCCGCCTTTTCTTTCACGGGCTCACGGGATAGCGATCCTAGGGGTGCTAGGTTTTTCCCTAGGAACTCTAGGGAGGGGAATCCTGTGGTGCGCGCGGGAATCACCGTCGACGGCCTGGTGCGGGCAGCCGCCGAGATGGCGGACGAGAGCGGCCTCGACAAGGTCACCGTCTCGGCCCTGGCGCGGCGCTTCGGGGTCAAGGACGCGAGCCTCTACTCGCACGTCAGGAACCTGCGTGACCTGCGGGTTCGGCTCGCGCTCCTCGCCTCGGGCGAGATGAACGACGCCATCGGCGCCGCCGTGGCCGGCCGCTCCGGCAAGGAGGCGCTGGTCGCCTTCGCCGACGCCTACCGCGACTACGCCCTCGCCCACCCCGGGCGGTACGCGGCCACCCAGCAGCGGATCGAGCCGGAGGAGATCGAGGACACCGCCGTCCTCCTGCGGGCCGTCGAACTCACCTACGGCATGCTGCGCGGCTACGGCCTCCATGAGCCCGACCTCACCGATGCCGGACGCCTGCTCCGCAGCGCCTTCCACGGCTACGTCCACCTCGAACTGGGCGGCGGCTTCGCGCACTCCCGCCCCGTCGCCGAGTCCTGGGCGCGTTCGCTGGACGCGCTCCACCACGTCCTGGAGAACTGGGGGAACGATTCATGAACGTCATCGCCGTCGGCACGGTGAAGGTCCCGGGCGCCACCCTGCGGTACGAGACCCGGGGCAGCGGCCCCGTGCTGCTGCTGATCCCCGGTGGTGCCGGGGACGCCGGGCTCTTCGAGGGGATGGCAGGTCTCCTCGCGGACGCCGGGCACACCGTGGTCTCGTACGACCAGCGCGGTCTGTCGCGCAGCCCGCTCGACGGGGTCCTCGCCGACCAGCGGGTGGACGAATGGCGCGACGACGCCCTCGCCGTCCTGGACGCGGTCTCACCGGACGAGCCCGCGTACGTCTTCGGCGGCAGCTCCGGCGGAATCGTCGCCCTCTCCCTGCTCGCCGCCCGTCCGGACCGGGTGTGCCGGCTCGTCGCCCACGAGCCGCCCCTCGTGGAGCTGCTCGCCGACCCGGCTCCGTACCGCGACCACTTCGCCGAGGTGCGCGAGCTGCACCGCACGCGGGGGCTCGGGCCGGCGATGGCCCGGTTCTCCGAGACGCCGGACGGCCGGAAGCCGGAGCGGCAGGGCGGCGAACTGCCCGCCTCCATCCGGCCGATGGCCTCCCGCATGGCGGCCAACATGCCGGTCTTCCTGGAGCACGTCCTGGTCCCCTTCTCCTTCTCCGCCCCCGACCTGGAAGGGCTGCGCGCGGCCGTCGGGAAGCTGGTCCTGGGCATCGGCGAGGAGTCCGCGGATCAGGAGGCGCTCGCCGGACCGGCCAGGCGGCTCGCCGAGCTGACCGGCGCCGTGCGGACGGAGTTCCCGGGCGGCCACCTGGGCTGCGTGGAGCACCCGTCCGAGTTCGCGAAGGTGTTGCTCAGCGCCATGTGGCGGTGACCTCGCGGGTGTCGACGCGCATGCCGAGCGGCACCCGCCAGGAGTCCACGCACACCGTGTACGTCTGCGTCCGCGCCGTCCCGGCGGCGATCGGCGCGGGCAGCGGCTGGCTGGAGGAGACCGTTCCCCAGTCGGTGCCGAGCAGGCCGATGATGTGCGTCACGAAGCCGACCGTCCCCGAAGTCGCCGCGGAGCCACCGGTGTTGCGGAAGGTCACGGTGACCCGCTGGCACCAGCGCCGGTCGCCGTCCGCGAGGCGGGGCTCGGAGACGGTGAGAACAGCGGGCCCGGGCGCCGGGGTCGGTGCGGTCGACGGCGGGGGCGTGCCGGTGCCGGGCGGAGTGGGGCCGGGCGTGGTGGAAGGGGTGCGGGGCGGGGTGCCGGTGCCGTCCCCTCCGCGTCCGGGCGCGCTCGTGGAGCCCGTACCCGATCCCGTACTCGCGTCCGTGGGGGACGACCCCGAGGGCCCGGAGGATCCCGGGGCTCCGGAGGTTCCAGGCGTCCCGGAGGTCCCGGACGGGTCCGGGAGGCCCCCGCCCCCGCCCGTGGAGGCGGCTTCGGGCGCCCCGGGGGCCGCGGGTGACGGGGACGACGTGCTGGACGTCGTCCCGCTCTCCGAGGGCTCCAGGGGGACCAGGGTGACCACGCCCGAAGGGGCGACCGCGCCCTTCGGTGAGGGGCCGGCGCCGACCGCCGCGTACCCCTCGCCGTCTCCTCCGCCGCCGCACGCGGTCAGCGCCCCGCCGAGGCAGAGCGCCACCGCCGCAAGTCCCGGCTTCCTTCGCCTCATGCGCCCCAGTCTGGCTGACGTGGCGTCAACAGGGCAGCGTTTTGGGGGAAGTCAGTCGGAGATGAGGCCTTCGCGCAGCTGGGCGAGGGTGCGGGTGAGGAGTCGCGAGACGTGCATCTGGGAGATGCCGACCTCCTCGCCGATCTGCGACTGCGTCATGTTGGCGAAGAAGCGGAGCATGATGATCTGCCGTTCGCGGGGCGGAAGTTTGGCCAGCAGCGGCTTGAGCGACTCGCGGTACTCGACGCCTTCGAGGGCCGCGTCCTCGTAGCCGAGGCGGTCCGCGAGCGAGCCCTCGCCGCCGTCGTCCTCGGGCGAGGGGGAGTCGAGCGAGGAGGCGGTGTACGCGTTGCCGACGGCGAGGCCGTCGACCACGTCCTCCTCCGACACCCCGAGCACGGCGGCGAGTTCGGTCACGGTGGGGGAGCGGTCGAGCTTCTGCGCGAGCTCGTCGCTGGCCTTGGTCAGGGCGAGGCGCAGCTCCTGGAGCCGGCGCGGGACCCGGACCGACCACGAGGTGTCGCGGAAGAAGCGCTTGATCTCGCCGACGACGGTCGGCATCGCGAACGTCGGAAACTCCACGCCGCGTTCGCAGTCGAAGCGGTCGATCGCCTTGATGAGGCCGATGGTGCCGACCTGGACGATGTCCTCCATCGGCTCGTTGCGGGAGCGGAAGCGCGCCGCCGCGTACCGCACGAGCGGGAGGTTGAGCTCGATGAGGGTGTCGCGGACGTAGGTCCGCTCCGGGCTGTCGGCCGCGGCGCCCTCGGCGTCGAGGGCGCGCAGCCGCAGGAAGAGGGAGCGCGAGAGGGTGCGGGTGTCGAGGGCCCCGGACGTGAGGGTCATCGGCGGAGGCGCGGTCTCGGTGGTCTCAGCGGTGTTCACGGTCTCCGTGCCGTCGGCCGCGTTCGGCGCCGTCGTCTGCGCGGGCACGGGAACGGGCGTGAGCGTGAGCACCTTCGAGCTGCCCAGTTCTGTGGACATGCCACCCCCTTGAGGTCGCGGACGGTCGCGGTGGCCGCGACCGTCTGAGGAACGCAGCCTCCACCTGAATACCGGCGGCGGGGCTGCGGCAAACTCGGTTCCAGCAGAATGTCACATGTCGGCAACACGCTGTAGTGACTTGTCGACACAGTGACGGTGCATTTCCGCAGGAAACAAGGGGTGTACGGCATTTGGGCCGGGCGAGAACCCCTCCGGACCGGTCTACCCGTTCCGGTTACGCCTCGATCCTGTTTGCGGATCTCAAGCGGGCGAAGCTGCGGGCGAGGAGCCTTGACACGTGCATCTGGGAGACACCGAGTTCCTGGCTGATCTGAGACTGGGTCAAATTGCTGTAGTAGCGCAGCATCAGGATCCGCTGCTCCCGCTCGGGCAGCTGGACGAGCAGGTGCCGGACGAGGTCGCGGTGCTCGACGCCGGCGAGCGCGGGGTCCTCGTAGCCGAGCCGGTCGAGCAGCCCGGGCAGCCCGTCGCCCTCCTGCGCGGCCTCCAGGGAGGTGGCGTGGTACGAGCGGCCGGCCTCGATGCAGGCGAGCACCTCGTCCTCGCCGATCCGCAGCCGTTCGGCGATCTCCGCGGTCGTGGGGGAGCGGCCGTGAGCGGTCGTCAGGTCCTCGGTGGCGCCGTTCACCTGGACCCAGAGCTCGTGCAGCCGGCGCGGTACGTGCACGGTCCGCACGTTGTCGCGGAAGTACCGCTTGATCTCGCCGACGACGGTCGGCATCGCGAAGGTGGGGAACTGGACGCCCCGGTCGGGGTCGAAGCGGTCGATGGCGTTGATGAGGCCGATGGTGCCGACCTGGACGACGTCCTCCATCGGTTCGTTGCGGGAGCGGAAGCGGGCCGCCGCGTACCGCACGAGGGGCAGGTTGGCCTCGATGAGGGCTCCGCGCACCCGGTGGTGCTCGGCGCTGCCCGGCTCCAGGTTCTTGAGCTGTCCGAAGAGCACCTGGGTGAGGGCGCGGGTGTCGGCGCCGCGGCTGCTCTGGGGGCGCGGGCGCGGGGCCTCGGGACCGCCGCCCGCCTCGTGCTGGGGCGGGACCTGAGGTGCAGTACTGGCCGGCACGTTCACGCCACCCCTTCGCCTGGTCTTGCTGGTCGACCGGGTCAACTACGGTCAACTCATCCGTCAAAAGCGGTCATAGCATCACAAGACATGTCCACTGTGTGCAAGCACCGCAAAATTACGTGTTGAGGGCATAGTGGCGGAAAAAGGGGAGGTCACGCACGGAAAAGGCCCCCCGCCGCGAGGGCGGGGGGCCTCGGAGTGGAGGAGGACTAAAAGGCGTAGTCCGCGATCACCCAGGTGGAGAACTCGCGCCACTGGGCGACACCGGCCTGGTGCGCGGGGTGGTCCAGGTAGCGCTGGAGCGCGTCCGTGTCCTCGACGGCCGAGTTGATGGCGAAGTCGTACGCGATCGGCCGGTCCGTGATGTTCCAGTCGCACTCCCAGAACTTCAGCTCCGGGATCTGCCCGCCGAGCGCGCGGAAGGCCTCGACCCCGGCGACCACTCGCGGCTCGTCGCGCGCGACGCCGTCGTTGAGCTTGAAGAGGACCAGATGGCGGATCACGGTGAGCTCCTAGTTGACGAGTTCGGTCATGAACTGACCGACCCCCTGGGCGGCGCTGGAAATGCCCTCGAACCCTACCTGGACCAGATCGGCCGCCCGGGCGGGGGAGTTAACGATCGTGTACAGCACAAAGACCACGACCGCGTACAGCGCGACCTTCTTCGCTTGCGCCATCTGCCCAGCCCTCCCCTGTTCCCCCGCCGTACGACCGCGCCACTCTAACCGAGCCCTTATGGACCAAGGGCCCGGCGATCGGGGCCTTTCGCCGCCCCCCGGAAGGGTGACGGGCGAGCAGTATGGATGTCGAGCCCGGCGGATCTGGCAGGAATCCGAAGGGCTCGGAGGAACCGGCCCGCACTGCGGGGTCCGCGCCGCGAGCTTCCCCCTGAACGCGACGCAGGACTTGCGGGTCCGGTTCTCGTCGGGGGGAGCGGCTTGTCCCCCCGATGCCGTTCCCCCCGTCCTACGGAGAAGGGCCCCGGCCGTGCCACGAGCGCGGACCGGGGCCCTTTCCGTACGGGCTGTTCTCCGTACGGGCTGTTCTCCGTTCGGTTCCTTTCCGTACGGGTCCTTCTCCGTACGGGCCCCCTCCGCAGGCACCGGAGACACGCCGAAGGGCCCGGCGCTGATGCGCCGGGCCCTTCGATCGAAGCGGTAGCGGAGGGATTTGAACCCTCGGTGAGTTTCCCCACACTCGCTTTCGAGGCGAGCTCCTTCGGCCGCTCGGACACGCTACCGAGAGAGAGCTTAGCCCAAACTGGCGCTGCGATGAAATCCGTATCCCCCGGCAGGTCAGAAGGGGGGTGGCGGGTGCCTCGGCGGGCCTGTCGGAGGGCGCGTCGACAGGTGCGTCAGCGGGTGCGGAAGAAGGCCGTCAACTGCTCGGCGCACTCCTCGCCGAGGACGCCCTGGATCACCTCTGGGCGGTGGTTGAGCCGCCGGTCCCGCACGAGGTCCCAGAGCGAACCGGTCGCGCCCGCCTTCTCGTCGAGCGCCCCGAACACCACCCGCTCGACGCGCGACTGGACGAGCGCGCCGGCGCACATCACGCACGGCTCCAGGGTCACGACCAGCGTGCAGCCCGTCAGCCGCCACTCGCCGGTCGCCGCCGCCGCCCGGCGCAGGGCGAGCACCTCGGCGTGCGCGGTGGGGTCGCCGGTGGCCTCCCGCTCGTTGTGCGCGCGGGCGATCACCGTGCCGTCCGGGCCGAGCACGACCGCCCCGACCGGTACGTCACCGGCCGGCCCGGCCGCGTCGGCCTCGGCGAGGGCGAGACGCATGGCGTCCCGCCAGGGGTCCCGGACCGGGTCCCGAACGGCGTCGGGAGCGGGGTCGGGAACGGGTACCGCGGATGCCACTAGCGGACGGCCTCCAGGACCTCGGCGGCGCCCAGCGCCTCCGCGATCTCCGCGAGCGCGTCCGTGTCGAGGGCCAGCAGGTCCTCCGCCGACATCCCGAGGTCGGCCAGGATCAGCCGGTCGCCCACCGGAGCGGCCGGGACGGCCTCGGCGGCGACGGAGCCCGCCTCGTCGTCCTCGTCCGCGTCGAGCGGCTCCCCGTCCTCGGTGCCGTCCAGGTCCAGCGTCTCCAGGTCGTCGACCAGGTCGTCCAGGTCGTCGCCGAGGATCTCCCGGGTGAGCATCTCCCCGTACGAGGAACGGGCGGCGGCGGCCCCGTCCGAGACGTAGATGCGAGGGTCTTCCTCACCCTCGATCCGGACGATCCCGAACCACGCGTCCTCCTGTTCGATGAAGACGATCACCGTGTCGTCGTCCGAGGCCTCACGGGCGAGCTCGGCCAGATCCGACAGGCTCTCCACGTCGTCGAGCTCCGTGTCGCTCGCTTCCCACCCGTCTTCGGTGCGCGCGAGCAGTGCGGCGAAGTACACCTGACTCTCTCCCACTGATCAGAGGTGTGACGTTCCGGCGGCGCGCTTCCGGTGCCCCGCCCAATCGGCATCGTGACAGAAACGTCGCCGTCAGGAGAGGTCTTCGGCTCTTGCGTCGTGCATCAGTCTGAACGACCCCGCGATCGGGCGGGCGTGCGACCCCGGCGCACGAAGGGGGCGCACGGCCGGTTCCCGCCGTCGAGCCCCACGGACGGCCTCACCAGCGGAAGGTCCGCATGCGCATCGCCTGGCGCATCCGGGCGGCCCGGGCGCGCCGTGGCTGCACGCGCTCGCGCAGCGCCTTGGCCTCGTTCAGCTCGCGGAGGAACTGGGCGCGGCGCCTGCGGCGCTCCGCGTCGGTCTCCGGTGCCGGCGTGCGGGCCGCCCCCTCGGCGGCACCCTTGGCCGGTTCTTCCGGGTCGGGCATAGGCCACACCACCCCATCGCCGGGTCCCTGTGCCACCCACCTTCCCCCAGCGGCGTGGGTCGACGCCAGTGCTCGGCGGGCTACTGTTGGGTCATGCGTCTCCACGTCGTCGACCACCCCCTGGTCGCCCACAAGCTCACCACCCTGCGCGACAAGCGCACGGACTCCGCGACCTTCCGCCGTCTCGCCGACGAGCTGGTCACCCTGCTCGCCTACGAGGCCACGAGGGACGTGCGGACCGAGCAGGTCGACATCGAGACCCCCGTCACGCCCACGACCGGCGTGAAGCTGTCGCACCCGCGTCCGCTGGTGGTCCCGATCCTGCGCGCCGGGCTCGGGATGCTCGACGGCATGGTCCGGCTGCTCCCGACGGCCGAGGTCGGCTTCCTCGGCATGATCCGCAACGAGGAGACGCTGGAGGCGTCGACCTACGCGACGCGGATGCCGGAGGACCTCTCGGGCCGCCAGGTGTACGTCCTGGACCCGATGCTGGCGACCGGCGGCACGCTGGTCGCGGCGATCCAGGAGCTCATCAAGCGCGGCGCCGACGACGTGACCGCGGTCGTGCTCCTCGCCGCCCCGGAGGGCGTCGAGGTCATGGAGCGCGAGCTCGCGGGCACGCCGGTGACCGTCGTGACGGCCTCGGTCGACGAGCGGCTCAACGAGAACGGCTACATCGTCCCGGGCCTGGGCGACGCGGGCGACCGCATGTACGGCTCCGCCGAATAGGCCGCCGAACAGGTCGCCGACCGCTCGGCCGAGCGGTCAGCCCCTCAGCACTTTCCGGTCGGTACGGGCGCGGGCCTGGTCAGGGCGACCAGGGCCGCGTCCGCCGTCGCTTTCGGGGACAGCGTCTTGAACGCGGTCCCGATGATCAGGTCCACGTCCGCCGTGCCCCGGGTGTCCGTCTTGGTCGTGGCGCCCGCGAGCTGGGTGCCGAGGACCGGGAAGGCGCCCTTGGTGGCCGCGGGAGCGCCGAGCAGCAGGCCGGCGCCCGGGACCTTCTTGTCGTAGGCGGTGGGCGCGTTACCCACCTTGCCGATCTTGAAGCCGCGCTTCTTGAGCTCGTCCGCGGTCGTCTTGGCGAGCCCGCTGCGCGGGGTCGCGTTGTAGACGTTGACCGTGATCTGCGCGGGCTTGGGGAGGGCGGCGGCGGGCGCGGTGGTGGCCTTGGGCGCGGGTTTGCAGTCGGTCTGCTTCCCGGCCGTCGTCTTCGTGCCCTCGTCGCCGGAGAAGACGTCGACGAGCTGGAGCGTCCCCCAGCCGGCCGCGCCGAGCACGACCACTGCGGCGGCGGACGCGAGGACGATCCTGCGCCGGCGGTGGGGGCGGCGCATGCGGGGGTAGACATCCCCCGTGATGCGGTACTTTCCGCCCATGCCGGGGGGAGTGAGCATGCTCATGAACGCAGCGTAATGCCGCCCGTCGGCGATGCCTACTTGATGATCATGTGATCGCGTCCGGATGGGGGCGAACTGACCCCGAAAGGGTCAGTGGCGGGGCCTGGAAGGGTTCAGTCGAGTTCCAGGACGCGGGCGTGCAGCACCTGGCGCTGCTGCAGGGCCGCGCGGACGGCGCGGTGCAGTCCGTCCTCGAGGTAGAGGTCGCCCTGCCACTTCACGACGTGCGCGAAGAGGTCGCCGTAGAAGGTGGAGTCCTCGGCGAGCAGGGTCTCCAGGTCCAGCTGGCCCTTGGTGGTCACCAGCTGGTCGAGGCGGACCGGGCGCGGCGCGACGTCCGCCCACTGCCGGGTGCTTTCCCGGCCGTGGTCGGGATACGGCTTTCCGTTTCCGATGCGCTTGAAGATCACACGGAAAGCCTACCGGGCGACCGGCTCCCGGCGCAGCCACGCGGGAGCAGTGGGATGCCGGTGCAAATCATGACAGAACCGGAAGCGGGGTGCCGTCATGAGCGTGAGCGGGCCGCCGCCCGCCTCCCCGCGGGGCCGTCCGCCTCCCGGGCAGAGCGGTCCGCCTCCCTGGCGGGCCCGCCGCCGAGATCGCCGCGGGGCACGCCTTCGACGGACCCGCACCCGAACCGGGGGCCCTGCTCCGGGAGGGCGTCTGTCACCCGGACGCGCGTATCCGCGTCCCGCCGACGTGCTCGACCGGCACGGTCCGGTCGCCGGAGCGACCGGCACCGGCAGGACGAAGACGCTCCGGCCGATCGCCGGCGGGCCCGGTCGGCTCGGCGGCCCTGGTGGCGCCGACTAGGAGGTCACCTCGTCGTGGTCGCCGTGCAGGCCGCCGCCGCTGCCCGCGTCGCCCGTGGTCGGGACGGAGACGACCGGCCTGCGCAGGGAGGAGATGTCGTGGGCGTAGGTGCCCACGGCATTGGCGATGACGTCGATGTTGACGTCGAAGGCGGTCATGTCGATGTTGTCGATGTCGTCGCCCTCGGCGTGGTAGTTCACGTCGTACGCGACGCCCGCCGTGCCGCCGAACTTGGCCGCCTGGGCAGGGGTCTTGATGCCCTCGGCGCCGGTGAAGGTGCCGCCGGAGGGGATGCCGACCTTGATGAACGGACCGTAGTCGGAGCGGCCGGTGAAGTCGGTGCCCTCGTGCGGGATCCCGCGCCGGTCCATGAAGTCGGTGATGTCGCGCTCCAGTTGGGCGGAGCCCTCGGGGCCGGCGTCCGCGCCGACGCCGTCCGAGTTGTCGCCGTCGTACACGAACAGGCCGTAGTTCGGCGAGGCGATCATGTCGAAGTTGAGGTAGAGCTTGATCTCCTTCCGGTCGAGCTCCGACAGGCTGCTGACGTAGTGCTGGGAGCCGAGGAGGCCGACCTCCTCCGCCGACCACCAGGCGAAGCGGACCTTGTTGCGGACCTTGTCCTTCGACTTGGCGAGCTCCAGGGCGGTCTGCAGGAGACCGGCGGAGCCGGAGCCGTTGTCGTTGATGCCGGGGCCTGCGGTGACGGAGTCGAGGTGCGAGCCGAGCACCACGGTGTTGGCGGCGTTGCCGCCCCTGGTCTCCGCGATGACGTTGTTGGTGCTGCGCTTCTCCTGGAGCTGGCGGATCTCGAAGGAGAGCGAGACCGGGCCCTTGGCGAGGTCGGCGGCGAGCCGCGTGCCCTCGGCCAGGCTGATCCCGCCGGTGGGGATCCTGCCGGCGGCCGGGTCGCCGAGGGTGCCGGAGAGGGCGCCGTCGACGTTGTTGTAGACGATCGCGCCGGCGGCGCCGGCCGCGGCGGCGTTCTGCTGCTTGATCGCGAAGGAGCAGACGCCGCGCTTGATCAGCGCGATCTTCCCGGTGAAGGTGCCGGAGGCGAAGTCGCCGGGCTCGCAGCCGGTGGAGCCGTCGGCGTCGACCGGCACGGCCGCCAGCTCGGCGGTGATGCCGCCGACCGGGGTGGACTTCGTGTACGTCATCGCCTTGATGCCGAGCGTCCGGGGATCGGGCGTGAGGACGGAGGCCTTCTCGGCGAGCGTCTCGGTGTAGACGAAGTCGAACTTCTGGTACCGGACGTCGTAACCGGCCTTCTTGAGCTGTGCGTACACATAAGCGGCCGAGGCGTCGTGGCCGAGGGTGCCGGCCGCGCGGTTCCCGGCGGCGGAGTCGGCTATCGACTGGAACTTCCGCAGGTGCTCGTAGGCGTCCTGGGCGGTGGTTTCGCGGACCAGCTTCTTCGCCAGCCTGGCGGCGTCGCGGGCGGGCGCGGCCGCGGGGTCCTGACCCGCGGTGGCGGGGGAGGCGAGGACCAGGGGGGTGGCGAGGGCGGCGGCGGCGAGGATGGCCGCGGCTCGGCGCTGGGATGCGTTCACAGAAGTCCTTCCCGGTACGGACGGAGGTTGAGGGGAAGCTAGCGATCTCGGGGGGCTTCTGTGAACAGATCCGTCGTGATTCCTGTCAGATCGAACAGGAAAGAAATGTGGAATTATCAATTCCCGGTCCGGCGGTCCTCCTTCGCGACTTTCGAGGGGGTTCTCCGGGCGGGTTCCGGGACGCTTTCGGGGCGGGTTTCGGCGTTCACGCATCGATCATCACGCGCGTGCGTGATGATCGCCCGGTGGGTTCACCCCTTCGCGAAGCGGTCGACGGCCGCCAGGATCCGCTGCCCGGTCTCCTCGCCGCCCAGGTGCCCGGCGCGCTCGACGACCTGCAGCTCGGCGTCCGGCCAGGCGCGGGCCAGCTCCCAGGCGGTGGTGAGCGGCCCGCCCATGTCGAGCCGGCCGTGGATCAGGACCCCGGGGATGCCGGCGAGCCGGTGCGCGTCGCGGATCAGCGCGCCCTCCTCCAGGAAGGCGCCGTGCGCGAAGTAGTGCGAGCAGATCCGGACGAAGCCGAGCCGGGTGTCGTCGACCCGGTCGGTGTACGGGGTGCCCATGCCCTCCATCGACAGGACGGCGTCCTCCCACGCGCACCAGTCGGCCGCCGCCTTCTCCCGTACGGCCCGGTCGGGGTGGTTCATGAGCGCGGCGTACGCCCCCACGACGTCGGAGGCGCCCCCCGCCCCCGCCCGGAAGCGCTCGTGGGCCTCGGGGAAGAAGCGGCCCACGCCCTCGTACAGCCAGGCGGTCTCGGAGCGGCGGGTGGTCGTGACGGCCGCGATCACGATCTCCGACACGCGCTCGGGATGGGCCTCCGCGTACGCCAGGATCAGCGTGGAGCCCCAGGAGCCCCCGTACAGCAGCCACTTGTCGATCCCGAGGTGCTCGCGCAGCCGCTCCATGTCGGCCACCAGGTGCGCGGTGGTGTTCACGGCCATGTCGGCGGCCGGATCGCTCGCGTGCGGGGTGGAGCGCCCGCAGCCGCGCTGGTCGAAGAGGACGACCCGGTACGCCTCCGGATCGAAGTACCGCCGGCTGCGCGGGGAGGAGCCGGAGCCCGGCCCGCCGTGCACGACGAGCGCGGGCTTGCCGTACGGGTTGCCGGACACCTCCCAGTGGACGAGGTTGCCGTCGCCCACGTCGAGCAGGCCCTGGTCGTAAGGTGCGGTCACGGGATGCATCCGCCCGACGCTACCGGGCGCGGGGACCACGGGTCCGGGTGTTTTCCGGCCGCGGCGCTCCCGCGCTCACGGGTTCTCGTTGCTCCGCACCCGTACGGCCGGGTCCTCGCACCAGTCCAGGAGCGAGGGCCACTCCCCGTACCCCGAGTCGGGATTGAGGTGCTCGCCGGCCGGCACGTGGTCCAGGTCGAGGCCGAGCGGGATGCCGTAGTGCAGATCGGCGCCCTCGGGGCAGTACGGGTCCCCGTCCCCGTACACGAGACGCGCCTTGAGCCCCGCCTCCGTCAGGTCGAGGCCGTCGCCGAAGGCTGCGATCTCCGGGATCGACGCGGTGACCTGCGGGGAGGGCGGCGCGACCAGGAGGACCCGGTCGGCGTCCGGCCGCCGGTCCCCGGCGCGCAGCCACAGCAGCACCGACAGGCTGTGCGCGAGGGCCACGAACTCCCCCTCGGCCGGGCGCTGCCCGTGCTCCTCCAGGGCGTCGAGCCATTCGCCGAGGACGGGCGCGTCCGGCGCGGGCAGCTGGGGGTAGCGGACCTCGTGGCCGCGGGCGCGCAGCTGCCCGGTGAGCCAGTGCTGCCAGTGGGCGGGCGGGCGGTGGTTCTGGAAGCCGTGCAGGATCAGGTACGTGGTCATGGCGTGATCCTGCGACGGCGGAGGCCGCCGGTCCACCACCGTCCACGGACCGGTCGGCGTTCTTCGGGGCAGGGGCAGGGGCAGGGGCAGGGGCAGGGGCAGGGGCAGGGGCAGGGGCAGGCGTGGCGGGGGCCGCCGGGGGGGGGGGGGG
>NZ_JAINVG010000088.1 GCF_020400725.1 Streptomyces sp. NK15101 | reverse complement strand
CGGACTCCTCGCCGGCTGGGCGGCGACCAGCTCCCAGGAGACGGGTGTTTGAATGCCCGGATGGACCCGGAGACCACGCTCATCGCCCTGCGCGACTTCTGTGCCGAGCGTCTGGGCGCAGAACTCGCCGCCCGCTTCGTCGGCCTCGCCCGGCCCGGTTTCGCGCTCACGGCAGCCGGTCCCGGCGAGGCCGCCGGGCACAGTCGGTTCGGTGGCCGGGCGCTGCTCCCGCCGGGCACGCCCTGGCCGACGTGTGAGGGCTTTCCGCTGAGCCTGCTCGCCGTCCTCGACACCGACGCGCTGGCCCCCTGGCTCGGTGACCTCCTCCCGGCCGGGACGGGCCTACTCAATTTCTTCCACCTCGACGTCGATTCCGAGCAGTCCGACCCCGCCGCCCGGGAGGTGGCGAGGACGTTGGACTACGGCGACCCGCGGGCGAGCAGGGTGGTCGCGGCCCCCGCCGCCCACGCCGTCGAGACGGCCCCACCCGCCCGGTCGAGCGTCTTCGCGGCGGTGGAGTGGGCGGCGTCGCCCGGGTTCGCCTTCCCCGACACGTACGACCCCGCCTGGGACACCCTGGACCTCGGACCCGAGGTCGACGACCGGGTCAAGGGCTTCCCGGGGCTGTACGTGCCCGGCCTGCTCCCCGGCTGGGAGCGGCGTCCGGGCGCGCTCGACTCCGAGAACACGGCTTTCGGGCGGCCGGTGTTCCCGACCGGCAGCGCGCCCTGGACGCCCGGCGGCGAGGACCCGAACCTCTACCACCACCTGCTCCAGCTGTCCGGACAGGACGAGTGGCACATCGGCGGCGACGGCGGCTGGATGCACTGGTCGATCCCCACCGAGGCGCTGCGGGCGGGCGACTTCGGCCGGGCGGTCCCGACCCCGGACATCTGGTGACCGAACGAGGGGGTCCACCTCGCACCGGGGGCAGAGAGGCTCAGTGCTCGCAGAGGGAGAACTCTCGTTCGTAGAGCTGCTCGTTGTGTTCGTCGACGAAGAACTTACGCTCCTTCATGAGCTGTTCGCGATAGTTCTTGGCCTGTTCGAGCGTCATGGTCGAGGTGTCGGCCCACGGCTGCTGCGGCGGCACATCGGACGTCGAGACGATCTTTTCCGACGGGTCGACCAGGAAGAACGCGAGGATCTTGCGATGCCCCGGACGGGTGGGATCCACGAGGCGGAACGAGCCGACGCGGTGTTGCAGGACGTTCGGGAACGCCAGACAGCGGCCCTCTGGGGTCGAGGCCGATCCCAGCACCTGGTTCAGCGCGTCCTCGTCCTCCAGGCCGTAGACCTCGCGCAGACCGTTGTCGTCGTTCTGTTCGTATTCCGGGTCGTCGAGTGCCGCCCGGAAACTCAGCCGGCTCTCGGTGATGTTCTCGCTGTCCCAGTAGTAGATGCCGGTCGAGACGATCCGCTCGTTCAGCATCCCCTCGACATGCCAGGAACCGCCGGAGTACTCGGGCTTGTCCGGGGTGAGATGAACGGTGGCGAGCTTGACGATGACCTGGAGACGGCGGCCGCGCAGATCGACCCGTGCGGAATCGTCGGGCGACTCGGGCGGGGTGAAGACCGGGGCGTCCGGGACGACCGGCCGCCGGTTCTCCCACCAGTCGTCCTGGGCCTCTCCCCAGACGCGGAGGGCTTCCGCATAGGCCGCCTCATCGCTGTAGGAGGATTTGTTCGGATACTCCGGCTCCGAGTCGTACCACCCGTAAGGATCGGCCTCGATCCGCAGGGGTCGCGGATGGCGCAGATCGGTGAGCACGTTCTCCAGCAGCGGGCGAAAGCGCGCGAACAAGTCAGGCAGGACGGAGGCCAGTTCGCGATGGTTCTCGGGGTGGACGTTGTTGACGTACGAACGGAAGGCGACATTCCCGTCGTCACTGACGTCGACGTCCGTGGGCAGCCACTGGAATTTCTCCGAGAATTCGTACTTCGAGTAGCGGTCCGTCGGGTTCTTCCACGCCTCCTCGGGTGCGCCGCTCACCTCTCTCACCAGGCAGAAAAGCGAGGGGTGAACCAGGTCCAGTACCTGGCCGTCGGATCCGGGATGCCAGTCCTTCTCCGCTTCGGGGACCTGCTCCAGAACCCGAACCGCCTCACGCAGCCGGGACCTGAGCTCGTCGTCGACCAGCGCGTCCGACTGCCACACCCCGTCGACGGCGGACACCTCGACACCGGTCCGGCCGTCCCGCAGCGCGGCGTAGTGCGCGAGTTCGGCAAGCACGTACCGCACCTGCGCTTCGGTGAGCCCCTGGGCGACCGCTTCCTGCGTCCATTTGGCGACGATGTCGGCGTCGTTCATCTTGTCGAACCATCCCGGCTTCGCCCGAATGTGTGAGCTGCACTGCATCATCTGAAGTTCCCGCAGCGTTCGGGGTGTCGCGAACGATATGGAACGGGAAGTGTGAAAGGGCAGCGGGAAAGCAGGCAGGCCGGTCAATTCTCTTGGTCCTCCCGGTCGGTGTGCGGTGGCGGGAAGGATACTTCAGCGGACTGACACCGCAGCCGTGGTCCCTGTCGTCGTCGGCCGGGAGCGGTCGGCACGACCCGTACGGTCACGTTCGGTCCGCCGTGTCGGACCAGGGCCCCGCTCGCCCCTCGTCTCTCGTCCCCGGGACCGCGTCGAAGAACGCGCCGCGGGGCGCGACGAGTTCGGATGGCGTGCGCGGCCAGGGTCTGGCACACCGGCGTCCGGTCGCCGTGTTCAGCAGCCCGCTGAGCCGTGCCATGCGGACGGCAGAGCTGACCGGTCCGACCGGCGCACGGCCCGATCCCGACTTGCCGGAATGGGACTACGGCGGTGTGCCCGGCGACGCCGACCGTCCCGGGGACCGGCACCGCTTCTGCCCCGATGTCCTCGCCGAGGCCGACGACCGCCCGGTCGGACATCACCCGCCGGCCGGCCGGTTCACTCGGCCTTCGCCGGTCCACGCACCAACCGGTGGTCACGCGGTGGCCGCACCCGTTCCCGGCCGGGTCCGTCCCAAGTCGGCGGGATCAGGACGGGTCACCGGGAGTGCCGGCACCTTCGACGTTGGCCACCATCCTGCGCAGCACCTTGAGCGCGGCCACGTACTCCTCGTCGCTGATGCCCTGGTGCACCACGGCGCGCACCTCGGTCGCCAGCTCGCGGATCCGTACCCGGGCGGCCTCCCCGGCCTCCGTGAGGTGCAGGCGCTGTCCGTCGTCGATCCGGAGCCATGCGCGGTGGAGCAGCTGGTCGACGCCCCTGCCGATTTCGTGGGGTCCGTCGGCGAGGTGCGTCAGCTGCGCGACGACCTCCTCGCGGCTCGGCGCCACGGGGCCGCCGTCGACGCGGTTGAGCACCCAGTACTGCGGCTGCGTGACGTCGATCCTGGCCATGGCGTCCCGCAGATGCCGGGTGACGGCCGCCCGCGTCAGGCCGCACCAGTAGCCGACCGGTTGAGTGGCCAGCATGTCATCGGTGGCGGCCGGGTTCGCCGGCGCCTGGTCGGTGGTGGATCCATTCGGTAATCCCATGATCGCCACGCTACATTCCGCCGGCGCGCCGTACCACGGGAGCTGGATCCCGCAGGCGCGGACGCCGTGGACGCCGCACGCGATGGACCCGGAGCCGGAGCCGGCTCCGCGCCCATGTCCGGATCTGACAGAACATGGTCATTGCGGCCTTCGGGGCGGGGCGAAATGATCGGCACATGCTCCCACCGCACAGAGTCGTCATCGCGGCCTTCCCCGGCGTCGAACTGCTCAACGTCACGGGTCCGGCCGAGGTGTTCTCGGTCGCCACGCGGGTCGCCGGCACCGGCCGCCCCGGCTACACCGTCCGCATCGCGACGGCCCAGGGCGAGCCGGTGACCACCTCCAGCGGGATCCGGCTGATGGCCGACCTGACCCTCGACGCGGTGGACGGCGACGTGGACACCCTGCTCGTATCGGGCGCCGTCCGTGTGCGCGACCACGAGGTGGAGCCGGTGCTCGACCGCGGGATCGTCGACTGGCTGCGCGAAACAGCCCCCGGTGTCCACCGGTTGGGTTCCGTCTGTTCGGGCGCGCACCTGCTGGCCGCTGCGGGCCTGCTGGACGGCCGTTCCGCCACGACCCACTGGCGGACGGCCGCGCGGCTGGCCGCCGACCACCCGCTCGTCGCCGTCGATCCGGACCCGATCTTCATCCGGGAAGGCCGTCTGTGGACCTGCGCCGGCATCGCCTCGGGGATGGACATGGCGCTGGCCATGGTCACCGAGGACCACGGCCCCGGACGCGCCCTGGCCACGGCCCGGACGATGGTCATGTACGTCAAACGCGCGGGCGGTCAGAGCCAGTTCAGCGCCCCGCTCGCGCCTCCCGCGGCACCCGGCGACCGACTGGACGACCTGCGCATGTGGATCGGTGAGCACCTCACCGAGGACCTCTCCGCCGACGCCCTGGCCGCACGGCTGCACCTGAGCGTGCGCCACTTCTCCCGGCTGTTCCGCGAGCGCACCGGCACCACTCCGGCCGCCTACGTCGAGTCCGTCCGGCTGGAGGCCGCCCGCCGACTGCTCCAGGACAGTCCCCACACCCTGCCCGAGGTCGCCGCCCTCAGCGGCCTCGGTTCCGTGGAGAGCCTGCACCGTTCCTTCCGGCGCCGCCTCGGCACCACCCCCGCCCAGTACCGGCGCCGCTTCCGCTGAACCCGGCCGCCCGTTCCCGATCCCCCCGTTCCCGGCCGCCCGCGGACCACCGCGCGGCGGAGGACAGTCATGCCCCAGGAGAGAACCGTGTCACGAACCAAGGTCGTCCCCATCCCGGTCATCGGCCGGCACAACATCAACGCGTACCTGCTGCTGGGCCGCCGCCCCGTCATCGTCGACGCGGGGACGCCCGGCAGCGGCCGGAGGATCTACGAGCAGGTCGCCGCCCACGGGGTGGACCCCACCGACGTATCGCTGATCGTCATCACCCACGGCCACATCGACCACTTCGGCTCCGCCGCCGAACTGCACCGCCTGACCGGGGCTCCCGTGGCGGGACACGTCGCCGACCTCGGTCCCTACCGCACCGGCCGGGCCCGCGAACCCTACCTGCCCACCGGACTGATGGGCCGCCTCATGGCCAGGCACAAGAACCTGCACGTCAAGGTCCAGCCGTTCGAACCCGACGTGCTCGTCACCGGCGAGACCGACCTGGAGGACTTCGGGATAGCGGCGCGCATCATGCCCACCCCGGGACACACCGCCGGATCGATCTCCGTCCTCACCGACCGAGGAGACCTCGTCGCCGGCGATCTGATCGCCAACTCCCTCTTCGGTCTCGTCCGCGGCCGACCCGCCAACCCGCCCTTCCACGACGACCCGCTGCACAACCTGGCCAGCCTGCGGAAGATGCTCGCCCTGAACCCCATCGCACTCCACGTCGGCCACGGCACCCCGCTGGAACCCGAGCGGGTCCGGCGCTGGGCCGATCGGGAACACCGGCGGCTGTCCCGGCTCGAAGCAGCGGGACGGCTCCCCGCCCGCGCGGAGAGCAGCACGGCCTGACCGGCAGGCACGGCCCTGCCGGCGCGGACCGGCCGCCCGTGGAACCCGGTTCGTCCCGCGCGACCCACGCCACTCGGCCGGCCCGGGCGGGCGGCCGTCCAGATGGTGAGGTCGCGTCCGACGGCGTCGATGCCGGTCGCCGTGCGGACGCCGCGCCACGCCCGACATGGACCGTAGGGCAGAAGCCCGGTTCCGCAGTTCGTGATCAAGCCCCGGAAGGGAGGCTCTGTTCCGCCCAGATCACCTTCCCTTCACGGTGGTACCGGGCGCCCCAGCGCCCGGCGAGCTGCGCGACCAGCAGCAGGCCGCGTCCACCCTCGTCGAAGGTCCGCGCCCGACGCATGTGAGGGGCGGTGCTGCTGGCGTCCGAGACCTCGCACGTCAGGGTGTCCTGAAGGATCAGCCGCAGCTGGACGGGGCTCCTGCCGTACCGGATCGCGTTCGTCACCAGCTCGCTGACCACCAGCTCCGTGGAGAAGGACAGCTCCTCCAGCCCCCACTCGGCCAGCTTGCCGGAGGTGAAACGGCGCGCCCCGGACACGGCCGCGGGGTCGGAAGGAAGGTCCAGGACGGCGACGTGGTCGTGGTCGAGCGCCCGGGTGCGCGCCACGAGAAGGGCCACGTCGTCAGACGGACGACTGGGGAGCAGCGCGTCCAGCAGCCGGTCGCAGACCTCCTCCGGCGAGTCGGGCCCTCGGCCGAGCACGTCGCACAGCACCGTCAGGGAGGAATCCACGTCGCGGCCGGAACGCGCGACGAGGCCGTCGGTGAACAGGACCAGCAGACTGCCCTCCGCCAGTTCGAACTGCGCCGTCTCGAAGGGGAAGCCCCCCAGCCCCAGCGGCGGGCCGGCCGCCACGTCCGGGAAGTCCACCGCCCGGGAGGCCGGACCGTCGCCGCCGGGGCTCGAAGGCTGCGCCACCGCCGGCAGCGGGTGCCCCGCGCTGGCCAGGGAGCACAGCCGCGAGACGGGGTCGTAGACCGCGTACAGGCAGGTGGCGCTGGTCTCCCCGTCGTGCAGCTCCTCCTCGCGGCCGAGACGGATGACCACGTCGTCCAGGTGCGTGAGCAGTTCGTCGGGCATCAGGTCGATGTCCGCGAAGGCCCGGACGGCCGTCCGCAGCCGCCCCATCGTGGCCGCGGCGTGAATGCCGTGCCCGACGACATCGCCCACCACCAGGGCGACGCGTGCCCCGGACAGGGGGATCACGTCGTACCAGTCGCCACCCACGCCCGCGTGCGCACCGCTGGGCAGGTAGCGGGACGCCGCCTCGACCGCGGACTGTCTCACCGTCCCCTGGGGCAGCAGGCTGCGCTGGAGCGTGAGGGCCGTGTCCCGCTCATGGGTGTACCGGCGGGCGTTGTCGATGAACACCGCGGCCCTGTCCGCGATCTCCTGGGCCAGAAGCAGGTCGTCCTCGTCGAAGGGGGGAGCCGACCGACGGCGGAAGAACTGGGTGAGGCCCAGCGTGGTGCCGCGGGCCCGCAACGGCAGCAGCAACAGGGAGCCGACATCGGGGACGGGCGCGGGAGGGGTCCGCGGCCCTTGCGGTGCGGGGGCACCCGCCGCCGGCATGTGGTGCAGGAGAGCCTGTCCCGTGGCCAGTGCGCGAGCCGGTTCCGAGCCCACGGGATAGGCGAAGACCTCGTCCGCGCCGACCGCAAAGACGGGGAGGCCGTCGAGCGCCGAACGCTCGGCGAGGCGTCGGAGTCCCGATGCGTCGCGTCCCGGCCGTCCGTCGTCCTCATGCAGGACAGAGCAGAGCAGGTCGACGGTGACGGCGTCGGCGAACCCGTCCGTGCCCACCTCGGCCAGCTCTTCGGCCGTACGCACGGTGTCGAGCGTCGTCCCGATCCGCTTGCCCGCTTCGTTGGCGAGGATCAGGCGCCGCTGCAGCAACAGGTCGCGCTCCTCCTGGTACACCGCCACGATCTGCTCCGAGGCACGGTCCACGTACTCGAACGCCGTGGAGACCAGTCTGGTCGTCGCGGCGTTGATCAGCTCCCAGTCGTCGGAGAGGCGGGCGGCTTCCTCCTGCAGCTGCTGCAGGAGGAGCAGGTGGCCGAGTCGATACGCGCGCAGGGAGTCACTGATCGACACGCCACGCCGGGCAAGCTGACGGCCGACCTCCAGGGCCACTTCCGGCGCCTCCACCTCGGTGACGTCGAGGCGCCGCTCGAGCACGTCCAGGAAGGTGGAGACGTGCGAGACGCCCTCCTCCAGCGCCAGCGCCTCCAGGTCCTCGTGCCCCAGCAGTTCGGGGAGCTCCCCGCGCACGACCTGGAGCAGCCCGTCGGCCGATTGCTCCACCCGAGGCCTGAACTCCCGGGCGAGACGACAGAGGAACTCTTCGGCATCGGGCCTCATGGGACGAGCCTACGGAACGCCCAGGTCATGCGCCCCTTGTCCCGTGCGTCGGCGGCCGCCTTCGGCGCGGACACCCGGGCCAGGGCCACCTAGGACCACCAGGTCCACCGCAGCAGCCCCTCCTCCGTGTCGGTGACGACCTCGATCCGGCCGGGGATCCGGCAGGTCGCGGCCACCCGGCCGCCCGTTCCTCCCTCCGGTGCGGGCCCCTCCCCGATCGGGCGCCGGACGCCGTCCGTCATCGAGGCCGCGCGCACCGTGCCGTCCGTTCCGGTCGCGAAGGCCCAGGCGGTGCCCGGGTCCGGCACGGCCCAGGTCACCTCGCCACCGGGCAGCGGCTGCCACCGCGGTCCGCCGCCGTCTACCCCGCCGCGGGCAAGGCCTGTTCCGCCCAGATCGTCTTTCCCGTGGGCATGTAGCGCGTGCCCCAGTGCTCGGTGAGCTGGGAGATCATGAACAGTCCGCGCCCGCCCTCCTCGTCGCTGCCCGCATAGCGGGCGTGCGGTGAGGTGTGCTGCGAGTCGGAGACCTCGCAGATGAGCGACCGGTCCCGGATCAACCGCAGACCGATCGGGCCCGAGGCGTACCGGATGGCGTTGGTGACCAGTTCGCTGACCACCAGCTCGGTGGTGAAGGCCAGTTCGTCCAGGCCCCACCGGGCAAGCTGTTCCGCGGCCATCGACCGGGCGCGGGCGACCAGGGCGGGGTCCGGAGGCAGTTCCCAGGTGGCCACCTCATGCGCCCCGAGCACGCGCGTCCGGACGACGAGGAGGGTCGCGTCGTCCTGCACCCGGTCCGAGGACAGTTCCGCCAGGATCCGGGTGCACAGTCGGTCGGGCGACGATTCCCGCTGCTCACCGAGGGCGGCCGCCAGCCGGTCCAGACCCGCGTCGGCGCCCTGCCCGCGGGCCCTCACGAGACCGTCGGTGAACAGGACGATCAGGCTTCCTTCGGCCAGGTCCACCTCCGCACTCTCGAAAGGAAGCCGCCCCATGCCCAGAGGAGCCCCCGGGGGCAGTCGGAGGAAGGAGACGGCGCCTCCGTGCGGTTCCACGACGGCCGGCGGCAGGTGCCCCGCCAGCGCCCAGGTGCTCGTCCGGGAAGCCGGATCGTAGATCCCGTAGACGCACGTCGCACCGGTGATGCCGCTGCCGTACGAGCCGTTCCCGTTCTGGTCCGACGCTTCCTTGCCGACCTGGTCGTTCAGCCGGGCGAGGAGTTCGTCGGGCGCGAGGTCCAGCTCGGCCAGGGTCCTCAGCATCGCCCGCAATCGCCCCATCGCGGCGGCGGCGCCCAGACCGTGGCCGACGACGTCGCCGACGACGAGTCCGACGCGTGCGCCGGAGAGCGGGATGACGTCGAACCAGTCGCCGCCCGCGCCGAGGTGGCTGTCGGCCGGGAGGTACCGGCTCGCCGCCTCGACCGCGCTCTGCTCGGGGACCGAGTGGGGCAGCAGACTGCGCTGGAGCGTGACGGCGGCGGTGCGCTCGCGCAGGTAACGCCGGGCGTTGTCGATGCACACGGAGGTGCGCGACACCAGCTCCTCGGCCACTGCCCGGTCGCCCTCGTCGAAGGGTTCGGAGGGGTCGGCGCGCACGAAGGTGACCAGCCCCAGGGGCGTCTCCCGCACGCGAAGCGGGACGTACAGCCGTGTCGGCGCGCGCACCGCGTCCGTCGTCGACCGCACCCCGGCGAGGCTTTCGGCCTGCGGTGACGAGGCTGCGTACGCGACCCGTTCCCCCACCCGGGAAGGATCCTCACCGGAGTCCGCCACCCGTACGAGGTCCCAGGACGTGACGGGCTTCAGGTCCTCGCCCTCCAGCACTTCTGCCGCCACGTCGACGAGCACGGCGTCGGCGTACCGCGGCACCGCGACCCTGGCGAGCTCCACTGCCGTGCCGGCCGGATCCAGTCTCGACCCGATCCGTGCGCCGGCCTCCGCGAGGAGTTCCAGGCGCTGCTGCGCACGGTAGTGGTCGGTGACGTCTATGGACTGCTCGCACACGCCCACGGCTTCTCCCCGGCCGTCCACCAGCCGGAAGTAGGAGGAGGACCAGACGTGCTCACGGGGGTCGCCCGGGGCTCGCCCCCGGAACTGCATGTCGATGATCGGTTCACCGGTCTCCAGGATCTGCCGGACGAGCTCCTCCGGCGGCGCCAGATGCTGGGCGGTGAGGACGTCGCCGGGAAAGAGTTCGCTCATGGAGCGGCCCACCAGTGCGGTGAGGTCGCCGCCGAGCTCCCGGATGCTGGCTGCGTTCGCCCACAGGAGGCGCGTGTCGGGGCCGTAGATGGTCAACGTCACCGGGGACTGGGCGACGAGCCCCCGCAGCATCGCCTGGCGGGTCTCCCACCAGCGAAGGCCCTCCAGCTCAGCCGCCATGAGGACGGAGGAGGCCCCGCCGGAGGCGGGGGTCAGGGGGTGCAGGGTCACCGCGATGCGCACGGTGTCTCCCGAACGGTGACGCACGTCGATGACGGAACCGCGTGTCCCGTCGGGCCTCGGCCGCTGATCGGGCCGAGCGCCTTCCGAGCCGTCGCGACCGGCCTGGGCGGTGGCGATCAGATCCACCGCCCGGCGTCCCAGCACCTGCGAAGCCGGGTATCCCAGGAGGTCCTCGGCCTCGCGGCTCCACCCCACGAGCACTCCGTCCGCGTCGAGCAGGGCGAGGGCAGCCCGGGGCGGGCCGAGGGGCCCGCCTTCGTCCGCCTCTCCCGCCCCGGCGCCGACGGGGAAAGGCATCCCGTCCATACGTTCCATCATCCTGCGGGCCGGTCCCGACCGCAGCGTGCCCTCTCCACGGCCGCGGCCGACCCGGTACGGACGGTGGCCGGGCCGGCGACCTCCCACTCCTTCGGCCGGGGCGCTCGTGGGGCGCCACGGCACGGTGCGCGCGCCGAGGGCGCCCGGCCTGCGGTGGCTCGGCGTTCCTTGCGTGACCACGTACCGCAGTCGGGCGGAGGGGGTCGGCTCGGGGCCGGGGCCCTGGGGCAGGGTGGCTTCTCGTACGAAGACGGGCTTGAGGTGCTTCTCCGACAGCGCCGGGCGACTGCTCCCGGTCGAGGACGTGGGAGAAGGCGTGTCCGGGCGAGACCCTCCCGGAGGCGGCGGGGCCGAGGGCACCGGGGTGAGCGGTCGGTCGTCACGGCCCGCACGACAAGGTCTGGAGTGCGCCGACGCCGTTCCTCTTCCAGTGCCAGAACGGAGCGGTCGGATCGAAGGTCTTCCACCCCGGCGTCGTCCAGAAGACGATCAGCCGACGCTGCGAGGACCTGCCCGAGCCCCACTCCGGTTTCCGTGGGCCGGAGCTCACCCCGCACGACTTCCGGAGGATCTTCGCCACCGAGCTGGTCCACGGCGGCCTGCCCATCCACCTCGGCATCCCCGCACGCCGCCGTCCGCAGGAGCCCGAACGATGTTCCCCGGACCGGCGCCTGCAAGCGACGAGCTGTCACCGAAGGACGACGCTCACGCCCCGTTTCTCGAAAATCTCCAGGAGCAGGTCGAACAGCGCAACCTCACGGTCGCCGACAGGGACGCGCTCCACCAACCGTGCCCGTGCCCCGGCCGAGGACTCCCAGTGCAAGGTGAAGGGAACAGTGGCGCCCCAGCCTCCGCAAAGGCAGTCGTCCAGAGCGTCCAGGTTCCAGCCGAAGTACCCGCCGGGTCCGTTGACGGCCTCACCGATCGCACAGTAGAAGCTGTCTTCGTCGACGATGTGTCGGCCGTCCAGGGCGAACACCTGGCCTGCCGGGGCATCGGGCTTTCCCTGGCGTCGGTACCCACGGGACCACAGCGCCACCGACAGCCACGCCTGTCTCTCCTCGGGTGCGAGTTCGTGCCACATGCCGATGCGGTTCAGTCGACCCGTGCGGACCAGGTCCCACGCTCGTTCCGCTCCGGGCAGGGCGTTCTCGCACCACAGCGTCACCGTGAGGTCGACGAGGCCGGTTCCACGTGCGGAAGGTTCGACGTCGACGACGGTGACCTCGTCGACGGAGTAGGACCCCATGGTGGCACCGTCGCCGTCGAGGAGGGCGAGCCAGGCGTTCCCCGCCGTGGCGCGACGACCGCCGACGTGATCGACGCTCTTCAACAGGCCGCCCTGCGGGAGGCACCCTTCGAGGTGCACGCAGCGTGCGCCCTCCTCATCCGGCAGAGGCGTGAAGAGCCCCTCGGCCTCGTGAGCGAAGCCCCAGAAGTCACTGTCGTCCTCGTCCGAGGTCAGCGCGTACTTCTGCCCCACGCCGCCCCGCTCCGATGTTCGCATCGCATATCCGCCTTCACCCGTGAGAGTGAAGCACAGAGAAGCACTTCAGGACTCAACCATCACCCTCATCTCGAATCTCCGCAGTAGAGGTGCCGGTCACTCTGCGAGGACACTGCACACCTCGGCGACCAGCTGGCCATCGTCGTCAAGCGCGGCAGCAAGCGGCACCGAGCGCGGAGAACAGCCCACAGGCCGGCCCGTCCGGCAAAGTCCGCATGGGCGGCAGGAAGTCCTCTCGCGGTTTGCACGACACCTTCAGGACGGCCGGGCTGGGCACCGGATCTCGAACCGCCCAGCCCGACACCGCTGCCAGACGCGGTGCACACAGTCCATTCCGCGGTAGATCCAGTCGACACGATGGCCTCCGATGGCCAGGCCCGCCTTGCGCCGCTCCGACAGAGTCCCTGGGGAAGCATCACCTCCACTCGGCACGGCGGCTTCTCGGTTCTCCGACGGCCTCCCGCCATGACGGCCGTCATATACGGAAGCCGTCCGCCACACAGGGGAGGGGGTCGCCCGCAGCCCGCGCGAGGGGCCCTCGGCGGGCCCCGCCGCCGGCCTGCGCGCCGATTCCCCGCGGACGCACGGCGCCGGCACCGGTCGGGCGGCGCAGGTCGCCACGCTTTCAGGTGTCGATCGGCGTGAGCCCCGGGTAGACGTCGTTCCAGCGGTAGCGGCGGCAACGGAGGTGGAAGCAGACGTAGCCGGCCGCGTAGCGCTCGAGGTGCGGACGCTGGTCGGCGGAGGCGAGAGCGAGGAGGCGGTCGCGGGCGCCCAGCCCGCTGTCCAGGGTGCGGCGGGCGACGGCCCGGTACGCGACGCCCTCGCGGACGCAGCTGCGGTAGAGCCTGCTGCTGACGAAGTCGGCCCCGTCGACCGCCTCCTTGTAGGACGACAGCACGTCGTTGACGTCGTTCAGGAACGTCACGCCGGAGCACAGTGACGCCGACCAGAACGCCCTGTTCGTACGGGCGTCCAGACAGGGGTCGGTGAACTGGAGCGAGACGAACCAGAACTGGGAGAAGCCGTTGTAGGCCCGCACGAAGTCACTGTCCACGCCGTCGGACACCTCGGGGGTGAACTCCGCCTCCATCAGCACGCCGATGAGCGCGTTGTGGAGGAAGGCCCGGTAGACCGCGAGGAACGTCGGATCGCAGAACGGCGCGATCCCCGCGAACAGGTGCCGGAGGTACCGGGTGGTCGGCCGGGCCGGGGCCCGCTCGGGCAGCAAGGCCTCCCGCAGGACCGCCTCCGCCTCGGCCGGCTCGCGGCTGCACAGGTCGTCGAGGTAGGTGCCGAACACCCAGACACGGTCGAGCGCGAAGGCGAGGTCCTCATCGGCGACCGGCACCATCAGGCTGCGCATCACGGTGATGGTGCGGATCGTCGCGGCCGGGACGGCGATGCCGAAGGCCGCGAACTCGGCGGCCAGTCGACCGGCCCGGACGCGGGTCGCGGCCCGGTCGACGGCCGGCTCGTACTCGACCGCGAACGCGATCAGCCCGTCGAGGAGACCGGAATCCAGCAGGCCGGCCATCATGGCGCGGTGCTGCGGGTCGGGGACCGCGTCCAGCCCGTACCGCGCCGTGCAGCGCAGGGTGTCGATGCCAGGCGGCCGGGGATGCCGGATCGATCGGTGCCCGGTCAGGCTCACGTGGTGTCCCTCCCTGGAGGTGGCCCGTCGGCGGCGCTCCGCCCGCCGCCTCACCCTCCACGACTCGCCCGGATGTTTCCACGGCCGAGCGGTCCCCGCCCGCGAAGCGGGACACTGCCTGCCCGACCGGGTGAATGCCGGGCGGAGCGATTGACACGGCCCCGTCCCGCGTCCGTGCACGCGCTCCGGATGTCAGCACGGCCGCCCTGATGAGAGAGCGTGTCGCAGGGACGTCCGACTCTTCTTCGGCTCTTCTTCGGCTTTTCTTCAGCTCGTCGTGCGAGGCCCGCCGGCGCCGCCGGTGATGTCGACGGCGTCCGGGGGCGCCGTCGAGGGGGCGCCCCCGGCCGAGCGGCCTCACCCGGAGCGGCCGGCCGCGGGCGGGCGCCCGGCCCGGGCGGCAGGGCACGGGGGACGGACGGCAGGACACGGGAAGGGGTCAGGCGACCGTCAGGACGATCTTGCCCGTCGTGCGGCCCAGCTCACCGATCGCGTGGGCCTCCGCGGCCTCGGCGAGCGGCAGCACGGTGTCGACCACCGGCCTCAGCGCGCCGCGCTCCACCAGGGCCGCGATCTCGCGCAGGCCGAGGTGGTCGGGTTCGACCAGGACCCACGCGGCCCGTACGCCGTCCCGGGCGGCGGGCACGTCGTCCGGGCCCGGCAGCGTGATGAGCCTGCCGCCGTCGCGGAGCACCTTCAGGGAGCGCTCGGCCGTCTCCCCTCCGAGACCGTCCAGGACGACGTCGATGCCGGAGACCACGTCCTCGAAGCGGGCCGCGCGGTAGTCGACCACCTCGTCGGCGCCCAGCTCCCGCACCAGGTCGTGCTTGGCCGCGCTCGCGGTGCCGACGACGTACGCACCGCGGGCCTTGGCGATCTGCACGGCGAGGTGTCCGACCCCGCCGGCCGCGGCGTGCACCAGTACGCGCTCGCCGGGGCGGACGTCCGCCGCGTCGACGAGGGCCTGCCAGGCGGTCAGGGCGGCGAGCGGCAGCGCGGCCGCCTCCACGTGCGTGAGGGACGACGGCTTCGGCGCCAGATGGCGCGCCGGTGCCACCACGTACTCGGCGTACCCGCCCGCCTGGCGCGGGAACAGCGGCATCCCGAAGACCTCGTCGCCGGGGCGGAAGATCCCCACGCCGGGACCGACCGCCTCGACCGTGCCGGACACGTCCCAGCCGAGGACGGGCACGTCGCCCCATCCGATGAGTGCGCCGCTCGCGCGGGTCTTCCAGTCCACCGGGTTCACCCCGGCCGCGTGCACCCGCACCAGGACCTCGTTCAGGCCCGGCTCGGGGCGCTCCACCTCGCGCTCGACCAGGTTCTCGGGTCCGCCCCACTGCTCCACGACCACCGCACGCATGTCGTCCGCCTCGCTTCCGTCTCTCATCGGGATGCCGCCGGATCCCTTCCGGCGGCGACCGCTCCACGATCGGACATTCCGCCCCGTCGAAGTGTTGGCCTCCTAGCCACCATGTGACAGGATCTGGCCATGAACGAGATCCCGGGAACGCCTGTGCGGGACGGGCGGGCGGAAGGGCGGGTGGGTCCGCACCGCATCGCCGTGCTCGCCCTCCCGGGCGTGCCCCCCTTCGAGCTGGGCATCCCCTCCCGGGTCTTCGGAAGCGTGGAGGACGCCGAGGGCAGGCCCCTCTACGAGGTCACCGTCTGCACGGCCGACGGCGCCCCGGTCCGCAGCGACGCCGGTTTCACCGTGCAGCCCGCGGCCGGCCCGGAGGCGCTCGCCGAGGCCGACACCGTGATCGTCCCGCCCACGCACGCCATGCCCGAGCTGAGCCGCGGAGGCCCGCTGCCGCCCGAGGTCGGCGCCGCCATCGCCGGCATCAGGCCGGGCACCCGACTGGTGTCGATCTGCTCCGGGTCGTACGTGCTCGCCGCCGCCGGTCTCCTCGACGGCCGGCCGGCCACCACCCACTGGAACCTGGCCCCGGAGTTCCGCCGGGCCTTCCCCGAGGTCAAGCTCGACGAGGAGGTGCTGTTCGTCGACGACGGCGACGTGCTCACCTCCGCGGGCGTGGCCGCCGGTGTCGACCTGTGCCTGCACATGATCCGCCGCGACCACGGCGCCGCGGTCGCCAACCGCGCCGCCCGCATGTGCGTCGTGCCGCCCTGGCGAGACGGCGGGCAGGCCCAGTTCATCGACCGCCCGGTCCCCGAGCCCACCCTGGCCAGTACCACCGCCACCCGCGCCTGGGCCCTCGAACACCTCGCGGAACCGCTCACGCTGGCCCGGCTCGCCGAACACGCCCGGATGAGTCTGCGCTCCTTCACCCGCCGGTTCCGCGACGAGGTCGGCATGACGCCCGGGCAGTGGCTCACGGCGCAGCGGCTCGAACTCGCCAAGCAGCTCCTGGAGACGACCGACCTTCCGATCGACCTGGTGGCGCACCGTGCCGGGCTCGGTTCCGGTAACTCCCTGCGCGTCCACATGAGGACCGCGTTCGGCATCTCCCCCACCGCCTACCGCCGTACCTTCGGCGGCGACGGCGACGGCACCGGCGAGGGTGACGAGGTCGGCGCTGTCGGGGGAGGTGCCTCCCGCCCGTGGCGTTGACGATCTCTCCGGTGAGCGTCCGGGGCCCCCGGCCGACCGAAGCGACTTGAGGCCCTCGCGGCCGGGGGCGGGGCGGCCGGCTCGGTCCGCCACAGGTCGTCTCGCGCATCGAGGGGGCGTAGCACGGGTCGGCGCGGGTACTCGCCCGTGCATGGCCGATCGGAAAGCCCCTCATGGAGACCGTACGGCGGCCGTCGCACGAGAGGAGGTGCGCGCGGTGCGCGACGAACCCGCGGGCGACGGAGCCGCCGGCCCCGACGACGGTTCCCGGACCGAGGACCACGGGGGAGGTCCGGAACGATGACCGGTGACGGCGCCTACGAGCGCGACCGCGCGTACATCACGACTGGCGGCGCCTACGAGCGCGACCGCACGTACATCACGACCCGGATCACGGCCGACGGGCGCGACGGCTATCCCGTGGAGCCCGGGCGCTACCGGTTGATCATCGCCCGGGCCTGCCCCTGGGCGAACCGCAGCGCCATCGTCCGGCGGCTGATGGGCCTGGAGGACGTCCTCTCGATGGGGATCGCCGGGCCCCTGCACGACGAGCGCAGCTGGGCCTTCCACCTGGATCCGGGCGGCCGGGATCCCGTCCTCGGCATCGAAAGGCTGCAAGAGGCGTACTTCCGGCGCGAACCGGGCTATCCGAGCGGCATCACCGTGCCCGCGATCGTCGACGTCCCCACCGGCGAAGTGGTGACCAACGACTTCGAGCGGATCACGCTCGACCTGGGCAGCCAGTGGGCGGCCCACCAGCGGGACGGCGCGCCGGACCTCTACCCGGAGAAGTGGCGCGCCGAGATCGACGACGTGGCCGACAAGGTGTACCGGGACGTCAACGACGGCGTCTACCAGTGCGGCTTCGCCGGCAGCCAGGAGGCGTACGACAAGGCGTACCGACGCCTGTGGGAGCGGCTGGACTGGCTGGAGCAGCGGCTCGGCGGCAGGCGCTACCTGGTCGGCGACACCCTCACCGAGGCCGACGTCCGCCTCTTCCCGACCCTCGTGCGCTTCGACGCCGTCTATCACGGCCACTTCAAGTGCAACCGGCGGAAACTGACCGAACTCCCGGCCCTGTGGGCCTACGCGCGGGACTTGTTCCAGACGCCCGGGTTCGGTGACACGATCGACTTCGCGCAGATCAAGGCGCACTACTACGTCGTCCATCACGACATCAATCCGACCGGGATCGTCCCCCGGGGCCCGGACACGCGCGGCTGGCTCTCGCCGCACGGACGGGAAGGGCTCGGCGGCCGGCCGTTCGGCGACGGCACCCCGCCCGCCCCGCCGCCTCCGACCGAGCGCGTGCCGCCGCTCCTCAGCGGCTGACCCGCCGCCCGGAAGCCCGGGCGGCGGTGCCCGACCCACTCAGGCGGCGGGGACCGCGCGTTGAAGGGCGGCGATGACGCGGTCGAGGGCGTCGGGGCTGTACGGGTCCGTGAGGTTGGCCCAGAGCTTGAACATGAATCGCTGCGTGACGGGCCGCCTCAGGCTGTGGGTGGCGACGAGCCGCATGACCCGGGGGTGGTTCAGGGCGCGCACGACGAGCCGTCCCACCGTGAAATAGCGTCCGTAGGCCTCGCGGACGGCTTCGGGGTAGCGCAGCAGGGCTTCTTCGCGGGCGTGGCCCGTGGGGCGGGTGAGGGCACGGGCCACGGTTTCCGCGGCCAGGCGGCCGGATTCCATCGCGTAGTCGATCCCCTCACCGCTGAGCGGATTGATCATTCCGCCGGCGTCGCCGGTCAGGAGCAGACCGCGGGTGTACTGCGGACTCCGGTTGAGCCCGGCGGGAAGCGGTGCGCCGCGCAGCGGGCCGGTGGCGTGCTCCTCGTCGAAGTGCCAGGCGGCGGGGAGGCGGGCGGTCCACTGCCGGAAGAGCCGCCGGTGGTCGACGTCGGGCCGGCGCCCGACGTGGAAGGTGCCGAGACCGACGTTGAAGCCGCCGTCACCGACGGGGAAGACCCATCCGTAGCCGAACGGCATGGAGGCCCGCCCGCGACCGTCCCGGGTCTCGAGGTCGATCCAGGCCTCGAGGTGGTCCCCGTTCCGGTGCGGTGAGCTGTAGTAACGGCGTACGGCCACGCCCATGGGCCGGTCGGTGCGCTGATGGATGCCGAGGGCGACGGCGAGCCGGCTCGACGCGCCGTCGGCGGCGACCAACACCGGCGCGCGGAAGGTGCGGCGGACGCCGTCCCGCTCCGCGACGACGCCCGCGACCCGGCCGGTGGCCGGGTCGAAGACCGGCTCGGTGACCTTGGTCCCCTCCAGGAGGCGCGCCCCGGCGGCCACGGCCTGCCGGGCGAGCAGCTGGTCGAGGTCCTGCCGGGTCCGCACGAGACCGTAGTCGGGGCAGGACGCGACGACGGGCCAGGGCATCTCCACCGTCGTGCCGGAGCCGTGGACCCGCAGACCGCGCGTTCTCACCCAGCCGTCCCCCTCCACGTCGACGCCCATGCCGAGGAGTTCCCTGACGGCACGCGGTGTGAGGCCGTCCCCGCAGACCTTGTCGCGGGGAAAGACGGCCTTCTCGAGCAGCAGAACGTCGTACCCCGCCCGTGCCAGGTGGTAGCCGACGCTGCAGCCGGCGGGGCCTGCGCCGATGACGATGACGTCAGCCGGTTCGTCGTGGTGGGGGGACGGTTCCATGAGATCTTCCTCTGCTCGGCTGGTCGGAAGCGGAACGATTCCCCATCCGTACCCACGCGCCGGGGTTTTCGCTCGCCCCTCTTCGGGGTGTCGCCGCCCGTGGGTGACGTCGGTGCCGACGAGACCGGGGAACCGCGGGGTACTCGGTGCCGCGAGCCGCTCGACTCGCAGAGGCGCGCGCGAGGCGTGGGGGCCTGCCCGAACGGCGCCGTCCCCGGCCACGAGGGCGACGAGGGGAGGCTCAAGCACGGGCTGCGGACGGGGCACCGCTTCCCCCGCTCGGGCCGCGGACCATACTGGTCGGGCCCTGATCGCCCACTGGATGGTTCCATGGCCAAGAACAGCACTTCATCGACCACCGTCCCCGACACCGCCTGGCTCGGGCGCGGGCGTCACCTCGGGCCCGAGCCCGAGCGGGACGTCCGGCGCAACCTGCTCGCCCTCAAGGCGGCCGGGGTGATCGACGACTTCCTGGACCTCGACCCCGTCGAGGCGGCGCGTTCCACCGACCTGTACCCCCGGGACGAGTCCGCCGACCCCGGCCCGTCCGCCCGGCGTCTCTTCGAGGCCCGCTGGCGCGTGGCCGACGGCATCACGGTGCGCGCGCAACTGACCACGTACGACCCCGAGTCCCGCCGCACGAAGAGCGAGGAGGTCGGCTGGGTCCTCGCCGCCGAGGCCGAGCGGGCGTGGGAAGCGAGCTGGCGCTCACCGGCCACCGTGTTCTGGCCCGACAGCGACCAGGTCGCGTGGGACCACGAGACGGTGCCGGACGTGCGCCTGCGGACGACGAACCACCTGCCGAAGGACGACGACGAGTTGCGCCGCCTGCTGCGGGCCTGCAGCAGGCAGAGCTGGTTCGTCCATGTCGTGGTGCACGAGGCGATGACGCCGGACGCCCTGGGACGCCGGCCGGTCACGGCGTTCCTGCCACCGAGCCTGCGGCACCGGGTGGTCGAACACCGGGCCACGCCCGAGCAGGCGCTGATCGCCGACTTCGTGATGAAGCGCGAGCTGGGTGTGGGGATACCGCGCGGCGGTGCCGTCATCCTGCCCCCGACACCGCAGGCCCCCGGTTACGACGCGGAGCGCTTCACGGTGCGCAACGTCTTCCTGGACGGCACGGAACCCACCGAACTCCTGGATAAGATCAAGGAGTTCGCCTCACTTCCCCAGCCGCTGCCGGCCGACGCCGAGCAGGCCCTGACACGGCTGCGCCAAGGCTGGCACCTGCTCACCCCCGCCGAGGAACTGGCTCACGCGCAGGCCATGGTCACCAAGTACGCCAAGGCGCTCGAAGCCATGACGGCATCCTGCGACCTGTACCGGGAGGCCGCCGAGTCCGCACTCGAGGCCCTCGCCGAGGCGACCGGCGGCGCCGCACCCCGGACGGCATCGCCGGCGCCGGCCAAGGAGGACCCCTCGCCCTGGAAGACCCTCTCGAAGACGCTCGCCCGCTTCCGGGGCCCGCATCTCCAAGCGCCGGATGCGGAGGTCCAGCGGCGTCCGCACGGCCAGTGAGACGTACGGCAGAACGGACCGATCACACTCCGACCTTCCCGGGAAGCCGGCCGGCCGGTCCCCGGCGATCGCCGCCGCCGCGGCTTCCCCGCTCAGTACAGCGGCCCGTACACATCACGGGGCGGGCCCTCGTGGTGGACGAAGGGATGAGCTCGTGACACAACGCACCGGAGGCACGGTCGTCTACACGAATCCGTGGATGCGCCTCCTGGAGGACACCGTCGTGCACGCCTCGGGCGCGCCCGGGGTGTACGCCTATGTCGACAAGCCCGACTTCGCGCTGATCGTCCCGCGCAGCGCGACCGGCTTCTGGCTCGTCGAGGAGTTCCGCTACCCGGTGGGCGGGCGGCGCTGGTCCTTCCCGCAGGGCAGCTGGCCGGAAGGGGGCTCGGGAGACGCCGCCGCGCTCGCCCGCGCCGAGCTCGTCGAGGAGACCGGGCTGTCGGCGGGCCGCCTGCGCCTGCTCGGACGGCTGGAGATCGCCCCCGGGATGTCCAACCAGGGGATGCACGTCTTCGTCGCCGAGGAACTCGTGCCGGGCAGCCCGCGTCGGGAGGCCACGGAGTCGGACATGGTCCACCGGCACTTCACCGACGACGAGTTCCGCGCGCTCGTCGCCGCCGGCGGGATCGTCGACGCCGCCAGCCTGGCGGCTCTCACGCTCTACCAGAACCGGAGCGCCGCCTCCGGCGCGGACAGTGGCGGCGGCAGCAGCAGCAGCAGCAGCAGCAGCAGCAGCAGCGACGCGAACGGCAGCGCCACGGGCGGGTGACGGGAGGACTCCGGCGGACAATGGTGCCGCGGGCGCGCCGTTCGCTGTGCGCCGCAGAAGGGCTCGCCCCCTGTCGGCCGTCGGACGGAGCGGCCGCTGGATGCTGGATCGCCTGGGCGCCGGGCGTCCGCCGCCCTGACAGGGGAGGTGGACGGTCGATGATCGCCGGAGCCGAACAGCACGACGCCCCTCGCGCATCCCAGGGCGCGCGGGGACGTCGTGCCGTGTGAGTGCTCTCAGACGGTGATCACTTCGATGCCGGCCTCGGTGAGCCTGGCCGCCATCTCCGGGGCGATCCCGGAGTCGGTGACGAGGGAGTCGATGCGGTCGAGGCCGCAGATCCTGGCGAAGGCGCGCTTGCCCATCTTGGAGGAATCGGTGGCCAGAACGACCCTGCGGGCGCGCTCCGCGAAGAGCCTGCTGATGCCGGCCTCGTCCTCCTGGTGCGTCATGACCCCCAGCTTCGGGTCCACCCCGTCGACGCCCAGGACCGCGACGTCCAGCACCACCTCGTTCAGCACTCCCGCCGTAAGCGGCCCCACCAGCTCGTAGGTCTGCGGCCGGGCCACACCACCGGTCACCACGATCTTGAACTGCGGACGGACCGCCAGCTCGCCGGCGATGTTCAGCGCGTTGGTCACGACGGTGTACACGGGGCCTGGATGTCCTTCCCCCGGCTCGCCCACGCCTCCACCCGTCCGCAGGGCCAGCGCACGGGCCACCTCGGTGGTCGTGGTCCCCCCGTTGAGACCGACGACGTCTCCCACGGTCAGCAGGTCCGCCACCGCCCCGGCGATGCGCTGCTTCTCGGAAGCCCGGCGGGAGGACTTGTAGCGCATAGGGAGCTCGTACGACACACCGTGCGCGATCGCCCCGCCGCGGGTGCGGACGAGAAGCCGCTGCTCGGCGAGCTGGTCGAGGTCACGGCGAATGGTGGCGGGCGACACGTCGACGGCGACGGCGGCCTGCTCCACGTCCAGCTTGCCCTCGACCGCCAGCAGCTCGAGCAACTTGCTCCACCGCTCCTGCTTGGACACGTGCCGCACCCCTTCCCCGTCCCTGAGACGTCCGAACCGCACGCCCCGGTTTTCGAGGGCCCGACAGCCCGCATGGAGCCGCCGGGCCGGTGAAGCATGCGCGAAGTTGATCGTAGCGCGCCGGCATCGAGCATCGCCGTGGACGGGTGGTCACCGCGCGCAGAGAGGCCCTCTGGCATGCGCCGTCTTCCGGACGAACCCACAGGCGAGCACTTCCGAGCATCCAATGTGATTGAATACGCTCGCTCCAAGCAGTTATCGCGCATCATCAATCACCTTGAATGTGGTCAGCCATGGACGTCAGTACCCCGGGCACCTCCCCCTCGGACGGCCCCTCCTCGTGTGTGCTCGCTCTCGATGTCGGCGGGACCGTGCTGAAGGGCGCCGTGCTGGACCCCGCCATGCGCCCGGTCGCGTCGCTGCGCCGCCCGACGCCTCGTGCCGAAGGACCGGATGCCGTGGTGGACGCCGTCGCCGAGTCCCTGCTCGACCTGAAGCGACTGGCCTCGGAGCGGAAACTGCGGGTCGAGCACACGGGCGTGGTGGTCCCGGGCATCGTGGACGAAGGCCTGCAGAGAGCGGTGTGGTCGGCCAACATCGGCTGGCGCGACCTCCCGCTCGCCGCTGTCCTCACCACGCGCACGGGCCTGCCCGTGACGCTCGGGCACGATGTCCGGGCGGGCGGCGCGGCGGAGTGCGCCCTCGGCGCGGCACGGGGCGCGCGGAACGTGCTCTTCGTCGCGGTGGGAACGGGCATCGCCGCGGCACTGAGCGTCGACGGCCGGCCGGTCCGCGCGGACGGATTCGCGGGCGAGATCGGCCATGTGAGGGTGCG
Organism: Streptomyces sp. NK15101; assembly: GCF_020400725.1. Taxonomy (GTDB): domain Bacteria; phylum Actinomycetota; class Actinomycetes; order Streptomycetales; family Streptomycetaceae; genus Streptomyces. Next base: position 8,950 of record NZ_JAINVG010000088.1, on the reverse strand, counting down.
CGGAGGCACGGCGTGCCCCTGCGGAGGCGTCGGCTGTCTGGAGACCGTGGCGTCGGCACGCGCCGTCGCGAGCGCCTGCACCGCACGGAGCGGACGCCCGGCCGGTGGCGCCGCGGAAGTCGCCGCACGCCTTCGGGCGGGCGACCCCGTCGCCCGGGCCGTCTGGAACGAGGCTGCCGAGGGACTGGCCGAGGCGCTGGCCACGGTCGCCTCTCTGCTCGCCCCCGAACTCGTCGTCCTCGGCGGCGGCCTGGCCGAGGCCGGCCGGCTCCTGCTCGATCCCGTACGGGACGGCCTGGACGCGCGACTCACCTTCCAGCGCCGACCGGTTCTCGTCCGGGCGGCCCTCGGGGACCACGCCGGCTGCCTGGGCGCCGGTCTGGCCGCCTGGCAGGCGGCCGGCCACCACGCACCCGCCTCTTCCGCAGGAGTCGCCACACCATGATCGTCACTGTCACGCTCAACGCCGCCCTCGACGTCACCTGGGAGGTCGCCGATCTGCGGCCCCGCACGTCCCACCGGGTCCTCGTGGCACACGAGCGGGCCGGAGGGAAGGGGATCAACGTCGCCCGGGTGCTCGCCTTCCTCGGGCACTCGCCGGTCGTCACCGGCCTGGCAGGGGGGCCGACGGGCCACATGATCCACGACGGCCTGCGGTCCGCCGGGATCCGCACCTCCTTCGTCGCCGTGGCGGGCGATTCCCGGCGCACGGTCACCGTCGTCTCACGCGACGACGGGGACGCCACCGTCTTCAACGGGCCGGGCCCGGAGGTGACCGCGGCCGAATGGGCGGCCTTCGTCGCGCACTACGCCGCCGCGGTCCGGGGTGCGAGCGTCGTCGTCCTGAGCGGAAGCACTCCCCCGGGGCTGCCCCTGGACGCCTATGCGGTCCTGATCCGGGCCGCGGCCGAGGAGGGGGCGCTGACCGTCCTCGACACCTCGGGCGCCGCCCTGACCGCCGCTCTGGAGGCGGGGCCGGATGTGATCAAGCCGAACGCGGCCGAACTCGCGGAGGTGACCGGGTGCGACGATCCGACGGCGGCCGCCGCGGAGCTGCGCCGCCGCGGCGCGCGGACGGTCGTGGCATCGGCCGGCCCGGACGGTCTGCGGGCCGTCACCCCGACCGGGGCGTGGCGGGCCGCTCCTCCCGAACCGCTCTCGGGCAATCCGACGGGCGCTGGGGACGCCTGCGTCGCCGCCATCGCGTCCGGTCTCGCCGCCCGCGCGGCCTGGCCGGACATCCTGCGCGAGGCGGTGGCCCTCTCGGCCGCGGCCGTGCCGTGTGCGGCCGCGGGCGAGGTCGACGCCTCGGTCTACTCCCGGTTCCGGCACGAGGTCCGCGTGGACGAACTCGCGCCGCCGCGCCACCGCCAGGACACAACCGTCCGACCTTCTTGACGCCGGGTCAATCTCCTTTTCCCGTCCCCCTGTTGCCACTCCTGCCGGACCTCCGAGCATGGACGTCCCGCCCCTACGACTCCCAAGGAATCGCATGACCACCTCCGAGACCTCCCGTACTTCCGTCGAGATCGGCTCCCAGCCGGACACCTGGCGCCGTGCGGCCGAGTCGGTCGCCTCCTTCTCCGACGCCCTGCCGCGCCGGGGCGAGCGCGTCGCGGTCGTCGGCTGCGGCACCTCCTGGTTCATGGCCCTCGCGTACGCGGAGCTGCGGGAAGCGGGCGGGCACGGCGAGACCGACGCCTTCGCCGCCTCCGAGTTCCCGTACGGCCGGAGCTACGACCGCGTCCTGGCGATCACCCGCTCCGGCACCACCACCGAGGTCCTCGACCTGCTGACCCGGGTCAAGGGCACCGTCGCCACCGGAGCCGTCACCGCCGACCCGACGACCCCCGTCATGACGGCCGCCGACGCCGTCGCGGTCCTCGACTTCGCGGACGAACAGTCCGTCGTCCAGACCAGGTTCGCCACCACGGCCCTCGCCCTCCTGCGGGCCCACCTCGAAGCCGAGAACGCCCTCCCGGCAGGTGTGCGTCCCCTGGCCCGGGCGGTCCTGGACTCCGAGCGCGCCCTCGCGGAGCCCATCGACCCGGCCGTCCGCGGCGCCGAGCAGTTCACCTTCCTCGGCAGCGGCTGGACCTACGGTCTCGCCCTCGAAGCCGGGCTCAAGATGCGCGAGGCCGCCGGGGCCTGGACCGAGGCGTACCCGGCCATGGAGTACCGCCACGGTCCGATCAGCATCACCGGCCCCGGCCGGGTCGCCTGGCTCTTCGGCGCCGCACCGCGGGGCCTCGCCGACGACATCGCCCGCGTCGGCGGTCTGTACTGCGCCGGGTCCGGCGACGGGCCCGGCGCTCTCGACCCACTGGCCGACCTCGTCCGCGCCCAGCGCCTCGCCGTCCACCTCGCCGAGGCCCGCGGTTGCGACCCGGACCGTCCTCGCAACCTGACCCGCTCGGTGATCCTCGAGGGCCCCGAAGCCTGAACCCGCCGTCACCGCCTCCGTTCAGCGGGTGAGGCGGCCACCGCCGTCCACCTCACCCGACGCCCCTCCGCCTCCGGCACCGCTCCATGGAGAACTCCCATGCCCCTGACCCCCACCGACGACATCGTCGGGCCCGCGCGCGCCGCGAACACCGGTGTCGGCGCGTTCAACGTCGTCCAGATCGAACACGCCGAGGCGATCGTCACCGGGGCCGAGCAGGCCGGCCTGCCGGTCATCCTGCAGATCAGCGAGAACACGGCCCGCTACCACGGCGCCCTCGCCCCCATCGCCCTCGCCACGCTCGAGATCGCCCGTGCCGCCACCGTCCCGGTGGCGGTCCACCTGGACCACGCCGAGTCCGCCGAGCTCGTCCAGGAAGCCGTCGACCTCGGCTTCACCTCGGTGATGTTCGACGCCTCGAAACTGCCGTACAAGGCGAACGTCGCCGCCACCCGCATGATCACCGACCACTGCCACCGGGCCGACGTCTGGGTCGAGGCGGAGCTCGGCGAGGTCGGCGGCAAGGACGGCGCCCACGCCCCCCACGTCCGTACGGACCCGGAGGAGGCCCGCGGGTTCGCCGCGGCGACGGCGGTGGACGCGCTCGCCGTCGCCGTGGGCAGCTCACACGCCATGACCGTCCGGGACGCCGTGCTCGACCTCGACCTCATCGCCCGTCTGAGGGATTCCCTGGACGTCCCTCTCGTCCTGCACGGCTCCTCCGGCGTCGACGAGGCGGACCTCGAGAAGGCCGTCGCCGCCGGCATGACGAAGGTGAACGTCTCCACCCACCTCAACCGGCTCTTCACCCGCACGGTCAGGGAACGGCTCCAAGCCGCCCCGGCGGTCGCCGACCCGCGCAGGTACCTGGGTCCGGCGCGTGGGGCGGTGGCCGCCGAGGTGGCACGGCTGCTGCGCCTCCTCGCCGGCCGCTGACCCGAGGGTGTGACGAAGGTGGGCCCGGACACCGTCCGGGCCCGTCCTTGTCATGACCGTCCGGACCGACGTGTCATCCGACGGTCCAGCGCTGCAACGCCGATCCGCCGTCGGGCTGTTGGGCGACGAGTGCGCCGTCGGCCAGGCCGGTGCCGCCCTGGAGGCGTCGCGGACCGAGCCCGACTGGTCCACGCCGTACGCCCTGCCGGCGCCGGCCCGCGTCCGGATGCGTACGGCTCAGGGCGATCCGGGCGAGCGGCCCGACCGGGCACCGCGAGCGGCGGAGGAGCACATCGACGGACAGGCGCGGCACGAGGTGCCGGCCGAGCGGCGGAGTCGTGGTGACGGGACCCGCCGCCGGGTTCACTCGCCGCCCGGCCGAGAACTCCGCTGCCTGCTGCCGAGCCACCCGAGGAGGAACGCCGCCGGTACGGAGACCAGGCCCGGGGTGCGGAACGGATACCAGTGGAAGTCCGCCCCCGGCACCAGGGCGTAGTGGGATCCGGACACGGTGGGAGAGAACAGCGTCAGGACGGCGCACAGCAGCAGCCCGCCGTAGACGCACCACAGCAGTCCCCTGCGGTCGAACCCCTTCCAGAAGAAGGAGTAGACGAGGACCGGGGCCACGCATGACGCCGCGACGCTCATCGAGAAGATGGCCAGGAACTCGACCGAATACCGGTGAGCCGCCGCGGACAGCGTCAGGCCCAGGAGGCCGAGGGCGACGACGGCCCCGCGCGCCGCCGGCACCTCTCGGCCGGCGGCGCGAGAGCCGCCGGCGCGCGCGAAGACGTCGTGGGCCAGGGAGACGGCGGGTGCGAACATCACGCTCGTCACGGTCGTGAGGACGACGAGGAAGGCGACGCAGGCCACGGTGGTGATCAGCGCGACGCGCGACGCGGAGCCGTTCCCCAGGACGCCCGAGGAGAGCAGGATCGGGGACGCCTGCCCGTTGGCGTCGACGGCGGCGATGCCCTCGCCGCCGACCACGGCCGCGGCGGCGAAGCCCACCGTGATCAGGAGGAGGAAGTAGGCGCTGGTCAGTCCCACGGCGATGCTCATGGACCGCCGTGCCGAGCGCCCGGTGCGGGACGCGGCGACGCGCAGGATCAGGTGGGGCAGGGCGACCGCTCCGAGGATCTGGACGATGTGGTCGCCGATCGTGTTGAGCGGTGCGAGGCCCGGGATGTGGGCCCACAGCCCCGGGCTCAGATAGCCCTCCGGTGCCACGCTCCTGTCCACGGCGGCCGAGAGGAGGCTTCCGGCGTCCCACGAGAATCTCCTCAGGGACAGCACCGTGAGCAGCGTGAGCGTCGCCAGGGTGACGACGACCTTGACCACGTGCACGCGACTGGTGCCCTTGAGGTCCGCCACGACGGCGAAGCAGACGACGAGGCCGCCCATCAGGACCGTGCACAGCACCTGCGCCGCATCGCTCGGCAAGCCGATCAGCATGGCCGCGACGATGCCGCCGGCCCGCAGCTGGAGCACCAGCATGGGAAGCGTGATGGCGAGCGTCACCACGGCGGCGGCGATCCGCGGCGCCGCTCCGGACGCCCGCAGGGAGAAGAGGTCGCCGAGGGTGTAGCGGCCGCTGTCGCGGATCTTCTGGGCGAGGAGCAGCAGCAGTCCGAGCGCGATGACGCTGTCGACGGCGGTGGCGTACCCGTCGTAGCCGAACAGCGCGATGCCCCCGGTCGTCGCGAACAGCGTGAGGACGGAGATCTGTTCGCCGGCCATCGCGAAGCCGTTGAAGACCGGCGAGAGGGACCGGTCGGCGATGTACAGCCTTTCCGGGTGGTCGTCGTGGGTGGCCAGCGTGAAGATCCACAGCAGAGCCAGACCGATGAAGACGAAGAAGGCGACCAGCACCGGGCCTCTCGCCGCCGGCCCGATCGGGTCGTGCACGCCAGATCCCAGAAGGTTCAGGACCACCGCGTCACCGCCGGGATTCGTCGGCCGGCGAGGCACCCGGGGCCTCGGACACGAGGGACTGTTCGAGGGGGTCGCACACGCGTGTCACCTGGTTCTCGTACCACCAGACGCTGCCGGCGAAGACGCCGAGCTGCAGGACGCCCCAGACCAGGCCCAGGGTGAGCCGGCCGTGGACGGGAGCCGCGGCGAGCCCGGCGGTGCAGGACAGTACGACACCGACGGCGAAGGGCACCGCGTTGACGGCGAGGAACGTCCGCTGGGCACGGTGCACGGCCCGGCGGAACATCACGGAGCGTTGCGGACGGACATCCGTCGCCGGCCCACCGGTCGGCTTCGGAGCGAAGTAGGAGTGCACGGAACTCTCTCGGGAGTGAGGGCGGGGGCGTTCAGGAAGTGGTCGCGGCGGTCCGGCGTCACGGAACGCGACCCGGCGTTCCCCCGTGGTCGGAGACGAGCTGTTCCCGGTTCGGGGCCCTCGGTACGTCGGGGCCGGGCGGCGTCGGGGCGTCCGGAGTGTCATGAGCCGTCGGATCGGCGTGGGTCCGGGGCACGGACACGCCGACGGCCCTGCGGCCACAGCGTGTCCCTCTCTGCCGTCCGGCCGGTCAGGCCACGGGCACCGCGCCTCGCCGGGCGTTGCGCCGGCTTCCGTTGACCAGGTCGTTGAAGCGGTCGACGGCCCAGATGGTGCGCAGTCCCAGCGGTCCCATCATCATCGGACGGGGGAACTTCGGCTTCTTCGCCCACAGTGCCTCCAGGTCCTCGTGCCGCTCGCCGTCGACGATCAGATCGGCGATGAGGGACCCGACGTACGGCGCCTGGGCCAGCCCGTGGCCGTTGCACGCGACGGAGTAGAAGACGTTGTCGTCGATCTGCCCGGCGAGCGGGAGCCAGGACGAGGTGATCGCGATCCATCCTCCCCAGGCCCGTTCCACGGCGACGTCGGCCAGCGCCGGGAACCGCGTCGCGAAGGCGCCTGCGAGTTCCTCGACCAGCGCCGGGTCCGGCTTCTTCCGCGGCAGTGGGTAGGTCGTGCCCCGCTCGAGCCGCCGGACGCCGAACACGATGGTGCCGCGCGACGTCAGCCGGTAGTTCTCCATGATGGCGTGCTGGGTCACGAGCCCCGATCGGCTGGTCCACCCCATCGCCGCGAGACGGGCGGGGTCGATCGGCTCGGTCTCGACCTCGATGACCCAGATGGGCACGGAGAGGCGTCGGGGAGTGATGTCCCACTCGCCGGCGAAGGCGTTGGTCGCCAGCACCACCCGGTTCGCCCGGACCTTCCCACGAGGGGTGGTGAGGACGACCTGGCCGCCGTCGCGCGTGACGTCGGTGACCTTCGTCCGCTCGAAGACCTGCGCGGACGAGGAGAGCAGCGCCCGGCGCACACCGAGGGTGAACTTCCCGGGGTTCATCATTCCGCCGATCACCTCGCGCATCCCGCCGAGGAATCCGCGGGGGATTCCGAGCTCCTCGCTCGTGCCCAGCTCCACGTGGCCTCCGGCACGCCGGAGGATCTTGGCCACACGGCGCACCCGGCCCATCTGGCCACGCGACACGGCCGCGAAGACGTTGCCCGTCGGCTCGTAGTCGCAGTCGATGTCGTACTTCCTGATGAGGTCCTCCACGAAGTGCGCGGCGTGCTCCGCGAGCCGCACCATGCCGGGCATCTTCTTGCGGAAGAGCAGATCCAGCAGCTGGAGGTCGCCACCTGGAGCACCCGCCAGCTGGCCGGCGTTCCGGGAGCTGGACCCGTGGCCGCAGAACTCGGCCTCCAGCAGCACCACGTCCTGGCCCCGCTCGGCCAGTCGCAGCGCCGTCGACATGCCGCCCAGGCCTCCGCCGACGACCGCGACCTGACAGGTGATCTCTTCCGTCAGGGCCGGGAGGGCGTCCGCGGGCGGATCGACCCACCCGCTGAAACCGGTGTACTCCACGTTGTCGGTCTTCATCTCACTGCTCCTCGTGACGGGTTCTCTGCTCTTCGACGCGATGCTCAGGACCGGACGACGCGCTGTTCGTTCGAAGCCGGCTCCACACCCGTCGCCACGTTGTGCTCGTGCAGCGCGCGGTACGCGACGAAGTAGACGAACAGCTGGAACCCCCAGGTGGCCAGCGCGGCGGTGTAGAAGAGCGTGCGGTGCTCGTCGTCGCCCGGAAGCGGGAAGAAGTCGTAGGTGATCGCGATCACGGAGGCGACGGCGGTGGCCAGGCCGGCGCCGACGGCCAGGCCCTTGGACCCGATTCCCCAGAGCCGCCGGCAGAAGGAGGCCAGGAAAAACGTCGTGAGCACGTTGACCACGACGTAGAACGTGGCGGGACCGACGTGGAGTTCGTGGTCGCGGAACTGCTGGAGGTAGAGGCCGGCGACGACGGCCAGGGCGAACGCGCCGACGTCGACCGCCACGGTCGGCTTGTACCGGCGCGTCACGCGCATCAGGCCCATGACGAGGATGAGGGTGATGCCGACCGATCGCGAGAAGGCGTCGAAGAAGTACGCGACGTTGTACAGGGGGCTGCTCTCGTCGCCGCCGAGGAGCGACCAGAGGAGGAAGTTCGAGCCTGAGGTGGCAACGACCATCCACTCCAGGCCGAGCAGGTAGTTGCCGTAGTGCCGGATGAGCTTCTGCCCGAAGTAGAAGCCGGCAAAGATCATCCAGAGATCGGCCAGCAGGAAGGCCAGTTCTTTCATGTCGTCAGTTCCTTTCGGGGCACGCCTTCGCTTCTGAGCTGGAGGGCGTGAGGTGGAGTCGTGAGTTCTCGCCTGCGGGGCCCGGTCGGCCCGGCGCGGCACGCGGTCGGTCGGTCGGCATACGGTCGGTTCAGGAAGCGGCACCTCCGACGCGTCGGCCGGCCCGGGCGCGTGAGACCAGCACGGTCACCACGACGAGCAGGGCGAGAACACCCGAGAGCCAGTAGCCGGTGCCGTACAGGCTCTTCGCGGCGACCTCGAGCTGCGTTCCGGGAACAGGAACCAGTGACGCGCCGAGGTCGGCGCTGACCAGCGCCGTGCCGATCGCGAAACCGGCCGCCATGAACGTGCCGGCGATTCCGGCGGCCATTCCGGCCTTCTCCTCGGGAGCCGCCGTCTGCACCACGGTGAAGCCGGCCGCATAGCCGATGCTGCACCCCAGACCCATGACGGCCGCTCCCACGAGGTAGTGCCACTGCCGGTCGTGGGCGAGGGCGAGCCAGGCGAGTCCCGCTGCGCTGATGAGCGCTCCGAGCACGAGGACCGGCGCACCGTGCCCCTTGGAGACAGGGCGGTCGACCGCCGCGCCCCCGATCAGGAACGTCACCGCGAAGGGCACCATGAGCCAACCCGTCTGCAGCGCGCTGAGGCCGAGTCCGTACGCGTCCTCCGGGCGCAGGGCCTCGGGGATGATCTGGGTGTACGTGCTGAGCAGCAGCAGGAAGGCCGAGTTCACCGCCGCGAACAACGCGATGCACAGGCACGCGGCGGTGACGAAGGGCGTCTTCAGCAGGGCGACGTCGAACACCGCCGCGGACGACCTGCGCTCGACACGCACCCATGCGACGCCACCGGCGATGCCGATGACCAGCGGAATGAGCGCCGCGTCGCCCCACGTGAGGCCCTGCGTCAGTGACACCAGGATCGCCGCGACCGACCCGGCC
>NZ_JAINVG010000087.1 GCF_020400725.1 Streptomyces sp. NK15101 | reverse complement strand
GTCGGCGAGGCGGGCGCGCAGCCGCTCCTGGGGCGGGTTGTCGGGCAGGGTGACGAAGCTGCCGCCGCCGCGGCCCCTGCGGGTGGTGACGAGGCCCTGCTGCCGCAGGGCCATGAGGGCTTCGCGCAGGGTGACGGTGGAGACGCCGAGTTGTCCGGCGAGTTCGGTCTCGCCGGGCAGCTGCTCCCCGTCGGCGAGGAGTCCGAGCTCGATGGCGTCGCCGATGCGGCGGACGACGGTGTCGACCCGGGCCCGGGTGTCGACGGGGGTGAAGACGGCCCTGCCGGCCGTGCCGGGCCCGGCCGCGCCGCCTGCCTCGTCCGGCCTGCCGTTCGGTCTCACGGTTAACCACCTCGCGCGTCGAGCGTTGACTCAGGCTTTACCTTAAAGGGGTCTTGAGATTTGAACTATGACTTCATATGTTTACGCCACGCCCGAGCAACGCTCCACCGCACCAGAAAGGTTCCCGCCCATGGAGGGAATGGCGATCCGGCTGACGGGACTGCGCAAGACCTACGGCCGGACCGAGGCCGTGGCCGGGGTGGACCTGGAGATCGCGGACGGCGAGTTCTTCTCGATGCTCGGCCCCTCCGGCTCCGGCAAGACGACCGTGCTGCGGATGATCGCCGGCTTCGAGGCGCCGACCGCCGGGACCGTCGAACTGGCCGGCCGCGACGTCACCCGGCTGGCCCCCTTCGAGCGGGACGTGCACACCGTCTTCCAGGACTACGCGCTCTTCCCGCACATGACGGTCGAACAGAACGTCGCCTACGGCCTCAAGGTCCGCGGCGTCCCCCGCGCCGAGCGCCTGGTGCGCGCCCGGGCCGCCCTCGCACAGGTCGGCCTCGACGGCCTCGGCAGGCGCCGGCCCGCCGAGCTCTCCGGCGGCCAGCGCCAGCGGGTCGCCCTGGCCCGCGCGCTCGTCGGCCGCCCCCGCGTGCTGCTCCTCGACGAACCCCTCGGTGCGCTCGACCTCAAGCTCCGCGAGCGGATGCAGGTCGAACTCAAGGAGATCCAGCGGGAGGTCGGCATCACCTTCGTCTTCGTCACCCACGACCAGGAGGAGGCCCTGACGTTGAGCGACCGGATCGCCGTCTTCCACCGGGGCCGGATCGAGCAGGTCGCCGCCCCCGCCGAGATCTACGAGCGTCCCGCGACCCCCTTCGTCGCCGGTTTCGTCGGGACCTCCAACCTGCTGACCGGGGAGACCGCCCGCCAGGTGGTCGGGGCGCCGGGCACGTACAGCATCCGCCCGGAGAAGATCCGGATCCTCCCCGACCACGAGGCGCCCGGCGACCCCGGGCACGCCACCGCCGCCGGCACCGTCGCGGAGGTCGTCTACCTCGGCGACTCCACCCGCTTCCTGGTCGACCTCGACGGCGGCGGCCGGCTCACCGCCCTCCAGCAGAACCTGGATACCTCCTCCGCCGACCTCGCCGCCTTCCGGGGCGCCCGGATCGGCCTCCAGTGGCACCCGGACCACGCCGTGCCCGTCCCGGAGACCACGTAGGGCGCGTCCTTCGGGTCATGCCCGATCCGGCCCGATCCGACGCGAATCGTCAGACACGCCCCGGCCCCCTCGCACCGTGCCCCACGCCCCCGTCCCCCTCACGCAACGGAGAACCACGTGCGCCCGCACCGCTCCCTCCTGACCGCAGCCGCCCTCTCCGGGCTGCTCCTCGTCACCGCCTGCGGATCGGCCGACCCGGCGGGGTCCGGGAAGGCCGGCGGCCTCAACCCGCCCGACCTGAAGGCGCCGACGGCGCTCGGCAAGGCCGAGGGCGAGGTCAATCTGATCGCCTGGGCCGGATACGTCGAGGACGGCTCGAACGACCCGAAGGTCGACTGGGTCAGCGCCTTCGAGAAGCAGACCGGCTGCCAGGTCAACGCCAAGACCGCCGCGACCTCCGACGAGATGGTCTCGCTGATGAAGACCGGCGCGTACGACGCCGTCTCCGCCTCCGGCGACGCCTCCCTCCGTCTGATCGCCTCCGGCGACGCCGCCCCCGTGAACACCGCGCTCGTGCCGAACTACGCCGACGTCTTCGCCGGGCTGAAGGACAAGGAGTGGAACTCCGTCAGGGGCGTCGCCTACGGCATCCCGCACGGCCGCGGCGCCAACCTCCTCATGTACGACACGGAGAAGGTCCGGCCGGCCCCCGACTCCTGGTCCGCCGTCTTCGACAAGGCCTCGGCGCACAGCGGCAAGGTCACCGCCTACGACTCCCCCATCTACCTCGCGGACGCCGCCCTCTACCTCAAGGCGACCAAGCCCGAGCTGGGCATCGAGAACCCCTACGCCCTCGACAAGAAGCAGTTCGACGCCGCCGTGGCCCTGCTCAAGGAGCAGAACGCGCACATCGGCGAGTACTGGAGCGACTACCTCAAGGAGATCTCCGCCTTCAAGAGCGGCGACTCGGTCGTCGGCACCAGCTGGCAGGTGATCGCCAACCTCGCGAAGGCCGAGGGCGCGAAGGTCGACGCGGTCCTGCCGAAGGAGGGCTCCACCGGCTGGTCCGACACCTGGATGGTCTCCGCCAAGGCCAAGCACCCCACCTGCGCCTACAAGTGGCTCGACTGGATCGTCTCGCCGAAGACCAACGCGCAGGTCGCCGAGTACTTCGGCGAGGCCCCGGCCAACGCGAAGTCGTGTGCCGAGACCGCCGACAAGAACCACTGCGCCGTCTTCCACGCCACCGACGAGGCGTACTGGAAGCAGGTCCACTTCTGGACCACGCCCATCGAGCAGTGCCTGGACGGCCGGACGGACGTCCGCTGCGTGCCGTACGCCCAGTGGGTCCAGGCCTGGACCGAGATCAAGGGCTGACCCCGGCGCCATGACCGCACTCTCCCCCGGGCTCTCCCCCGAGTCCGCGACGCGAACCGCCGGGCCCGGCCGCGGTGCCGTCCGGCGGCTCGCCGGGGCCCTGCACCGGCGGCCCCGGCTGCGCCTCGCCGCCCTGCTCACCGCCCCGCTGCTCTGGCTGGTCCTCGCCTACCTCGGCTCCCTCGCGGCACTGTTCCTCTCCGCCTTCTGGTCGACCGACGCCTTCACCTCCGAGGTCGTCCGGATCTGGACCTCGCAGAACTTCGAGGAACTCGTCGGCTCCCCCGTCTACCGCACGGTCGCCCTGCGCACCATCGGCGTCGCCCTGGCCGTGACCGCGCTCTGCGCCGTCATCGCCTTCCCCCTCGCCTTCTACACGGCGCGGGTCGCGCACCCGCGCCGCCGTCCGCTGTTCGTGGTGGCGCTGCTCATGCCGCTGTGGGCCGGCTACCTCGTGAAGGTGTACGCGTGGCGGCTCATCCTCTCCGAAGGGGGACCGCTCGACTGGGCGCTGCGGCCGTTCGGCCTGAGCGGACCGGGGTACGGGCTCACGGCGACGGTGCTCGTCCTGACGTACCTCTGGCTGCCGTACATGGCGCTGCCCATCCACACCGCACTCGTCCAGCTCCCCGACAACCTCCTGAACGCCTCGGCGGACCTGGGGGCGAGGACCTGGCGGACCTTCGTCTCGGTGGTGCTGCCGCTGGTGTGGCCGGCGGTGGCCGCGGGGTCCGTCTTCACCTTCTCCCTGAGCCTCGGCGACTACATCACCGTGCAGATCGTCGGCGGCAAGACCCAGCTGATCGGCAACCTCGTCTACTCCAACGTCACCCTGAACCTGCCGCTGGCGGCCGCGCTCGGCACCGTGCCGGTCGCCGTCATCGTGGTGTACCTGCTCGCGGTGCGGCGCTCCGGTGCGCTGCGCAGCCTGTGACCGGCCGGAAGGACCGCGACCGATGAACCTCTCCCGTCCCGCGCGGATCGCGCTGCGCACCGCGGCCGGCCTCGGCTTCGCGGCGATCTACCTGCCGCTGCTGCTCGTCCTGCTCGGCTCGCTCAACCCGGACCGCTCGGCGAGCTGGCCGCCGCCCGGCCTCACGCTCGACTGGTGGGCGGCGGCCTGGGACAACGAGGGCGCCCGCGAGGCGCTGTGGACCTCGGTCCGGGCGGGGCTCGCGGCGACGGCGGTGGCCCTGGTGCTCGGCACGCTCATCGCCTTCGCGGTGCAGCGGTACGCCTTCTTCGGGCGGGAGGCCGTCTCCTTCGCGGTGGTGCTGCCGATCGCGCTGCCCGGCATCGTCACGGGCATCGCGCTCAACTCGGCCTTCGGCACGGTCCTGGAACCCCTCGGCGTCGGCCTCGGGATGTTCACGGTGGTCGTGGGCCACGCCACCTTCTGCATCGTGGTCGTCTTCAACAACGTGGTGGCACGGCTGCGGCGGCTGCCCGGCTCGTACGAGGAGGCGGCGATGGACCTGGGGGCGCACACGTTCCGCGTCTTCCGGGACATCACCTTCCCGCTGCTGCGCTCGGCGCTGCTCGCGGGCGGGCTGCTCGCCTTCGCGCTGTCCTTCGACGAGATCGTGGTGACGACGTTCACGGCGGGGCCCGGGGTGCGGACCCTGCCGGTGTGGATCTTCGACAACATGACCCGCCCTCAGCAGGCCCCGGTGGTGAACGTGGTGGCGGCGGCACTCGTCCTGCTCTCGGTGGTCCCGATCTACGCGGCCCAGCGGCTCTCCTCGGACACGCCGGGCGGCGGACGGGTGTGAGGGGGCGCCGGCCCTCCCGATCGGTCAGCCGGGCGCCTTCGTCCATTCGAGGGTCACGCGCAGGCTCGCGTTCGCGCCGCCCTGCACGACGAGGGCGGTGAGCCTGCCCGCGTCCAGGCCGAGCTGGCAGCCGAACTCGACGGTCGCGCGGTCGGGGGCGGCCTGATGGAGCGACTCGCCGATCCGTCCGGCGAAGGCGGAGAGGGCCTCGGTGACGCCCGACAGGTCGGGGAGGCGGCCGCCGAGCCCCTCCAGGCCCGGATCGGGCCCTTCGGGATCCGGCTCCGGGCCGAGCCGTCGCGCCTCCACGAAGAGCGTCGCGTCCCCGACCTCGACCTTGGTGACGTCCGGCATCGGAGCTCCCTGTGGTCGGCGGGAACGGGCAGGACGTCAGTATCACCGAGGGGCGGCCGGGAGGGACGGACCGGTTCCGTTCAGAGTGTCGGGCTCAGCCCACCCGCGGCCGGCCCGACCGCGGAGCCGGTGGCGTCCGTGGCGAGGGCGCTGCCCCGGAGCCACTCGGGCCAGCTGAGATTCCAGTCGCCGAAGCCGTTGTCGAAGGGCGTCATGGGCTTCCCGTACCCGTTGACGACCCGTACGAGGTCCCCCTCGCGCACCGTCCGGAAGAGCCAGGCGGCGTCCTCGGTGCTCATGCCCGTGCAGCCGTGGCTGACGTCCTCGCTGCCCTGCGCGTCGAGCGACCAGGGCGCGGCGTGCAGGTACTCGCCGCTCCAGGTCACCCGGGTGGCCCAGCGGACCTTGAGGTCGTAGAAGTCGGTGCTGCCGCGCTTGATGCCGATGGTGTCGCCGCGCATGCGGACGAGGGGCTCCTTGCCGAGGACGACCTTGACGCCGCCCCGGGTGCGGTAGCCGGCCTTGCCGGTGGTGACCGGGAGGATGCGCAGGAGTTCCCCGTCGCGGAAGACGGCCATCCGGTGGGCGGAGACGTCGGTGACGGCCTCGATCTTGGCGCCGGTGGTGAACGTGAGGGGGCGTGAGGGGCCGCCGTAGAGGCCGCCGCCGATGTGGGCCCCGTCGAGGCCGCTGTGGACGCGGACCGTGGCGTGGGCGGGCCAGTACGTGCGGGGCCGGTAGTGGAGGGTGGTGGGGTCGACCCAGTGCCAGGCGCCCTCGACGTGGGGTTCGGACCGGACGTCGAGGGCCCGTTCCACGGCGCGGCGGGCGTCGGGATCGTCCTCCGGTACGGGCCGGCTGAGCTCGGCGGTGACCGGCCGGCCCACCCCGTACGTGCCGCCGTCCCCGGGCCCGAAGGTGACGGTCAGCCGCTCCCCGGCGGGCATCGGGGCGGTCCGGAAGTCGAGGCGGGCGCGGTGCGCGCCGCCCGCCCCCGTCCCGTCGACGACGAGCCGGGCGGCGTACCGGGCTCCGGCCGGCAGGGGTGCGGCACTGGTCCACCGGGTGTGGTCCGCGCTCTGCGATCCGGCGATCCGGCGGCCGCGTTGGTCGGTGACGGTGACGTCGGCGAGCACCCCGGGGGTGCGGAGCGCGAGCTCCACGGGCCCGGTGGCCTTCGGGCCGAGCGTGAACGGGCGGCCCGTGAGGACGCGGTCGCCGCCCAGTACGACCGCGTGGCGCGGGTCGGAGCAGAGGCCTCCGCCGGCGGCGCAGCCGTCCACCGCGACGACGGCGGTGACGTCGTGGGAAGCGGCGGCCGGCTGCTCGTGTTCGGTGTCCCGGTCCGGCGACTGGGCCGCCGCGCTGACGAGGACCGCTCCGACGGCGAGGGAGAGGGCTCCCCACCCCCGTGCGTATCGGCGTGACGGCACGTCGGACACCCTCTCCTCCAGGCGGTGGCGTCGGCGGACGGTGCCGACCGCAGCATCAAAGCGGACGAAAGGAGAAAAAGATGATCACGGCGCCGGGCGTGGCGGCGGAGTCGGGGGCGAGACGACTCGAATGGGTCAGCGGGACGAGCGACGAACCCGGCAGGCCGGCCCAGCGGGTCGGGCGGCCCGGCAACGGGGGCAGCGGGCCGGCGATCAGGTCAGCGGGCCGTCGAGAGAGGCGGCGGGCCGACAAAGAGGGACGGCAGGTCGGCGACAGGGGCAGCAGGCCGACGACCGGGTCAGGAGGTCGGCGACCGGGTCAGCGGGCCGGTTCCGGAAGCTCCTCACCGGTCTCCAGAAGGGACTTGAGGCTGGAGATCAGCGCGGGCCAGCCCTCGCCGATCAGTTCCTTGATGGTGCCGTCGGGTTCCAGGTCCCCGTGGGTGACCGTGAGCTTGACCGTGTCGCCGGACGGCTCGATCACGAAGGTGACCCGGGACCGGCGCTCGCGAGTGAGCCGCTCGTACGCCTCCTCTTCGAGGTGGACCGCCTCCGCCCAGGCCGGCGTGAAGGTGTGCCAGGTGTACGAGAGGCGGCGGCCGGGCTCGGCCTCGAGGACGACCTGCTCGGGGTCTTCGGTCCTGCGGCCGTTCTCGTCCCAGACCATCGGCGCGCCCGGGGTCCACTCCGACTCGAAGGCGACGCCCCAGTAGCGGCGCGTGAGCTCCGGGTCGGTGAGCGCCTGCCATAGCTCCTCGGGGGTGGTCCGGATGTAGGTGGTGTAGACGAACGAGTCGCTGTCCATCGTGTTGCCCCTCGGATCTGCTCCCCCGCGGCCTGCCCCTCTCCACCCTAGGCAGGCGCCGGACGGACGTGCCAGCGAGGATCCCCCGTCCGACACCCGGGTGCTCCGTCGGTTGATTAGGTGCGGAGGAAACTATTCAACGTGCTGCTAGCGTGTCCGGATGTCCCTCAAGCACGCCGTCCTCGCAGCTCTCCTGGAGGGCGAGGCCTCCGGATACGACCTGGCCAAGATCTTCGACGTGTCCGTCGCCAACTTCTGGGCCGCCACCCCGCAGCAGCTCTACCGCGAGCTGGAGCGACTCGCCGAGGCCGGCCTGATCACGGCCCGCGTGGTGGAGCAGGAACGGCGCCCCAACAAGCGGATGTTCAGCCTCACCGAATCCGGCAGACAGGATCTGGCCGCCTACACGACGGCACCGCCGCGCCCGAGCGCCGTCCGCGACGAGCTGCTGGTGCAGGTGCAGGCCTGCGACGAGGGCGACACCGCGGCCGTCCGCGAGTTCGTGGCCCAGCGGATGGAGACGGCCCGGGCGAAGCTGGCCCGCTACGACCGGCTGCGGGAGCGGATGCTCGACGGCAGGGACGAGGACACCTATCTGGGCGAGGCGGAGCGGGTCGGCCCGTACCTCACGCTGATGCGCGGGCGGTTCTTCGAGGAGGAGAACCTGCGGTGGGGCGAGCGCGCCCTCGCCGTGCTCGACCGGCGCGCCGCCGCCCGCGACGCGGTGCCGCGGAGGGATGACGCCGCCTCTACTCTGCGGTAACGTCACCGCCCGGCCACCGGAGGCGCCGGCGGCGACACAAGGACGGATCGGGCGGGCCAGGAATGAACGTCGGTGACCTCGTCGAGGACTTCAGCCTTCCGGACGAGACGGGTGCTCCGCGCTCGTTGACCGGCCTGCTCGCCGAAGGCCCGGTCGTCCTCTTCTTCTACCCGGCTGCCCTCACCCCGGGCTGCACCGCCGAGGCCTGCCACTTCCGTGACCTCGCGGCCGAGTTCCGTGCCGTCGGCGCCCTGCCCGTCGGCATCAGCTCCGACGGGGTGGAGCGGCAGCAGGAATTCGCCGAGCGGCACTCGCTCGGCTACCCCCTGCTGTCCGACACGGACGGCGCCATACGGGAACGGTTCGGCGTGAAGCGCGGGTTCTCGCTCGCCCCGACGAAGCGGGTCACCTTCGTGATCGGCCAGGACCGGCGGGTCCGGGAGGTGGTCCGCAGCGAACTGCGGATGAGCGCGCACGCGGACCGCGCGCTGGCGGCCCTGCGCGGCGCCTGACCGGGCAGGACCCTCGGACCGCGAGAGGTTCGCTCACGGTCCGGTGTCGGGCGGCTTCCCCCTCGGCCGCGGCGAGCTCCCCGAGGGCGCCGTGCGGCAGGAGCGCGCCGACGGGCCGGACGACCGTTCGCACGAGGGGGCGTCGCCGCGGGAACACGGTCGGTCCCTTCCGGCCGCCGCGGCGGCCACGGCCTCACGACGAGCACGCCGCGCCTCCTCGACGAGGTCGGACGGGATGCGCACCGTCCCGGCGATCCGGCCGCCTGCCCCGCGGATCACGTCCGCCGCCCGCGCGGCCCGGACGTGCTCGACGAGCAGCATCAGCGCGCACGAACCGGGTTCGAGCGTCTCGGCGGCCTCGGCCGCGGCCTCGGGACCGAGCAGGTCGACCTCGGGCCCGATCTCGGCGGTGGCCTCGCCATACTCCTCGTACGGTCCACGGCTTCGCGCGGGCGTGTGGTGCACCGGCTCCGGCGGTCCGCGGCCCTCATCCGAGCACGGCGGCGGGGGACCCGCACGCGGGGCCACGACGTGCGGACGTACGGGGGCCGGGTGAGACTCGCTGCATCGCCGGGCCTCCCACCGGTCCGCGCGGGAACGGAGTGTGCAGGAATGGACGACTACCCCCTCCTCAACGTCTTCTGGACCATGCTGTGGTTCTTCCTCTGGATCATGTGGCTCTTCCTGCTGTTCAAGGTGATCACCGACATCTTCCGTGACCACTCCCTCAGCGGCTGGGGCAAGGCGGGCTGGCTGATCTTCTGCATCCTGCTCCCGTACCTCGGCGTGCTGGTGTACGTCATCGCGCGCGGCAAGAGCATGGGGCAACGGGACGTCAAGGAGGCGAAGGCGAACGAGGCCGCGTTCCAGGAGTACATCCGCAAGGCCGCCGGAACGCAGGGCGGCGGTGGCGGCAGCGCGACCGACGAGTTGGCCCGACTCGCCGACCTCAAGGCGCAGGGCGCCATCACGGCCGAGGAGTTCGAGAAGGCCAAGGCCAAGGTCCTGTCCTGAGACTCCACAAGCGGCGAGCGGGACGGCGGCACGCCGGGGCCGACGGAGGCGGGCGTGGCGACGGGCTCCAGGGTTCCCTGCTGCGGGAAGTCACGGCGGAGCCCGGGAGGCTTCCGGAAGCACTCGCCCTCTTCGCCCTGCGTCATCTCGGCCCCGGGGCGGGGCCGTCGGTCGAACGCCTCCGTGCCGCCCATCCCGACGCCGACGCGGCGGCCCTGCGAACCCTCGTCATCGCACGCGGACGCCGGAGGGTCACGGCGGAGGGCTCCTTCGTCGGTGGCCCCTTCATGCTCCTCATCCCCGTGGCGTTCTGCGGAGCCCTCCTGTCCCAGGTGCGCATCGTGCTCGAACTCGCCGCCACCGAGGGGCGCGACACCACGGACCTGGAGCGCGCGGCCGAACTGCTCGTCCTGCAAGGGGTGTACGCGGACACCGCGGCGGCCCGGGCCGCCCTCGACACCGCCCCCGACAGACCTCGGCCGGGGAGGCGTCGGGGACGGGTGGCGGCGTTCCGCGACCTGGTGGTGCGCATGGCCTGGCTGCTCGGACTGCTCACGCCCTCCGACGAGAAGGTCGGGCTGTGGACCCGGATCGGCCAGTGGGCGCTCGTCGGCTGCGTGTTCCTGGTGGGCCTGGTGGCCCCGCTCGTCTGGCTGCCGTACATGGCCTACTCGTACGACCGTGCCACCACCCGGTTGGCCGACCGCGCCACCGTCTTCTACGTCGGCTCGCGCGAGCTGCGCTCCCCGCGTGGCATCCGGGTCGACTCCACCATGGCCGCGGCCGGGCTGCGTGCGCTGGGATCGATGCTGCTCCCGGCGGTCACCCTGTTCCTGATCGTCGTCACCGACATCCGGATCGCGGATGGCCGGTGGCCGGTGGCCGGGATCGTCCTGACGACGAGCTGCCTGGTCACGGGCGGGTGGTGGCTGTGGCGGCGACGACGGCGGCGAGAGCCACCCCCCTAATACGTATGCGAGATGCGCCTTTGATACGGTCAGGCCGTGAGGCTGACGAAGTTCACCGACCTGGCGCTCCGTGCCGTGATGCGCCTGGCGGTCACCGCACCCGAGGAGTCCGTCACCACCCGCGAGGTGGCGGAGTCGATGGACGTCCCCTACGCCCACATGGCGAAGGTGGTCACCCGGCTCCAGCACCTCGGCGTGGTCGAGGCGCGGCGCGGCCGTGGCGGCGGCCTGACCCTGACGGAACGGGGACGGCGCTCTTCGGTGGGCTGGCTGACCCGGACCCTGGAGGGCGAGGAGGAGGTCGTCGCCTGCGAGGGCGATCCGCCGTGTCCGCTGCGCACCGCGTGCCGGCTGCGCGGAGCGCTGCGCGAGGCGCAGGAGGCCTTCTACCGTGCGCTGGATCCGCTGACCGTGGCGGAGCTGGTGGACTCGCCGACCGGTCCGCTGCTGCTGACCCTCGGCCCTCGCCCCGTGCGATCACCCTGACGGCGTCCGCCCCCTCGGGGCATCCGCACACCTTTTAATACGTAGATCATCTACCAGATTGGAAGTTCCCATGCTGTCCGAGCAGGCCGTTCCGGTCGTCCGCGCCACCCTGCCCGCCGTCGGAGGCGCGCTCGACGAGATCACCGAGCGCTTCTACGGGCGCCTCTTCGCCGCCCACCCCGAGCTGCTGCGCGACCTGTTCAACAGGGGCAACCAGGCCAACGGCGACCAGCGGAAGGCACTCGCCGGCTCCATAGCCGCCTTCGCCGTCGCCCTGCTGGAGAACCCGGACAGCCGCCCCGACGCCATGCTGTCCCGGATCGCGCACAAGCACGCCTCCCTCGGCGTCACCTCCGAGCAGTACAAGATCGTGCACGAGCACCTCTTCGCCGCGATCGTGGAGGTCCTCGGCGAAGCGGTGACCGCCGAGGTCGCACAGGCCTGGGACGAGGTGTACTGGCTGATGGCGAACGCGCTCATCGCCGTGGAGGCCCGCCTCTACCAGGAGGCCGGTGTCGCCGAGGGCCAGGTCTGGCGGTCCATGGAGATCGCCGAGCGGCGGGAGGAGACGGCCGACACGGTGTCCTTCGTCCTGCGGCACACCGACGGGACCCCCACGGCACCGTTCCGGCCGGGCCAGTACGTGAGCGTCCAGGTCACCCTGCCCGACGGCGCCCGGCAGATCCGCCAGTACAGCCTGTCCGCCGCCCCCGGACGCCCGCAGTGGCGGATCACGGTGAAGCGGGTCGACGGCGACCCGGCGGGCGAGGTCTCCTCCTGGCTGCACGCCCACGCCGCCGCGGGCGACACCCTGGAGGTCTCGGCCCCCTTCGGCGACCTGGTCCTGCCCGAGGGCGAGAGTCCCCTGCTGCTCGCCTCCGCCGGAATCGGCGGCACCCCGATGCTGGCGATGCTCGACCACCTCGTCGCCACCGGGTCGAACCGCCCGGTCGTCGTGGTGCACGCCGACCGCACCCCCGCCTCCCACGCGCACGCCGACGAGCTGCGGCGCCTCGTGGACGCGCTGCCGCAGGGGACGCTGCACCTCTGGTACGAGGAGCCGGGCGAGTCCGGCGCCCGGCCGGGCCGGGCGGACGTCACGCTCCTCGACCTCCCGGCGGGCACCACCGCGTACCTGTGCGGGCCGCTGCCCTTCCTGCGCGCCGTGCGCGGCGACCTCCTCGGCCGGGGCATCGCAGCGGCGGACATCCACTACGAGGTGTTCGGCCCCGACCTGTGGCTCGGCACCGAGGACTGACCCACCCCCGGGGGGGAAGAGGGGGAGGGGAACGACAAAGCCCCGGTTGGACGGGGGATTCCAACCGGGGCCGATTGCCGTGACGGAGCGAAGAGCGGTCACCTCTCGGGGGGGGACCTTGGGGACCGGACCCCTTCGCGGTCACGTACATATGAACGGTAAACCTTTCCCGAATGTTCCGGGGCATCCCAGGTGGGCGATGTGAGTCACCTCACCCGTTTTCACCGGGTCCGTCAGTCCCTCTCGGGACGATAGACGGTGCCGGGCTCGGCCTTCCCGGGCGCGAGGAGTTCCGGCACCGTCACGAACGTGAAGCCTCGCCGCTTCAGCTCGTCGATGATCGAGGGCACGGCCGGCACCGTCCCGTCGTAGATGTCGTGGAGCAGGATGATCCCGTCGCGGTGCGCGTTCTCGAGCACGCGCTGCCGTATGAGTGCCGAGTCGGTGGTGGAGTAGTCCTTGGCCGTGACGCTCCACAGGACCTGGGCGAGGCCGAGCTCCCGGCTGACGTCGGACACGGCGCCGTCGGTACGGCCCTGGGGCGGGCGCATGAGCGTGGGCTTCCGGCCGGTGATCTTCTCTATGGCGTCCTGGGTGCGGGAGAGCTCCTCGCGGACCTCGGACTCGTCGAGGTCGGTCAGGATCCGGTGCGACCAGGTGTGGTTGGCGACCTCGTGGCCCTCGGCGGCGATGCGCCTGACCACGTCGGGATAGCGGTCGACGTGCCTGCTGCCGAGGAGGAAGAAGGTGGCGGGCACCTGCTTCTCCTTGAGGACGTCGAGGAGGCGGGGGGTGTCCTTGCCCGGTCCCGCGTCGAAGGTCAGGGCTATGCACTTGGCCTCGGCGCAGTCGACTCGACGGGCCGCGTCACCCGCCTTGTCGTCCGTTCCGCCCTCCCGCCGGGCGTCCTGCGGGGTGACCGGGTCGACTCCGCAGCCGCCGAGCGTCAGCATCAGCGACGCCGCGGCGAGCAGGGCGGTGCTCACCGCCCTGCTGCGGACAGGCCTGGATCGGAACATGGTGGACCCGCTTTCCCCGTGGTGTCTTCGGTACGGCCGTCACCGCTGGTCAGGACGGTGATCACGACCGGAAGGCACTATACACACGGTGCATACCGGGGATGTCGGCGGGGTCCGCCGGCCTTTCACGGGCACACGAGAACCCCGGGCGGCGCCCGTCCGTGCCGCCCGGAGCGCCTCTGCGTCCCGCTCAGCGGGACGCGAGCAACAGCCGGGCCTCGGTCTCCTGGTCGCCGGAGACGGACTGCAGGGACTGGATGTCGAAGCCGGTGGCGAGCACCTTCTCGACCTCGTCGACGGCCCGGTACCCGCCGGTGAGGGTGACTCCGACCGGGGCGGTCAGGTGGACGGGGCCCACCTCCTCGTGCCGTCCGCCGGCCGTGTCGAACGTGGCGGTCCAGACGGTGGGAGCCGGTCCCGTGTCCGCCTGGGAATTCGGAGTCGACATGTCCTCCATCTGGTAGACCCGGTCGAGGACGTCGAACACGGCCTGAGCGTCCTCCTTGCAGCAGTCGTTGAGCTGCACGGTGACGTCGGTGTCGATGTGCAAGTCGTACACGTCGCTCATCTCCTCGCGGCCCGCCGGCCTCTCGTGGTGCCACGCCCTCCTCGTGCCGGGCACTCGTCGTGCCACGTCTCCAGCATCCCTCTCGGGCGGCCGCCCCGCGAGGGCCGTCGTCCTCGGTCAGCGGCCTTCGGTGACGCGCTCGACGGTGTCGGCCTCCGAGGCGCGTTTGTCGGGCCGGTGCCGTACGACCCGGGCGAAGCGGAGCGTGACGCCCGCCGGGTAGCGCGTCGAGACCTGGAGCCCGTCGTACGCGATCTCCACGACGAGCTCGGGCCGTACGCGCACGGTGAAGCCGTCGTCCGACACGGCGAGTTCCCTCAGCCGCTCGGTCTGCCAGAGCAGCATCTCGTCGGTGAGTCCCTTGAAGGTCTTGCCGAGCATGACGAAGCCGCCGTCGGCGGTCCGCGCGCCGAGGTGGAGGTTGGAGAGCAGCCCGGTTCTGCGGCCGTGGCCCCGCTCCGCGGCGAGCACGACGAGGTCGACGGTGTGAACGGGTTTCACCTTCAGCCAGGTGCGCCCCCGGCGACCGGCCACATAGGGCGCCTCCAGCGCCTTGACGAGCACGCCCTCGTGTCCCCGGGCCAGGGTGTCGGCGTAGAACCGCTCGGCGGCCTCCGTCTGCGCGGGATCGGCCGGATCGGTGACGACGGTGCGGCGGACCCGCTGCGACTCCGGCAGCAGACGGGCGAGGACGGTGTGCCGCTCCAGACCCGGCCGGTCGATCAGCTCCTCCCCCTCCATCGCGAGGACGTCGAAGAAGACCGCCGTGACGGGAAGCACGGCACGCGCACCGGCCACGTCGATCCGGGAACCGACCCGGGCGGAGATCGTCTGGAAGGACACGGGCCTGCCGCTCCCGGTGTCGAGGGCGATCACCTCACCGTCCAGGATGAACCCGTCGGCGGCGACCGCGCGGGCCGTCGCGACCACCTCGGGAAGGCGGTCGGTGATGTCGTCGAGCGAGCGGGTGTACACCCGGACGTCGTCGCCGCGCCGATGCACCTGGATGCGGATCCCGTCGAGCTTCTCCTCGACCGCGCACGGTCCCAGACCGGCGATCGCCTCGGTCACGGAAGCGGCGGTGTGGGCGAGCATGGGCTGCACGGGACTGCCGACCCGCAGGGTGAACCGGTCCAGCGCGGAGGCTCCCCCGGCCAGCACGGCCTGGGCGACCGGCGGCAGCGAGCCTTCGAGCATCACGGCACGCCGCAGTTCGAGGGCGGGCACCCCGGCGGCCCGCGCGACGCCCTCCAGGGCGATGGCGTCGAGCGCCCCCTGCCGCACCTCTCCCGCCAGCAACCGCACCAGGAGTTCCTGCTCGTCGCGGGTGGCGGCGGAGAACAGGCCGTGAACGAGCCGGATCCGCTCGGCGCGCGCTCCGGCACCCGACACGGCGGCGAGCTCCGCCATCGTCGCGTCGACCCGCCCGAGGGTGAGGACGGGGCCTTCGGCAGGCGGAACGGCCGGCGGGACGACGTCCTTGAGGATGCTCCATCCGACCCCGATCCGCCCCTGCGGCAGCCGGCCGGACAGATACGCGATGACGAGCGGGCTCTCGTCGGGCCCGGCCTCGGCGAACAGCTCGGCCAGCAGCGCGATCTTGCGAGAGCGCGCGGAGGCGGCGGTGACCTCCCGGGACACTTCCGCGACACGCGCCAGCAGCATGGGCCCATCCTCTCCACCGCGCGCGCCCAGCGCATGTCGGAACGCCCCGTCAGGGCCAGGCCACCGGACGCCTCCGCCGCCGTGACCGCGCCGCGCCCGCCGTCCTCCCCCGCCGGAAGCGCTCCAGGAACCTCGTGCGCACCGAACGCCCCACCGGCTGGTCGACCACCGCGGGCCGCCCCACGGGAACGGGCACTACGGGAAGGGGCGCCGCGGCAACAGGGGCGGCGGGAACGGACGCGGGAACAGGAACGGCGGGAACAGCCGCCATCGGTCCTGCCGTCGCAGGGTGCGGCATCGTCGGCGTCGGCACCGTCGTCACCGGCACCCCGCGAGCCGGCGCGGTCGGTGGCGTCGAAGGCCTCGTCGGCAGCGTCGGCGGCGGCGCACCGAATCCGCCCGTGCGCGTCTCGCCGGGATGCGGGGCCTGCCGCTCCGCGCGTGCCTCGTCCAGGGTCAGGGCGAGGCTCAGTCGGTGCCAGAGGATCTCGTCCGGGTCGTCGGCCAGCATCAGGCGTTCGGCGATCTCCCGGGCGACCGGCGGCACCGGCATCCCGGCCGGCGGAGGCGGGCGCAACCGGTCGAGGTGCGTGCGCTCGTACGGGTCGTCGACGACCTCGGCCACCTGCACCGGGTCGAGCAGGGAGGCGATGGCGGCGGCCCGCGCCCAGGGGTCTGCCGTGCCTCGGAGCAACAGGGCGAGCCGCCGCGCCCGCCAGTTCCTCGCCCTCTGGTCCTCGCGCGCGGCAAGACGCTCGCGGAGGTGCAGCGGCAGCCGCCCGGTGAGGAGGGCCGGACAGGCGAGACCGAACTCGGCGACCTCCTGCGCCAGATACGTCCACACCACCGTCCGGTAGCGGTTCAGCGAGAACCGCACCGGACTGACGTGTCCCGTCCGGGCCAGCCGGGTGAACCGGTCGGCGGTGATTCCCAGGAGGGCGGCGGCCTCTTTCGTACCGACCGCGCGCACCCGCTCGCGCAGGCCGGCGGGAAAGTCCGGGGCGGCCCTGAGGCGGTCGAGCTCGCGCCGCTCGACCCGCCGCCGCCCTCCCTCGCCGGCCGGCACCGTCCTCACCAGGCCGAGCTGGACCGCGAGCCGGAACTCGTCGCGCCTCAGCTCCAGTTCCCGCGCTGCCTGCCCCGGTGCCTCCGTGCGCGCCCCTTCGTCCACCGTCATCCCACGGCCCTCCCCCTGCGTCCGTGCCCTCTTGAGGCAGCGGGTCTCTCGGACCCACGCAGAAGAACGTAACGCAGGGTGACGACATCCGCACGACCTGTGGAAGACGACCTGTGGACAACCCGCCCCGCAGGGGCGTCAGAGCATGCCGCCCCCCGGGGCCCCCGGCTGTCGCGCCGCCACGCCGAGGTGCTCGCCGACCCGGTTGACCAGCAGCGTCATCTCGTACGCCACCTGACCGACGTCCGCCTCCGCCGCACTCAGGACGCACAGGCAACTGCCTTCGCCCGCCGCCGTCACGAAGAGCAGAGCGTCGTCGAACTCCACCATCGTCTGCCGTGCCCGGCCCGCCCGGAAATGCCGGCCGGAACCCCGTGCGAGGCTGTGCAGGCCGGAGGAGACGGCCGCCAGGTGCTCGGCGTCCTCCCGGACGAGCCCGCTGCTCGCGCCCGTCACCAGGCCGTCGTTCGACAGCACCAGCGCGTGCCGTATGTATCCGACCCGCTGCGTCAGGTCGTCCAGGAGCCAGTCCAGTTCCTTGTCCAACGCCATCAGTGGTCCTCCCCCTAGCCGGTGCGTCCCCCTCGGCCCGGACCCTGGTGGTCCTCAAGGCCCTCGTGGTCCGTCCCGTCGTGGTCCGCGTATCGCCGCAAGCCTTACGCACTGTCGTGGACAGGGCAAGCACCACACCACGCCCGCGCGTGCCGCGGCCGCCGCGAGCCGCTCCTCAGACCGTGTTCAGGAGACGGGCGGTGTGCATCCGCCCGGCGTACTCGACCAGACGGATCAGCACTTCCTTCCCCGAGTCGCGGTCGCGCGCGTCGCACAGCACGACGGGCGTGCCGCGGTCCAGGTCGAGGGCGCGGGACACGTCGTGCGCGCCGTACGTGCGCGCACCCGTGAAGCAGTTGACCGCGACCACGAAGGGGATCTTCCGGTGTTCGAAGTAGTCGACCGCCGGGAAGCAGTCCTCCAGGCGTCGCGTGTCGGCGAGGACGACGGCCCCCAGGGCGCCCTGCGACAGCTCGTCCCAGAGGAACCAGAAGCGGTCCTGGCCGGGGGTGCCGAAGAGGTAGAGCGAGAGCCCGGAGCGGATCGTGATGCGGCCGAAGTCCATGGCGACGGTCGTGGTGGTCTTCTGGTCGACGCCCCCGGTGTCGTCGACGAGCTCACCGGCCCTGCTGAGCCGTTCCTCCGTGCGCAGGGGCCGGATCTCGCTGACCGCACCGACGAGGGTGGTCTTCCCGACGCCGAACCCGCCGGCGACCAGGATCTTCAGCGCGAGGGCGGAGGTGTCCGCGCCGTCGCCCGCGCCGGTGCTCTCAGAGCGCTCGTAGGCCATCGATTACTTCCCTCAGGATTCTTTCGTCAGGGAGCTGAGCGGGCGGTACGGGTCGGCTGACGCGCACGAAGCCCGATTCGAGGAGGTCGCCGAGGAGGACCCGGACGACCCCGACGGGGAGGTCGGCGTCGGCGGCGAGCTCGGCCACCGACTGGGTCTCGGCCCGGCACAGGGTCAGCAGGGACCGGTGCTCGGGGCCGAGGAGCGCTTCCTCGGCCGGTCCGGGCGGCTCGTCGTCCACGACGACGAGGGCGATGAGGTCGAACCGTACGTTGCTGGGCCCCGGTTTGGTCCGTCCGCCGGTCATCGCGTACGGACGCACGAGCGGTCCCGCGTCGGCGTCGTACCACTGGCTGCCCGGCACGGGCGGGCCGTCGCCGGTGCTGTCGTCGTTCATGGGTCCCTCCGGGTCAGCCGGCGGCCGGCGGGGTCGCCGCGAGGCGCGGCGGGGTGTGCAGGTGCTCGCCGACGCGCTTCACGAGCCGGGCCATCTCGTAGGCGATGAGGCCGATGTCGGCGCTCGCGGAGCTGAGGACGGCGAGGCAGGAGCCGTCTCCCGCCGCGGCGACGAAGAGGAAGCCGTCGTCCATCTCGACCATCGTCTGGCGGACTCCGCCGGTGTGGAACTGCCGTCCGGCGCCCTTGGCGAGGCTGTGGAAGCCGGAGGCGATGGCGGCCAGGTGCTCGGCGTCCTCACGGCTGAGCCCGTTGGAGGCGCCCACGGCGAGTCCGTCGTTCGAGAGCACCACGGTGTGACGGACCTCGCGGACCCGCATGGCGAGGTCGTCGAGGAGCCAGTCCAGTTCGCCGGACCGGTGGTGCGAGATCCGCTCGTGGTCGATCATGCGTCGTCTCCTTCGGAGCGAGGGTCGAGAGGTGCGGTGCCGTGGCCGGGTCCGTGGCCCGTGCCGGTTCCGAAGCCCGTGCCGAGGGGCCGCCTGGCGCCCGGGACGGCACCGCCGCCCCGCTGCCAGCCGTCCCGGTACGCCGCCATGCGGTCCCGGACCTGTTCCGGGGTGCGTGCGTCCGTGCCGGGTGCGACCGGTGCGGACACCGGTGCCGGGGCGGGTGCCTCGCGCAGCTGCGGAACGAGACTCGCCTGGCGGACGCGACGGGGCAGTTCGCTCCCCGTATCGGCCCGGTCGGCCGGCGCGGCCGGCGGCTGCTCCGCCGGAGGTGTCGGTACGGAGGGGCCGCGGCGGCGGAGTTCGGTCACTTCCGCGGAGGCGGAGGCGGGTGTGGGTGTGGACGCGGACGCGGGCGCGGACGCGGGCGCGGACGCGGACGCGGCTGCGGGCTCCGGCCGTACCGCGAGTGCGGGCACGGCGGTCGGGCGTGCTGGCGGCTGCGGGCGGGAGGCCGGAGGGGACTGCGGCGGACCCTGGCGCCGCGATCCGTCCGTCTGCCGGGGCAGACTCGCGGGCCGCGTTCCCGCCTGCGGCTGTGGGGCGGGCGGGCCTCCGGACGCGGCGGACGGGGCCGGGTTCCCCGGGAGCGCGGTGTTCGTCGGGGCGGGCGGGGCGGGCTGCGCGATCTGAGGGCGGCCGAAGCGGCGGGCCTCGGCGCGGTGCGCCTCCTCGCGCTCCCGTGCGGCGCGCTCGTCGTCCGTGTGCGGCGACCCTGCGGGTCGGAGCCCGCTCCGTGCGGCGTCGGCGGCCGGCCCGCCCGACGCGTGTGCACGGGGGTCCCTCGCGCGCGGGGTTCCGCCGTGGGGCGTGTCGGAGTCGCTCGCCGGCGTCCCCCGGCCGGGCGGCGCACCCTGGAGCAGGTCGGTTGGGAGCAGGACGACGGCGGTGGTGCCGCCGTAGGGGGACGTCCTCAGATGGACCTTGATGTCGTGGCGGGAGGAGAGGCGACTGACCACGAAGAGGCCGAGCCGGTCGCTGTCGAAGAGGTCGAGGGCCTCGGACTGGGCGATGCGGGCGTTCGCCTCGGCGAGGGTCTCCTTGCCCATGCCGAGTCCCCGGTCCTCGATCTCCAGGGCGTAGCCGTTGCCGACGGGTTCGCCGCTGACCCGGACCTTGGTGTGGGGCGGGGAGAACTGCGCGGCGTTCTCGATGAGTTCGGCCAGGAGGTGGGTGAGGTCGGCGACGGCCCCGCCGACGACGGCCGTCTCGGGGAGTCGGCGCACCTCCACGCGCGCGTAGTCCTCGATCTCGGAGACGGCGGCGCGGACGACGTTGGTCAGGGGGACGGGCATGCGCCAGGCGCGCCCGGGGGCGGCTCCGGAAAGGATGATCAGGCTCTCCGCGTGGCGCCGCATACGGGTGGTGAGGTGGTCGAGCCGGAAGAGGTCGCCGAGTTCGTTGGGGTCGTCGGCGCGCCGCTCCATGCTGTCCAGGAGGTTGAGCTGGCGGTGGACGAGTACCTGGCTGCGACGGGCGAGGTTGACGAACACCCCGGAGATGCCGCTGGCGAGTTCGGCGCGTTCGACGGCGGCGGAGAGCGCCGCGCGGTGGACGGTGGTGAGGGCTTCGCCGACCTGGCCGATCTCGTCCTGGGAGGCGGGCCCCGGCGGCGCTTCGGCCTGGACGTCGATCTCCTCTCCCGCGCGGAGCCGGCGCATGGCGGCGGGGAGTTTGCGGCGCGCGATGCCGAGGGCGGTGTTGCGGAGGCTGACGAGCTCGACGACGAGGCCGCGGCCGATCCGCACGGAGATGACGAGCGAGGCCGCGACGGCGGCGAGGCCGAGGACGACCGCCGCGCCGCCCGCCGTGAGGGCGCCGCCGGCGAAGGGGTCGGCGCGGTCGGCGGCCGCGTCGCGCGCGTCGGTCTCGATCGCGGCGAGTCCGCCGTGCACGGCCGCGAGGGCGTCGTCCCACTCGGTGGAGGTGACCGCCTGGGCGGCGGGGCGGCCCGGGCCGGCGGCGCCGACCCGGTCCTCCGCCCGGGTGAGCCGGGCGTGGTCGTCACCGGCGGAGAGACGGGCCCAGGCGGCGCGTGCGGCGGCGGGCAGGTCGGCGGTGGCCGAGTCGGTGAGGGTGCGCCGGGTCTCGACGGCCCCGGCGAAGTCGCGGAGCCGGTCGGCGGAGAGCCTGCCGGTGAGGTGGGCGGAGGTGAGGAGGGCGTCCTCGCGGGACAGCATCTCGCCGGCCCGGCCGAATTCGAGGAGGACGCGCGCGTCGGACCCCTGCGCGGCGTCCTGGATGCCGGTGAGGGCGCCGCCGACCGCGAAGGCGGCGGAGACGGCGTCCGTGTACTCCTCGTACGTCTCGTCCCAGTCGGCGCGCCCGTCGGCAGCGGCGGTGCGGAGCCGGGCGAGGCCCTCGACCTTGCCGACGAACGCGCTCACCCGCCCGGCGACGTCGCCGGGCAGGTAGCCGGTGTCGCCGACGGTGTGCGAGTCGTCCAGGCGGAGCCGGGCGACGGCCGCGTCCGTCCGGTGGATCCGGTCCTCGAGTTCGGCGGCACGGGTGGCACCGGGCGCCGCGGCCTGTCGTACCGCGGCGCGCCGTTCGGCCTGGAGGGCGGTGAGGGCGGCCGTCACGGGCTCGCGGATCTCGGCGTCGACGCGCTGGAGGTGGCGGAGCCGGGCGATGTCCTGCGCGGTGGTGACGGTGGCGAAGCCCCAGAGGGCGAGGAGCGAGACGACCGGGACCATCAGGAGCGAGACGATCTTGGCGCGGACCGAGCGCGGGCGCAGCCCGTGGAACGCGGGACGGACGCGGTGCCCGGCGGGCGGCGGAGGCCCGGCGGCCGCCCGGGGCCGTTCGGCGGACTGCCGGAAAGGCCGTCCGGCAGGCCCTTGGGAGGCCGGTTCCGAGGGGTGTGCGGACGCGTCGGCGCCCCCGGCGGCGGTGCCCGGCATCGAGGTGCCCGTGTGCCCGGCGGTCGGCGGGGCCTCCGGGGTCCGCTCCCCCGGCTCGTCGGCGGGCGGGCCGGCGTGTGCGCGCCGCCCGCGCACGGCCACCGGTGGCGGCGTGACCGCCTCGGTGTCCTTGGTCTTGCGGGGAGTTCGCATGGCCTCCTCGTTCCGGCTGCGTCTGTCTCTGGTGCGGTGGGGCGTGGTGGGGTGGACGTCAGGGGCAGGGCGTGGCGTGCGCGGGGCGCGCCGGGGGGTCGGATCAGGTCGTGGGCGTACGGGCCGCTTCTCCGGCGCGGAACCCGGGCGGGGCGACGTCGACCGTGAGCTCGTCCGGTTCGGCGAGACGTCCGGCCGCGGCGTACGCGGTGCGCTCACTGGCCGTGGGAGTGAGGGCGACGAAGGCGGAGGTGATGAAGAGGTACGAGCCGAGTCCGACGGCGAGGGGGAAGACGAACTGCATGAGCATGGCTCCCGGGAGGGCGTCGGCGGAGGGTACGACCTCGATCCGCACGGCGAGCATGCCGGTGTAGTGCATGCTCGTGACGGCCGCGCCCATCACGAGCGAGGCGACGGCCACGGCCGCGGGCGAGTGGATGTTGAGCGCCGCCCAGAGGGCGGCCGTTGCGGCGACGACGGCGATCAGGACGGAGAGTCCGACGAGGAGCGGGTCGTACCGCACCTGCCCGTGGAGCCGTAGCGCGGCCATGCCCATGTAGTGCATGCTCGCCACGCCGACGCCCGTGGTCAGACCGCCGATGAGGAGCGAGCGGACCCGGTCGCGTCCGTAGCCGACGGCGAAGACGCCGACTCCCACGACGGCCATCGCCATGACGAGGCTGAGGAGGGTGAGCGGAACGTCGTACCGGATGTCGGTGCCCGTCACGCCGAATCCGAGCATCGCCACGAAGTGCATGGTCCAGATGCCGGTGCCGATCGCGGAGGCGGCGGTGATCAGCCAGTTGCGACGCGACCGGCCGGTCGCGTCGAGCGCTCGCACGGTGCAGCGCAGCCCCAGGGCGGCGCCGATGCATGCCATCGCGTACGACAGCACGGGTGTCAGCCAGCCGAAGGTGGCGTGGTCCAGGTGTCCCATGGCTCAGGGACGCTAGTGCGCATCGGGGGGCGCACCGGGGGCGCATTTCGAAAGCTGCTGGAATATGACAGAGAGGTGGTTCCGAACGATCAGGCCGAGCTCGAACGGGCACACAGAACGCTCATCCCTCCGAGTGTCGAATCCTGCGAGATCATGAACACATGAGCTATGACCCCACACAGGTACGAGAGTTCTTCGGCGCCCGCGCCGCCGACTGGGACAGCCGGTTCCCCGACGACAGTCCCGCGTACGCCGCCGCCGTGGGCGAGCTCGGCCTGCGCCCCGGCGACGCCGTGCTGGACGCCGGCTGCGGAACCGGCCGGGCGCTCCCGCCGCTCCGGGCCGCCGTCGGCCCCTCCGGCACGGTGCTCGGCGCCGATCTCACCCCCGAGATGCTCGAACGGGCCGTCGCCGCCGGACGCGACGGCGAGGAGGGCGGGACGCTGCTGCTCGCCGATGTCGGCCGGCTCCCGGTGCGCGACGGCGCGCTCGACGCCGTGTTCGGGGCGGGGCTCATCTCGCACCTCGCGGACCCCGCCTCCGACCTGCGGGAACTCGCCCGCGTCGTACGGCCCGGGGGCCGCCTCGCCCTCTTCCACCCGATCGGGCGAGCCGCCCTCGCGGCCCGTCACGGCCGGCAGATCACGCCGGACGACCTGCGCGCCGAGCCCCGGCTGCGTCCCCTGCTCGCCGAGGCCGGCTGGCGGCTCGTCGACTACGTCGACGAGGACGCGCGCTACCTGGCCCTCGCGGTCCGCGAGGCCTGAGGCCCGTCGCGGACGAAGGCTGCGGCACGGGGCGGGGGCGGGGGCCCGCCCCGCTCAATTTCCCCCGCCCACCGACCGAGCCGCCGGGTGCGCCCCCACATGCCCGTCACGGATGCCAACGCCCCCTTCTTTACCGGCACTTCACTGTCTACCGTGGAGATGCCGGGCAGTCGTGCCCGGGAAAGGCGGCGAGCCGTGGCACGAGTTCCGGAAAGACTGCGCAGACTCCTCCCCTCCGGCCGGAAGGCGCCCGACTCCTCCGCGCCGGCGCCACCGCGTCCCCGACAGGGGCACAACCTCTTCGAGGCCGCCGCCGAGTACGTGGCCGCCTGCGCCGAGGACGACCCGGCCAGGGCGGAGGAGGCGGCGAGCCGGGTCTCCCCCGGCATGCTCTCCTTCGGCATCAACGAACTGGCCTGCCGGGCCCTGATCACCCTCGCCCGGGAACGGAACCAGTCTCCGAGCACCGTGGCCCGCTCGCTGCTCGGCCTGCGCGACCAGTCGCCGGCCCGCCGGGCCGGTGACGGCTGACGGAGGGGGTCCGAAGAGGCGAGGTTCCCTGGTGGAGACCCTCGACGCGCGGGTTACCCACTGGTTAAGGTGCGCCGACGACCAGATGGGGAGGATGCCGTGGCCGGGACGGACCCGATCGCCGAGGCCGACGCCGACGCGCTCTTTGTGCTGACCGCGGCACTGCTGACGCCGGGGCGCTTCCCGAGCGTGCTCGGTGACGACTACCCGGCGGCCTGCGCCGCGCTGGGCCTGCGGCCGGACGCCGAGGGGTACGGACTCGTGTTCGGCCAGGACGGGCACGGGGCCCGCTGGACGGTCGTCGTCGACGACGTGTCGCTCGTCGCGGTGGCCATCTCCTCCTGGGACTGCGGCATGGCCTACGACCTCTCCCCCGACGAGCGTTCGGTGGTGGCCGGACTGCCGGGCTGGCCGCTGCCCGTGGCGACCGTCGCCCCGGGCGTCCCGGCCCCGCACGACCCGGAGCCCGAGGAGGGCGATCCCGCACCGCTGGCCCCGCCCTCCGGCGAGGAGTGGGGGCCGGCGCAGCGCCGGCTGGGCGCCGACGAGGTGGCGCTCCAGTGGGACGCCTGGCGGGCCCGGGTGGACGGCGAGGGCACGGCCGGAGGGCCGACCTCGGCGGCGGCCCCCGGCACGGGGACCACGGCAGCCGACACCGCCGTCGCCGCGTCGTCCACCGGGGTCAGGAAGGCCCTGCACGAGCTGCGCGGCTATCTGGAGGAGCCACCGCCGGTGGGGCGGGTGCGGTCGGCCTCCGGGGTGCTGCGTGCCGACGGTCCGGGCTGGTCGCTCGTGGCCAAGGCCGACGACATGGCGTTCGTCCTCCTCGACGAACTGCCGCGCGAGGTGTTGCCCGTGACGCGGGGCCCACGGCTGCCCGCGCTCCTCGAAGCGCTCGACGCCACGGCCGTGCGCTCCTCCTGAAGACCCTCTCGCGGCACTCGGCGCGACGGCCGTGCGCTCCCCTTGAAGACCTCCTCGCAGTGCCCGAAGCGACGGCCATGCGCTCCTCCTGAGGACCTCCGCCCGCCCCGGACCCGTCTCTGCTCCCCATAGGACGACGGTCCGAGGTGTGGTTCCGAGCCATGGTCCGACGGCAGGTGCGCGCCGCACGATGTGGCGCCGCACCTCTTTCCCGTCGCCCCACCGGAGGCCCGCCATGCGCCTGTTCCCAGGCGTCTCCTTGTTCACCGCGCTCCTCACCGGCGTCACCGTCCTCGCCCCGGCGGGTCCCGCCGGGGCCGAAGCGCCGGCCGCCGCGCACTGCGCACGCCAGGACCGGATCCACGTGCCCGGCGCCGAGCGCCGGCAGTCCGCCTGTCTGGAGGACCTGACGACCGCCGGGCTCGCCGGCACCCCGTACACCGACCTGGCGGACCAGGCCGGTCTCGCCGCGAAGGCGACCCGTAACCCCTCGGGAGTGCCCGGCATCCAGGTCGACGGCTACTTCCCCGACGACTCCCGCCTCAACACCACCCACGGCTGGGCCCATGACGCGCAGTTCGTCATCCGGCTGCCCGACCGCTGGAACGGCGGGCTCGTCGTCACCGGCGCCCCAGGCAGCCGGCGCCAGTACTCCACGGACGCGCTGATCTCCGACCAGGTGCTCGCCCGGGGCTTCGCCTACGCCGCCACCGACAAGGGCAACACGGGACCGGACTTCTTCACCGACGGGCGGGAGCCGGGCGACGCGGTCGCCGAGTGGAACCGCCGCGTGACCGAGCTGACGCGAGCCGCCAAGAAGGTCGTACGGCAGCGGTACGGCCGGGCTCCGGAGCGCACGTACATGACCGGCATCTCCAACGCCGGCTACCTCACGCGCTGGCAGCTGGAGAACAGACCCGAGCTGTACGACGGCGGGGTCGACTGGGAGGGCGTGCTGTGGACGGCACGCGGCCCGAACCTCCTGACGAGCCTGCCGGTGACGGTGGCCCGGTCCCGGGGTCTCGCCGATGACGAGGACCTGATCGCGGCGGGCTTCGCACCGGGCTCGCGCTTCCTGTGGCCGTACCACGAGAAGGCCTACTGGGGTCTGACGCAGAAGCTCTTCCGGGCCGAGTTCGACCCCGCGTACGACCCGGCCTGCCCCGGCTCCACCGCCGGCGGGACCGTGGAGCAGATCCTGGCGCCCTGCGCCTCGGACGCCGCCTACGACTACGCCTCCCGGCCGGCGGCCGTCCACCGCGCGGTCGCGAAGGTCGCGCTCACCGGAAGGATCGGCAAGCCGCTGATCACGCTCCACGGCGATCTCGACACCCTGCTGCCGATCGCCACGGACTCCGACGTGTACGAACGGATGATCGACGCGCGGGGCCGGGACGGGCTGCACCGCTACTACCGGGTGCAGGACGGGACGCACACGGACGGTCTGTACGACACGTACCCGGACCGGCTGCGGCCGATCCTGCCGTGCTACCGCTCCGCGTTCGACGCCCTGACGCGCTGGGTCGAGGAGGGCACGGCGCCTCCCGCGGACCGCACGATCCCGCGACCCGCGAGCGGCGACGTGGTCGACTCCTGCGCCCTGGAGGGGTGAGCGGGGGCTTCGGGCGGCTCAGACCCGCTCCAGCGGGCGGTGCGGCTCCGGCGGCAGTTCGGCCCGGATCGGGTCGCCGGGCCGCACCTGCCCACCGGTGAGCACGACGCCCATGATGCCCGCCTTGCGCACGATCTCGCCGTTCTCGTCGCGGCCGAGGACCTGCTTGAGCAGGCCGTGCCGGAAGCCGTCGATCTGCGCACAGGGGTTGCGCAGTCCGGTGACCTCGACGACGGCCTCCGCGCCGAGGTGGAGGAGGGTGCCGGTGGGCAGGGAGAGGAGGTCGATCCCCCGGGTCGTGACGTTCTCGCCGAGGTCGCCGGGGGCGACCTCGAAGCCGGCGCCCGCCACCTCGTCGAAGAGCTCGGCGTGGATGAGGTGGACCTGACGGAGGTTGGGCTGGGTGGGGTCCTGCGCGACGCGGGACCGGTGCTTCACCGTCACGCCCGCGTGGACGTCGCCCTCCACACCGAGCCCGGCGAGGAGGGTGATGCCCTCCCGGTTGGGCTTGGTGAACGAGTACGTGCCGTTGCTGCTGACCGTGGTGACGGTACCGCTGGTCATGGTGAGAGCCCCCTTCTCCTCCGGTCCGGGGAGCGGCTCTCCGCCGCCCCTCCCGGACCGATGATCACATCGCGCCTCGCTGTACGACCCTACTCCGCGTCCTCGCCGCGGAGCGGCGCCCCCACCTCGCGCAGATGGCCGAGGGCCTGGCGGTACGAGTCCACGAAACCGGTCTCCGTGTACGGGACGCCCAGAGCGGCGCAGTGGGCCCGGACGGCGGGCTGGGCCAGGCGGAGGTTCGGGCGCGGCATGCTCGGGAAGAGGTGGTGCTCGACCTGGTAGTTGAGGCCGCCGAGGAACCAGTCGGTCAGGGCGCCGCCGCGGATGTTGCGCGAGGTGAGGACCTGGCGGCGCAGGTGTCCCCAGCTGTCGCCGTCCGCGTGCTCGTCCGGCCGGTCCATGCCCTTGTGGTTGGGGGCGAAGGCCATGCCGAGGTGCACGCCGAGGAGCATCTGGTGGACGAGGGCGAAGACGAGGGCCTGGGCGGGCGTCAGGAGGGTGAGGAGCAGCGCCGCGTGTCCGGCGAAGTGGGCGAGGAGCAGGGCTCCTTCGACGATCCGCTCGCGCCCGTCGCGGTGCGGGCCGTCCTTCGCGAGCAGGGCCTGGACCCCGTACACCTTGAGCGCGATGCCCTCCAGGGTGGTCAGCGGGAAGAACAGCCAGGCCTGGTGGCGGGTGAGGAATCCGCGCAGGCCCGTGCGGCCCGCCGTCTGGTGCTCGGCGAAGACGAGGATGTCGGCGGCGACGTCCGGGTCCTTGTCGAGGTGGTTGGGGTGGGCGTGGTGACGGTTGTGCTTGTCGTTCCACCACTCCCGGCTCATGCCCAGGAGGAGGTTCGCGTGGACGAGCTGGAGGATCCGGCTCGCCTTGCGGTTCGGGGTGATCTGGGCGTGGCCGGCGTCGTGTCCGACGAAGGCGGCGCGTGCGGAGAACAGGGCGAGGGGGACCGCGAGCGGCAGCGCCCACCAGGAGGGCCCGATCAGGGCGAGCCCGGCCGCCACGGCGGCGATGCCGAGGAGGTTGACGACGATGCCGCGGGCGTACCAGCCGGGGCGGTGTTCGAGGAGGCCCTGTTCCCTGACCGTCCTCAGGAGCGGGGTGAACTCGCTGCCGCCCCGGGCGCGGACGGACGCCGCGGCGGGGGCGGCGGCCGGGGGCAGGACGGTGGCCTGGGACATGACGGGCTCCGGTTTCTGTCGGTCGGTGCCGTGGGTGCACGGCCGGTTCTGGTCTCTGGGCGCCTACCGAGAACGTACGGATCCGTGCTCGCCCGGGACCATGGCGTCACCACCCGTCCACTGCCGGGGGTGCGCCGGGGGGCGGGGGTGGGGCGAGCCCCACCCCTTCACGAGGGGCGGGCCGCTGTGGCGCGGATCACTTGAAGGAGGTCCACTCCCGGCGACTTCGTGGGGTATCCTCGGCGACTCGGCCTCCAGGTAGTCAAATTTGAGGAATGCGTTGTCGCTCTCGCACGGACCCGATGATTCCGCCCGCGAACCCGCCCAGGACCTCTCCCCCTCGCCCGAACTCCTCCGCCACTCCGCCGTCTTCCTGCCCGCCGATCCGCCGCGCGCCGGACGGATCGCCTTCTGGTCACCGGACGACGAGTCCCTGCCGGACGCCCGTGCCGCCCATGACGGCCGCCCGGGCGACACCGAGATCAGCGTCGTCGACGGGGACTCGCTCCGGGCCGTGACCGTCCCCGCCCGAACCCTGTCCGTACGGGACGCCCTGCCGTTCCTCGCCCGCGCCCGGTTCTCGGACTCCGCCTCCCCCGCGACCGCGTTCTGGGGCGCCGCGTCCCTCTTCGCCCTGGACCTCGTCGCGCGCGGCCTGCTGCTGCCCGGCCTCACGCCCGGCGACCACGACGCGTGGCGCGTCGGGCCGCTCGGCCCCGGGGAACTGGCCGAACTCCGCACGCTCGCCGCGTCGATGCCACCGGTCGCGCACGCCGTACCCCTGCCCGTCCGCGTACCCCCGACCGACGACGCGCCGCCGCTGCTGATGCCCGAGCCCGAGGCGCTGCTGCGTGCCTTCGCCGACGCGGTGGCCGACACGCTGCCCCGCACCCCGGCGGCCCCGCTCGCGGCCGGTGGGCCCGCCTTCGCGGCCGACGCACCGCAGACGATCCCCGGGCAACGGGCGTGGGCCGCCGACGTGGCGGCCGTGCACGACGCCGGCGTCCGGCTCTCGCTCCGGCTCGAACTGCCCGGTTTCACCACGGAGTCCCGGGAAGCGCCCGCCTTCCGGGCGGTGCTCCAGCTGCACGGGGCCGCCGATCCGGCCCTGGTCGCGGACGCGGCGGAGGTCTGGGCGGGCTCCGGCCGCGCCGGGGCCGTGTTCGGACCCCGGGCCCGGATGGACGCCCTCCTCGCCCTCCGGCGTGCCGCCCGTGCCTGGCCTCCGCTCTCCCCGCTCCTGTCGGCGGCCGTGCCCGACACCGTCGAACTCGCCGACGAGGAGGTCGCGGAGCTCCTCGGCCCGGCGGCCGAGGCCCTCGCGGCGGCGGGTGTCCGGATCCACTGGCCGCGTGAACTGGCCGACCGGCTCACCGCCCGCGCCGTGATCGGCCCGGAGGGGGCCGGAGGCGGCGCCGGAACAGCCTTCGGAGCGGGCACCGGCGCCGCGGGCTCGGCACTCCGTGACGGCCTCGGGCCCGACGCCGACGTCACCGACGCCTCGCACCCCGCCGATGCCGGCCGTGCCTCCGGGCTGCCCTCCTTCCTCGCCGCCGACTCCCTGCTCGCCTTCAACTGGCGCTTCGCCGTGGGCGACCACGAGCTCACCCGGGCCGAGCTCGACCGGCTCGCCGAGACGGGACGGCCGCTCGTACGGCTGCGCGACCGCTGGGTCCTCGTCGACCCGGCCGAGGTGCACCGGGCCCGGGCCCACCAGGACCGCAAGGTCACCCCGGTGGACGCCCTCTCGGCCGTCCTCACCGGCACGACCGAGGTCGACGGGCACCCCGTCGAGGTGGCCGCGACGGGCTGGCTGGAGCGCCTGCGGGAACGGCTCGCCGAACCCGAGGGCGGCCGGCCGGAGATCACGCAGCCGCCGGCGCTCGCCGCCACCCTGCGCGACTACCAGCTGCGCGGACTCGACTGGCTCCACCGGATGACCTCGCTCGGCCTCGGCGGCTGCCTCGCCGACGACATGGGACTCGGCAAGACGATCACGGTCATCGCCCTGCACCTGCACCGGCAGACCGACCCTGCGTCCGCCGGGCCGACTCTCGTCGTCTGTCCGACCTCGCTCATGGGCAACTGGCAGCGGGAGATCGAGAAGTTCGCGCCCGGCACCCCGGTGCGCCGTTTCCACGGCGCGGCCCGTGACCTGGAGGAGCTCGCCGACGGCGGCTTCGTGCTCACCACGTACGGCACCATGCGGCTGGACGCCGAGCGGCTCGCCGCCCGGAACTGGGGACTCGTCGTCGCCGACGAGGCGCAGCACGTCAAGAACCCGTACTCGGCGACGGCCCGTCAGCTGCGGACCATCGGGGCACGCGCGCGCGTGGCGCTGTCCGGCACGCCGGTGGAGAACAACCTCTCCGAACTGTGGGCGATCCTCGACTGGACCACGCCGGGACTCCTCGGCGGTCTGGGCGCCTTCCGGACCCGGTTCGCCGCCGCCGTCGAGGGCGGGCGGGACCCGGCCGCCGCCGAGCGGCTCGCCGCCCTCGTGCGCCCCTTCCTGCTGCGCCGCCGCAAGTCCGATCCCGGCATCGCCCCCGAGCTGCCGCCGAAGACCGAGACCGACCGGACCGTCTCCCTCACGCCCGAACAGACCGGTCTGTACGAGGCGGTGGTACGGGAGACCCTCGCGGCGATCGCCGAAGCCGACGGCATGGAGCGCCGCGGCCTCGTCGTGAAGCTCCTGACGGGCCTCAAGCAGATCTGCAACCACCCCGCCCAGTACCTCAAGGAGAAGCGGCCCAGGATCGAGGGCCGCTCGGGCAAGCTGGAGCTGCTCGACGAACTCCTCGACACGATCCTCGCCGAGGGCGCGTGCACCCTGGTCTTCACCCAGTACGTGGGAATGGCCCGGATCCTGGAGGCGCATCTCGCGGCGCGGGGCGTACGGACGCAGTTCCTCCACGGCGGCACGCCGGTCGCCGAGCGCGAGGCGATGGTCGCCCGCTTCCAGAACGGGGACGTCCCGGTCTTCATCCTCTCCCTGAAGGCCGCCGGGACGGGGCTCAACCTGACCCGCGCCGAGCACGTCGTGCACTACGACCGCTGGTGGAACCCGGCCGTGGAGGCACAGGCCACCGACCGCGCCTACCGGATCGGGCAGGACCGGCCGGTGCAGGTCCACCGGCTCATCGCCGAGGGCACGATCGAGGACCGGATCGCCGCGATGCTCGACCGCAAGCGCGAGCTGGCGGACAGCGTCCTCGGAACCGGCGGGGACGCCCCGCCTGAACTGACCGAACTGACCGATGCCGAACTGGCGGAGCTGGTGCGACTGCGAGGGGACGGACGATGAGCGAGCACGGACAGGGGCGCGGCCGGGGGCACGGCCACGGGGACGACGAGCGGACCTTCGAGGCGCTGCCGCCGGTGCGCGGCGGCGGGTTCACCCGCACCTGGTGGGGACGGGCGTGGCTGAAGGCCTTGGAGGACACGGCCCTCGACGGGCAACAGCTCAAGGCGGGGCGCCGACACGCGCGCGCGGGGGCGGTCGGCGCCGTCTCGGTGCGGCCCGGCCGGATCACCGCGATGGTCAAGGACCGCGACGGCACGGCGTACCGCGGCGACGTGCTGGTGCGGGAGTTCTCGGAGGAGCAGTGGGAACGGCTCCTCGACCTCGCCGTGGACAGCGCGGGACACATCGCCGCGCTCCTCGACCGCGAGATGCCGCCGCACCTGGTGGAGGACGCGGCGGCGGCCGGTCTCGACCTGCTGCCGGGCATCGGGGATCTCGACGCGGAGTGCGGCTGCGGGGCCTGGGACCACTGCTCGCACACGGCGGCGCTCTGCTATCAGGTCGCCCGACTTCTCGACGAGGACCCGTTCGTGCTCCTCCTGATGCGCGGGCGGGGCGAGCGCGTCCTTCTGGAGCAGTTGCAGGCGCGCAGTGCCGCACGGGCCGCCGCGCCGTCCGCGCGGGGCGGGGCGGAGACCTGCGACGCGCCGGGCGACGGATCCGTAGGGGCCGACGGGATGCCCGGCGTGTCGGCCGAGGAGGCGTTCGCCGCGGGCTTCCTCGTGCCTCCGCTGCCCGCCCCTCCGGTCGCCCCGGCCGCGCCGGGGCGACCGCCGTCCCTGGACACGGACACGCCGCCGGAGCCGGGGGTCGACCCCGCGGCCCTCGAGTTCCTCGCGGCCGACGCGGCGGCACGCGCGCACCGGCTGCTCGGCGAGCTGTC
The DNA here is from genome assembly GCF_020400725.1 of Streptomyces sp. NK15101. Classification (GTDB taxonomy): domain Bacteria; phylum Actinomycetota; class Actinomycetes; order Streptomycetales; family Streptomycetaceae; genus Streptomyces. The sequence goes on along the minus strand of NZ_JAINVG010000087.1, from coordinate 98 downwards.
GGGCTCCGGGGGCGCGACCGCTCCGGTCGGGACGCGCCTGCCGCGTCCGCCACCCCTGACGGTCGCCCAGGACGCGGCACGGCTCGCCGGGGGGGGCC
>NZ_JAINVG010000086.1 GCF_020400725.1 Streptomyces sp. NK15101 | reverse complement strand
GCCCCCCCGGCGCCTTCCCCCCGGGGGGGCCCCCCCGCCCCCCCCCCCGGGGCCGGGCCCGGAGCCCCCCGCACCCGCCCGGGCGGCGGCCGCCGCACCCGCCCCGGCGGCCGCCCCCGCCCTCCACCACCGCGTCGACGGCCCCGCCGACGCCCCCGTCCTCCTCCTCGGGCCCTCCCTCGGCACCTCGCTCGCCGTCTGGGACGCGCAGACCGCCGCGCTCGCCCGGCACCACCGGGTGGTCCGCTGGGACCTCCCCGGGCACGGCGGCACCCCCGCCGAGGCGCTGCCCCACACCGAGCCCGGGGCCACCACCGTCGCCGACCTCGCCGGCCTCGTCCTCGAACTCGCCGACCACCTCGGCGCCGACCGCTTCGGCTACGCGGGCATCTCCCTCGGCGGCGCCGTCGGCACCCACCTCGCCGTCCACCACCCCGACCGGGTCACCGGCCTCGCCGTCGTCTGCTCCTCGGCCCGCTTCGGCGCCCCGGAGGCCTGGCGCGAGCGCGCCGCACTCGTCCGCGCCCGGGGCACCGCGCCCCTGGCCGAGACGACGGCCGCGCGCTGGTTCACGCCCGGCTTCGCCTCCACCAGGACCGCCGACCGGCTCCTCGCCGACCTGCGCGCCGCCGACCCGGACGGCTACGCGGCCTGCTGCGACGCCCTCGCCACGTACGACCTGCGCGAGGACCTCGGCCGGATCACCGTCCCGACCCTTGTCGTCGCCGGCCGCGCCGACCCGGCCACTCCGCCCGCCCACTCCCGCGAGCTGGCCGACGGCATCCCCGACGCGGGCCTCCTCGAACTCGCCGGAGCCTCCCACCTGGCCCCCGCCGAACGCCCGCAGGCCGTCCTCACCGCGCTCCTCGGCCACTTCGGCGCCCCCGCCGACGACGGCAGCCGGCACGCCCAGGGCATGGCCGTGCGCCGCGCGGTCCTCGGCGACGCGCACGTCGACCGGGCCGTCGCCCGGACGACCGCCCTCACCGCCGACTTCCAGGACTACATCACCCGCTGCGCCTGGGGGGAGATCTGGACCCGGCCGGGCCTCGACCGCCGCACCCGCAGCTGCATCACCCTCACCGCCCTGGTCGCCCACGGCCACCTGGAGGAGCTCGCCCTGCACGTCCGGGCCGCGCTGCGCAACGGCCTCACCCCCGAGGACGTCGGGGAGGTCCTGCTGCACTCCGCCGTCTACTGCGGCGTCCCCGCGGCCAACGCCGCCTTCGCCACGGCCCAGCGCGTCCTCGCCGAGGACGCGGCCGCCTCCTGAACCCCTGCCCGCCCACCGACCCCTCACGGAGCCACCCATGCCCCGCACCACCACCGTCGGCATCATCGGAGCCGGTCCCGCCGGTCTCCTCCTCTCCCACCTGCTCCACCGGCAGGGCATCGACAGCGTCGTCCTCGAACGGCGCGACCGGGAGTACGTCGAGCGCCGCCAGCGCGCCGGCATCCTCGAGCAGGACACCGTCGACGTGCTGCGCGCCTCCGGCGCCGGCGCCCGGATGGACCGCCAGGGCCTGGAGCACCACGGCATCGAACTCCGCTTCGACCGCCGCTCCCACCGCATCGACTTCCCGTCCCTGACCGGCGGCCGCTCCGTCATGGTCTACGCCCAGACCGAGGTCGTGAAGGACCTCATCGAACTGCGCCTGAAGGACGGCGGAACCGTCCTCTTCGAGGCCGAGGCCCTCTCCGTGGACGGCGCCGACACCGACCGGCCCGCCGTGCGCTACCGCCACGAGGGCGCGGAGTCCACCCTGGAGTGCGACTACGTCGTCGCCTGCGACGGCTTCCACGGCATCGGCCGCCGCTCCCTCCCCGAGGACCTGCTCACCGTGGTCGAGCGGACGTACCCCTTCTCCTGGCTCGGCATCCTCGCCGACGTCCCGCCCTCCTGCGACGAGCTGATCTACGCCCACCACGAGCGCGGCTTCGCCCTGCACAGCATGCGCTCGCCGAAGGTCAGCCGCCTCTACCTCCAGGTGGACCCGGACGACGCCGTCGAGGACTGGCCCGACGAGCGGATCTGGGACGAGCTGGACACCCGCTTCGCCGTCGACGGCGACTGGACCCTCCGGCGCGGCCCCATCACGGAGAAGGGCATCACCCCGATGCGCAGCTTCGTCGCCGAACCCCTGCGCCACGGCCGCCTGTTCCTCGCCGGCGACGCCGCCCACATCGTGCCGCCCACCGGCGCCAAGGGCCTCAACCTCGCCGTCGCCGACGTCACCCTGCTCGCCCGGGCCCTCACCCGCCACCACACGCAGGGCGACGAGTCGGCGATCGACGCGTACTCCGAGACCGCGCTGCGCCGGATCTGGCGGGCCGAGCACTTCTCGTACACGATGACCACCCTGCTCCACGCCGACCCCGCCGAGTCCGGCTTCGACCGTGAACTGCGCCTCTCGCACCTGCGCTACCTGGCGGGCTCCACGGCCGCCTCGGCCTCCCTCGCCGAGAACTACGTCGGCTTCAGGACGGACTGACGCTCCGCCGGAACGCCGGAGGGGGCGGCTGCGCGAAGCAGCCGCCCCCTCCGACGTACGCGCGGGTCAGGCGAAGAAGCGGTACACCGCCTGGGCGACGCACGCCGGCTTGGCGACGCCGTCGATCTCCACGGTCAGGTCCACGACGACCTCGACCCCGCCCTTGACGTCCTCCACGGACACCACGCGGCCGTGCGCGCGGATCTTCGAGCCGACGCGCACGGGGGAGGGGAAGCGCACCTTGTTCAGGCCGTAGTTGACGGCCATCGACACGCCCTCGACCCGAAGCAGCTCGCTCCACATCGGGATGAGCAGCGAGAGGGTCAGATAGCCGTGGGCGATGGTGCCGCCGAAGGGGCCCGCGGCGGCGCGCCCGGCGTCGACGTGGATCCACTGGTGGTCGTCGGTGGCGTCGGCGAAGGTGTCGACCCGGGGCTGGGCGATCTCGACCCAGGAGCTGTGGCCGAGGTCGGCCCCGGCCTGTGCCTTGATCTCGTCGATGCCGTGAACGGTGAGAGCCATGGTGGCACTCCTCTGAATCGGAAGTCTGAACGGGGAGGAACGGTTCAGCCGCCGTAGCGCGCCTTGATGGGCGCCTTGAGCAGCTTTCCGGTGGCGTTGCGGGGGAGGTCGGGAGCGAGGACGACGCTCTTGGGGATCTTGTAGCGGGCGAGCCGGCCCTCCAGGTGGGCGATCAGCTCCCCTTCGGTGACGGTCGCCCCCGCGCGGGGGACGACGACGGCCCGCCCCACCTCGCCCCAGCGGGCGTCGGGCACGCCGATGACGGCCGCCTCGGCGACGTCCGGGTGTCCGAGCAGGGCGTCCTCCACCTCGGCCGGGTAGACGTTCTCCCCGCCCGAGATGATCATGTCCTTGAGGCGGTCGACGAGCCGGACGTAGCCGTCCTCGTCCACGGTGGCCACGTCGCCCGACCGGAAGCGCCCTCCGTCGCGGAAGGCCGCGGCGGTCGCCTCCGGGAGGTTCCAGTAGCCCGGGGTGACGTTCGGCCCCGCGACGACGACCTCGCCCTTCTCGCCGGGCGCCGCCTCCTCGCCGGAGGGCAGCAGCACCCGTACGTCGGTGAAGAAGTGCGGGACGCCCGCCGAACCGGCCCGGCTCACCGAATCGGTCCGGTCCAGGATCAGGGCACCGGGCGCGGTCTCCGTCATGCCGTACCCCTGGACGAAGGCGAGGCCCCGGTCGAGATAGGCGCGCGTGGTGCGGCCGGGCACGGGGGCGCCGCCGCAGAGCAGGTTGCGCAGACCGGTCAGGTCCGCGCCCGCCCAGCCCGGAGCCGCCGCCATCGCGTCGTACATCGTCGGCACGCCGAACATGCAGGTCACCCGGTGCCGTTCGATCAGCCGCAGGGCGCGGCCGGCGTCGAAGGAGGCCTCCAGGAGGACCGTGCCGCCCTTCAGCAGGACCGGCAGGCAGCTCATGTTGAGCGCCCCGGTGTGGAACAGCGGCGCGGCGACCAGGGCCACCTCGTCGCCGGCGAGGTCGGTGTCCACGAGGACGTTGAGGCTGTTCCAGACGATGTTGCCGTGGGTGAGGACGGCGCCCTTGGAACGTCCGGTCGTGCCCGAGGTGTACATGATGAGGCAGACGTCCTCGTGCCCCACCTCCTCGTCGACCGGCTCCGTGGACGCGGCCGCGAGCAGCTCCTCGTACGGGGCGCCGGGACCGCCGTCCACGGCGAGGACGGCGGCGAGGCCGGCCCCCGCCGCCAGCTCGGTCACCCGATCGGCCGGCTGCCCGGCGTGCACCAGGACGGTGCTGCCCGAGTCGGTCAGCTGATGGAGCAGCTCCGGCACGGCGAGCCGGGTGTTGAGCGGTACGAAGACCGCGCCGAGGAGACCGGCCGCGAAGAGCGTCTCCAGGTAGGCCGGATGGTTGGGGCCGAGGAACGCCACCCGGTCGCCGCGCTCGACCCCGGCGCCCCGCAGGACGTGGGCCAGCCGGGTGCAGCGCTCGTGGAGTTCGGCGTAGTCGATCGCGCGGCCCTCGTACAGCAGGGCGGTGCGCCGGGGCGACTTGCGGTCGCGGCGGGCGGGCCAGGAGCCGATGCCCTGGTTGCGCATGGGGTACCCCTCAGTTTCCGGTGAGACCGAGCAGGCGGGCCGCGTTCTCCTTGAGGATCTTCGGACGGACCTCGTCCTTGATCGGGAGCCCGGCGAAGTCGGCCAGCCAGCGGTCCGGCGCGAGCAGCGGGAAGTCGGAGCCGAACAGCACCTTGTCCTGCAGGAGGCTGTTGGCGTACCGGACCAGTTGCGGCGGGAAGTACTTCGGCGACCAGCCCGACAGGTCGATGTACACCTGCGGCTTGTGGGTGGCCACCGCGAGCGCCTCGTCCTGCCAGGGGAAGGACGGGTGGGCGAGGACGATCCTCATGCCCGGGAAGTCCGCGGCGACGTCGTCCACGTCCATCGGGTTGGAGTACTTCAGCCGGATGCCCCCGCCGCCGGGCGCGCCCGCGCCGATGCCCGTCTGCCCGGTGTGGAAGACCGCGACCGCACCGGCCTCCTCGATCGCCTCGTACAGCGGGTACGCCATCCGGTCGTGGGGGTGGAAGGCCTGGATGTTCGGGTGGAACTTGAAGCCCTTGACCCCGAACTCCTGGGTCAGCCACCGGATCTGACGGACCGCCGCCTTCCCCTTGTACGGGTCGACACCGGCGAACGGGATGATCACGTCCGGGTTCCGCAGCGCGGCCTCGGCGATCTCCTCGTTCGGCACCGGCGGGGTGCCGGTCGCCGACTCCGCGTCCACCGTGAACACCACGCAGGCCATCCGCCGCTCGCGGTAGTACGCGGCGATCTCGGGCAGCGTGGGGTGGCGGTGCTCCGCCTTGAAGTACGCGCCCGCGGCGGCGTCGAGCTCGGCGGAGAGCGACGCCCCGCCCTTCTCGGACACCTCGGCGTGGGTGTGCACGTCGATGGCGACGAGCGCGTCGACGTCCAGCGGGGACGTCGGGCCGTGGCCGCTCACAGCTGCGGCGCCGGGATGCCGAAGGTCTCCGGGACGCGGCCGACGGTCACCGGCCAGGCGGCGGCGACGGCCTCGGCGCTCCAGCCCCCGTCGGCGTACGCCACCGACACCTCCCGCGGGTGCGACCACAGGGAGAGCCTGTCGCCGCCGACGCCGACGCACTGGCCGGTCACCCCGGCGGCCGCGTCCGAGGCGAGGAAGGTCACCAGACCGGCGACGTCCTCGGGCGTGCCGAAGCCCTCGCCCTTGCGCAGGCTGTCGGGGAAGGCCACGCCGTCCCGCTCCAGGGCCTCGACGTGCGGGGCGAAGGCGGGGATCGTCTTCGTCATCGCGGTCGCGGCGACCGGGATGACGGCGTTCGCGGTGATGCCGGCCTTCGCCAGCTCCAGGCCCCAGGTGCGGACCATGGCGGCGATCCCGGCCTTGGCTGCGGCGTAGTTGGTCTGTCCGAAGTTGCCGCGCTGTCCGGCGGGGGAGCCGGCGACGACGATCCGGCCGCCCCCGCCCTGGGCGCGCATCCGCTCGACGGCGGCGCGGACGCAGGTGAAGGTGCCGCGCAGGTGCACCTCGACGACGGCGTCGAAGTCCTCGTCCGTCATCTTCCACAGCACCCGGTCCCGCAGGATTCCGGCGTTGGTGACCATGACGTCGAGCCGGCCGTAGCTGTCGACGGCGCGGGCGACGAGGGCCTCGGCGGCTTCGGTCGAGCCGACCGGCACCACCTCGGCGACGGCCCGCCCGCCGTCGGCGGTGATCAGGCGCACGGCCTCGACGGCGGCGTCGGCGTCCACGTCGTTGACCACCACGGCGGCGCCGGCGGCGGCCAGCGAGCGGGCGTAGGCGAGACCGAGTCCGCGGCCGCTGCCGGTGACGACGGCGACCTTGCCGGAGAGATCCACATGAGTCATGAACGGGGGTCCTTTCCCGTGAACACGGTGCGGGGCGCGGGGAATCGCGACAGGACGCGCACCGTCGAGCGAACAAGTTAGGCATTCTTCTGTCGACCGTCAATGAACTGCCGAATATTGAGGCGGCTTCCCGGCGCCCGCCCTACGCTGTCCCCGTGACGCAGCCCGCCCCGACCGCCGAGACCGCGGCCCCCGCCGAGCCCGGTTCCTCGCCCCGCCCCCAGTCCCTGATGCTGACCTTCTTCGGCATCCACGTCCTCGGCACCGGGACCGCCCTGTCCTCGGCGAGCGTGATCGACGCCTTCGCCCGGGTGGACGTCGGCGAGGACGCCGTCCGCTCGACGCTGACCCGCATGGTCGGCCGCGGACTGCTCGAACGGCACCGCCGCGGCCGCCGCATGTACTTCTCGCTCACGCCCCGCGCCGCGGAGGTCCTCGCCGACGGCCAGGAGCGCGTCCACCGCACCGGCGCCGTCAACCGGGCCTGGGACGGCACCTGGACCCTGGTCGGCTTCTCGCTGCCCGAGTCCTGGCGCAGGGAGCGCCACGACCTGCGCTCGCGGCTCGTCTGGGCGGGCTTCGGCCCGCTGCAGAGCGGCCTCTGGGTGGCCCCCGGCCGGGTGGACGTCGCCCCCCTCGCGGCCGAACTCGGGCTCGGGGACCGTATCAGGGCCTTCCACGGCGAGGCCGTCGCGCCCACCGAGGCCGGGCCCCTGCTCCGTACCGCCTTCGACGTCGACGCCATCGCCGACGGCTACCGCGTCTTCCTGGCCCGCTGGGGCGACGGCGCCGCCCCCGGCGAGGCCCGCGACGACCTGGGCCGGCTGCTCCTGCTCCACACCGACTGGCTCGACCTGGTCCGCCGCGACCCGCACCTGCCCGCCGAGCACCTGCCCGCCGACTGGCCCGCCGAGGCCGCGGAGACCCTCTTCCGCGAGCTCTCCGCCCGCTTCGAACCGGGGGCACGGCGGATCGCCGACGAGATCCTGGACCGCTGGGAGCCGGGGACGTGACGACCCGGCGCCCAGCCGGGGCGCCTTACGTCAACATCATTGACCTTGTCGTGCGCGGCGGAGTCTCATGGCGGCACTTCGGAGACCCCCCGCGCCCGGGCGTCTCCGCGACCCCGAAGGAATCCCATGGACCACCTCAGCTCGCTCCGGGACGTCGACCCCACCCCGTTCTGGCTCGACGATCCCCGCCGGCCGCGGCCCGCCCCCGCCCTCGTCGGCGGCACCACCTGCGACCTCCTCGTGGTCGGCGGCGGCTACACCGGTCTGTGGACCGCCCTCCTCGCCAAGGAACGCGACCCCTCCACCGACGTCGTGCTCGTCGAGGCGGACGAGGTCGGGGCCGCCGCCTCCGGCCGCAACGGCGGATTCTGCGAGTCCAGCCTCACCCACGGCCTGGCGAACGGACTCCGGCGCTGGCCCGAGGAGATCGGCCTGCTGGAACGCCTCGGCCGGGAGAACCTCCAGGGCATCGAGGACGCCATCGAGCGGTACGGCATCGACTGCGACTGGGAGCGCACCGGCTCCCTCGTCGTCGCCACCGAGCGCCACCAGCTCGACGGCCTCGCCGAGGAGGCCGACGCCGCCGCCCGCCACGGCGGCAAGCCGCTCCTCCTCGACGCAGACGCGGTCCGCGCCGAGATCGACTCCCCGACCTTCCTCGGCGGCGTCTTCCACCGGGACGACGTCGCCATGGTCAACCCGGCCCGGCTCGCCTGGGGCCTCAAGCGAGCCTGCCTCGACCTCGGCGTCCGCGTCCACGAACGCACCCCCGCCGCCTCGCTCGACGAACACGGCGCCGTCATCGCCGTCGGCACCCCCTACGGCCGGATCACCGCCCGCCGCGTCGCGCTCGCCACCAACGCCTTCCCTTCCCTGATCCGGCGCCACCGTCCGTACACCGTCCCCGTGTACGACTACGCGCTGATGACCGAGCCGCTCACCGAGGGGCAGCTCGCCTCCGTCGGCTGGAAGCGCCGGCAGGGCTTCGCGGACCGCGCCAACCAGTTCCACTACGTCCGGCTCTCCGCCGACGACCGCATCCTGTGGGGCGGTTACGACGCCGTCCACCACGGGGGCCCGGTCCGCGCCGAGCACGACCGCCGGCCCGAGACGTACGCGACGCTCGCCGAACATTTCTTCACGACGTTTCCGCAGCTGGAAGCGGTTCGCTTCAGTCACGCCTGGGGCGGTGCCATTGACACCAGCACCCGCTTCTGCGTTTTCTTTGACACGTGTCACCAACGCAAGGTCGCCTACGCCGCCGGATTCACCGGGCTCGGCGTCGGCGCCACCCGCTTCGCCGCCGACGTGATGCTCGACCTGCTCGCGGGCGAGCACACCGAACGCACCCGCCTGGAACTCGTACGCCACAAGCCCCTGCCGTTCCCGCCCGAGCCCGTCCGCTCCCTCGGCATCGGCATCACCCGATGGTCCATGGCACGCGCCGACCGGAACGAGGGACGCCGCAACCTCTGGCTGCGCACCCTCGACCGCTTCGGCCTCGGCTTCGGCAGCTGAGCCGCACCGCACCCGTCCCCCCCGCCCCGCCCCTCAAGGCGCCGCACCGAGGCCGTACGTCCTCGCGGCGCACCTCCCCACCGAAGGGACCACGCCCATGTCGTCGACGCCGTCGACCCCGCGAAGAATCGGACTCGCCGCCCTGGGAGCCGTACTGCTGGCCGCGACGGGAGCGGCCGCGTACGCCACCACGCCCGAGAAGGCCGACGCCCTCCCGCTCGCCGGGATGCGGATCCTGATCTCCAACGACGACTCGATGCGGGCGGCGAGGACGAGCAACTCCGACGGGCTCGGCCTGTACGAGCTCCGCCGCGCGATGTGCGCCGCCGGGGCCGACGTCGTCGTCATGGCGCCCTGGCAGGTCCAGTCCGGCAAGGGCACCGCCGTCACCAACGGCGGCGTCCTCACCGTGCAGCGCCGCACCGAGCTGCCCGCCGGCTACGAGGGCGACTGCGCCCGGGCGCCCTCCCGGGGAGCCGTCTACGGCGTCTGCCTCGCCGACGGCCGCTGCGCCGACGACTCCCCGTCCGCCACTCCGGCCGACACCGTCAAGCTCGCCCTCCGTGCCGGTCTCGAGGCCGAGGCGGGCTGGACCGGGGCCCCCGACCTCGTCCTCACCGGCATCAACTCCGGCCCCAACGTGTCCGCCCAGGTCAACGACTCGGGGACGGTGGGCGCCGCCGTCGCCGCCATAGACCAGAACGTCCCCGCGATCGCGTTCTCCTCGTCCGGCGACGCGACGAACACGTCCTTCCCGCGCGTCAACTACCGCGCCAACGCCGAGTTCGGCGCCCGCTTCGTGGCCGGCCTCAGACAACGCGGCCTGCTCACCGCCGACTTCGCCCTCAAGGTCGACCACCCCGACGTCAGCACGGGGACGCCCGCCGGCCCTCCGCGCTGGACACGCGTCGGCCACGGGCAGGTCGTCTGGCACGCCTACGAGCGGACCGGCGGGAACTCCTTCCGGATCGGCCTCGGCCTCTGCGAGGAGGCGCCGGGCGATCCGTGCACCGAGACCGTGCGGGACGCCGACTCCACCGCCCTGCTCCGCGACGGCCGGATCGCCGTGGCACCGGTGACCGCCGACCGCACCTACGGCGTGCGGGAACCGCACCCCGAGACGCTGCGGAAGATCCGCCGGTACGTCGAGCACGACGCCCCTCGCCGCTGATCCTCCGGAATCCGGGCTGGGCCGGACCCGGCCCGGCCCAGCCGGACCGGACGGCTTCCGCGAGGCTCACCGCGGGGGCGTGCGGCCGTCGGCCCCGGCCCTCCGGACCCTCGGAAGGGGAGGGCGACGGTCGCGCCCGCGGTGTCGCCGCACGTCCCCACGCTCACGCGCCCCGTCAGGGGTGCGTGAACACCCCGACCATGCGGGTGTCCGGGTTGCTGCTCAACCCGACGATCGCGCCGCCGTCGGCACGGTTGGCGCGCGCGTGCGCACCCGCGTAGCCGTCGTCGGTGAGGAAGAACCCCAGCGCCGCGATCCAGTCGTCCACCGTCCCGGTCGCCGGGTCGTACACGGGCTCGGGCCGCGGCACGACCCGCTCCTGCGCCACGTAGCCGCCGCGCTCGACCGCGAGGTCCAGGGCCTTGTGCCACTCGGCGTCGGTGCACTCCCAGCCGACGAAGGCGTCCAGACCGCCGTACCCGGCCCCGGGCTTGAGGATGAGCCGCTCCCGCCGCTCCCGGCAGAGCTCGACCAGCCCGGTGGAACCGGAGGCGCGCAGTGCCCGGCTCCACGGCAGGACCCGTTCGATCAGAGCCCGCTCACCGGCGTCGAAGGCATCGCCCGCCCGGGGGTCGGAGAGGAGGGCGAGGGCGTTCTTGTGGGAATAGAGGCCGCTCTCCAGCGAGGTGAACAGCACGGTCCTGCCCGCCTCGTGGGCGCGGAAGAACGGCTCCGCCACGCCCGGCCCCTCGGGGTCGTCGAGCAGCTGGCTCGCCGCGAAGTTCCGCAGCACCAGGTCGAGCGGAGTGCCGTCCAGGGTGAGTTTTCCGTCGGCACGCGCGCGTACGTCGCCGATCTCGCCGATCCTCAGGTCGAGGCCCTGCTCGGCCATCGCCTCCTGGGTGGCGCGCATCAGCCGCCCGTACGGACCGACGCCGCCGCGCCCCTCGATCAGCCCGATCACCGGTTCCGAGGAGCCGGACAGCGCGGGGCGGGCGCGGTCGCGCAGGACGGCGGCCATCCGCTCGGCGATGTCGACGTGACCGAGGCCGTGCCGGCGCGCGAAGGCGGCGAACTCGGGGACCCGCAGCAGCGCCTGGTCGAAGACGTCCATGTCGAGGCCGCCGACCTCGCTGCCGAGGTTGAACTCCAGGAGCTTGAACGAGGTGCCGTCGTGGTACGCGTCGGCGCGTCCCAGCTTGGCGGGGACGCCCGATCCGGCCCGGCGGAGCAGGGCCACGAGCGCCGGTCCGAGCCCGATCTCCGCCGCGTACCGCTCGACGTCCCCGTCGAAGAGCCGCTCGGGAAGCGAGAGGAGGAGGTCGAAGAGGCCCTCCAGGTCCCGTGCGAACGCGGCCGTCTCCGAGGCCCGGACGAACCAGGGCCGGGGCAGCAGGTGCGGGCGCCACGCCTCCTCGAAGGCCGGGGGCAGCCGCGCCCGTGCGACGGCCGTCGCAAGGCCCCCGTCCCCGTGCAGGCACTCGTCCACGTACGTCCGGCTCAGTTCGGTCATCGGTGTCGTTCGCCTCTTCCGAAGAGATCGGGTACGTACTCCGAGGGCGAGCAGGGTACCTCAGTAACCGATCCGCACTCCCGTGGCCGCGTGACGGTCCGTCAAACCGCCCTTTCCGGCGGAGAATCCGACCAGGACGTTCTTGGGAAGCGCCAACGGCACGTCGATCACCCGGGCGCCGTCGACCAGCACGACGAGACGGCCGGCGGCGGTGGTGCTGACGTCGATCACATGGCTGCCCGTGCGCAGCGCGGGCGCGGCCGTCCCGGCGGCCGCACCGCCGAGGAGGCCCGCCGTGAGGGACATCGTCAGGAATCGGGCGATCGCCCTGCGTCGGCCGGCCATCTCTCCCCCTCACGTGGGCGCACGAGGACCAGAACCGGGACGGTTCGCCGGCATCGTCGTGAACCTGCCATCTCGCGCGAACGCCATGCTCTCGGGTTCCGTCTCCCGAATCCACCCGAACGGCGAGGTCCGACGACCTTTCTCGCCGGACCGTCAGGCCCCCGGGCGTTAGCGGAACGTGAGCGAGACGTGAGTGGCGCGCGGCAAGCTGGTGCGTGTCGGCAGGCCAGGGAGGAACGACCACCCGCCCGGCACGCCCGTCGACGCGTTCCGAGGAGCAGACCGGAACGAGCGGGACCGAGGCGGGCGCCAGGGCGGCCGTCGTCCTGAAGGACGCCGTCGTGGGGGCGGCGCCGGACAGGACGGGTCGAACCCGCCGGGGGCGGTGTTCCGGAACCGGCTCTGACCGGTCAGGACCCGGGACGGGCCGTGGGGGCCCGCCCCGGGCCCCGACGGGTCGGGGCCGCCTCGGCGCCCCGACGACAGGGCGGCCCCGTGCCGGAGCGTCCCTGGTGACAGGGCACAGAACGACGACTTCCCCTACTTCCAGGAGGCATCATGCGACGACGTACCTTCCTCAAGGGTTCGCTGCTTGGCGCGGCGGCCGCCGCCGTCCCGCTCGACACCCTGCTCGCCACGAGCGCCTCGGCGGCCGACCCGGCCCCGGTCACCTCCCTGGGCGCGCTGCAGAGCGCGATCGACCGCGCGGTCCCCGGCGACCGGATCGTCGTCGCCGACGGCACGTACACCGTCCCCTCGGGCGGAGCCATCGACGTCTCCGGGCGCAGCGGCATCACGATCGTCTCGCAGACCCGCGGCGGCGCCGTCCTGCGCGGCGAGCGCAGCTTCGTCCTCGACGGCGCGAGCGCCGTCACCATCAGCGGCTTCGCGCTCCGGCAGAGCCGCACCCTGGAGATCCCGGCCGGCAGCACGGGCATCCGGCTGACCCGCAACGACATCCGGTTCGCGGACGTGGACGGCCTCGACTGGGTCCTCGTGGAGGGCGACGACGCCAAGATCGACCGGAACCACTTCCACGAGCGCACCACCCAGGGCATCTTCCTCGTCGTCGACGGCCCCGGCACGACCGCCGTGGCCCGGCGCCTCCACGTCTTCAAGAACCACTTCTCCGACCACCGCTACACCGGCGCCAACGGCGGCGAGTCGATCCGGCTCGGCGTCAGCAGCCGGGCACTGTCCACCGCGGACGCGATCGTGGAGTACAACCTGTTCGAGCGGTGCGACGGAGACCCCGAGGCGATCTCGGTGAAGTCCTCCGGCAACACGATCCGGTACAACACGATCCGCGACAGCCAGGGCGGCATCGTGCTCCGCCACGGCAACGCCTCCACCGTCGAGGGCAACTGGCTCCTCGGCGGCAAGGAGGGCATCCGCCTCTACGGCAACGACCACCTCGTCGTGAACAACCACCTCGCCGGCCTCACCGGCCGGGCCCTGGTCATCGGCAGCGGCACCACGCGCGACCACCACGAGGGCGAGACCACCGAGGAGCGGCGCGGCAACGACGCCTGCGACCGCGCGGTGATCGTGCACAACACCCTGCGCGCCAACAAGAGTTCCCTCTCCGGCGAGACCCGCACCTACGAGCCGCGCGACGTGGTCGTCGCCGACAACGTCATCGTCGGGGACAGCGGCAGCCTCGTCGCGATGGGCGCGACGACCGGCTTCATCTGGCAGGGCAACATCCTCTGGGGCGCGGCCTCCGACGGCACCCTGCCCAACGCCGGCTACACCCGAGTCGACCCCCGCCTGACGCAGTCCTCCGACGGCGTCTTCCGCCTCGCGGCGGGCAGCCCGGCGATCGGCGCCGCGACGCTCTCCACCACGCCGGTCCTTGAGGACATCGACGGCCACGCCCGCGGCACGGCGCGCGACGTCGGCGCCGACGAGTACTCGACCCTGGCGCCGGTCCGCCGCCCCCTCACCCCGACGGACGTGGGCCCGAACGCCTCCTGAGGCCGCCAGGAGGACACGGCCCCTTCCACTCCGGTCGCCCGCCGTGAGATCGTCCGCGGGTGAGGGACGCCGGCGGTGGAGAGACGGATTCGGGACGGCCTGACGACGGTGCCGCGTCCGCCCTGCGGTTCGCGACGGAACTCGTCGCCTGGGTGGCCACGCCCTGGGCGCTGGCCGGACACTCGTGGATGCTCGCCGCCCTGTCCGTGGTGGTCCTGATCGGTCTTCCGACCCTCTTGTCCACTCCGGGGGACAAGGCCCAGGTGATCGTCGCCGTGCCGGGTCGGATCACGATCCTGCTGGTGCTGCTCCAGCTGGCCGCCGCCGTGGTCTCCTCGTGGCTCGCCTGGCCCGCCTGGGCGGCGGTGCCCGTGACCGCACTGGCCGCCGCGACCGTCGTCACGGAGCGCCGCCGCTGGGCCTGGCTGCTCGCCGTGGACCGACGCGCCGCCTGAGGGTTCGTCCGTCACCCTTCACGACCTCCGGCGGGCTCCGGCCGGCCGGAACCCGCCCAGCGGCGTCCGCGCCCCCCCGTGCGGTCCGGGAGGTCTCAGGACTCCCCGAGACCGCCCCGGGCGATGACCTCCGCGTACCAGCGGGCGCTGTCCTTCAGGGTCCGCCGCTGGGTCGCGAAGTCCACGTGGACGATGCCGAACCGCTTGCTGTAGCCGTACGCCCACTCGAAGTTGTCGAGCAGCGACCACAGGAAGTAGCCGCGCACGTCGGCGCCGTCCGCGAGCGCCCGGTGCACCGCCGCCAGATGCGCGTGCAGGTACGCCACCCGCTCCGGGTCCTTCACGTTCCCCGACGGGTCGGCGTAGTCGTCGTACGCGGCGCCGTTCTCGGTGATGACCAGTGGTACGCCCGGCAGTTCGTCCCGCAGCCTGACCAGGAGCCCGTGCAGGCCGTCCGCGTCCACCGGCCAGTCCATGGCCGTGCGCGGCCCGGGCGCCGGCTCGAACCGTACGTGCCGCTCGGCACCCGCCCACGGCGACGGCGACGCGGAGGTGCCGGCCGCGACCACGGCCGGGGAGTAGTAGTTGATGCCCAGCGAGTCGATCGGCGCGGCCGCCGTCGCCAGGTCGCCGTCCCGGACGAACGACCAGTCCGTGACGGCCGCCGTGTCACGGACCAGGTCTTCGGGCAGCCGTCCGTGGAAGACCGGGTCCAGGAAGATCCGGTTGCCGACGGCGTCGATCCGCCGGACCGCGTCCAGGTCCTCCGGAGCCTGCGAAAGCGCCCGCACGGCATGGAGGTTGAGGGTCAGGGACACCTCCGCCGCACCGGGCAGCGCACCGCGCAACGCCCGGGCCGCGAGGCCGTGCGCCAGATTGAGGTGGTGCGCGGCGCGCAGGGCGGCGAGGTCGCTGGTCCGGCCCGGGGCGTGCACGCCGTTCCCGTAGCCGAGGAAGGCCGCGCACCACGGCTCGTTGAGCGTGGTCCAGGTGGCGACCCGGTCGCCGAGCGCGTCCGCCATGACCTGCGCGTACTCGGCGAACCGGTACGCGGTCTCCCGGTGCGGCCAGCCTCCGGCGTCCTCCAGCTCCTGCGGCAGGTCCCAGTGGTAGAGCGTCGCCACCGGCCTGATGCCGGCCTCCAGGAGCGAGTCGGCGAGCCGCCGGTAGAAGTCCAGGCCCTTGCGGACGGCCGGTCCCCGCCCGGTGGGCTGGACCCGGGGCCAGGCGACGGAGAAGCGGTAGTCGGTCACCCCGAGCCGTCGCATCAGGGCGACGTCCTCGTCGACCCGGTGGTAGTGGTCGGCGGCGATGTCGCCGGTGTCGCCGTTGCGCACCTTGCCGGGCGTACGGCTGAAGGTGTCCCAGATGGAGGGGGTGCGGCCGTCCTCGGCGGCGGCCCCCTCGATCTGGTACGCGGCCGTGGCCGTGCCCCAGCGGAACCCTTCGGGGAAGCGGAGGACGGTCGTGACGTCGGAGTGGGCGTCGAGCGCGGTCATGGGGTGGGAACTCCCTGGAGTGAGAGGTCTGGGGGAAGGACGGAGAGGGAACGACGGGCGTCAGCCCTTGACCGCGCCCTGCATGATCCCGCCGACGATCTGCCGGCCGAGGAGGCCGAAGACGACCAGCACCGGCAGGGTGCCCAGCAGGGTGCCCGCCATGATCACGGACTGGTCGTGGACGTAGCCGCCGCCGAGCTGGCGCAGCGCGACCTGGACGGTGGGCTCGGAGGAGGAGAGCGCGACGACGGGCCAGAAGAAGTCGTTCCACGCGGCCATGAAGGTCAGCAGACCGAGCACGGCCATGCCGGGCCGGGCGATCGGCACCACGATCGACCAGAAGATCCTGGCGGTGGACGCGCCGTCGACCCGGGCCGCCTCGATCAGCTCGTCCGGCAGCGACTGCACCAGGTACTGCCGCATGAAGAACACCCCGAACGCCGACACCAGACCGGGCAGGATCACCGACTGGAGCTGGTTCACCCAGCCGAGCTCGGCGATCAGCATGAACAGCGGGATCACTCCCAGCTGCGGCGGGATCATCATGGTGCCCACGGTGATCGCGAGCAGCGCCCCCCGGCCCCGGAAGCGGAGCTTCGCGAAGGCGAAACCGGCGAGCGTGCAGCACAGGACCGTGCCGAGGGTGATCGAGCCGGAGACCAGGAGCGAGTTCAGCAGCGCCTTGCCGATGTCGGCCTCTTCGAGGACCGCCTCGAAGTTGCGCATCAGGTGTGGGCCCGGCAGCAGGGCCGGCGGGACCTTCGCCAGGTCGGCGTTGGAGCGGCTCGCGGCGACGATCGTCCAGTAGAAGGGGAAGGCGGAGAACAGGACGGCGACGACGAGGATCGCGTAGGCGAGCGGCCCGGCGTGCAGGGTGCGCCCCGCCCGCCGGGCGCCACGCGCGCGTGCCGGGCTCGGGGGAGCGGCCGGCGGACCGGCGGCCGGGGCCGGCCGGGAGGCCGTCGTCGGGGCGGCGGGCGCGGTCATCGGCCGGCCTCCTTGCGGGAACGGCGGCGCGCGATCAGGGCGTTGAGCCCGACGAGCACCACGATCAGCAGGAACATCACCCAGGCGACGGCCGCGGCCCGCCCCAGGTGGAAGAAGCCCCAGCCCTGCTCGTACATGTAGAGGCCGAGCGTCTGGTACTGGTGCGAGATGCCGCCCGAGACCGACCCTTCGAGCAGCAGCGGCTCGCCGAACAGCTGGGTCGCGCCGATCGTGGAGACGATGACGGTGAAGAGGATGGTGGGCCGCAGCCCCGGCAGCGTGACGTGGAAGAACTGGCGCCACCGCGAGGCCCCGTCCATCGCGGCCGCCTCGTACAGCTCGTCGGGGATGGACTGCATGCCGGCCAGGTAGATCAGCGCGTTGTAGCCGGTCCAGCGCCAGATGACGACCGTGGACACCGCGATCTGCGAGGCGACCGTGCCGTTCTGCCAGTCGACGGGGTCGATGCCGACGAGGCCGAGCGCGTAGTTGATCAGCCCGAAGTCCCGGCCGAAGAGCTGGGCGAAGACGAGGGTGGCGGCGGCGACCGAGGTCGCGTACGGCAGCAGGACCGCCGTCCGCAGGAAGGTGCGGCCGCGCATCCGGTAGTTCAGGAGGTGCGCGAGCCCGAGGGCCGTCACCAGCTGCGGCACGGTGGAGAGCACGCCGATGGTGAAGGTGTTGCGCAGCGACACCCAGAAGTACTCGTCGCCTAGGAGCGCGGTGTAGTTGCCGAGGCCGCGCCATTCCATGTCGCCGGGGGCCTGGAGCTCCACCCGGTAGAGGGAGACGAAGGCCGTGTAGAGCAGCGGGAAGAGGCCGAAGGCGGCGAACAGGGTGAAGAACGGGGCGAGATAGGCGTACGGCGAGAGCTTCCTCCACGCCCGGCGGGCACTCGCTCGGCGGGGCGGCGGGACGGCGGCGCGCGGCGGTGCCGGTGCCCGGGATGCGGTGAGGGTCACGGTGCGGCCCTTCGGTGAGGGGTCGGGGCGAGGGGGGTACGGGCGGCGCCGGGCGGGCGGGTGGGCGCGGCGCCCGGCGGCTCCACGTCAGCCGATGGTGTTCTCGACGCCCTTCTTCGCGTTCGACCAGGCCTTCTCGGGCGAGGTGCCCTTGCGTTCGACCTCGCTCAGCGCGTTCGTGATCTGCTGCGCGATGTTCTGGTCGTGCACGCCGAGCACCTGGACCGGTGCCGCCTTCGCCGCGTCTCCGAAGATCTTCCCGGTCGGGGCGCCGGAGAAGTACGCGTCCTTCGTGCCGGCGACCTCGTCGATCGCGCCGGTGGCGGAGGGGAAGTTGCCCTGCTTCTCGAAGAGCCGGGTCTGCTGCTCGGGCGCGGTGAGCCACTTGATCAGTTCGTACGCCTCCTTCTTGTGCTTCGCGGCCCTGGGCACGGCCAGGTAGGAGCCGCCCCAGTTGCCCGCGCCGCCGGGAAGGGCGGCGACGTCCCACTTGCCCTTGCCGGCCTCACCGGCCTGGCCCTTGATGTAGCCGAGCATCCAGGCGGGGCAGGGGATCGTGGCGAAGGATCCGGCGGCGAAGGCCTGGTTCCACTGCGGGGACCACTGGTCGAGCTTGGCGCTCAGGCCGCCCTGTGCGGCCTGGACGGCGTGGTCCCAGGCGGTGCGCAGGGCGGGGTTGTCCTCCCAGATCAGCTTCCCGGAGGCGTCGTAGTACCGCTCCTTCTCCTGCCCGATCATGATCGAGTAGAGGCTGCCGACGCTGTCGATCCACGCGCTCTTGCCCGGGGCCTTGGCCTTGTACTGCTTCCCGAGCTCCAGATATCCGTCCCAGGTGGCCCACTTCTTCGCCAGTTCCTCGCGGTCGGTCGGCAGCCCGGCCTGCTCGAACAGGTCCGTGCGGTAGCACAGGGCCTCCGGGCCGACGTCCGTGCCGAGGCCGAGGATCTCACCGCCCTTGCCGGTGGCGGCGGCCCACTTGGCCGGTGCGAACTGCTTCTCGAGCGTCTTCGCCCCGTACTTCCCGAGGTCCTCGAAGCGCTCGGCCTGCTGCTGGGTGACCGAGGCGATCCGGCCGACCTCGATGCCCTGCACGTCGGCGAGGCCGGCCCCGCCGGCGAGCCGGGTCTGGAGGGACTTCCAGTAGTCGGCCTCGTCCTCGGTGTCCGTCTGCTTGATGGTGACGCCGGGGTGGAGCCTCTCGTACTCGGCGTACAGCCCGGCCTCCTTGTATCCGAACGAGCCGAACAGGTCCACGGTGATCGTGACCCCGCCCCCGGCGCCGTCCGCGGACGCGCCGTCCGTCGAACTTCCGCAGGCGGCGAGCAGGGCCCCGGTGAGTACGACCGCCCCCAGGCGGGCGGCGGTTCTCCTGGCGGCTCGGGCGATGGGCATGGGAAGCCTCCTTGGCTCCGGAACGAGCGAGAACGCTTGAGAGCGCTCTCAAGCCTGCGGGGGGAGCGTGCCCGTGAAGGTGGCCGTCCGTCAAGGCTCGAAGGCGTATCGGACAGGAGGCGCGTCCAACTCCCTTCTGTGTTCAATCCATTGACACAGTCGTTTCGCGGGTTTTACGTTTCCGGCGATCTGAGAGCGCTCTCACCCACCTCCCCGCACACCCCCCACCCACCCCGACGACACGAGGTGCTCCGCCATGCCATCCCCCCGCAGCAGGCCGGCCGCAGCGCTGGTCCTGGTCTCCGCCCTCACCGCCCTGGGACTCGGCCCCGCCGCCGGTCCCGCCGCGGCGGCCACCGTCCCGGCGGGGGCCGGGAGGTACTCCGGCACCCCCCCCGCCGGCACGTCCGGCCCCACCACCAACACCGGCGCGCCCGTCACCCCCAAGGTCACCCCCGCCGCCCAGGGAAAGCCGGTCCCCACCAACGACTGGTGGTCCTCCCTCGCCTTCCAGCGGTACGGCGACAACCCGTACTCCACCCCCATGTACGGCCACCCGCTCACCTACCAGGCCGTCGCCGGCGGCCTGGAGATCGGCTACCCGACGAGCCCCGCGATCGTCGGCGACGGACGCCAGTACGAGTTCGCCCACAAGCGCGACCTCACCCTCGGACTCACCGGCCTCAACTCGCCCGACACCAAGGCCGACGCCTGGTCCGACTGGACCGTCACCCCCTACTGGTCCGACGGCGCCCGCACCCTGCGCACCACCATCGGCCACGGCCTGCCCTTCGTGTACGCCAAGGGCAGCGGCGGCGACGCCAGGATCACCACCGCCGAGCCGCCCGCCGTCTTCGCCGACCAGGGCAACGTCCTCGGCATCACCGTCGCGGGCCACCACTACGCCCTCTTCGCGCCCACCGGAACCGACTGGAACGTCTCCGGCTCGACCGTCACCGCCGGCCTCGGCGGCAAGGACTACTTCTCCGTCGCCGTCCTGCCCTCCACCGGTGCCCTCGCGACCTACCGGAAGTACGCGTACAGCTTCGTCACCGGATCCACGGTGAACTGGAGCTACGACGCGGGCACCGTCCGCGCCGCCTACACCCTCACCACCGAGGCGAAGGAGGGCACCGAACGGGGCACCCTCCAGGCGCTCTACCGGCACCAGTGGCTGCACACCGCCGACCCGCTCACCCCGTACACGTACGTCTCGCCCCGCGGCACCATGAAGGTCCGCGAGTCGGCCTCCTTCACGACCGCCCAGCGGGCCGCCGCCACCCTGCCCGCACTTCCGGGCGCCGGCGTGGACCCCGCCCGGCTGCGCGGCCATCTGAACGAGGTCGCGAACTCCGCCGACCCCTTCTCCGGCGCCGTCGACACGTACTGGACCGGCAAGGCGCTCGGCAGGCTCGCCCAACTGGTGCCGCTCGCCGACCAGATCGGCGACGGTGCGATCCGCGACAAGCTCCTCGGGCTGATCAAGGGCCGTCTCCAGGACTGGTTCACGGCCGGCGGCGCCAACGAGTTCTCGTACGACCGGACCTGGAAGACCCTCACCGGCTACCCGGCCTCCTACGGCAGCGACACCGAACTCAACGACCACCACTTCCACTACGGCTACTACGTGTACGCGGCCGCGATCGTCGCCCAGTACGACCCCGCCTGGGCCGCCGACTCCGCGTGGGGCGCCATGGTCGGGACCCTGGTCCGGGACACCGCCAACCCCAGCCGCACCGACGGAGCCTTCCCCTTCCTCCGCGGCTTCGACGTCTACGCCGGACACAGCTGGGCCAGCGGCCACCAGGGCTTCGCCGCCGGCAACAACCAGGAGTCCTCCTCGGAGTCGACGAACCTCAGCGCCGCGCTCGTCCTCTGGGGCTCGGCCACCGGCGACACCCGGCTCCGCGACCTCGGCACCTACCTGCTGACGACCGAGGGCGAGGCCATCGCGCAGTACTGGTTCGACGCCGACCAGCAGGTCTTCCCGGCCGCCTTCCAGCACGACACCGCCGGCATGGTCTGGGGCAGCGGCGCCGCCTACGCCACCTGGTGGACCGCGAACCCGGAGGAGATCCACGGCATCAACGTCCTTCCGGTGACCGGCGGTTCGCTCCAGCTCGGCGGACGCAAGGACGCCGTGCGGCGCAACATCGCCGAGATGGAACGCGAGAACGGCGGCCCCGCCGTCGAATGGCGCGACATCCTCTGGGAGTTCCAGTCCCTGGCCGACCCCGGTACCGCCAAGGCCAAGTGGGACGCGGGCAACGCCGGATACACCCCGGAGGCGGGGGAGTCCAAGGCCCACACCTACCACTGGCTCACGGCGCTCGACACCCTCGGCGCCCCCGACGCGACGGTCACCGGATCCATCCCCACCTCCGCCGTCCTCACCAAGGGCACCACCCGCACCTACGTGGCCCACAACCACGGCACGACCGCCCGCACGGTCACCTTCTCCGACGGCAAGTCCCTGTCCGTCCCCGCCCGTTCCACCGCGACCGGCACCGGCACGGGCGGCTCCGACCCGGGCCCGGAGCCCACCACGGGCAACACCTTCCAGCTCCGCACCGGGGGCACCCTCACCACGGCCACCGGAACCACGGCGGGCAGCGACACCATCGCCTCGGCGCAGGGCGCCAACCACGACGGCACCCCGTACCTGCCCCTCGTCTACGAGGCCAGGGGGGTCAACGGAACGCTCAGGAGCGGTGCTTCGACCGCCTTCCGCCTCCAGGTGGACGCCGGCACGACGGTCGGACTCGGCCAGCAGGCCCGCGTCAGCTACGACCTCACCGGCGACGGCACCTTCGACCGGACGGAGACGTACCAGTACTTCGCGACGGACCCGGTCACCGGCTGGGAGGAGTACGCCCAGTCCCGCGGCCTGAAGTCCGCCACCGGAACGCTCGGCGACCTGCGCGGCGGCACGGTCCGGCTGGAGGTGTGGAGCGCGATCGGGAACGGCGACTCGCGGATCCAGACGGGCACGGACCGCTCCGTCCTCGTCATCCCGTACGACTGACCCACGGGGAGAGAGCGCGGTGGGCCCGGGGACACGTCCCGGGCCCACCGCCTTTCGTGCGCCGCCGCCTTTCGTGCGCCGTCAGGCGGAGGCGCGGCGGACCAGCGAGGTCGGGGTGATGACGGAGGCCGGGACCTCGGGCCCGGTCCCGTCGAGCAGCCGCATGAGCAGTTTCACCATCAGCCGGCCCATCCCCTCGATGTCCTGGTGCACGGTGGTGAGGGCCGGCACGGTCCTGCCGACCACCGAGGCCATGTCGTCGAAGCCGACCACCGCCACGTCCTCCGGAACCCGCACCCCCCGCTCCCGCAGGGTCCGCAACGCCCCCGAGGCCATCAGGTCGTTGGCGACGAACACGCCGTCGACGTCGGGCCGCCGGTCGAGGAGCTCCGCCATCGCCCGGGCCCCGCTCTCCTCGGTGAAGTCGCCCCGGTGGAGCAGCGCGGGATCGGCGTCGAGGAGGACGTCCCGATAGCCGTGGATCCGGTCGATCGCGGACGTCTGGTCGGGAGGACCGGAGATGTGCGCGATGTTCCGCCGCCCGAGACCCACCAGATGCCGCACCGCCTCCCTGGCGCCACCGCGGTTGTCGCAGTCGACGAAGGGCGCGGCCGGGTCGGTCCCGGGCGCGGGCCGCCCGCCGAAGACCACCGGGATCCGGGCCCGCTCGATCACGGACGGCAGGGCGTCGTCGCTGTGCAGCGAGAACGCCAGCGCGCCGTCGACGTGCCCGCCGCCGAGGTAGCGCGAGATCCGCTCGTGGTCCCCGGGACCCTCCACCCACAGGAGCACCAGCTGGGCGTCGTGGGCGGTCAGTTCCCGGCTGATCCCGCGCACCTGCTGCTCGAAGAACGGGTCCGAGAAGATCCGGAACTCGGGCTCGGCGATGATCACGGCCACGGCGCCGTTGCGCCGGGTGACCAGGGTGCGGGCCGCGTGGTTCGGCACGTATCCGAGCTCCTCGACGGCCCGGAGCACCTTCTCCACCAGCGGAGCGCGCACGCCCGCGCCCCCGTTGACGACCCGGGAGGCCGTGGCACGGGAGACACCGGCACGGTCGGCCACGGCCTCCAGCGTGGGGCGGGGCCCCGTGCTCTGCTCGGGCAAGGCGTGCGCTCCTCTGCTGCGTCGGTTGTACGGGGCGTGCGGTGTGCGTGTCCGATGGGTGGTGCGCGATCCTGCGCGGACCAGGATATCTGTAGTCGACACTGGTTGAGAGCGCTCCCAAGTCCTGTGCGGGACGTGCGGCCGGCGAACACCCGCCGCACGGGGCGGTGTCAGCGGGGCATGCGACGATCCAGGGCATGATCGCCTCGCTGGATGCCCTGCTGCCCACCACCGGTACGCACGTCTCGACCACCTACGTCGACTGGGTCGCCGTCCACGACCCGGACGCGGTCGAACTCGCGCGCGGGCTGGTCCGGGACATGGGGGCCGAGGTCAACCGCTCCTGGAGGAAGCCCGGCGCCGTCGTCGACGCCATGGCGCGGCGGGCGCGACAGCTGCCGCCGGCGCACCTGCCGTGGTTCTGGGACACCGTGGGGCACCGGTTGATCGGGTACGGGAGCAGGCCGGGCGGCCGGGCCTACGCCGCCGCGCGCGCGGCCGAGACCCGGCACGGGCTGCCGGTGGACCCCGCCTACCGCCGGGCCAACGGGCTGCTGTTCGCCAAGGGCGGCGCCATGCCCGCCAAGGAGTTCGGGGCCCACCAGCGGTTCCTCGCCGAGACGCTGGAGCCCGCGGCGGCGCACACCGCCCTGGAGGCGTTCCTGACCGCCTGGGCGGCCTCGCCGGCGGACCTGCCGGCGGATCTGGTGCGCCGGGTCCGGGCCTCCGCCAAGACTGCCGGACTCGGGGACGCGGAGGTCGCCCGGATCGCGGGCACGATCCTCTCGGTCACCCGGAAGAAGGCCGTCCCGGACGCCCTGCTGGCGGCGGCCGAGCCGGTCCTGACGGCCCATCCGCCGACGGACGCGATCGCGGCCGGCCTGCTGGAGGTCTTCCCCGACGGGGTCACCGACGGCGGCGCGTGGCTGCGGATGCTGATCGGCTGCGGCGCGGCCGGGGCGATGGAGGCCGGGCGGATCGTGCCGGAGGGCGGACTCCACCAATGGCTCGGCACCTTCGTCCGCATGTACCAGTACGCCCTGCAGCCCGGCGGCGGGGTCGGACGCCAGCCGCTGCCGGCGGAACTCCTCGACCTCATCGGCCGCCTGGGGCCCCGCCTGCGGGCCGAGGGCGCGCCGGTGACGCTGCACACCACCCGCCACCACTACCAGGGCTTCGACGCGGACGTCCTCGACGCCTGCCTGGCGGCCGGGGTCGCGGTCGCCGACCCGGGCCCGGCCGTACGGATGCGCTTCTGGGGCGAGAAGTCCCGGCGCGACCTCACCGCGCTGGCCGCCGACCCCGTGTTCGGCCCCCGCCTGGAGGGGACCGTGCACACGAACCTGCTGCCCAGCCGGTTCACGGCACGCGGCCGGCAGCCCGGATCGGCCGTGACGCTCCTCCCGGGGAACGAGGGCATCGCCCACGAGGTGGCAGGCCGGGTCGGCAAGCTCGTCGACACCGTCGGGGGCGGCGGCATGGCGGGCGCCGAGGAGTCCGTGGCCGAGCTGGAGACCCTCCTCGACCGGCCGACCGTGACGGCGCTCGACGGGATCGCCGACGCCCTCGGCGCGACGAGCGCGGCGGGCGCCCTGCGCCGCTCGCTCGCGGCCGGCCTCCCCGAGGAACTCGCCTGGCCCGCGCTGGAGTCGGTGTACGCGGAGTTCGCCGCGGAAGCGGGCGCGAGCGCGGGAGCGGGATCCGAAGCCGGAGCCGGCTCGGACTCCGGCTCCGACTCCGGCTCCGGGAACGAAACCGCCCCCGGCTCCGAGGACGCTGCCGTCCGGCCGGTGCCCGGGGTGACCGGAGTCGCCGGGGTGACCTGCACCTGGCCGGTGCTCACCGTGTTCGGGGCCGACCGGGCGGTCGCCGTCGATCCGGACGGCGTCCGGGGCTCCTGCCGGTTCACGGTGCCGGAGGACGCGACGATGTACGCCGTGCACTACGTCGGCGGATCCTTCCTCGTGAGCTGGACGGTCAAGCCGGATCCCTACTTCTGCGACACCGCGTACTGGGCGGACCGGCCGGAGGCGCCGTTCGCGCCGGACGAGCAGAGCGGTCTGGTGCCGTACGGCGGGAAGCTCGACGGGGCCTACGGCTTCCAGTTCGAGACCGCCGACGGAGGGGGCCGGCACGGTGGCCTGCGCGCGCTGCGGCCGGGCGGGACGGAAGGCATCGACGGGAACGAACTGCAGCTCGGCGACGGCTCCCGGATCTGGACCAACGGCGTGTACGACAGGCGCCCGTGGGAGCTGGTGGACCCGGTCACCGGCGAGCCGCGGGGCGGCGCCGACGTGCCCGACTTCCCCGGCCGCCCGGCGAGCGCGGACCCGGCGACGGAACCGTCCGAGGCGGACATGGCCCTGTCCTCCGAGGCACTCCACCTCGCCCCGCTGCCCGACGGCCTGACCGGCTCCCCGCTCGGCAGCAGGGACGGCCTCGTCGGGACCCGGATCCTGTTCCGTACCCCGCACCGCGACCCCGCGCCCGACCACTATCTGGTGCAGAGCATCGACGGACGCGCGGCCCGGTTCGCCATCGACCGGCAGGGGCAGAAGCCCTGGGCGCTGTGGGCGCCGCCGGAGGGCGCCGTGGAGGACGTGGTCCTCGCCGAGGCCGAGACGCGTACGGGCGTACGGGCGTACGCCGCCGACGGCGTCCTGCTGTGGGAGCTGGACGGGCACCGCTCGCCCCGGCACCCCCGGGTGAAGCCGGCCCGGCGGGTCACCCCGTCCGGGGGCGTGGCCCTGCCCCCGGCCTTCTGGTACCTGCTCCGGACGCGGGACGCCGCCGGGTCGCGGGCGCTGCGGAGCGTGAGCCGGGAGACGGCGGACACGCTGCTCACGGCCGCGTCCGACAGCACGGCGGCCCTCCGCGAGGCCGTGGCGCGGGAGCTGCCGGACGTCACCGATCCCGTCCTGGTCGAAGCCGTCGTCGCGGTGGCCGAGCGGGCCGCCCTGGTGGAGGAGCGGCGGCGCGCCCTGCACCGGCGCGTCGTCCTCCTCTCCGAGGCACCGCCCGTGCGGCTCCGCCGGTCCGCGCCGGACACCGAGCTCGTCCCCGCGCTGTGCGGCCTCGTCGACACCGGCGAGCACGACCCGTGGCGGCGCACCCCCGACGTGGCGCTGCCGGCGACGCTGACCGCGCTCGCCGCCGACGGCGCCTGCCTGGCCGGGACCATCGCCGAGGAGGTGCGCCGACTCTCGCCGCCCGCCCCGCCGCACGACTGGTCGCAGCTCCTCGGCACGATCGACGCCGTCGCCTGGCGGGCGGCCGTGGCGCCGACCCCGGACGCGGAGCGGGCCGCTCTCCTCGCGCTCCTGGACGCCTGGGCGGACCAGCCGTTCGCCCGCGCGGGCAGCCGCTGGTGGGTCGGGAGCGTGTCGATCCCCGCGCTCCTGAGCACCCTGCGCGAGGGAGGCACGGCCGTCGCGTCCGCCGGTGTCCGGGGCGGGGGCACGGAGCACTGGTTCGTGGCGCCCGTCGCCGAGGATCCGCACGCCGACCCGGTCCCGGGCGTGGCCACGCGGGTACGGCACGTGCGTGTGGAGCGGGACGACGCCGAGCGGCTCCGCGCCCTCGTGGCGGCCGTCGACGCCCATGGTCCGCTCGTGGTTCCGGAGTCGGCGGCCGCGCGCTTCGCCGAACTGACGGGCGTCCGACGTCCCGTGGCCCGGCTCGTCGTCGCCGGACTCGTCGGCCGGAGCGGCCGGGAGGAGCAGCGGGCCCTGGTGCGCAAGGCCCCCTACAAGGCGACCGCGCTGACGGCCGAGTCGTACGAGCGGCTGCTCGCCCGGCTCGGCGGCGCCGGCCGGAGGGCCGTTCTGGCCGCCGCCCTGCCCGACGACCCGGCCGAGCTGTGGCGGCCGGGCGGGATCGAAGCGGCCGTGGAGCGGATGGCCGGGGTGTGGCGGGAGCTCCTCGGGGCGCAGCCCGCCGTGCACGACGAGACGGCCGACGCCCTGGAGGCCGACCTGGGCCTCGCCGAGGTGTGGGCCCGGCGCCTCGCCGGCGGCTACGAGGCCGCCGGGGACGGGACCGTGCCCGCGATCGGCTGGGAGCTGGCGGCGGTCCCGCACAGCATGGCAGTGGAGGTCAGAGCCGTACCGCCGGCCGGGCCCGAGCTGCCCTACCGGACCCCGGTGGGCCTCGCGCTCACGGAGATCGCGAGCGCCCTCGTATGGGCGTGGACGGACCGGCCCGTCGGCGACCCCGCGCTGGCCGGCGCGCAGGCCCTGTACGAGCGGCTGCGCGCCGAGCTGGACCGTCCGGAACTGCTGCTCGGTCTCTCCGGAGGCCGCGTCGAGGACAGGTCGGCGCGGATCGCCGAGCGCTTCGGGCCCCGGACGCTCCCCGTGGCCGGGCACACCGAGGACCGGCCCGATCCGGTGACCGCCTACGACTCGGGGCCCCTCGTGGTGTGCACCGCCGGCGGCGCCGCCTTCCTGCGCCCCGCGGCGGTCACCGACCCCGCGACGTGGCGGGAGCTCCGCGGGATCACCGAACTCGTCCAGGAACTGGACCGGGTGGCACCGCTCCTCGCCGGCGGCGGACTCGACCGCATGGCGCGCCGCGCGGGGTCCGGAGCCGTACCGGCCGGCGCGTACGAGGCCGACCCGCGCCGCTCCTGCCCGGAGCTCGTCGCCCGGGTGACGGCGAAGCTCGGCGTGGGCGCGGACGCGGCGGCCCTGTACCTCCAGCTGGCGACCCTCGCCGCGCCCACCGACCGGAACGTGCGGCGGTGGAACGGCTGGTCGACCAAGCGGCACGCGGAGGCCCGGGCGGAACTCCTCGCCACCGGCGCGGTCCTGGAGGCCAAGCGGGCACGGGCCGGCCGGACCCTGTTCCTGCCCGGCGACTGGACCGAGCTCAAGGCCCCGCACCTGCCCCTGGAGACCGTGAAACTGACGAGCCATCTGGTACGGCCGCTGTGGGCCGACCGGATCCGCTCCCCGTTCCTACGGGTGCTGCCGACGGCGCCCCTGCACGAGATGTTCGAGGAGGCCTGGGAGCGGATCTCCGGCTAGTACTGCAGCAGGATTTCGCTGTCTGACCTGGTCTTTCGGCGGGTGGCGGGAGTACAGCGATACTCCGGTCGTGCGGGGGTGGTCTCAGGGAGACCGCCCCTCGATCGTGCGACAACGCCGCGGGTAATGACAGCGGCGGGCCAGCGAGCTGGTGCAGAAGGCGGTGATGGCGGGCGTCCCGGTACTCTCGGCCGTCTTGGCGTCGTCCTCACTCGCCGTGGACCTGGCGGTCGAGACGGTCCTGACACCGGTGGGCTTCCTGGCCGGGCCGGACATGAACGTGTACGCGGGCGAGCTTCGGATCGCTCTCGGGGCCGCGGCCTCTCACGGCCGCCCCCGGGCCATCGGCCGGTGGGGAGCGCCCCCTGCGCCGGCCGGTCCCGGGTCCTCCCCGGTACTCGCGTCGCACGATGTCGAACGATCGGAAGACAAGTGACCACCCCCTCTTTATGGTGTAACTGCGCACCAGCTAGGGGGAACTGATGACGCAACAGATTTCTACGGCGCTGCCGCGGTACCACGACGACGAGGCGACCCGGCTCATGTGCGGGTACGCGTACCTGAACACGTCCTTCACCGATGCCGTACTCCAGGACCTCGTCTCCGAACGCCTCAGGGCGCACGGTCTGCCCCTGGGCATCGACCTCGTGGCGCTCGTCCGGCACGCCCGGGTCGCACGGCGCCTGCATGCGATCCGGGACGTCCTGCTCGCGGCCTGCTTGCTGGTCCTGATCTTCTCCCTGGTCGCCGCGCTCATCGCGCTGATCGGGCCGGAGGAGGAGCCGGGGGAGCGGCTGGGCAGCTGCGTACGACTGGCGGCGTACGGGCTCCTGGGTGCGACCCTGGTGACGTTCGTCGCCGCTGTCGTCTGCCGGCGCGCGGCCCGCCGGGTCCACCGCGGCAAGGGCACGCCGCGCGAGGGGGCGCCGGCCATCGGTTCCCGGATCGAGGAGGAGCTCGACGAGCGCGACGAGACCAATGTGGTGCCGTACGGCACGTCGGGCGAGAAGGAGCGCCCGTTCGTCGGCAATGGCGTGCGGATCAGTGAGACCGTGTGGGCCGGCATCGAGGTCGGCCGGCCCGCACAGGACGCCCAGGGGGTCGACCTGCCGATGACCCCATTTTCGGCGGCCGATCTGCACACGCGTCTGATCGAGCGGCTGGCCGACACCTCGGGGATAGAGGAACTGCGCGCCCGTAATCGGCTGTACGTCCAGGGACACCAGGCGCACGACCTGGGGGCGGAGCTGCTGCCGGATCCGCTGCGGCGGCCGCGCACCCACATCGATCCCGCGCTGGTGGAGGCCGGTATCGGGGAGAAGAGCCAGGTGATGCGTACCTATCTCGCCCTGGACGTGGTCGGTGCCGGAGGCGCCTACGTGGTGACGATGTTCGTACGGGCCCGGCTCAGCCGGTCGCTGCTGTCCTGGGAGGTCTCCGCCTACGTCCTGCCGCCGTTGCATGCGGTGTTTCGCGTGGTGTCGCAGCTGCCGCGTGGATGGCTGGAAGAGGTCTGGCAGCTGTTCGGGGTCACCCTGTCGGGGTTGTGGAAGCTGCTGTCGAGGGCGCCGGCGCGGCTCCTGCGCCGGGGAACGCAGGGGGTGCGGAACGTCTGGCGGCTGTGGTGGGACCGGCGCCGCATCATCCACCGCAAGGGGCACTTCGACTATGGGACGGTCGGCAGCGTCCGCGCATGGGCGGCGGACCTGGACCGGCTCGACTACCTCCAGCGGATGGACGTGCTGGACACCTTCCAGCGGCTCCAGCAGGGGGTGCTGCTCGCGACGGAGCAGTTCCTGAAGGACCACAACGTGGACACGTCCGATTTCGAGCGCGCCCGGACGCTCATCACCCACCACTCGTACACCTTCAAGGGTGCGGTCGTCGGACAGAACATCTTCGGGAGCGGCGGGACCAACGTCGCCACCGGGACGGTCGTCGGGCTGACGGCCGCCTCGGGCGCGGCTGCCGGCGGCGCGATGCCCCCGCCGACGGCAAAGGCAGGCGGCACGACGGGATGACACAGAACGACACTGCCCGACACGCGGACGAGAGGGACGACGCATGACGACGAACAACTTCAACGCGCCCATCAGCGGACAGACCATCATCGGTGACCATGGCGTCAACCAGATCGTCCAGCAGGGGGGAGGCCCCGCCGACGCCGTCCAGCTGGCCGGAGCGCTCGTGGCATTGCTGCGCGCGGCGGGTCCCGAGCGCGAGGCGGCCGAGCAGCTCCGTGGAGAGCTGGTGCGGGCCGGTGAGGACGACCGCCCCGTGGACGGGGATCAGGCCCGGGGGTGGCTGGCCATCGTCCGTGACGGCGCCGCGGCGAGCAGCGGGGTGCTCGCGCTGGTGGAGACGCTGAGGCAGGCCCTGGAGCTTTAGTGCTCCAGCAGGATTTCGCTGTCTGACCTGGCCTTTTCGCCGGATGGCGGGAGTACAGCGGGACTCCGGTCGTGCGGGGGTGGCCTCAGGGAGACCGCCCCTCGATCGTGCGACAACGCCGTAGGTGGTGACAGCGGCGGGACAGCCTTCCAGGGTGATCACCGAGTATGCCGCCGCGCAGTGAAACCTCGAACTGGACGGTCTCTTCCTGGCCGTCGGGCACCGCCTCGGCCGGGGTCCAGCGCCAGTACTCCGGAACCGCCGGACGGACCGAGAACTGCCAGATCGGCGTCCTCGCCGCCTACTCCTCCGTCCGTGGCCGGGCCCTGGTCGACCGCGAGCTCTACCTCCCGAAGCCCTGGACCGAGGACCGGGAACGCTGCCGCACCGCAGGGGTCCCCGACGAGCGGGAGTTCGCCACCAAGGGCGCACTGGCCCGGCACATGGCGCTGCGGGCCCTCGCCTCGTCGCTGCCGATCTCCTGGATCACCGCGGATTCCGCCTACGGTCAGGACAACCGACTCCGTCGGCTGCTGGAGCAGTCGGGTGTCGGCTACGTGTTGGCCGTACCCAAGTCCCATTTCAGCGTGGGCTGTTCAGCGATCGAGGTTCTGTTCGCGCAGGCCCCGGACGAAGCGTGGGATGGGATCTCATGCGGCGACGGCGCGAAGGGGCCCCGCGTCTACCACTGGACAGCGGTGCGGCTGCCGGCGGTCGCCGAGTTCGACTACCAGGGCGAGGTCCCCCACCGGATGTGCTGGGCGCTGGCCCGGCGCAGCATCAGCAAACCCGACGAGATCGCCTACACCTCGCCTACGCACCCCTTCACGTCACCGTCCGGGAGTCGGTGCGGGTCGCCGGGGCACGCTGGGCGATCGAGGAGTGCTTCCAGGCCGCGAGAACGAGTGCGGCCTGGACCAGTACGAGGTCCGCCGCTACACCGGCTGGTACCGGCACATCACTCTGGCCATGCTCGCCCACGCCTTCCTGGCCGCCACGGCACACCAGTCCTGGGAAGAGGGGGCGGAACAGGTGGGACAGCCGGGGTCATCGGGCTCACAGTGGCGGAGGTTCGGCGACTCCTGGCAGCTTGTCGTGCCCGGCCCCCGCACCTGAGCGGACACCGAGGCAGACGCCATGCGTTGAGATGGTCGAACTGGCGCCGCCGGCGCCAGGCAGTCGCCCGCCGCTGTCACTACCTGCGGCGTTGTCGCACGATCGAGGGGCGGTCTCCCTGAGGCCACCCCCGCACGACCGGAGTCCCGCTGTACTCCCGCCATCCGGCGAAAAGGCCAGGTCAGACAGCGAAATCCTGCTGCAGTACTAGGACTTGTCCGGCCGATCATGTGACTGCCGCTCGATTGAGTCGTTGATATGGACATGGGGCGGGGTGATTTGACGGATGCCGAATGGGAGCAGCTTCGGCCACTTCTACCGGTCAGCAACGGTCGTTGTGGCCGGTGGCGGGATCACCGGCAGGTGATCAGCGGGATTCTGCACCGGGTGCGGACCGGGGTGCAGTGGCGTGACCTGCCCGAACGGTTCGGGCCGTGGAAGACCGTCTACGAGCGCCACCGCCGGTGGTCGGGCGATGGCACCTGGGAGCGGCTGCTCCAGCAGGTCCAGGCCGCGGCCGACGCGGCGGGTGAGATCGACTGGGACATCTCTGTGGACTCCACCATCGTGCGCGTGCATCAGCACGCGGCCGGTGCCCGCACCGATCCGTCTCCGGAACCTTCCGCAAAGGGGACCGAAGAAGGGGAACACCAGGACGAGACACCGTGGCAGAGCCTCGTCGGCCGCCTGGTGGAGGTGGTGCTGGAGGTGAGGGCCTGGGCCGCTCGCGCGGCGGGTTCACCACCAAGCTCCACCTGAGCGCGGACGGACGGTGCCGCCCGCTGTCCCTGATCGTCACTTCAGGTCAGCGGGCCGACTGCACCCAGTTCAAGCCGGTCCTGGAGAAGATCCGGGTGCCCAGACCGGGCCTGGGACGACCACGCAAGAAGTCCGACAGCCTCGCGTCCGACAGGGCCTACAGCAACGGACCCGTCCGCGAGTACCTGCGACGGCGGGGCATCCGCCACATGATTCCGGAGAAGAGTGACAGCCAGGCCGCCCGCCTGCGCAAGGGCTCACGCGGCGGACGGCCACCCGGTTTCGCCGAGGACCGCTACAAGAAGCGCAACACCGTCGAGCGGGCGATCAATCGCCTGAAGCAGTTCCGGGCGGTCGCCACT